>DATHYT010000037.1:0-30179 GCA_035459025.1 Burkholderiales bacterium | reverse complement strand
CTCGCCGTCGGCGGGTACCGGCTTCATGGTCTGCGGGTCCATGACGCTCAAGCCCTCTTGCATCAGGTAGCGCACGCCCTGGCGGCCGTTCAGGCGCGCGCGCTCGGAGATGTCGGCCGCGCCCCACTCCTCGTGCTTCGCGCACACGGTGGCGGGCCCGTACACCTCGGTGAGGCCGTAGACGTGCGTGAGGTCGAACCCCATCTTCTCCATGCCTTCGATCATCGCCGCCGGCGGCGCGGCCGCGGCCACCATCGCCGACACCTTGTGCTCGATCCCCTTCTTCATCGCCTCCGGCGCGTTGACCAGCGTCGAATGCACGATCGGCGCGCCGCAGTAGTGCGACACCTTGTGCGCCTTGATCAGCTCGAAGATCTTCGCCGCCTCGACCCTGCGCAGGCACACGTTGGTGCCCGCGTTCGCCGCCATGGTCCAGGGAAAGGTCCAGCCGTTGCAGTGGAACATCGGCAGCGTCCACAGGTACACCGCGTGGTGCGGCATGCCCCAGGTGAGGATGTTGCACACCGCATTCAAGTACGCACCGCGATGGTGATACACCACGCCCTTCGGATCGCCGGTGGTGCCGGAGGTGTAGCTGAGCGAGATCGCCTGCCACTCGTCCTCGGGCCAGCGCCAGTCGAACGCCGGGTCGCCTTCCTCGAGCAGCTGCTCGTAGGTCGCCTTGCCGAGGCGCTTGCCGCCCTCGAACTCGGGGTCTTCGACGTCGATCACCTCGATCGCGCGCCCGAGCTTTTTCAGCGCACCCTCGATCGTCGGCGCGAACTCCTTGTCGGTGATCAGGACCTTCGCTTCGCCGTGGTTCAGCATGAAGGCGATCGCGTCGGTGTCCAGGCGCGTGTTGAGCGTATTCAGCACCCCGCCCGTCATCGGCACGCCGAAGTGGCACTCGTACATCTCGGGCGTATTGGCGAGCATCGCCGCCACGGTGTCCCCCTTGCCGATGCCGCGCTTGGCCAGCGCCGAGGCGAGCCGCCGGCAGCGCGCATAGGTTTCGCCCCAGGTAAAGCGGCGCGCGCCGTGGATCACGGCGGTGCGCCGCGGGTACACGCTGGCTGCGCGCTCGATGAAAGCGAGCGGCGTCAGCGGGGCGTAATTGGCGGGGTTGCGGTACAGGTCCTGCTCGTAGGCACTGGACTTCTGCATGAGGAAGGAAAGTATATCGCCGTGGTTACCCAGGGGTATATCCTTGCCGCGTCCACCCGAGGGATATTGGCCATGACCAGCGGCACTTCCGGCGGCAGCACCTCCGCAGACCCCTGCGCCGTCGAATGCGCCGTGCGCGACGCTTTCGCGCTGCTTGTCGACCTTCGTGTCGGGCCAGGAGAAGTCCTTGGGACTGTATAGCCGCTTCATCCTTCCGCGGGCCGTCAACTTCGCCTGCGGCCTGAAGCCGGCGATGCGCCAGCGGCAGAAGGTGGTGCCGCTCGCCCGCGGGCGCGTACTCGAGGTCGGCATCGGCACCGGCTTGAACCTCTCCTTCTATGACGCCGCAAAGGTGAGCAAGGTCTGGGGCCTCGATCCGGCGCCCGAGATGACGCGGATGGCCAAGCGGGCCGCGGGCGCGCGCCCATTCGAGGTGGAGTTCATCGAAGCGCCGAGCGACGCGATCCCGCTTGATGAAAACAGCGTCGACACCGTTGTGGTGACCTACACGCTGTGCACCATTCCTGACACGACGGCGGCGCTGCGGCAGATCAGCCGGGTCCTGCGGCCGGGCGGGGAGCTCGTCTTCTGCGAGCACGGGGCGGCGCCGGATGCGAGCGTGCGTCGCTGGCAGGATCGGCTCAATCCGCTGTGGAAGCGGCTCGGGGGCGGCTGCAACCTGAATCGCCCGATTCCGGCGCTCATCGAGACCGCAGGGTTTCGCATCACGAGCCTGGACACCATGTACTTGCCGGGCTGGCGCCCGGCAAGCTTCAATTATTGGGGTACGGCTGTTCCGCGATGACCGTCGCGACAATCCGGCCCGCGTTGCCCTTCATCGTTCGAGTAGAGGAGGTTCTATGAAGCTCAACATCACCGCGCTCGCACTGACCGCCGGATTGTTCTGGGGCGCCGCCCTGCTCATCGTCGCGCTCGCCAACCTCGCCTCGCCAGGGTACGGCTCGGCCTTCCTCGAGCTCTCGGCCTCGATCTATCCCGGCTACCGTCCCGGCACCGGCGCCGGCTCGGTCATCGTGGGCACGCTCTACGCCGCGGTGGACGGCGCCATCGCCGGCGCGATCTTCGGCTGGCTGTACAACCTGCTGGCGCGGGCGTTCCCGGCGCAGGCGTGACGCTGAGCGACGGCATCGCCTGGCGGCCCGACCCGCAGGGGGTGGCGCAGGCGAACGCGACCGCGTTCATGCGCGCGCTCGGCGTCGCGGGCTACGAGGAACTGCTCGCCTGCGCCGAGCGTGAGCCCGAGCGCTTCTACCGCGCACTGATCGGCGCGGCCGGCTTCGCCTTTTACACGCCCTACACGCGCGCGCTGGACGAATCCGCGGGCATCGCCTGGCCGCGCTGGTGCGTGGGGGGCACGACCAACGTGGTGCTGAACGCGCTCGACCGCTGGCGCGGCACGCCCACCTACGGCAAGACCGCGCTCGTTTGGGAGGGTGAAGACGGCGCGCGGCGCAGCCTCACCTATCGAGAGCTCGACGGGGAGGTATGCGCGCTCGCCACCGGCCTGCGCGCGCTCGGCCTCGGGCGCGGCGACGTGATCGCGATGTACCTGCCGAGTCTCGTCGAAACGGTGGTCGCCGCGCTCGCCATCCCGAAGATCGGCGCCATCGTCATGCCGCTGTTCTCCGGCTTCGGCGCCGACGCCATGGCCGATCGCCTCGCGCTCGGCGGCGCACGGGCGCTGGTGACCGTCGACGGCAGCCTGCGGCGCGGCAAGCTCGTCGACGCCAAGGCCGTCGTGGACGAGGCCGCGCGGGGCGCGCCCGCGCTCGAGCACGTGATTGTGCTGCGCCACGCGCGCAACGCCGTCGCCTGGGATGCGCGGCGCGACCACTGGTGGCACGAGCTCGCCGCCGGCCGCGGCGCCGGTGCGCCGACCGAGCCAATGGAAGCGGACGCGCCCTATCTCCTGCTCTTCACATCGGGCACCACCGGCAAGCCCAAGGGCGTCGTGCACACGCACGTCGGCTTCCCGATGAAAGTGCTGCTCGACATGTGGCTGACCATGGACTGGAAGTCGAGCGACCGCATCCTGTGGATGAGCGACATGGGCTGGGTGGTCGGGCCGATGCTCGCCTACGGCACGCCCGTCATGGGCGGCACGCTCGTCGCCGTGGAGGGCGCCCCCAACTTTCCCGAGCCCGACCGCATGTGGCGCGCCGCCGCGGAGCACGGGGTGACCTACCTCGGGGTCGCCCCGACCACCATCCGCACCTTCATGGCCGAGGGCTGCGAGCCCTGGCGCCGGCACGACCTTTCGCGCCTGCGCGTCATGATCTCGAGCGGCGAGGCCTGGACGCCGGACGCCTGGCACTGGCTGTTCGAGCGCGTCGGCGGCGGCCGCGTGCCGCTGCTCAACTTTTCCGGCGGCACCGAGATGATCGGTATTCTCGGCTGCACGCCGCTCCGGCCGCTCAAGCCCTGCTCGTTCAACACGCCGATCCCGGGCGCCGGCGCCGACGTCGTCGACGAGCGCGGTGCGCCGGTACCGCCCGGCACGGTGGGCGAGCTCGTCATGCGCCGGCCGCCGATCGGCCTCACGCGCGGCCTGTGGCAGGACGACGCGCGCTACATCGAAAGCTACTGGAGCACCTGGCCGGGCGTGTGGCACCACGGCGACTTCGCCGTGCGCGACGCCGACGGCTACTGGTACATCCGCGGCCGCTCCGACGACACGCTGAAGATCGCGGGCAAGCGCACCGGCCCCGCGGAGATCGAGGCGCTGCTCATGGCGACGGGCAAGCTCGCCGAGGCCGCGGCGATCGGCGTGCCCGATCCCATCAAGGGGCAGGCGCTGGTGCTCGCGTGCGCACTCAAGCCGGGTGTCGCACCGGCCGCGTCATTGCAAAGCGAGCTCGAGGCCGTCGTCACACGCGGGCTCGGCACCCCGTTCAGGCCGAAGGCGGTGCTCTTCGTGTCCGAGCTGCCCAAGACGCGCAACCTCAAGATCATGCGCCGCGTGATCCGCGCCGCGATTCTCGGCGAGAATCCGGGCGACCTCAGCGCGCTGGTCAATCCGCAGGTCATCGACGAGCTGCGCGCGGCGCGCGGGGGCGCGGCCGGCTGAATCTGCGACACTACGCCGATGGCCGCCTGGTTCCTGCCCGCGCTGAAAGCCGTCCTGCCGCACGTCGGCACCCTGATCACCGTCGCCGCGCCCGTCTTCACCAAGAAGAGCGCCGAGGCCGCCAACCAGGCGCAGCTCATGCAACAGCAGATCGCCGAGCTGCAGGCGGCCGCCTCGCAGAACGCGGACAACATCAAGGCGCTCGCCGAGCAGCTCCAGGGCACGGTATCGGCCTTGCACCAGGCGGCGGCGATCGCGGAGGCGCGGCTGCGCCGCGCGTACCTGCTGTGCCTCGCCGCCATCGCCTTGTCGGCGGCGACGCTTGGCGTAGCGCTGTTCGTGATCTTCGCGCGTTAGCCTACTGTAAGCTCGGCGCCTGCCTCTTCGACCAACGACGACAAGGCCGTCATGAACCACTATTTCGATCCCCAGCACCTCGCCGACTTCGGCAAGGTTTCCGAGGCCAGCCCCGAGCTCGGCAAGAAGTTCTTCGACTACTACGGCGCGGTATTCGCCGACGGTGCCCTCAGCGCGCGGGAAAAGAGCCTCATCGCGCTCGCCGTGGCGCACACCGTGCAATGTCCCTACTGCATCGACGCCTATACCCAGGATTGCCAGCAAAAGGGCGCCGACCTCGAGCAGATGACCGAGGCGCTGCACGTCGCGGTCGCCATCCGCGGCGGCTCGTCGCTGGTGCACGGCATGCAGATGCGCGAGCAGGCGAAGAAGAGGGGCATGTAGCGGTGCGCCCGGCCAGCATTCCCTTGCGTCTGGAGGAGATCGCGGTCGAGCTCGCCGACGACCGCGCCTCGCCGCGCGCCGCGCAGAGCCTCAAGCGGCGCCAGGCCCCGCTCGCGGCGCCCGCCGAGCAGCTCAAGCTCCTCGCCGGCGTGCCGCTGCGCCGCGAGTTCGGCGCAATGGCGCCCGACCTCGCGCCCGCGCAGCTCGAGATCTTCCAGGTCAACCTCGGCAAGCTCTGCAACATGACTTGCCGGCACTGCCATGTCGATGCCGGCCCCGACCGTACCGACGCCGTGATGGACGACGCCACGGTGGACGCGGTAATCGCCGCGGTACGCGCCACCGGGGCGCACACGGTGGACCTCACCGGCGGCGCGCCCGAGCTGCACCCGCGCTTTCGCGACGTCGTGCAGGCCGCGTTCGACGCCGGCAAGCACGTCATGGACCGCTGCAACCTTACCGTGCTGCTGCTGCCGCGCAATGCCGGCCTCGTGGACTGGCTCGCCGAGCGCAACGTCGAGATCGTCGCCTCGCTGCCGCACTACCGCCGCCCGAATACCGACGCGCAGCGCGGCGACGGCGTGTTCGAGCGCTCGCTGCGCGCGCTCCGCATCCTGAACGCCGCCGGCTACGGCGTGGGCGACCCGAAGCGGCGCCTGACGCTGGTCTCGAACCCCGCCGGCGCCTTCCTCGGCGCCGCCCAGGCTAGCGTGGAGCGCGAGTGGCGCGAGGGGCTGCAGAGGAATTTCGGCCTCACGTTCGACCGCCTGTTCGTGCTGAACAACATGCCGATCGCGCGCTTTCTCGAATGGCTGCAGGACACGGGAAACCTCGAGGCCTACCTGGAGCGGCTGGCGAACGCCTTCAATCCCGGCGCGCTCGCCGGCGTCATGTGCCGCAGCACGCTCTCGGTCGGCTGGGACGGGCGGCTCTACGACTGCGACTTCAACCAGATGCTCGAGCTGGCGCTCGATGCAGCGGCCGGCGCCCACATCCGCGACTTCGACGAGCGGGCCTGGCGCCGGCGCGCGATCGTCACCGCGCGCCACTGCTTCGGCTGCACCGCGGGCGCCGGCAGCTCCTGCGGCGGCCAGACGGCGTAGCTACGCGCCGCGCCACACGATCTTCCCGCCCGCCTCCTTCGCCATGCCGTCGAGGTACGCCTCGTGCGCGCGCTCCTCTTCTTCCGAGGCGCGCAGCACGACGAGCTTCGAGGCGTCGATGCGCGCGGTGACCGCGGCCTGCTCGGCGGCGGTCTCCAGGTCCATCGCCAGGCTGTCCTGCCCGCGCGTCATCGCGAGGTAGACCTCGGCCAGCAGCCGCGCATCCAGGATTGCCCCGTGCAGCGTGCGGTGCGCGTTGTTCACCGCATAGCGCTCGCACAGCGCGTCGAGCGAGTTGCGCCGGCCGGGATGCAGCTCGCGCGCGAGCGCCAGCGTGTCGACGATGCCGGCGACGTGCTCCTTCAGGCGCCCGAGGCCCGCGCGCTCCAGCTCGAGGTCGAGGAACTCGACGTCGAAATCGGCGTTGTGGATGATCAGCTCGGCGCCGCGCACGTAGTCGAGGAACGCGCCCGCGATCTCGGCGAACTTCGGCTTGTCGGCGAGGAACTCCTCGGTGAGGCCGTGCACGCGCAGCGCGCCCTCGTCGCTCTTTCTTTCCGGATTGACGTAGCGGTGGAAGTGGTTGTCGCTCACGCGCCGGCTGAGCAGCTCGATGCAGCCGATCTCGATCACCCGGTCGCCGAGGCTCGCCGACAGGCCCGTGGTCTCGGTGTCGAGCACGACCTGCCTAGGAACGGACATCCGCCTCCTTCCTAGACGCCACTGTCGATGCCCCTGTTGGCGAGCGCGTCGGCGCGCTCGTTCTCCGGGTGCCCGGCGTGGCCGCGCACCCAGTGCCACTCCACGTCGTGTGCGCGCGCCAGCTCGTCGAGGCGCATCCACAGGTCCTGGTTCTTGACCGGCTTTTTGTCCGCGGTGCGCCAGCCGCGGCGCTTCCAGTCGTGGATCCACGCGGTGATGCCCTTCTGCACGTACTGCGAGTCGGTGTACACGCGCACCGAGCTCCCGGGCGCGAGCGCCTCCAGCGCGCGGATCACCGCGGTGAGCTCCATGCGGTTGTTGGTGGTTTGCGCTTCCCCGCCGTGCAGCTCGCGCTCGCGGCCGCCCACGCGCAGCAGCACGCCCCAGCCCCCCGGGCCCGGGTTGCCGCGGCAGGCGCCGTCGGCGAAGGCCTCCACCGCCTCAGCGATCATGCCGCCGCTGCGTCACGTGCCCGTTCTTTTGCGGCATCGCCGCGAGCGCCCGCCGACGCTTGCGTTCCTTGCGCCAGGCGGGGGTGATGAGGCGCATGCCGTGCACGCGCTTCACCGCGCGCACCACGTACACGCCGCCGAGGATCGGCCACCAGCGCGCGCCCACCTTTTCCATGAACGCGAAGCGCTCGCGCCAGGCGGGCTGCGTAAGCGGCGGCACGTAGCAGCCGAAGCGCCCGCCGTTCAGGTCGAACGACAGCAGCTGCAGCCAGTCCTTCAGCCTGAGCAGCCCGATGAAGCGTGCGTCCCAGGGCGAGCCGGCGTTGCGGCCGGCAAACCATCGCCGCAGGCCCCACAGCGACGCGTTGTTGAATCCGGAGATCACCACCTGCCCGTCGGGCCGCAGCACGCGCTCGGCCTCGCGCAGCACGCTGTGCGCGTCGAGGTGCGACTCCAGCGCGTGCGGCAGCACGACGAGGTCGAGGCTCTGCGAGGCAAGCGGCAGCTGCAGCGGGTCGGCGGCAAGCGCCGCGCCCTCTTCCAGCGCCACGGTGAAGCGGTACGGGATGCGGTTCTGGCGCAGGAACGCGAACTCCGGCAGACCGACCTGCACCGCGCGGTAGCCGAACACGTCCTCGACCGCGTTGTCGAACTGCTGCATCTCCCAGTCGAGCACGTAGCGCCCGAGCGGCGTCGCGCACCAGCCGGAAAAGGACGCGCGCTCGCCGTTATACTTGGCCGCGGCTTCCGACACGAAGGACTGGCGATCCATATGCTCGAAATCGTTCCGCTACCGGCCTTGCGCGACAACTACATCTGGACGCTGCGCGACGCGCGCCACGCCGCGGTGGTCGACCCGGGCGAGGCGCACCCGGTGCTCGAGTACCTCGAGCGCGAGAGGCTCGAGCTCTGCGCCATCCTCGCCACGCATCACCACCCCGATCACGTCGGCGGCATTCCGGAGCTGCTGGCCCTGAGGAAGGTGCCGGTCTACGGTCCCAAGGGCGAGCCGATTGCCACGCTGACGCGGCCCGTGCGCGAAGGCGACACGGTGCAAATCCCCGAGCTCGGCGTCACGCTCTCGGTGCTCGATATTCCTGGGCATACGCGAGCGCATATCGCCTATTATGGCGCAGGGAGCCTGTTCTGCGGCGACACGCTGTTCGCGTGCGGCTGCGGGCGGCTGTTCGAAGGCACGCCCGAGCAGATGATGGCCTCGCTCGCCAAGCTCGCCGCGCTGCCCGACGCAACCAAGGTCTACTGCGGGCACGAATACACGCTCGCCAACATCGCGTTCGCGCAGCAGGTCGAGCCGCAGAACGCCGCGCTCGCCACGCGCCTCGCGCGCGACCGCAAGCTGCGCGACGCGGGCAAGCCGACGCTGCCCTCGACCCTGGGCGAAGAGCGCGCCACCAACCCGTTCCTGCGCTGGGCGGAGCCCGCGGTGGTCGAATCCGCCAACAAGTACCTCGGTTCGCGCGTCTCGGACCCGGTGCGGGTGTTCGCCGCCATCCGGGACTGGAAGAACCGTGGCTGAGCAGGTAGTATCTGGCCTGCATGCAGGGACTTAGGGGATTTTCCGGAAGTATTTTCGTAGCTGCGGCGCTGCTGCTGCAGGCGTGCGCCCTGGTGCCCGAGCCGGCGCCCGAAGCCCCCCCGGTCAGCCTCGCCATCCCCGAGACCGTGCCGCCGGCCGATCCGGCGCCGCTGCCCGTGGCGAAGAAGCCGTTGCCGTTGCCGCCGTTGCCGCCGCCCCCGCTGCCCGTGGTGCGCCTGCTCGACGCCGAGCGGCTGCCCCCGTTCGAGGGCGAGAAGCGCGAGCTCGCCGAGCCGCAGGCGATCGCCAAGCTCGATCGCACGCAGCGCGTCGACGACCTGTGGCAGCGGCTGCGCCGCGGCTTCGCCATGCCCGACATCCGCTCGCCGCTGGTCGACGAGCGCACGCGCTGGTACATCGCCAATCAGGACTACCTGCAGCGCGTGTTCGAGCGCAGCCGGCGCTATCTGTTCCACATCGTCGAGGCGCTCGAGAAGCGCAACATGCCCACCGAGCTCGCGCTGGTGCCGATGTTCGAGAGCGCGTTCAACCCGATGGCCTACTCGCGCTCGCACGCCTCGGGCCTGTGGCAGTTCATTCCCGGCACCGGCCGGCGCTACGAGCTGAAGCAAAACATGTGGTACGACGGCCGGCGCGACGTGGTCGCGTCCACCGACGCCGCGCTCGATTACCTGCGCGACCTGTACCAGATGCACGGCGACTGGCACCTCGCGCTCGCCTCCTACAACTGGGGCGAGAACAATGTCGCGCGCGCCATCGCCAAGAACCGCAAGGCCGGCAAGCCCACCGACTACCTGTCGCTGCCGATGCCGCGCGAGACGCGCGGCTACGTGCCGAAGCTGCAGGCGCTGAAGAACCTGATCGCCAACCCGGCGGCGCACGGCATCGCCCTCGCGCCGATCCCCAACGAGCCCTACTTCGCCACCGTCACCAAGACGCGCGACATCGACGTCAAGCTCGCCGCCGAGCTCGCCGAGATGTCGGTGGAGGATTTCGTCAACCTCAACCCGGGCTTCAGCCGCCCCGTGATCCGCTCGGCGGTGGCACCGCGCATCGTGCTGCCGGCGGACAAGGTGGACGTGTTCCACGACAACCTGCAGAAGCTCGAGGACGACCAGCTCGTGTCCTGGAAGACCTACAAGCCCAAGCGCGGCGACTCGCTGGAGTCGATCGCGCGCCGGCACGGCCTGTCGGTTGCGCAGCTGCGCGAGGTGAACGGCATCCACCCGCGCTCGCGGCGCATGCCCGAGCTCCTCGTGGTGCCGATCGAGGGCGGCGAATCCTTCGCGCGACTGCCCATCATGTACGCCCCGCCCGTCCCGGCGGGCGGCCGCACCCACGTCGTGCGCCGTGGCGAGACGCCCTGGAGCATCGCGCGGCGCTACGGCATCCCGCTGAAGGACCTGCAGCGCTGGAACCGGATCGGAAGCCACATCCGCGCCGGCCAGCGCCTCACCATCTTCTAGTCGATCTTCGGCACCGACTCGAGCAGCGCCCGCGTGTAGGCGTGGCGCGGCGCGCGCAGCACCTGCTCGGCCGCGCCCTGCTCGACGATGCGGCCCGCGGTCATCACCGCCACCTCGTGCGCGAGGTACTCGACCACCGCCAGGTTGTGCGTGATGAAGAGGTAGGCGAGGCCCAGGCGCTCCTGCAGCTCGCGCAGCAGGTTGAGGATCTGCGCCTGCACCGAGACGTCGAGCGCGCTGGTGGGCTCGTCGCAGACGATGAGCCGCGGCTCGACGGCGAGCGCACGCGCGATGGCGATCCGCTGGCGCTGCCCGCCGGAGAACTCGTGCGGGTAGCGGCTTTTCGCCGCGGCGGGCAGCCCGACCTGCTCGAGGATCGCGTCGCAGCGCTTCACCCGGTCGGCCTCGCCGGCGCCCACGCCCAGGGCGCGCATGCCTTCGAGCAGGATGTCGGCAACGCGCATGCGCGGGTTGAGCGAAGCGTAGGGGTCCTGGAACACGATCTGCATGCGCGCGCGGTGCGGCTTCAGCGCGGCGCGGCCAAGCCCCGTGAGCTCCTCGCCAGCGTAGCGCACGCTGCCGGCGGTGGGCCGGATGAGCTGCAGGATGCTCTTTCCCACGGTGGTCTTGCCCGAGCCCGACTCGCCCACCAGCGCGAGCGTGCGGCCCTCGGGCACCGCCAGCGTGACCCCGTCCACCGCCTTCACGTAGCCCACGGTGCGCCGCAGGACGCCGCGGCGGATCGGGAAGTATACTTTCAGGTCCTGCACTTGCAGCAGCGGGCGCGCCGCGCCCGCGGCGCGCGCCTCGGGCGCGCCCGCGGCCGCCGCGCGCGGCGCCGCTCGGTCCTTCTCGCGCAGGTGGCAGCGCGCGCGGTGCGCGGGATCGACCTGCAGCAGCTTCGGCGCCTCGCGCCGGCAGCGCTCGAAAGCGAATTCGCAGCGCTCGGTGAAGCGGCAGCCGGTGAATTCCCCGGTGAGCGGCGGCACCTGCCCGGGAATCTGCGCGAGCGGCCCCGCGCGCTGCGCCGCGCTGGGGAGCGCCGCAAAGAGCTTCTGCGAGTACGGGTGCTGCGGCGCGCGAAAGAACGCTTCGCGTGGCGCGACTTCCACGATCTCGCCCGCGTACATCACCGCCACGCGGTCGGCCATCTGCGCCACGATGCCGAGGTCGTGCGTGATGAGCAAGAGCGCCATGCCGCGCTCGCGCTGCAGCTTCGACAGCAGCTCGAGGATCTGCGCCTGGATGGTGACGTCGAGTGCGGTGGTCGGCTCGTCGGCGATCAGCACTTCGGGATCCACCGCGAGCGCGCCCGCGATCATCACGCGCTGGCGCAGTCCTCCGGAGAGCTGGAACGCGTACTCGTCCACACGGCGCTCGGCCTCGGGAATGCCCACGGCGTGGAGCAATTCCAGGGCGCGCTTGCGTACTGCGGCGCCGCGCAGGCTCGTGTGGCGCTCGATCACTTCCGCGACCTGCCGGCCCACGGTGAGCACGGGATTGAGCGCGGTGGCGGGCTCCTGGAAGATCATCGCCGCGCGCCGGCCGCGCACCGCGCGCATCGCGGCCTCGGGCAGCGCGAGCAGGTCCACCTCGCCCAGGCGCACGCTGCCGCCTGCGATGCGCCCCACGTCGGGCAGCAACCGCAGGATGGACAGCGCGGTCATCGACTTGCCGCACCCCGATTCGCCCACCAGCGCGAAGCACTCGCCCTTCCGGATCTCGAGGTCGACGCCGTCGACGGCCCGCACCACCCCGTCGGGCGCGTCGAGCTCGGTGCGCAGCCCCTTGACCTCGAGCACGGCGCTCATACGCGCACCCGCGGGTCGAAGCCATCGCGCACCGCGTCGGCGAAGAGATTGGCCGCCAGCACCAGCGCGAACATGAAGACGAACGCGGCGGCGAGCGACCACCACACCATCGGCTCGCGCGCCATCTCCATGCGCGCGGCGTTGATCATGGTGCCGAAGCTGATGGTGGACGGGTCGACGCCGACGCCGACGTAGGACAGCACCGCCTCGGCGAGCACCAGGCCGGAGAAGTCGAGCACCAGCGTGATGATGACGATGTGCGCGACGTTGGGCAGGATGTGGCGCGCCAGGATGCGCGCGTGCGACACGCCGAAGGCGTGCGCCGCCTGGATGTACTCGAGCTCGGAGAGCTTCAGCGCCTCGCCGCGCAGCAGCCGCGCGAGCCCGGTCCAGCCCACCGCGCCGAGGATCGCGCACAGCGCGAGCAGGCGGAAGTCCGCGCGCTGCGCCGCGGTCGGGAACAGCTCCGGGTTCGTGTCCACGTACACCTGCACCATCAGCACCGAGGCGGCGATCAGCAGCACGCCGGGGATCGAGTTGAGCGTGGTGTAGACGTACTGGATGGCGTCGTCCACCCAGCCGCGGAAGTAGCCCGCGGCAATGCCGGCGGCGATGCCGAGCGGCAGCAGCACCAGCGTGGTGAGCGTGCCGATGACAAGGCTCGTGCGGATGCTCTTCAGCGCCTGGTAGAAGACATCGCTGCCCACCTGATTGGTGCCGAGCACGTGATAGCCCTCGGCGAGCACCGCCGCCGGGCCGGCCAGCGCCAGTACCGCGCCGAGCGCGGCGGCGGCTGCGCCCCAAGGCACGGCCGGCCAGCGCCGTGCCAGGGTGCGCCGTCCGGCGAACACCACGAGCCCCCACAGCAGGGCCGCGCCCGCGAGCCCTGCCAGGACGCGCACGGCCACGTCCCGGCCCCACTCGGACTCATCCTCCAAATGCGCCCCGCCGTGCGCCAGGCGGGGGAATTCGCGCACGGTAATGCCGCCGGGCCGCTCCACGCTCTCCTTCTGGTACAGGCGCGTGGCGAGCGGTGCGGAGTAGGTCTTCTCCAGGCGCGTGCGCAGCGGCGTGAGCAGCGCATCGAGCGCCGAGTTGACCTGCACCGAATAGGCGGCCGGCGCCTGCGGGCCCTTCTGCGGCAGCTTGGGACGGTAATGCAGCGAATCGAGCAGGCCCACGGCAATGAAGCAGCCGAGCACCACCGCGCAAGCCACCGCGATGCGGCTGCGGAACACGCGCGCCCAGGGCGCGGCAAGGTGCGCGCGCCGGCTCGAGTACCACGCGAAGGTGGCCACCGCCGCCACCAGCAGCCAGATCAGGACGTCGGTCGGCAGGAAGACCAACATGCTAGGCGAGGCGCACGCGCGGATCGACCAGCGTGTAGGAGATGTCGGTGAGCAGCAGGCCGACGATGTAGAGCACCGAGCCGATGAACACCATGGCGCGCACCACGGCGAAGTCCTGCGCCTGGATGGCGTCGATGGTGTAGCTGCCCAGCCCCGGGATGCCGAAGAACGACTCGACGATCAGGCTGCCCATGAACAGCAGCGGGATCACGACGACGACGCCGGTGAGGATCGGGATCATCGCGTTCTTGAGCACGTGGCGGAACATGACCACCGACTCGGCCAGCCCCTTGGCGCGCGCCGTGCGCACGTAGTCCTTGCCCATCTCCTCTAGAAACAGCGTCCGGTACCAGCGGCTGCCCGCGCCGATGCCGCCGATCACGCCGATCGCCACCGGCAGGACGAGGAACTTCAGCGCATCGGTGCCGTCGGCGAAGCCCGAGATCGGCACCAGGTGCCACAGCTTCGAGATCAGGTACTGCCCGCCGATGATGTAGAACAGCGATGAAATGCTCATCATCGCCACGCACAGGACCACGCCCCACAGGTCGAGGTAGCTGGCGCGGAAGAACGCCATGCCGAGCGCGAAGGTGATGTTCACCGCGAGGCCCACCAGGAACACGGGGATGGCGAGCGCGAGGCTCGGGCCCATGCGCGTACGGATCTCGTTGCCGATGTCGCGGTTGTCCTCGGCGCGGCCGAAGTCGAAAGCGAACAGCTTCACCGATTTCTCGAAGAAGATGGTCTCGGTGAACCTGCCGGCACCGGGCGCGCCGGCGTTCCACAACAGGGGCTTGTCGTAGCCGCGATCGGCCTTCCACTTCTGGATCGCCTCGGGCGTGACGCGCTTCACGCCGAGCTGCATGCGCGCCATGTCGTCGGGTGTGTTCACCAGGAAGAACAGCGCGAAGGTGATCAGGTTGATGCCGACGAGGATCGGGATCGCGTACAGCGTGCGACGGATGATGTAGGCGAGCATCTACGCGGGCTTCGCGGCCATGCGCTCGCGCCGCCGGTAGCTGCGCACCGCGGGTATTGCCGAGACGACGAGGGCGAGCAGCAGCAGGCCCAGGGGCCAGACGACGGGCTGGTTCCACTCGCGGCGCAGCGCCGCGCGCTGCTCGATGTCCACGCGCAGGTACTTCAGGTTGTTGCGCGCCATGTTGTTCGGCTTGCCGTTCATCATCCAGGCGTGCGTGAGCCCATAGGACACGGGATGGAAGCCTCCCACCCACGGCGCGTCGCGCCGGTAGAGCTCGACCATGCGGTCGATCACCGCCTGGCGCTCAGGCGTGTTCGGCATGGTCTTCATGCGCTCGAACAGGCGGTCGAACTCCGGGTTGACGTAATTGGAAGTGTTCTCGCCCTGGCTCTTGGCGCGTGATTGCGCGCCATGCAGCAGGAACATGAAGTTCTCGGGGTCCGGGTAGTCGGCGTTCCAGCCCAGGATGTAGAGCTGCTGGCTCCCTTTGCGGATCTTCTCCTGGAAGCGGTTCCAGTCGGTGTCGCGGATCTCGAGCTGCACGGAGATCTTCGCGAACTGGCGCCGCCACCAGTCGAAGCGCGGCTTGTCGCCCGGCCCCCGCCCCACGGTGTCGAGGTAGAGCACGAGCGGCTTGCCGTCCTTCGCGTCGCGTCCGTTGGGGTAGCCCGCCTCCGCCAGGAGCCGGCGCGCCTCCTCGATCGGACGGCGCTCGGCGCGGCCCTTGTCCCATACGTGCGTCAGCGGGTTGATGCCCTCGGCGCCGGCGCGCTGGCCGAAGATGCCCGGCGCGAGCGGATCGTGCGCCACCTTGCCGCGGCCGTTGAGGAAGATGGAAATGAATTCCTCCCAGTCCACGGCGATGGCAATGGCGTGGCGGAGCTTCCTCGCGCGCACCGAGTCGCCGCCGACCACGTCGTCGAGCCAGTTCACGCCGAGGTAGAGGATCGTCACGTCGGCCGAGGTGCGCAGCTTGATGCCCCGGTCCTGCATCTCCTGCGTCAGTCCCACCTCGCCGCCCACCGAGACGCGCACCGCCTGGTCGAAGGTGTCGCTCGGGATCGCCGAGGAGTCGTAGTAGCCCTGCAGGAACTTGTTCCAGTACGGGATGGCCTCCTTCTCGCGCGAGTACACCACGCGCTCGACGAACGGCATCGTCTTGCCGGCATCTCCCAGCAACCTCGCCGCGGCATCGCCCTGCTCGCCTTCGGAGGGGTACGGCTCGCCGCGAAAGTTCGGGTTCTTCTCCAGCACCATCCGCGCGTTCGGGTTGTTCTCGGTGAGCATGTAGGCGCCGGTGCCCACCGGCCACCAGTCGAGGGTGAAGTTCTTCTCCGCCATGCCCGGCTGGAAGAAGAACTTCTCCGCCTCCCAGGGCACCGGCGCGAAGAACGGCATCGCCAGCCAGTACACGAACTGCGGATAGGGCTCCTTCAGCCGCACGCGGTAGGTATGGTCATCGACCTTCTCCACGCCTTCGAGACGGTGCTTGCGCAAATCGAGCCAGTCCTGCTTGCGCGTGTCGAACTTCTTCAGCCGCTCGGCGAACTCGGCGAGCCCCACGATCTTCTCGGCCATCAGGCCGAGGATCGGCGAGTGCAGGCGCGGGCTGGCGAGGCGCTTGATCTCATAGATGTAGTCATCCGCGGTGAGCTCGCGCGTGCCGAGCGGCAGCCGGTAGGGCGAATCCAGGCGCGCGATGCGCTCGGGCGCGAGCGCCTGGTTCGCCTCGACGAACGCCGGGTGCGGCTGGTAGCGGATGCCGCGCCGGATGCGGATCGTGTAGACGACGCCGCCGCCCGGCGCCGGCGCCGCCTTCGGCACTGCCAGCGCGGTGAGCGGCACCAGCTCGTAGGGGCGCTTCAGGTAGTGGTACTGCAGCGGCGGCTCGTACACCTGCTGGGTGAAGCGCGCCTCGTCCTCGGTGTAGGACTGCACCGGATCGAGGTGCTTGGGCCGCTCGGTGAACGCCGAATACAGGATGTTCTTGCCGCGGTCCGACGCCGGATAGGGATCGTTCCAGACGTCGCCGCAGCCGGCGGCGGCCAGGCACGCCAGCAGCAGGATCGGGCGCATCGCGCAAGTATAATCGGCGCACCATGACGCTACTCGACGGTCGCCGGATCCTCATCACCGGCCTGATCAGCAACCGCTCCATCGCCTACGGCGTGGCCAAGGCCGCGCGGCGCGAGGGCGCGACCCTTGCCTTCACCTACCAGAACGAGCGCTTCAAGCAGCGCGTCGAGGAGATGGCGCACGAGTTCGGCTCGGACATCGCGCTGCCCTGCGACGTGAGCGAGGACGCGCAGATCGAAGCGCTGTTCGCCCAGCTCGGCAAGCGCTGGGACTCGCTCGACGGCCTGGTGCATGCCATCGCCTACGCGCCGCGCGAAACGCTCGACGGCGAACTTCTCGACGGGCTCTCGCGCGAGGCCTTCCGCACCGCCCTCGACATCTCGGCCTACAGCTTCCCGGCGCTCGCCAAGGCGGCGCTGCCGATGATGAAGGGCGGCAAGGGTGCGCTCGTCACGCTCAGCTACCTTGGCGCCGCACGCGTGGTGCCCCATTACAACGTCATGGGCCTGGCCAAGGCGAGCCTCGAGGCTTCGGTGCGCTACCTCGCCGCGAACCTCGGCCCGCGCGGCATCCGCGTGAACGGCATCTCCGCCGGCCCGATCAAGACACTGGCCGCCGCGGGCATCGCCGGCATGGGCAGGTTGCTCAAGTTTGTCGCGGAGCACGCGCCCCTGCGGCGCAACGTCACTACCGAGGACGTGGGCAACGCGGCGGTATTCCTGTTGTCCGATCTCGCCGCCGGGGTCACGGGCGAGGTACTGTACGTGGATTCCGGATTCAGAAACGTGGTTGCAGGCATACCAGGAGGAGGGAGCGAATCATGAAGAGAATCTTTGCGGCGTTGTTCGCGGTGCTCGCTTTCGGCGCGCACGCGCAGTATCCAACCCGGCCGATCACCATGATCGTGCCGTTTCCCCCGGGGGGCGTCGCCGACATCGTCGGCCGGCCGCTCGCCGCCGCCATGGAGAAGTCGCTCGGCCAGCCCGTGGTGGTCGTCAACCGGACCGGCGCCGGCGGCGCCATCGGCATGACCGCCGCCGCCAAGGCGGACCCCGACGGCTACACGATCCTGATGGCGCTGTCCTCGATCTCGATCTTCCCGGTGTCGGACCCGCTGCAGGGCAAGCCCGCGCCCTACCAGATCTCGGATTTCGTGCCGATCGCGCTGGTGACCGCGGATCCGACGGTGCTGGTGGTCGGCGGCGACAGCCCGCACAAGACGGTGGCGGATTTCGTCGCCGCCGCCAAAGCGAATCCCGGCAAGATCAACTACTCCTCCTCGGGCATCTACGGCACCCTGCACGTGGCGATGGAGATGTTCGCCAACGCCGCGGGCATCAAGCTGTTCCACGTGCCCTACCAGGGCGGCGGGCCGGCGGTGCGGGCGCTGCTCTCGGGCGAGGTGCAGGCGCTCGCCTCGGGGCCGGCGGCCGCGATCGGCCAGATCCAGGCGGGCAAGATGCGCGCGCTCGCCGGCTGGGGCGCCAAGCGGCTCGAGCTGATGCCGGCGTTGCCGACCTTCAAGGAGCTTGGCTACCAGGACGTCGAGTTCTACATCTGGGCCGGCGTGGTGGCGCCCGCGGCGACGCCCGCCGAGGCGCAGCACAAGCTTCGCGCCGCGGTGCGCGAGGCGGTGGCGACGCCGCTATTTTCCGGCGCGATGGAGAAGGTGCGCACGCCGATCAACTACCTCGACGCTCCCGAGTTCAAGGACTTCTGGTTCGAGGACGCCAAGCGCCTGCGCGCGGCGGTCCTGAAGATCGGCGCCGTGGCGGGCAAGTAGTCCCATGGCAGATCCCGCACCCGCCTACCGCTACATCCAGGAGCGCCTCGGCGTCGACGTCAAGTCGGCCGACGCCGCCACCGAGCTCGCCAGCCTCGGGGTCGATTCGCTGTCGCTGCTCGAGATGGTGTTCGAGATCGAAGAGCGCTTCGGCGTCAAGGTGGACGAGGACACGCCGCCGCCGAAGAGTTGCGGCGAACTGGTGGCGCTGATCGAACGCCTGGCGGCTGCGAAATCGTGACCGCGCGCCGCGTCGCGGTGACCGGCGTGGGCATGGTCAGCCCGCTCGGCGCCACGGCGCAGGCGTCGTTCGAGGCGCTGCTCGCGGGCCGCTCCGGCCTGCGGTTGCACGCGCCCGCCGATGCGCCCAAGCCGCTGTCGCTGCCCGCCGGCGTGTGCGCGGATTTCGACGCTGTCGCGGCGTTCGGGCGCGCCCGGGCCGGCACGCTCGATCGCTACAGCCAGCTCGGCATCGCCGCCGGCCTCGAAGCCTGGCGCGACGCGGGTCTCGAGCCCGCGGCAAGCGAAGACCGCGAATCGTGGGGCATCGCCTGGGGCACGGGCGTGGGCGGCGCCATGGTGTTCGAGCGCGGCTACCGGGATCTGTTCATCAGCGGCCGCGAGCGCCTGCCGCCGCTCACCGTGGTGCAGGCGATGAACAACGCCTGCGCCTCGCACCTGGCGATCCAGCTCGCCCTGGGCGGGTGCTGCGCCACCTATTCGGTCGCCTGCGCCTCCGGGGCGATGGCGATCGGCGACGCGTTTCGACGCGTGCGTAGCGGCACCGCGCCCGTCATGCTGGCCGGGGGCTCGGAGGCGCCGCTCGCCTACGGCGTGATCCGCGCCTGGCTCGCGCTGCAGGTGCTCGCGCCGGGCGACGCCGAGAGCGCCCCACTCGCGAGCAAGCCGTTCCAGCGCGAGCGCGCCGGACTGGTGCTCGCCGAGGGCGGCGCCGCGCTGGTGCTCGAAGACTGGGCGCGCGCCGAGCGGCGCGGCGCGCGCATCTACGCCGAGATCTCGGGCTACGGCGAGTCCTGCGACCACGGCAACCTGGTACGCCCGTCGAGCGAAGGCCAGGCGCGAGCGCTGCGCGCAGCGCTCGCCGATGCCGCGATGACGCCGCTGGAGGTCGACTATGTCAACGCGCACGCCACTGGAACGCGCGAAGGCGACGCCATCGAGGTCGCCGCGCTCGCCGCGGCGCTCGGCGGGCGCGCTGCCGAGGTGGCGGTGAGCGCCACCAAGTCGGCGCACGGCCACACCCTCGGCGCGGCGGGCGCGCTCGCCGCCGCGTTCACGGTCCTCGGCCTGCGCAACGGCGCGATCCCGCCCACGCTCGGCGACGCTGCCGACCTCGACCCGGAGTGCGCGGGCGTCCTGCACGTCACGGGCGCGGCGCGGCGCGACCTGCCGCTGCGCGCCGCGCTCACCAACGCCTTCGCGTTCGGCGGCACGAACGCGGTGCTCGCGTTCCGCGCGCCACAGCCGGTTTGAACGGGGCCCGGGCAGCCGTTACACTGTTTCCCGCGACCATGGCCAGCATTCCCGTCAGCACGCAGTTCGCCCCCGCCGCCGACCCGGCGCTCCTCGAGGAGCTGGCGGGGCTGATCACGGCCGAGCTCAACCTGGACGTCGCGCCCAGCGACATCGCGGCGGAGGCGCCCCTCTACGGCGAGGGCCTTGGCCTCGACTCGATCGACATTCTCGAGCTGGCCCTGGTCGTGTCGCGGCGCTATGGGGTGCGGCTGCGCTCCGATCACGAGGACAACACGGTGATCTTCGCGTCGCTCTCCAACCTCGCCCGCTTCATCGCGCAGAACCGCACGAAGTGAGCCGGGCGCGCACACGCGGCTGGCTCGCGCTGCTCATCGCGCTCGCGCTGGGCTACGCCGTGCTGGCGCACTGGCTGACGACCGCACCCGGCCGCGCGGCGCTCGGCGGCCTCGGCCCCTACGTTCCGTGGTTCTACTTCCTGCAGCACGTGGCCATGTTTCTCGCGCTGGCGGCGTGGTTCGGTGCCAGCCTGCGCCCCGGGCGCGAGGCGCTGGTGACGCGCTTCGCGCTGCTGGTCGAAGGCACGCTCAGCCCGGCAGGCCTCGCCTACACGCGCGGCGCGACCCTGGCCTGGGCCGTATTCAGCGCCGCCATCGCGACCGCCTCGGCGCTGCTGTTTTTCCTCGCGCCGCTTGCCCTGTGGTCGGTGTTCGCCAATCTGCTCACGCTGCCGCTGGTCGGCGCGATGTTCGTCGCCGAGTTCCTGGTGCGCGTGCGCGTCTGCCCGGAGCTAAGCCACGGCGGCGTGCTCCGCGGCGTGACGCGCAGCGTGCGCGCGTACTGGGATTCGGGCGCGCGCACCACCGCCGGGCCGCGCTAGCCGCGCGGCGCACTGAGCATGACCGCGGTTCCGCTCATTGCCGGCGCGGCGGCCGGTAGCGCCGTCGCCTACCGCGACGGCCGCGCGCTGAGCGCCGCGCAGTTCCTCGCCGACGCCACGCGCCTCGCCGGGCAGTTGCCCGCGCGCCGCCACGTGCTCAACGCCTGTACCGACCGCTATCGGTTCGCCACCGGCCTCGCCGCCGCGCTGCTGCGCGGCCAGGTCACGCTGCTGCCGCCCGATCACACGCCGCAGACGGTGCAGCGCCTGCGCGAATTTGCCGCCGACGCCTACCTGCTCGCCGACGATGCGACTGTGCAGATCGATCTGCCGTGCGTGCCCGCGCCCGCAGAGCCGGCCCCGCTCCCGCCGACGTTCGCGGTGCCCGAAATAGCACACGATCAGCTCTGTGCCATCGTCTTCACCTCGGGCTCCACCGGCACCCCGGTCCCCAACCGCAAGCACTGGGGCACGTTATCGCGTAACGTCGCCGGCGCGCTCGAGCGCTGGGCGCTGGCGGGCGCGCGCCCCGCGATTCTCGGCACCGTGCCACCGCAGCACATGTACGGCTTCGAGTCCACGGTGCTCGCCGCGCTGGCCGGCGGCGGCGCGCTGTGCGCGGAGCGCCCGTTTTATCCGGAAGAGATCTGCGCCGCGCTGGCGCGGCTGCCGCGGCCGCGCGTGCTGGTGACGGCGCCGTTTCATCTGCGCACGCTGCTCGACGCGGTGGCGCAACCGCCCGCCGCAGACCTGCTGCTGTGCGCGACCGCCCTGCTCGAGGCCGAGCTCGCCGCGCTCGCCGAGGCGCGCTTCGGCGCGCCGCTCCTCGAAATCTACGGCTGCACCGAGACCGGCCAGATGGCCACGCGGCGCACGGCGCGCGAGCTCGAATGGCGCACCCTGCCCGGCATTCGCGTCGAGCTCCGCGACGCAGTGGCCTGGGCGAGCGGCGGCCACGTCGAGCAGCCCACTGCGCTCGGCGACGTGCTTGAGCCGCTGGCGCCGGACCGGTTCCTGCTTCGCGGGCGCCTCGCCGACATGGTGAACGTCGCCGGCAAGCGCTCCTCGCTCGCGCACCTCGACGCGCAGCTGCGCGCGATCGACGGCGTCACCGACGGCGTGTTCTACATGCCCGACGATGGCGCGGCAGGCGGCGTGACGCGCCTCGCCGCATTCGTGGTCGCCCCCGGACACTCGCGGGAAACGCTGCTGGCCGCGCTGCGCCAGCGCATCGACGCGGCCTTCCTGCCGCGCCCCCTGGTGCTGCTCGAGCGCCTGCCGCGCGCGGCGAGTGGCAAGTTGCCGCGCGAAGCGCTGCGCGCGCTGGCGCGGTCGCACGGCGTGGAGCGCGCGCCGTGAGCGAGGCGCGCCTGCGCTTTTCCGCCGCGCACCCGGCGTTCGCCGGCCATTTCCCGGGGGCGCCGATGGTGCCCGGCGCGCTGCTGCTTGCCGTGGCGCTCGACGCGCTGGGCCTCGCGCGCCCGGGGCTCGAGATCGCCTCGGCCAAGTTCCTGCACCCGGTGCCGCCCGAAATCGAAGTCGAGGTGCGCCGCACCGGAAACCGCATCGAGCTGCGTGCCGGCGACCGCGTGGTCGCCACCGCGCAGCTCAAGACCGCCGCCGCGTGACCGCACCCTGGCACCGCACGCCCGAGCGCAGCCATCCGCTGGCGCTGCGCGCGATGCGCTGGATTGCGCTCGGCCTGGGCCGGCGCGCCGCGCGCCTCGTGCTGCATCCAGTGAGCGCGTATTTCCTTCTCGCGGTGCCGCGCGCGCGCCGCGCCTCGCGCGCGTACCTGTCGCGCTCGCTCGGCCGCCGCGCGACGCTCGCCGAGCTGTACCGGCACTTCTACGCCTTCGCCGCCACCGTGCTCGACCGCGTCTACCTGCTGAACGGGCGCTTCGATCTGTTCGACATCGAGGTGCGCGACCCGCCCTCGCCCGGCGCGGGCGAGCTGCTGATGGGCGCGCACCTGGGCAGCTTCGAGGCGTTGCGCGCCGCCGGACGCCAACGCCAAGGCCTGCAGGTGTCGATGGTGATGTACGAGGACAATGCGCGCATGCTGAACGCGACGCTGGCCGCGCTCAGCCCGGCAGCGCGCCAGGATGTAATCGCGCTAGGGCAAGTGGACTCGATGCTGCGCGTGCGCGACTGCCTTGCCGCGGGCGGCATGGCCGGGGTGCTCGCCGACCGCGCGCTGCACGACGACGACACGTGCACGCTGCCGTTCCTCGGCGCGCCGGCGCGCTTTCCGCTCGGCCCCATGCGCATGGCGGCGCTGCTGCGCTGCCGGGTGACGTTCATGGCCGGCCTGTACCGCGGCGGCAACCGCTATGTGCTGCAGTTCGAGCCGCTGGCGGACTTCGGCGCTGCCGCCCCGGCGCCCGAGGCGGCGCTCGCCGCCTACGTCGCCTGCCTCGAGCGCCACTGCCGCGCTGCGCCGTACAACTGGTTCAATTTCTACGATTTCTGGGCCGATGCGGCTTAGCCTTTTCGCGCTGCTGCTGTTGGCGACGCCTGGCGTTTGGCCGGCGCCCGTTTGGACGCTGGAGCAGCTGCTGCAGGGCTTCGCGCAGAGAGCGCAGGCGCGCGCGAGCTTCGTCGAGAAAAAGACGGTGCGCGTGCTCGAGCAGCCGCTCGTCAGCTCGGGCGAGCTGCGTTTTGAAGCGCCCGACCGGCTGGAAAAGCGCACGCTGCGGCCTCGCCCCGAGGTACTGCGGCTCCACGGCGACACGCTGACGCTGGAGCGCGGCGAGCGCCGGCTGCAGCTCGATCTGCGCAGCCACCCCGAGGCAGGTGCCTTCGTTGAGAGCATCCGCGCCACCCTCGCTGGCGACCGCGAGGCCCTGGAGCGCATCTACGCCGTGCGCCTCGAGGGCAGCGAGCGCTCCTGGGCGCTCACGCTCACGCCGCGCGACACCGGCATGGCGAACCTGGTGGCGCGCATCCGCATCGCCGGACAGGGGGCGGAGGTGACCGTGATCGAGATCGCGCAGGCGAACGGCGACAGCACGCTGATGAGCGTGCAGCGGCTGGGCGCGCCATGAGGCTGCGCCAGGCTGGGCCGCTCGCCGCGTGGCTGGCCGGGCTGGCCGTCGCCGGCGCGCTCGCCGCGACCGCGCGCTATACCGCCGACCTGTCCGCGTTCCTGCCGCGCGCGCCCACGCCGGCGCAGCAGCTGCTCGTCGACCAGCTGCGCGAGGGCGCCGTGGGCCGCGTGATGCTGATGGCGATCGAGGGCGCCGACAGCGCCGCGCGCGCCCGGCTTTCGCGCGAGCTTGCCGAGCGCCTGCGCGCCGACGCGCGCTTCGCCTACGTCGGCAACGGCGCGATGCAGGGCAGCGAGCGCGAGAGGACGATCCTCTTCGAGCACCGTTACCTGCTGAGCCCGGCGGTGACGCCGGAGCGCTTCAGCGCGGCGGGATTGCGCGAGGCGATCGGCGACACGCTCGACCTGGTGGCGTCCTCCGCCGGCGCGCTGGCGCAGGCGCTGCTCGCCCGCGATCCGACGGGCGAGATGGCGCGCCTTGCCGCGGCGCAGCTCGCCGAAGGGCCGCGCCCCGCGCTCGCCGGCGGCGTAGGGGCCTCGCGCGACGGCGAGCGCGCGCTGCTGCTCGCGCGCACCGCCGCCGCCGGGTCCGACACCGACGCGCAGGCCGACGCGATGCAGGCAGCGCAGGCGGCGTTCGCTGTCGCTGCCGCCCGCCTCGACGCGCCGCAGGCGCGGCTGCGACTGACCGGCGCCGGCGTGTTCGCGGTGGAGTCGCGCGCGCTCATCAAGCGCGAGGTCGCGCGCGTGGCGGCCCTCGGCATCGTGTTGATCGCCGCGCTGCTGCTCTTCGCCTACCGCTCGCCGCGCGCGCTCGTTCTCGGGCTCGCGCCGGTGCTCACCGGCGCGCTGGTCGGCGTCGCGGCCGTGGCAGCCGGCTTCGGCGTGGTGCATGGCATCACGCTCGGCTTCGGCGCCACGCTGATCGGTGAGGCCGTGGACTACGCCATCTACCTGTTCGTGCAGTCGAGCACGGCGCCGGGCGGCCGCGAGGCCTGGCTGGCGCAGTTCTGGCCCACCATCCGCCTCGGCGTGCTCACCTCGATGATCGGCTTCACCGCGCTGCTCGCCTCGGACTTTCCCGGGCTGGCGCAGCTCGGCCTGTACTCGGTCTGCGGGTTGGCGGCGGCAGCGCTGTTCACGCGCTATGTGCTGCCGCAGGTCCTGCCGGCGGATTTCCGCGTGCGCGACCTGACGGTCTACGGCACGCGCCTTGCGGGCTGGCGCGCCGCCGCCGCGCGGCGGCGCTGGCTGGTGGCGGTGCTCTGCGTTGCCGCGGCCGCTACCCTGTTCGTGCAGCGCGGCGCGCTCTGGGCCACAGACCTGTCCGCGCTGAGCACCATCAGCGAGGAGGACCAGGCCTTTGACGGGCGCCTACGGGCCGACCTTGGCGCCGCCGACGCGCGCTACCTGGTCGTCGCGCGGGGCGAGGACGAGCAGGCGGCGCTGCGCGCGGCTGAGCGCGTGGGCGCAGCGCTTGCGCCACTTGTGGCCCAAGGGGCGATCGCAGGCTATGACAGCCCGGCGCGCTACCTGCCGAGCGACGCGACCCAGGCGGCGCGCGCCGCCAGCCTGCCTGCGCCGGGCGAACTGCGCGAGCGCCTGGTCCGCGCGCTTCGCGGCCAGCCCCTGCGCGCAGCGCGGCTCGAAGGCTTTATCGCCGATACGGCCAAGGTGCGCACCGGCGCGCGCCTGCGGCGCGCCGACCTCGAAGGCAGCGCGCTCGGCCTGGCGCTCGATGCCCTGCTGCAGCGGCGCGCCGACGGCTGGCATGCGCTCGTGCCGCTGCGCGCGCCCGCCTCGGGCCCGTCGGCGCTCCGCATCGACGCCGCCCAGGTGCGCGAGGCGCTCCTGGGCAGCGGTGCGCTGTTCATCGACCTCAAGGCCGAGGCCAATGCGCTCTATGCCGGCTACCTGAACGAGGCCATTGCGCTCGCCGCCGCCGGCATCGGCGCCGTTCTGCTGCTGCTCATGCTCGCGCTGCGCTCGGCGGCGCGCGTCGGTCGCGTGGCGGCACCGCTCGGCGCCGCGGTGCTGGTCGCGGCCGCGGCGCTCGCCGCCGCCGGCCAGACGCTGAACCTGCTGCACCTGGTGGGCTTCCTGCTGGTCGTGGCGGTGGGCTCGAACTACGCGCTGTTCTTCGAGCGCGCCGGCGGCGCGCCTGCGCCGCGGGTGCTGGCTTCGATCGTGCTGGCCAATGCCACCACGGTGATCGGCTTTGGCGTACTCGCCACCTCGAGCGTGCCGGTGCTGCGCGCCATCGGCGCGACCGTCGCGCTCGGCACGCTGCTCGCGCTCGCCTTCGCGGCGTTGCTCTCGGGCGCGCACGGCGATGCGCGATAATCGCGCCATGACCTTGTCGAACGCCGCCGCGCCCTGGCGCCCGACGCGCTTTCTGCGCGGCTCGGCCGCCCTGCACGCCGCGGCGCTGGCCGGCGTCGCCATCGGCCCCGAGCTCTGGCCTTGGGCGCTCGGCGCGGTCGCCGCCAACCAGGCGGCGATCCTCGCCGGCGGGCTGCTGCCGCGCAGCCGGCTGCTCGGACCAAACTGGACGCGCCTGCCGGAGCGCGCCGCGGCGCGTCGCGAGGTCGCGCTTTCGCTCGACGATGGCCCCGATCCGGACGTTACGCCGCGCGTGCTGGCGCTGCTCGCCGAGCGCGGCGCCCGGGCGACGTTCTTCTGCATCGGCGAGCGTGCCGCGCGCCATCCCGAACTGGTGCGCTCGATCGCCGCGGCGGGCCACGCGGTGGAAAACCACTCGCTGCGCCACCGCCACGACTTCGCCCTGCTCGGGCCGCGCCGCTACGTCGAGGAGATCGGCAGCGCGCAGAACACGCTCGCGGCGCTTGCCGGCAGCGCGCCGTGCTTCTTTCGCGCGCCGGCCGGCCTGCGCAATCCGTTCCTCGATCTCGCGCTCACGCGTCTCGGCCTGCAGCTGGTGAGCTGGACGCGCCGCGGCTACGACACCCGCAACGCCGACGCCGCGGACGTCCTCGCACGGCTCGCGCGCGGCCTTGCGCCCGGCGACATCCTGCTGCTGCACGACGGCCACGCGGTGCGCGACGCAGCCGGCGCGCCGGTGCTGCTCGAGGTGCTGCCGCGGCTGCTCGACGTACTGGCCGCGGCCCAACTGCGGCCGGTCACGCTGCGCGCGGCGCTCGATTGAGCGGCGACGCGCACTACGCCCGCCTGGTCGAGGCGGCGAGCGCGCCGTACCGCGCCGCCGGGCGCTTCGCCTGGCACTTCGCGCGCGGCAAGCTTGGGGCCGACCCGGTGTTCCCGTACCTTCTGCAGGCGCGCCTGATCCCGGAGAACGCGCGCCTGCTCGACCTGGGCTGCGGCCAGGGCCTGCTCGCGGCGCTGCTCGCCGCCGCGGGCACGCCGCGCCTCGCCGGCTATCGCGGCATCGAGCTGATGGCGCGCGACGTAGCGCGCGCGCATCGCGCCCTGGGCGCGCAGTGCGGCGTGCGGCAAGGGGACATCCGCAGCGCCGAGTTCGGCGCCGCCGACGCGGTCGTGATCCTCGACGTGCTGCATTACATGAGCCTCGCCGAGCAGGACGCGGTGCTCGGCCGCGTGCGCGCGGCGCTGCCGGCGGGCGGCGTGCTGCTGCTGCGCGTGGGCGACGCGGCTGCCGGCCTGCCGTTTCGACTCAGCAACTGGGTCGACTGGACCGTGGCCTTCGTGCGCGGCCACGGCGCCACGCGATTCCACTGCCGCAGCGTGGCACAATGGCGCTCGGCGCTGGAAGCGCTCGGCTTCGCCGTGCACGCCGAGCCGATGAGCCGCGGTACGCCGTTCGCCAACGTGCTGCTCTCGGCGCGCCTGCCGCAATCCCACTGACGCGACGTGCACCCGCTGCAACTCACGAGCTTCACCCTCACCACCTGCCTGGGCCGGGGCCTGGCGCCGACGCTGCGCGCCCTGCAGGGCCGTGCGAGCGGCCTGGCGCGCCGCCCCTTCGAGAGCGCGGACCTCGACACCTGCATCGGCGAGGTTGGGGGCGTGGACGCAGTGCGGCTTGCACCCGCGCTCGCCGCCTGGGACTGCCGCAACAACCGTTTGGCCGAGCTCGGCCTCGCGCAGGACGGATTTGCCGACGCGGTCGGCGCGGCCGCGGGGCGGCTGGGCGCGGCCCGCATCGGCGTGTTCCTCGGCACCAGCACCTCGGGCATCCTGCAGACCGAGCTCGCCTACCGCCGCCGCGATCCCGCAACCGGCGCGCTGCCGCCGGATTTCGACTACGCGCACACCCACAACACCTACTCGGTCACGGGATTCGTGCGCGCCCGGCTCGGGCTCGCCGGGCCGGCGTGGACCGTGTCCACCGCCTGCTCCTCGAGCGCCAAGGTATTCGGTACGGCGGCGCGCATGATCGAGGCGGGCCTGATCGACGCCGCGGTGGTCGGCGGCGTCGACAGCCTGTGCCTCACCACGTTGTACGGCTTCAACTCGCTCGAGCTCCTCGCGCGCGAGCCGTGCCGCCCCTGGGACCGGGACCGCAGCGGCCTGTCGATCGGCGAGGCGGCGGCGTTTGCCCTGGTGGAGCCGCTGCCGGCAGCGCGCGCGCCGGATGCCATCGTGCTGTACGGCGTCGGCGAATCGAGCGACGCGCACCACATGTCCTCGCCGCACCCCGAGGGCCTGGGCGCGCGCCTCGCCATGGAAGCGGCGCTCGGCGCCGCCGGAATCCGGCCCGCCGACGTCGGCTACGTCAACCTGCACGGCACGGCGACCCCGAGCAACGACGCCGCCGAGGACCGCGCCGTCACCGATCTGCTCGGCACCGGGGTCGCATGCAGCTCGACCAAGGGCGCGACCGGGCACACGCTCGGCGCCGCCGGTGGCGTCGAAGCGGTGATCGCGGCGCTCGCCCTGCGCCACGGCTTCGTTCCCGCGGGCGCGAATACGACCGAACCGGATCCGGCGCTGCGCGCGAACTACGTGCTTGAGGGCCGCGCGGCGCCGCTCCGGCACGTGCTTAGCAACTCGTTCGGCTTCGGCGGCACCAACTGCAGCCTGGTGCTGGGACGCGCATGAGCGGACTCGCCGCCGCCGTGGAACGCGTCGCGCTGCTCGGACCCGGCCTGAGCGACTGGGCGGGCGCAAGCGCCGCGCTCGCCGGTGAACGGCCCTACACCCGTGCCCCCACCGTAGTGCCGGCGCCCGCGTTGCTGCCGCCGAACGAGCGCCGGCGCAGCGGCTTGGCGGTGAAGATCGCCCTCGCCGTGGGCGCCGCCGCGCTGGACGGGTACGACGCGGCTCGCATCGACACCGTGTTTGCGTCTTCCTCCGCGGACGGCGACACCTGCCACGCCATCTGCGAGCAGCTCGCGGGCGCCGAGCGCCTGATCTCGCCGACGCGCTTCCACAACTCGGTGCACAACGCGCCCTCGGGCTACTGGAGCATCGCGACGCGCTGCATGGCGCCCTCGACCAGCCTGTGCGGTTACGACGCGAGCTTCGGCGCCGGACTGCTGGAGGCGCTCGCCTTCCTGCGCGCGCACGTCCGCCCGGTCCTGCTGGTCGCCTACGACGCGCCCTACCCCGAGCCGCTGCTCGCCAAGCGGCCGGTCCGCGACGCTTTCGGCGTGGCGCTGCTGCTCGCCCCGCGGGCCGGCGCGGGCGCGCTGGCACAGCTGGAGCTGACGCTGACCGACCGTGCGCCCGACGAGCTCGCCGACGCCGGCCTCGAAGCCTTGCGCCGCGCCGTGCCCACCGCGCGCAGCCTGCCGCTGCTCGGCCTACTCGCGCGGCGCGAGCGCGGAATAGCGCGGATCGAGTACCTCGGCGGTCCACACCTCGCACTCGAGGTGGCGCCGTGCGCGTAGGCCACGACTGGATCGCGGCGCACATCCCGCACCAGGGCGCCATGTGCCTGCTGCAGGAAGTGCTCGAGTGGGACGCGCAGCGCATCGTCTGCGCCACCTCGAGCCACCGCGATCCGGCGAACCCGCTGCGCGTGGCGGGCACGCTGCCCGCCGCCTGCGGCATCGAGTACGGGGCACAGGCGATGGCGGTGCACGGCGCGCTGCTCGAGGCGCAAGGCGCGCCGCTGTCCCGCGGCTTTCTCGCCAGCGTGCGCTCGGTGACGCTGCACACCGCGCGCCTCGACGACGTGGCCGGCCCTCTGCGCGTCAGCGCCGAGCGCCTGAGCGGCGAAGGTGATCACATCCTCTACGCGTTCAGCGTCGCCTGCGACGCGGGCGAGTTGCTCGGCGGCCGCGCTGCCGTGGTGCTCGCGGCGCCGTGAGCCCCATTCGCGCCCTGGTCACCGGGGGCAGCGGCGGCATCGGCGCCGCGATCTGCCGGCGCCTCGCAGCCGAAGGCCGCCACGTCATCGTGCACGCGCACCGCAACCTCGAGGCCGCCCACGCGCTCGTCGCGCAAATCGCCGCCACGGGCGGCAGCGCCGAGGCGCTCGCCTTCGACGTCACGGACGCCGTGGCGGCGCGCACCGCGCTCGAGGCGTTGCTCGAGC
>DATHYT010000036.1:0-2689 GCA_035459025.1 Burkholderiales bacterium | reverse complement strand
CATCTTGCCCTGCACCTGGCGCGCCTCGAACCGCGCCAGCGCCTCGGCGAAGCGCTCGAGCGGATAGCGCGCGGTGATCACGGGCTTCAGCCGGCCCTCGCCGTAGAGCGCGTAGAGCGCTTCCTGCACCTGCTGCACGCGCCCGGGCTCGCGGGCGCGATAGTCGGTCCACTGCAGCCCGAGCACCGCGAGGTTCTTCACCAGCAGGTAGCCCGCCTTCGCCTCGGGAATGCGGCCCGAGGCAAAGCCGATCGACACCAGGCGGCCGCACCAGCCGAGCGCGCGCAGCGCGCCGTCGAAGGCGTCGCCGCCCACGTTGTCGAGGACGATGTCGACGCCGCGCTTGCCCAGGGCCGCGTGCACCTGCTCGCGCACGCTGTTACGCAGATCGGGCAGTGACAGATCGACGACGTGGTCGGCGCCGTGGCGCGTGCAGAGCTCGCCCTTTTCGCGGCTGGTGACGCCGGCGAGCACTGTCGCGCCCAGCGCGCTTGCAATCTGCACGGCGGCGAGCCCCACGCCGCCGGACGCCCCGGTGACGAGCACCGATTCGCCTTTGCGGTAGCCGCCGCGCTCGAGGAGCGCGAAGTGCGCGGTCTGGTAGGCGAGCGCGAGCACCGCGCCTTCCTCGAACGGCATCTTTTCGGGCATGCGGAAGCAGTGCGCCTCCGGCACCACGACTTTTTCCGCGTAGGTGCCGTACTCGGGCAGCGCCATGGCGGGGTCGCCCACGCGTACGCGCGTCACGCCCGCCCCGACCGCGCCCACCACGCCGGCCACCTCCTTGCCCGGGCTGAACGGCCGCGGCGGCAGGAGCTGGTAGCTGCCCTGCATCACCATCAGGTCGGGGTAGTTGACGCCGATCGCGCGCGCCGCGATCAGCACCTCGCCGCGGCCCGGCACCGGATCCGCGACGGTTTCCAGCCGGTGCTGCGCAAGCGGGCCGTGCTCGCGGACGACGACCGCGCGCATCTACGCGCGCTGCTTGGCGACGCGCGCGCGGCGCGCGGGCGCGTAGGCCGCGTCGCCGAGCGCTTCGTAGAGCGCCTGCGAGACCTCGAAGTGCGCGGCGAGCCCCGTGCGCTCAAGGAGCGCGATCGGCCCCTCGGGATGGCCCAGTCCGAGCCTGAGCGTCGCGTCCATGTCGTCGGCGCTGGCGAGGCCCTCGTCAAGGCGCCGGAGCGCCGCGTTGAGGTAGGGCCGGATCAGGCGCTCGACGATGCGCCCCGGAAAGTCGTTGCATACCGCCACCGTGAGCCCGGCGTCCTCGAAGACCTTCTTCGCCGCGGCGAGCGCGGCAGGATCGGTCCGCGGCTGCCGGACCAGCTCGACGAGCTTGGTCGGCTCGGCGTTGCCGAGGCGAAAGCGCGCGAAGCCGAGCACGTTGGAGCCCTCGGTGCCGCGCGATTCGCCCGTGTGCACGCCCAGGCACTCGGTGCCGAGCTCGAGCAGGATGGCGGTCTTCTTCCGCGCGTCGCGGATGTCCGCGAGCCCGCGCGCCACCGCCGCGCCGATGACGATGACCACCTCGCCTTCGGCCGCCCCGGCGCCCTGGATCAGTGCGTGCGCGTCGGGAAAGGAACGGCTGTCGCCGGTGTCGATCAGGGAATAGGCCATGCTCAGGCGCCGTACATCTTCGAGTCTTGGTAGACGTGAAAGCCGCGGCCGGATTTCCGGCCCAGGTGGCCGGCGGCGATCATGCGTTTCACGAGTGGCGGGCAGGCGGCGCGCGGCTCGTGCGTGAGCCCCTGCAGCGCCTCACTCACCAGCAGATGCGTGTCCATGCCGACGAGGTCGAGGAGCTCGAAGGGCCCCATGGCATAGCCCATCGCGCCCTTGATGGCTTTGTCGATCTCGGCAGGCTCCGCGACGCCCGCCTCGACCAGCCGGATGGCGTCGTTGTGGTACGGAATAAGGAAGTAATTGAGCACGAATCCCGGGGTGTCCTGCGTCTTCACCGGGTGCTGGCCAAGCGCCTTGCAGAAGTCCCACGCCGCCTGAAAGCTCGCTTCACTGGTGTTCAGCCCGGGCGACATCTCCACGAGCTTCATCAGCTGCGCCGGCAGGCAGAAGTGCATGCCGACGAAACGGTCGTCGCGCCCGGAGCCCCCGGCGATCTCGGTGATCGAGATGGTCGAGGTGTTCGAGGCAAAGAGCGTGTGCGGCGGGCAGATGCCGTTCAGTTGCGCGAACAGCCCGTGCTTCACCTTCAGGTCCTCGAACACCGCCTCGATGACGACGTCGCAGGCCTTGAAGTCCTCGAGTTTCGTGGTGCCCACGAGATTGCCGAGGATCGCCGTCACCTGCTCCGCCTTCAGCTTGCCGCGCGCGACCGACTTGGCGAAGAACGCCTCGGTCTGTTGGCGCGCCCTGTCCAGCGCCTCGGCGCGCGTGTCGTAGACCAGCGTGCGAAAGCCCGCGCGCGCCGCGACGATCGCGATGCCCGCCCCCATGGTGCCGCAGCCTGCGACGCCTACCGTGCGCATGTCAGCCATGCGTTTCCTTGTCGATGAAGCTGCGGCCGATGAGCTGGCGGTGGATCTGGTTGGTGCCCTCCCAGATCTGCGTGATCTTGGCGTCGCGCATCAGGCGCTCCACGCGGTACTCGCTGATATACCCGTAGCCTCCATGGAGTTGCACCGCCTCGGTTGCGATGCGCATGGCCAGGTCCGAGGCGCGCATCTTGAGC
>DATHYT010000035.1:0-2441 GCA_035459025.1 Burkholderiales bacterium | reverse complement strand
CCTGGGCGTGGTGATCGCCGCGCGCGGCGGCTACGACGCCTACGGGCTGCCGGCGGTGCTGCAGACGCTGCAGGCCATGAACCCCGAGGACTCGGGGCTCGCGCTCATGTTCAAGACCCATCCCGCGCCGGCCGAGCGGCTCGACGCGCTGGAACGATTGCAGCCCGTGCTGGACGCCCACGCCGCGCAGCCGCAGCTCGCGGAGCGCTTCGTAGGCGCCGTCTCCGGGCGTTGAAAGGAGCCTCTCATGAAAAAATTCCTGCTGCTCGCAACCTGGCTCGCCTGCGGTCCCGCGCTCGCGCAGCACGGCACCGGCTGGTACATCGGCGGCGGCGTCGGCACGACGAAGGCCGATTTCGTGCGCAGCGATTTCACCGGCCTCGCCACCGGCGCGTATTCGGCCGACGACGACGACGTCGGCTCGCGTTTCTTCGGCGGCTACCGCCTGTCGCCCAATCTCGCGATCGAGGGCGGCCTCGCCTTTCTCGGCAGCTACAAGCACCGCTTCAACAACGGCGGCAACGTCGCGGTGTACGACTACAGCGCGAGCGCGCTGACCTTCGCCCTCGCCGGCAACGTCCCGGTGGCGCCCGGGTTGTCGCTGAACGGGCGCATCGGCGTCGCCTTCACCGGCAGCGAGCTGGACCTGCGCCGCAACAACGGCACCGCCATCGTCCCCTTCTGCCCGGACAGCTGGTGGTACACCGACTGCGCGTCGCAGTCGACGAACCTCTACTGGGGCGTGGGCGCGCAGTTCGACGTCAGCCGCAACTGGGGCATCCGGCTCGATTACGACAACTACGGCGAGGTGGGCGAGGAGTTCGAGACCGGCCGCGCCGACATCGAGCAGGTGTCGGTGAACTTCGTCTGGCGCTTCTAGTAGTTCTCGCGCAGGAAGATGAAGTTCTTCGGCTGCGAGCCGAAGAGGCCGAAGCCGGCGGACGCGCTCGGCTTGTCGTCGTAGGCCGCACCGTCGTCCCACTTGCCGAGCAGGTAGGCCTTGCCCGCGTCGCTCGCCGGGAGCTCGCTCCCCGGCGCACCGATCGCCGGGCAATGGTCTCCTCCGGCCGAGCCCAGGTTCGCGCTCAGCCGCACGGTACCCTCGTTGCCGGCGCCGGGGCTGGCCATGGTGATCGTTGCCCGTCCCGAGGCCAGCGTGAGGTTTGCCTCCTGCATCGCCGTCTCGCAGGCGACCAGGTTCGCCCCGCCCGCGAAGGCGAGCGCGAAATCTGAGCGCACGAACGGCGTGCAGCTGTCGGCGGTGTTGCGCGTGAAGCCGGGCGTGGGCGAAGTCCCGTCCCAGTACTGCGCTTCCAGCGTCACGGGAAGGTCGCGGTTGCTCGGGCCATACAGGCTCTGCAGCACGAGTCGGCCGAAGCGCACTGCGGTGGCGGGTCCGACCTGGGCGCGCTCCGGCGTCGCGTCGTTGTCGGCGTCGAGGTTGAGCGCCGCGCCGAGCAGCGTGACGCTGTCGGGGTCGCTCGGCGCGATGCCGATGCGCAACGTGCCGTAGGGGCCGTCCGGCCCGGCGGCGGCGCGTGACACCGCGATCGGCGCGGTGATGGCGCCCGTCGTTCCCGCCGCCCAGGTCGCGGCGATGCCGGGGATCATCCCCAGGTCGAGCCGCGCCGTGAGCGGCGTGGGCGCGGCGGCGTCGATGGCGCCGAAGTTGTACGACGCCGCGCTGTTCAGCACCAGGGCGCCGAGCGTGGCCCCCGAGTAGCCCGGCGTGACCGCGCCGCCGGCTTCGCGCGCGGTCAGCGTAAAGCCCAGGTTCATACGCTCGTCCATGTAGGTGAAGCTCGAGCCCGCGCAGGCGCCGATGTCCGTGCGCGGCGCGAGCGAGGTCGCCGACAGCGTGAAGTGATCGGGCACGAAACGCCCGGCGGTGACCGGCGCCGAGCTGATGTAGCGCACCGAGGTCGCCGTGCCGTCGCCGTTGTCCACGCTGGAGAACGTCTGGTCCTGGAGGACGAGGCTGAATGCGCCCACATCGCCGTAGCTCGCGGTGCTGGTCGTGATCACGCCGGCGGCTGCCGACCAGGCGCCGGGCGTGAGCGTGCCGAGCGCCGCGGGGCAGACGGCGCCCGCGCCGCACTGCGACAGGATCACCACTGGTTGCCCCGCCGCCGGGCTGTAGAGCGTGGTGGTCGCCGGCGTCCCGGCGCCGTTTTGCGCCGTCGCGTCGATGCGGAACGGCCGCCCGGCGTTGTGCACCGTGCCGGTGCCGGGATTGGACGTGTTGTTGAGCGTGCGCGTCGTGCCCGCGGTGGTGCGGTTCGCGTCGCGCGCCAGCACGCTCACGAACTGCAGCGGCCGGTTGGCAAACGCGTCGGACGAGCAACTGGTCACGGTAGGCGCGGCCGTCGGGTACTTGACGCGGAACAGCACGTTACGCCACGCGTTGGCCTCGAATTGCCCGGCGCTCAGCAGGTGCCGGC
>DATHYT010000034.1:0-106765 GCA_035459025.1 Burkholderiales bacterium | reverse complement strand
TCACGAACTGCAGCGGCCGGTTGGCAAACGCGTCGGACGAGCAACTGGTCACGGTAGGCGCGGCCGTCGGGTACTTGACGCGGAACAGCACGTTACGCCACGCGTTGGCCTCGAATTGCCCGGCGCTCAGCAGGTGCCGGCCGGCGTCACCGACGGTGAAGGTCTGGTTGGCCAGCGCCTTGATGAGCGGCAGGCCGGCGCACGCGCCACCGCTCGTGTTGTCGACCAGCTCCACCGCGACGACGCCGGTGAAGCTGGTCGCGATGTTGTTCGAGGCATCGCGCGCGACGATGTCGACGGCGATGTCCTGCCCCGCGATCTTGGTGAAGATGCGCCCGGTCACGGCATCGCCGCCCGGCTCGACCACGTTGAAGCTCGACACCGAGACGCCGACAGTGAGGATGGCGAAGGTCGGCCCGCCATTGCCGGCGTTGGTGGTGGAAACGACACCCGTGCCGTTGTTGTAGCTCGCCGCTACCGATGAGGTGACGCTGACGCTCACCGCGCAGCTGCTCGAAGCCGGGATCGTTCCGCCGTTCAACGTCAGCTGCGTGCCGCCGGCTGCGGCGCTCGCGGCGCCGCCGCAGCTATTCGTGAGGCCCGGCACGGCGGCGTTGACGAGGTTCGCGGGATAGCTGTCGGTGAAGGCGACACCCGTGATGGCGACGGTGTTGGTGTTCGTGAGGGTGATGGTCAGCGTGCTGGTCTGGCCCGTGCCGATCGAGGCGGGGCTGAAGCTCTTCGCCACGCCGGGCGCGCCGTTCACCGTCAGCGTCGCCGAGGCGGCGGTGCCGCTGCCGGCGTTGGTGGAGGTCACCGTACCGGTGCTGTTGTTGAAGCTGCCTGCTGAGGGCGAATTGACGCTTACGCTCACCGCGCAACTGCCCGAGGCCGGCACCGTGCCGCCGCTGAGCGTGAGCTGGCCGACGCCCGCGTTGCCGGTGGCGGTGCCGCCGCAGGTGTTACTTAGCGCAGGCGTCGAGTGATTGACCAGCGCGCCCGGATAGGTGTCGGTGAACGCCGCGCCGGTGATGGCGACGGTGTTCGAATTGCTGATCGTCACCGTCAGCGTGCTCGGCAGGCCAACGCCGACCGAGGCCGGGCTGAAGCTCTTGGTGACAGTGGGGCGATTGTTGATCCGCAGCGTGGCCGCGCTGGCGGCGCCATTCGCAGCATTGGTAGAGGTCACCGTCCCGCTGCTGTTGTTGAACAGGCCCGCGGTCGCCGAGGTCACGCTCACGCTCACTGTGCAGCTCGCGCCGGCGGCGAGTGTGCCGCCGGTGAGCGTGAGCTGATTGGCGCCCGCGTTGCCGGTCGCGGTGCCACCGCAGGTGTTGCTGAGGCCCGGCGTCGCTGCGTTGACCAGCGTGCCGGGGTAGGTGTCGGTGAACGCAAGCCCGACGATCGAGCCTGCGGCGTTGGGGTTGGTAAGCGTGATCGACAGCGTGCTGGAGAGCCCCGTGCCGGTGGCGGTCGGGCTGAAGCCCTTCGTGACGTTCGGCGCGGTGAGCTGCGTGAAGGTCACGGCCGTGGTCTGCGTGATGACGACGCTGTCGGTGGTGACGGTCGCCGTGTACGTGTCGGTCTGCGGCGCGGTGCTCCTCACGGTGAACGTCGCGACGCCGCTGGCGTTCGTGACCGCGCTCGCCGGCGTGATGGTCGAGCTGCCGGTTTGCGCGAGGGTGACGGTCTTGCCGGAGAGCGGCGTGCCGCACGGGGTGCGCACCGTCACCGTGATCGTGGCGGAGCTGCTGCCGTCCGCCGGCACGCTGGCGGGCGCGGCGGTCACGCTCGACTGCGACGCGCTGGCGGGGGAGTTCCCGGTCACCGTCAGCGTTCCCGAGCTCGCGGTTACGGTGCCCAAGGTCGAGGTGACCGGGAATCCCCCGACCGGATAGCTGCCGGCGTCGCAGGAAAAGACCGTCACGGTGACCGTGCAGCTGTTGTTGCCGGCGATGCGCGCCCCGCTCAGGCTCACCGAGCTGCCGAGCGGCGCCGCCGACACGATGCCGTTGCTGCAGTCCGTGGCGACGCTCGGCGTCGTGTGATTGAAGAGGTTGGCCGGGTAGTTGGCGGTGAAGGAGATGTTGTCCGGGTTGCCCGGCGGACTGTTGGCGAGCGTGATGGTCAGCGTCGAGGTGCCGCCCCCGCCGATCGAGGCGGGGCTGAAGCTCACCGTCGCGCCGGTCAGGTCCGCCAAAACCGAGGGCGCGGCCAGCAGCGAAAGTACGACAACAGGAATTCGCAGGAAGCGCATGGACGCTCGGAGAACGATCCTAACTTAGCACCGAGCGGCACATCGCTGGCGTGAAGGATTCCCCCCTCAATCGACCGCCCGACGAGAGGTATCCCCGGTGCGCTCGAAGGCGCGCCAGGGACCGCCCGGCCGTTCCTGGCAAGCGCCGTAACGGAACGGCAGCCAGTCGCGCCCGGGGTTCAAAAATCGCAAGTCCACGAACCAGGCGCAGGTCGAGCCTGCTGTCAGCCCGTCGAAGGCCGGCTTGTCGGCGAACCAGCGCATGAAGCCGAGCGCGTCCGAGCGCCAGGCCGCGCGCGCGATGCGCTGCTCGGCCTCCGTGTCGCCGTAGCGCGTGCGCGTCTCCCAGCGCGCGTGCGCGAGCGGCTGAAACGCGGCGTTCAGTCGCCCGACGAAGTCGTGCGCCGGGGGCAAGGGCTCGGTGCGCCGCAGGTTCACGTGCGCGAAACGGTGCGCCGCCTCATCGCTCGCGAACACGGTCCAGTTGAAGGGCGTCACCGCACCCGGGTGCGCGGCGAGCTCGACGCCGCTCCAGCCCTGCTTCGCGGCGTACTCGCGCGCGTAGTCGAGGGCCTGCTCCTTGAGCAGCGCCTGAAAACCCACGTAGGCGACGAGCACCGCTCCCGCCGCCATCGCCGGAACGCGCGAGCGGCGCCAGGCAAGCGACGCCAGCAGCCCGGCGACGATGATGCCGGTGAACCACAGGTCGATGATGAACGTCGCGCCCCAGGCGTAGCGCTCGTAGGAGAACGGCGAAAAGACCAGCGTGCCGAAGCTCGTGATCAGGTCGCCGACGATGTGCGCGCCGAGCGCGAGCGCGGTAACGCCGTAGAGCGCGCGCCAGCCGCGCGGCTCGCGCAGCAGCTTCGCCAGCACCCAGGCAAGCAGCAGCGCCCACAGCGGCAGCAAGATGACCGAGTGCGTAGGGCCGCGGTGCTGCTCGAGATAGAACACCGGCGAGACGAAGGCGAGGACGAAGTCGAGATCCGGCGCGGCGCAGGCGAAGAAGCCCGCGGCCACGCGCCGCGGCAGCGAGCGCGGCGGCGCGTCCTTCGGCGCCGTCGCCCGGGCGAGCAGCGCGCCCGATAACGCGTGGGTCAGCGTGTCCATAAATGGGGACAGACCTCATTTATCTGACAAACAAGATAAATGAGGTCTGTCCCCATTTTAGCTACGCGGCGCGCTTCTTCCTTTGCGCGTCCTTGGCGTGCATCTGGGCGTAGGCGCCGTGCGCGGCGGATTCGGCGTCGCCGACGTGCACCGGGTAGCCCATGTCGTCGAGCACCGAGCCGAGCGCCGACAGGCACAGCATCACGTTGTCCGGGCGGCAGGAGTAGCCCATCAGGCCGAAGCGCCAGATCTTGCCTTTCAGGGGCCCCAGGCCCGCGCCGATCTCCAGGCCGAACTCGGAGAGCAGGCGCGAGCGCACCTGCGCCTCGTCGACGCCGTCCGGACACAGCACCGCGTTCATCTGCGGCAGCTGGTATTCCTCCTTGACGAGGAACTTGAGCCCCATCGCTTCCAGGCCCGCCTTCAGCGCGACGTGGTGGCGCTGGTGGCGCGCCCAGCAATTGTCGAGCCCCTCCTCGCGAATCAGCAGCAGCGCCTCGTGCAGCGCAAAGAGCGAGTTGGTCGGCGCGGTGTGGTGGTAGGTGCGCGTCGTCTCGCCCCAGTAGCCGAGCAGCAGGTTCATGTCCATGAACCAGCTGTGGATCTTGTCCTTGCGCTTCTTCACGTGCTCGACGACACGCTCGGAGAACGACACCGGCGACAGCCCCGGGGTGCACGACAGGCACTTCTGGCTCGCCGAGTAGATGGCGTCGATCTCCCACTCGTCGACCTTCACCGGCGTGCCGGCAAGCGACGTCACCGCGTCGACGATGACGAGCGCGCCGTGCTTGTGCGCGATCTTCGTCAGCTCTTTCGCGTCGGACTGCGCGCCGGTGGAGGTCTCGGCGTGCACGAACGCGACGACGCTCGCGCCCTTCGCCTTTTTCAGCGCATCCTCGACCTTTTGCGGGTCGACGGGCTCGCCCCACTTGTCCTCGACCACGATCGGCGTGCCGCCGCAGCGCAGGACGTTCTCGAGCATGCGGCCGCCGAACACCCCGTTCTGGCACACCACCACCTTGGCGCCCGGCGCCACCATGTTGACGAAGCAGAACTCCATGCCGACCGAGCCCGGTCCGGAGAGGGGGAACGTGAGCGGGTGCTTCGTCTGGTACACGTAGCGCAGGAGCGATTTCAGCTCTTCCATCATCTCGACGAAGATGGGATCGAGGTAGCCGATCGCCGGCTGGCTCATGGTGGTGAGCACGCGCGGATGGATCTCGGTGGGCCCGGGGCCCATGAGGGTGCGCTGCGGCGGATGAAAGGACGTGATGCGCTTCGAGGGGGCGTACTGGGTCATGGCTTGGCTCTCCGCGGTGATGCCGAAGGGCGCATCGTCCGGGCGCGATTTCACGCGCACCGGGTTCTTGGCGCTCGCTTCATTGAGGATCTCCACCGCGCTGATGCGGCCCCCGGTGACGCGCTCGACCTCGCCGGCCCAGCGCACCGGCACGTAGCCGGTCTTCACCCAGTTGTGCACGACCGCGCGGTCGAGCTGAAATGCGCGCGCCACCTCGGCCTGGCTGCCGAAAATCCCGACCAGTCGCTCCGCGCAGTTCATGGTGGCGCGGAGTTTAGGACGTCAATTCTATTTTGACAAGCGTAGTTTCGGGCGGCCGGAGGGCCGATCGGGCCCGGCCTCGAGGCGCGCCAGGCGCCGCTCGTGCTCGAGGATGAACTTCTGGTGGTCGCGCAGCGTGGCGTGCAGGTCGTTCAGCCGGTCGCGCAGCGTCGAGACGCCCGAGAGCCGCCCGAGCATCTCCTGGATCACGCTCATCGCGCCTCGCCCTTGCGCAGCCGGCGCATGTCGCGCAGGAACGCCGCGTGGCTTGCGACGATCTGGTCCACGGTCTTCACCATGCCCGCGATCTCGGCCTGCGCGTGGCGCGTTGCGGCGTCGAGCAGCTCGAGCTCCTGCGGCGTCACCCCCGCAAGGTAGGCGTCGACCGCGGAGCGGATCTCGGCCGCCATTTTCGTGTTGCGCTGCTGCGCGCGCCGCGCGAGGCCCGTCTTTTGCTCCGGGGTGAGGCACGCCATCGTGCTCTGCATCGCCTTCATCCCCCGCCTCCTGGCATCGACATATATCAAGTAATGTCGGCCCGGGCGCCGGCGGCCGGCGGCGGCTGGGTTAGCATCGGCCGCATGCCGCTCGAGACCCACTACGCGTCCGGCCTGCTGCTGTTCGCGCTGCTCAACCCGTTCCTGATGAGCGTGTACCTGATCGACCTGATCACCGATCTGCCGCGCGCCATGTTCGTGCGCGTGCTGGCGCGCGGCGCCCTGATCAGCGCCCTCGTGTTCGCGGTGTTCGCCTGGACCGGCGACGCCATCTTCAGCGACGTGCTGCACGTGCGCTTCGCCTCGTTCCAGGTGTTCGGCGGCGTGATCTTCCTGCTCATCGGGGTGCGCTTCGTGTTCAGCGGCGCCGATGCCATGCGCGCCATGCGCGGCCACCCCGAGCACATCGCCGGCTCGATCGCCATGCCGTTCATGATCGGCCCCGGCACGGTGAGCGCGAGCGTGGTGGTGGGCGCGCGCCTGCCCGTGCCCGACGCGGTGATGGTGATCTTCGCCACCCTGGCAGTCACGGTGGCGCTGGTGGCGGCGATCAAGTTCACGCACGACTACGTGAAGGAGCGCAACGCACGCGTCGTCGACCGCTACATCGAGATCGTCGGGCGCATCTCGGCGCTGCTCATCGGCACCTTCGCCATCGAGATGATCTTCGAGGGCCTCGGCACCTGGCTCGAGGACACCGCGCCGCAGTGGCGCTAGCAGGGCTCTAGCGCGCGCCGATGCGCCCGGCGAGCGGGAGCTTGAGCGCCGGCGGCCAGGGATCGACGCCGAAGGTGAGGCCGAGCAGGTTCACTTCCAGCCCCTCCACCGTGCTCGCGGTGATGCCGAACAGGCCCGCGAGCGACATCTGGTAGCCGCTGCCGCTCGGCGCCGTTGCGAACACGCCGCCGCGCAGGTAGTCCTTGCCGATCGCCGTGGACGGCAGGTCGGCCTTCAGCTCGGGCACGGCGCGCGTCACCCAGGCGGTGAAGGTGTTGGAATTCGGCCCCGGCCAGGCGCGGTACTCCTTGCCGTAGGGATAGGTCTGCACCGCGCCCTCGATGCGCGCAATGAGCGGCGCGGCCGCCGCGCCGCGCACGTCGGCGAGCAGCTCGGGCTCGTTGCCGAACCAGCGCGCGTCCGGCGCGCGCGTGCGCACCGACACCGAGGTGTCGTCCCAGCGCAGCTTCCAGCCGATCACCTCGTACACCGTGTAGGCCGGCGCGTTCTGCGGCTTCACCGCGATCCAGCTGTGCACGCCGAACAGGCCGCGCATGCCGACGGCGCGCGCGGCGTAGACCTGCACCACGGCTTCGGCGGCCTGCGCCGGATCGGGCGCGAGGCCCACGGGCTCGCGGCTCGCGGTGCGCCAGTCGGCGCCCGCGCGCGTCACCGCGCCCACGCCGATCGCGAGCACGATCGCCACCAGGCCGGCGCCGAGCACGTGCCGGCGCCTCAAGCCTTCTCCCGCGACTCGCGCCAGATGTCGAGCTTTTCCTGGATCACGCGGTCGGAGTACAGGAACAGCACGGCGTCCGCGGACGCCTGGTGCGTGTGCGCCATCCAGCTCGGCGCGACGAAGATGTCGTGCGGGCCCCACTCGAAGGTCTCGCCCTGGATGGTGCTGCGGCCGCGCCCCTCGACCACCGCGAACACGGTGCTGTCGGTGGAGCGGTACGGCGCGGTCTTGAAGCCCTTCGGCAGGAGCTGCAGCCAGGTGGAGATCGTCGGCATCGCCCAGCTGCCGTTCACCGGGTTGATGTACTTCATCTTGTAGGCGTGCCACGCGTCCGGGTCGCGCGTCCTCTGCAGCGCGTCGAGCGACTCGCGCGACTTGCGGTACGGGTAGTTGAAGATCGGCGAGGTCTGCGAGCGGTGCACGGCGTCCACCGGCAGCAGGTTGTTGCCGAACTCGGCGGGCGCCGCGCCCTCGGGGCGCTCGAGCTTGTGCGCCTTTCCGCCCAGGTCCTCGCGGAAGCTCGCCGCCAGCATGTTGACGATGTGCATGTCCAGGCCGTCGAGCCACACCATGGGCCCCTCGCCCTCGTGGCCGTGGTCGTGCCAGGTCCACGACGGCGTGATGACGAAGTCGCCCGGCTGCATCATCGTGCGCTCGCCCGCCACCGCGGTGAACGCGTTGCTGCCTTCGACGATGAACCTGAGCGCCGAGGCCGTATGCCGGTGCGCCGGCGCGATCTCGCCCGGCAAGATGATCTGCAGCCCGGCAAACAGGCTCTGCGTGATGCGCGACTGGCCGGCGAGGCCCGGGTTCTCCAGCACCATTACGCGGCGCTCGGCTTCCGCCGCCCCGATCAGCTCGCACGCTTCCATCAGGTGCGGGCGGACATCGGCGTAGTGCCAGATCGCCGGCACCGCGCGCGTCGCGGGCTTGTCGGTCACCAGGCCGTGCAGCACGCGCCACAGCGGCGCGAGGTGCTGCTTCTTCGCGCGCGCGTAGAAGTCCTTGCGCCCTTCCTCGGCGGCGAGGTTCACCGTGGGCACGATGCCCTCGAGCTCTTCGGCCTCGCGGCGCGCGCCTTCAACCGGTTTCATCAACGGCTCCCAGACTAAAGTCGAACAGCTTGCGGTCCATGAGGTGCGAGGGGCGCACGTCGCCGAGCGCCCGCAGGATCGATTCTACGCGCCCGGGGTGCGCCTTTTCCCACTGCCGCAGCATGTCGCGCACCACGCGCCGCTGCAGGTGCTCCTGCGAGCCGCACAGGTTGCACGGGATGATGGGAAAGCCCTTTTCCTCGGCGTAGGCGGCGAGGTCGTCCTCGCGCACGTAGGCGAGCGGCCGGATCAGCACGTGGCGGCCGTCGTCCGAGCGCAGCTTGGGCGGCATCGCTTTCAGCTTGCCGCCGAAAAACAGGTTGAGGAAGAACGTGGCGAGGATGTCGTCGCGGTGGTGCCCGAGCGCGATCTTGGTGGCGCCGAGCTCGCCCGCGACGCGGTACAGCACGCCGCGGCGCAGCCGCGAGCACAGCGAGCACATGGTCTTGCCCTCGGGCAGCACGCGCTTCACCACCGAGTAGGTGTCCTGCTCGACGATGCGGAACGGCACGCCGAGCCCCGCCAAATAGTCGGGCAGCACGTGCGCCGGAAAGCCGGGCTGCTTCTGGTCGAGGTTGACGGCGACGAGCTCGAAGGGCACGGGCGCCTTTTCGCGCAGCGCCATCAGCACGTCGAGCATGGCGTAGCTGTCCTTGCCGCCCGAGAGGCACACCATCACCCGGTCGCCCGCCTCGATCATGCCGAAGTCGGCGATCGCCTCGCCCACCTGGCGCCTGAGGCGCTTGGCGAGCTTGCCGGCCTCGTAGGCAGCTTTGCGCGGGTCGCGCTGCAGACGGACGACGTGCATCGGGAGTCTCAGAGAAAGATGGAGCGGCCGCCGTCCACCGCCAGTACCTGGCCGGTGACGAAGGGCGCACCGCACAGGAAGTGTACCGCCTGCGCCACGTCCTCGGCGGCGCCGGTGCGCGCGAGCGGCGTCGTGGCGACGATGCGCTTGCGTTCGTCGGGCGCGAACTGCCCGTCCTCGGGCCAGGCGATGGCGCCGGGCGCCACTGCGTTGACGCGCACCCCGGGTCCGAGCTCGAGCGCGAGCGCGCGCGTCAGCGCGACGAGCCCCGCCTTCGCCACGCTGTAGACGACGTAGTCCTTGAGCGGCCGCTCGGCGTGGATGTCGGCGATGTTGACGATGGCGCCGCCGGCAAGCGCAAGCTGCGGCGCCGCCGCCTGCGCGAGAAACAGCGGCGCGCGCAGGTTCGAGCCGATCAGCTCCTCCCAGTGGCTCGCCTCGATCTCGCCGAGCGGCGTGGGATAGAACGCGGAGGCATTGTTGACGAGGAAGTCCAGCCGCGCGAAGTGCTGCTGCGCCGCGCTCACCAGCGCCTGCGGCGCGACCGGCGCGAGCAGGTCGCACTTCACCTTGATCGCGCTGCCGCGGCGCAGCACGTTGAGGTCCTTTTCCAGCTGCGCGGCGTCGGTTTCGGCGCCGCGATAGTGGATCACGATGCTCGCGCCCGCGGCATGCAGCCGGCGCGCGATCGCCGCGCCCACGCGGCGCGCCGCGCCCGTCACCAGCGCCACCTTGCTCTCGAGGGAAGCGTCCGTCACCCCGGGGATTCTAGGTTAAATTCGCCGCATGCTGCCCGAGCCCGACGCCGAGGCGCGCGCCGCGAGCGCGCGCCTCGCCGAGCGTATCCGCGCCGAGATCGCCGCCGGCGGCGGCTGGCTCGGCTTCGTGCGCTACATGGAGCTCGCGTTGCACGCGCCGGGCCTGGGCTACTACGCGGGCGGCGCCTCGAAGCTCGGCGCCGCGGGCGACTTCGCCACCGCGCCGGAGCTGGGGACGCTCTTCGCGCGCACGCTCGCGCGCCAGTTGGCCGAGGTGCTCGCGCCCGGCGAGGCGATCCTGGAGTTCGGCGCGGGCAGCGGCGCGCTCGCCGCGGCGCTCATCGCCGAGCTCGCGCCCGAGCGCTACCTGATCCTCGAGACGAGCGCAGAGCTCGCCGCGCGCCAGCGCGCGCGCCTCGGCGCTCGCGCGCAATGGATCGAGCGCCTGCCCGAGCGCTTCCGCGGCGTGATGATCGCCAACGAGGTCGCCGACGCGATGCCGGTGCACGCGCTCGCCTGGCGGCGCGAGGGCGTGATGGAGCGCGGCGTGCGCGTCGCCGGCGGCGCCTTCGCCTGGGACGAGCGCCCGGCCACGGGCGAGCTGCGCGAGGCGGCGCGCCGGCTCGCCGTGCCCGTGCCCTACGAGAGCGAGATCGGGCTCATGGCGCGCGCCTGGATGAAGCTCGTCGCGCCGCGCCTGGAGCGCGGCGCGCTCTTCGTCATCGACTACGGCTTTCCCGAGCGCGAGTACTACCACCCGCAGCGCGCCATGGGCACGCTCATGTGCCATTACCGTCACCGCGCGCATGGCGATGTGTTCTTCCATCCGGGCCTGCAGGACATCACCGCGCACGTGGACTTCACGGCGCTCGCGCGCGGCGCGCGCGAGGCCGGGCTCGAGGTGCTCGGCTACGCCAACCAGGCCGGCTTTCTCGTCGATTGCGGCATCACCGAGGTGCTGGGGCGGGAGGACCCGGAGGACGTGGCGCGCTATGCGCCGCGCGCCGCCGAGGCGCAGATGCTGCTCTCCCCCGCCGAGATGGGCGAGCTATTCAAGGTCCTCGCGGTGGGCCGCGGGGTGCCGCGGCCGCTCCTCGGCTTTGCGAATTGCGACCGATCGCATACGCTCTAGGTCCATGCGACTGATCGCCGTCCTCGCCCTCGCGCTGCCCCTGGCGGCGCTCGGCGACGACATCGCCGAGGCGAAGAAGCGCTGGGCCGAAAGCCCGCACGGGCCGCTGCTGGAGCGCATCCTGCCGCCGACCTTCGAGCGCGCGCAGCTCCCGGAGCCGCGCGCGCGCGGCGCGCGCCTGACCGTGCAGTACTGCGTGCAGTGCCACAACCTGCCCAATCCGGCGATGCATCACGCCGAGAAGTGGCCGACCATCGTCGAGCGCATGGTGCTGAGGATGGAGGGCAAAGGCAATTACGGGCAGCTGATGTTCGACATGATGGCCGGCGTGAAGGCGCCGAGAGCGCCGGAAACCGATGCGCTGGTGGCGTACCTGCAAAAGCACTCGCAGAAGCCGCTCGATCCGCGCAAGGTGCCCGAGGCCTACACCGCCGCGGGAGAGCCGTTCCGGCTCGCCTGCAACCAGTGCCATGTGCTCCCCGACCCCAGGCGCTACACGGCGAAGGAGTGGCCGGCGGTAGTCTCGCGCATGCAGGAGAACATGGCCTGGATGAACCGCGTGGTAGGCACGCAGCCGATCCCCGGCGAGCCGCAGCTGCGCATCGACGAGATCAACGCCTTCCTGGCGAAGTACGCGAGAAAGAATTAGGGACAGACCTCAATTACGCGACGACGCACGCGTCATCGCGACGCTCTTGCCCTTCAATACATCTCGGCTTTTGCGGCGGAGTGAATCTTCCCGCCGGAAAAGCCGAGACCATATGGAACCCAACGCAGGCTTCGGTGCTATCGCTTCGCTTGCGCGAGAAACTAAATGAGGTCTGTCCCCATTTACGGGGGCGTCGGCACCGCCATGCCCTTCTGCACCGCAGGCCGGGCGTTGATCTTGTCGAACCAGCGCTTCACCGCCGGGAAGTCGGCGAGGTCCACTTTGTGCCACTCGAAGCGCGCCACCCACGGAAAGGTGGCGATGTCGGCGATCGAGTACTCGTCGGCGAGGTACTCGGCTTCCGAAAGGCGCTTCTGCAGCACGCCGTACAGGCGCCGCGTCTCCTCGCTGTAGCGCTTGATGCCGTAGGGCACCACTTCCTTGTTGCGGATGAAGTGGTGCGCCTGGCCGAACATCGGGCCGACGCCGCCCATCTGGAACATGAGCCACTGCAGGCAGATGAGCCGGGTGCGCGCGTCCTTCGGGATGAACTTGCCGGTCTTCTCCGCCAGGTAGATGAGGATCGCGCCCGATTCGAACAGCGGCAGCGGCTTGCCGTCCGGGCCGTCGGAATCAACGATCGCCGGGATCCGGTTATTGGGGTTAAGGGCGAGAAACTCGGGCGCGAACTGCTCGCCCTTGCCGATGTTGATCGGGTGCACCTTGTAGGGCAGCGCGCATTCCTCCAGCATGATGGAGACCTTGCGGCCGTTCGGCGTGCTCCACGTGTACAGATCGATCATGCGCGGCTCCGGGCAAAGCGCGCGAGTGTATCCTGTCGGGGCCGATGCTCAAGTGGCTGGTCACGATCTTGCTGTCGCTCGCCGTGCTCGCGGCCGCCACGCCCTGGCTGCAGCGCCTGGGCATCGGCCGGCTCCCCGGCGACCTGAAGTTCAGCTTGCGCGGCCGCGCGTACTACGTGCCGTTCGCGAGCACCGTGCTCTTTTGCCTCGTGGCGTGGGTTATCGGCCGGGTCCTGTGAACCGTAAGGAATAGCCGGCGCCCGGCGACTGTTTTACCGAACAGATGAAGAAGATCCTCGTTCTCTTCCCGAAGGAGTGGGACCGGCTCGAGCTGGCCCGGCCGGAGTACCGGGAACGCTACGAGTTCGTGTTCGCGGGCTTCGACCTGTTCCGCTTTCCGCAGAACGCCCAGCTCGCCACGTTCGACGTGTTCGGCTTCGTCAACCGGCTGCTCGCGCGCTTTCGCCACGAGCGCCTGGACGGGGTGTTCAGCAACAACGAGTACTTCGGCGCGCTGATCGCCGCGGTGCTGGCCGAAAAGCTCGGGCTCCCCGGCACCGACCCGCGCGTGGTGATCACCGCCCAGCACAAGTTCTACGCGCGCCAGGCCTTCGCGCGCATCGCGCCGGAAGCCGGGGCGCGTTACGCCGCGTTCCCCTACACGGTGCGCAGCCGCGCCGACCTGCCCTTCGAGCTGCCCTGCTTCGTGAAGCCCGTGCGCGCCACCTACTCGGTGCTGGCGCGGCGCATCGAGCGCTTCGACGAGCTGCAGCGCCACCTGTCGTTCTGGCCGTTCGAGAAGTGGGTGATCAAGCGCCTGGTGAAGCCGTTCAACGACCTGATGCGCTGGTACACCGACTACGCGCTCGACGCGCACCACCTGATCGCCGAGGAGATCCTGCCCGGCGTGCAGGTGAACATGGACGGTTACGTGCACGACGGGTGCGTGCGCGCGCTCGGGGTGATCGACGAGCACATGTACCCGGGCACCTGCGCCTTTCGCAGCTTCGAGTATCCCTCGCGCCTGCCGGCGGAGGTCCAGGCGCGCATGACGGCGCTCGCCGGAAAGCTGCTAACGGGCCTGGGCTATCGCCACGGCTTCTTCAACCTCGAGTTCTGCTGGGATCCGGAGACCGGCCGCATCGCGGTGCTCGAGCTCAACCCGCGCATGGCCTCGCAGCTTTCGTACCTTTACGAGTGCGTCGACGGCCTGCGGCCCTACGAGATGCTGCTCGCGCTCGCGACGGGCGAATCGCCCGAGGGCGCGCCGCCCACCCCCTCCTACCGCAATGCGGCAAGCTTCGCGCTGCGCAAGTTCGACGGCAAGCCGCTGGCCGCGCACCCCACGCCCGAGCAGCTGGCGCGCGTGCGACACGAGTTTCCCGAAGCCCACCTGATGCTGTACCTGAAGCGCGGCGCGAGCCTCGCGCGCGAGATGAAGTGGCTCGGCAGCTACCGCTATGCCGTGGTCAACATGGCCGCGGGTTCCCAGGCCGCGCTGTACGAGCGGTTTGTCGCGCTCACGCGCAGGCTGTTTCCCGCCTCAGACCTGCCCGCCTGATCCGGCCGCGCCCTGCCGGAGCACCGCCAGCATGCGCCCGATCTCCCTGGCGTCGTCCCAGGCGAGCCCCGGCGCCACCAGCGTTCGCGACAGCAGGTAGCCGAGCGCAAGCGACAGCACCATGCGCGCGAGCGCCTCGGCCTCGAGGTCGGCGCGCAGCTCGCCGCGCGCCTGGAAGCGCGCGACCGCGTTCGCCAGCCCGCCCCAGAGCTCGCGCTTCCAGAGCGGCGCGAAGCGCCGGCGCGCGTCCTCGTCCGTCAGCAGCTCGACCAGCACCAGGCGCAGGGCGTGCGGGTGCGCCTGTGCCGCAGCCAGCCGCTGGCGGATCAGCGTCTCGAACCAGACGGCAAAGCTCGCCGCGCTGGCCGGGGGCGGCGTGGCCGCCAGAGCGAGCGCCGGCGCCAGCACGCGCTCGAGCAGCGCGTCCTTGTCGGGGAAGTGCTTGAACAGCGTGCGCTCGGTAACCCTGGCCGCGCGCGCAATCTCCGCAGTGCGCGCGCCGGCATAGCCGCGCTCGGCGAACAGGCGCGCCGCGGCCGCCAGAATCCGGTGTTCAGTATCCACTATACCTAAGTATAGTAGACACTTTACATCTGCGCCAGGGCTTTCCCGATAGCCGCTTCGCGTGCCTGCTCCACCCGGGCGCCGATGTCGGCGCTCGACTCGCGGGCGATGGCGCCCGCATCCACCGCGGCGGCCGCGGCGAACGCTTTCTCCACGCGCTGCAAGTCCGCCCCGGGCTCGGCCAGGCGCACGGCTTCGAGCAGCCGCGCGAAGCGCTCGGGCCGCCGCACGGCGTCGGCGCGCTTCAGCAGCTCGAGCAGCCCGCGCGGGGCGCGCGCCGCGAGCAGCGGCCGGCAGCGGCTCGCCGCCTGCGCGAGCTCGAGGTCCTCGTTCGGCGCCCGCAGGCGCTCGCACAGCGCGCGCACCGCGTCTTCCTCCAGGCCCCAGGTGAGCACCGCGAAGCGCACCGCGAGCGGCGCGCCCGCGGCCGCCGCGCGCTCGAGCGCCGCGCGCTCGTTCTTCAGTTCCGGAAGCAGCCGCGCGGCGAGGCCGCACTCGGCGAGCACATCGAGCATGCGTGCCGGATGCGTCTCCATGAGGCCGCGCGAGAACTCCTGCCACACGCGCTCGGCGACCAGGTGGTCGGCTTCACCCGAGGCGACCATGCGCCGCATCAGCGCCTGGGTCTCCGGCGCGATGCGAAAGCCAAGGCGCGCGACGAACCGCGCCACGCGCAGGATGCGCACCGGGTCTTCCTCGAACGCCTCGCTCACGTGCCTGAGCACGCCCGCGCGCAGGTCCTTCTCGCCGCCGTAGGGGTCGATCAGGCGCCCGGCTTCGTCCCGCGCCATGGCGTTGATGGTGAGGTCGCGCCGCGCCAGGTCGGCTTCCAGCGTCACGTCGGGCGCGGCGTACACCGTGAATCCCCTGTAGCCGCGCCCGCTCTTTCTCTCGGTGCGCGCGAGCGCGTACTCCTCGTGCGTCTCGGGGTGCAGGAACACCGGGAAGTCCTTGCCCACGGGCCGGAAGCCCTGGCGCACCATGTCCTCGGGCGTGGCGCCGACCACCACCCAGTCGCGGTCGGCGACCGGCAGGCCGAGCAGCTCATCGCGCACGACCCCGCCGACGACGTACTTTTTCACGCGTACTGTTCGAGCTGGCGCAGCGATTCGGCTTCGCGCTCGGCGAGATACCCGAGGACGGCGAGCACCTTCATCGCCACCCACGGCCGCAGCGGCCACGACGAGTGGTTCTTGTTGCCGACGACGTGCAGCATCCCGGCCCTCAGCGCGGCGCGAGCCACCCCGGCGCCACGCCCTCCAGCGCCGCAGGCTCGATGCCGAAGGGAAAGACGCCGTCGCACACGCTCGGCACCTGCATCGAGTAGTAGTTGTCGCGCGTCATCAGCTTCACCGGCGCGAGCTCCATCAGGCGCGCCTGCCAGTACGACAGCCGGTCGCCGAGGCCGATGACCAGGCGCCGCCGCCCCGTGATGCGGCATACCGCCTGCACCAGCTCGCGCAGCGCGTACTGGCGCGGGCCGCACAGCGTGTAGCGCCGGCCCACCGCCTCGCGCGCGTCGAGCGCCGCGACGAACGCCTGCGCCACGTCGGCGACGTACACCGGCTGGAAGCGCGCTTCGGGGCAGGCGAGCGCCAGCACCGGCAGGAAGCGCGCGAGCTGCGCAAACAGGTTGAGGAAACCGTCTTCCGGGCCGAAGATCACCGAGGGCTGGAACACCGTCACCGCGAGGTCGTCGGCGGCGAGCGCCGCCTGCTCGCCGATGCCCTTGGAGCGCAGATACTCGGAGGGCGCCTGCGGGTCGGCGCCGAGCGCGCTCATGTGCAGCAGCCGCTTGGCGCCTGCCGCCCGGCAGGCACGCACCACGGCCTGCGGCAGCTCCACGTGCGCGCGCGCAAAATCGGGACCGTAGTCGTTCGGGCCGCGCTCGTCGCGCCGGCCGCGCCGGCTGTGCAGCACGCCCACCAGGTTGACGACCGTGTCCTTGCCCGCGGCGAGCCGCTCGAGCTCGCCCGCGCGGCCGACGTCGGCCTCGACCACCTCGACGGTGGGCAGCAGCAGCAGGTGCTTGGCGCGTTCGCGCCGGCGCGTGGGCACCGTGACGCGCGCGCCGCGTTTGGCGAGCGCCGCGACCAGATGCCGGCCCACGAAGCCCGAGCCGCCGACGACGAGAACGTCTTCGTGGCGCATGCTCAGTCCGTGACCTCGGCGGCCGCGGCGCCCGCGCTGCGCGGCGTAATGGTCCCCAGGCGCGCCTTGAGCGGCGCGCTGCGGCCCTCCAGCAGCAGCGCGTAATGCACCGTGTTCGCCATCACGCGCTTCACGTACTCGCGCGTCTCGTCGAACGGGATCGACTCGATGAAGATCGCACCTTCGAGCGGCCGCGCCGGTTGCCAGCGCAGCGCGCGGCTCGGGCCCGCGTTATAGGCGGTCGAGGCGAGCACCGGGTGGCCGGTGCGCTCGAGCATGTGCTGCAGGTAGCGCGCGCCGAGCGTGACGTTGGTCTCGACCTCGGCGACGCGCTTGGGCGAATAGTCCTTGTAGCCGATGCGCCGCGCCACCCAGCGCGCGGTGTGCGGCAGGATCTGCATCAGGCCGGTGGCGCCGGCACCCGAGCGCGCCTCGGGGATGAAGCGGCTCTCCTGGCGCACCGTGCCGAGCACCCAGGCCTCCTCCAGCCCGTAGGCGCCGGCGTATTCGCGAAACACCTCGCGATAAGGCGCCAGGTAGCGCATGCGGTAGTCGTGCAGCAGCTCCGTGCGCCCGGCGGTGCCGATGGCGCGATCGAACACCGCGGCGCGGCGCGCGAGCTCCGCCGCCGCGAGCAGCCGCCGGTCGCCCATGTGGCGCACCGCAAACATCCATTCGCGCGTGGCCTCGGCGCGCAAGCCCAGCCGGTAGAGCTCGAGCGCGCGCGCCAGTTCGGGATGCGACCGCGCCGCGTCCACCTCGGCTTCGCTCGCCTCGTGGTAGGGCATCGGGATGCTCGCTTCGCCGCCGAGCTCTTCGGTCGCGAGCACGCTGTAGTACAGCGGCTGCCCGGCGATCCGCAGGTACTGCTCGCGCGCCCCCTCGGCATCGCCGAGCGCATCGCGGGCGCGGCCGCGCCAGTAGGTCCAGGCGAGATCGAGCCCGGCCTGCGGCGACATCGGTTCGATCGCGTCGAGCACCGCCTGCCAACGTCCCGCGCGCAGCGCCGCGCGCGCCTTCCAGGCGAGCTGCGTGTCGTCGAGCGGTGCGGCGCCGGCGTGCGCGTACCAGTCGAGCGCCTCGTCGCGATGCTCGAACGCGGCGAGCGTGGCCAGGCGCGCCCACAGATACTCGCGCTCGGCCGGCGGCAGGCGTGCGCCGGCGCCCTCGCGCAGCGCCCGCGCCGCGGCGTCGAGGTCACTGCGCGCCAGGCGCAGCAGCGCGAACACCAGCATCTCGCGCGTCGCGCGCGGCTCGAGGTCGCGCGGCGCCCGCGCGGCGAGCTGCCGCGGCGCCGTTACCGCCTGCGCCAGCAGCCGCTCGTCGGGCCGCGCCGCTGCCGGCAGGTCCTCCAGCGTGCGCCGCGCCGCGGTGACGTAGCCGTAGTACAGCTGCAGCCGCGCGCGCTGCCAGATGCGCTCCTCGTCCACGGCATTGCGCGCCACCAGCTCGCCGACGAGCTTGCGGCAGCCCTCGGGCAGCTCGCGCAGCTCGGCGCTCCAGAGCGCGCGCGCCTCGATTTCCGCCGGCACATCGCCGCGCGCGAGGCGCGCGCGCCACGCGTGGCAGCGGATCTCGAGCTCGTCCTGCACCAGCGGCCCCAGCGCGCGCTCGAAAGCGGGCCAGTCGCCGCGCCGGCCGAGCTCCTTCAGCCAGTCAGCGCGCAGCGTGTCGCCGAGATAGGTATTGGCGTGGCCGGCAAGATAGCGCTCGATGTCGGCGGCGTCCGCGTCCTCGATGCGCAGCTTCAGGCGCCAGTACTCAACCCAGGGCGCGAGCGTGTGGTCCTCGAGCGCGCGCGCGTGGCGCTCGAAGCGGTCGGGGTCGCCGGCGCGAAAAGCGTCGTAAGCGCCGAGCACCGCGTCGTCGTTTCCTTGCGCGCTGCCCGCCACAGCTGCGGCGCAGGCCAGTGCTATATTCAGGAAACGCCTATAAATCATGTACTAAGAATAGCACGCGGATGATGCCGGCAACCCTCGCTCCATGGCGAAAAAGCGAACGTGCCCGCCTTATCGCTGCGCGCGAGGCGGTCGACGCGCCGACGCTGGAGGCCTGGCGCCGTGCCATCGACGCGCACCTCGAGCGCGGCTTCCCGGATCTGGCGAAGGCGCGCGTCGCGTTCTGCTGGCCGGTCCGCAAGGAGTATGACGCGCGCCACCTCGCGCGCCGGCTGCGCGCATCGGGCGCGGTGACGGCGCTCCCGGTGGTGCTGGCGCCCAAGACGCCGCTCGCGTTCCGCGAGTGGTACCCCGGGGTCGAGCTGGCCGAAGGACCGCTCGGCATCCCGTATCCCGTCGGCTCGCGCGAAATCGTGCCGCAGGCCGTGCTCCTGCCGATGAACGGCTGGGACGCGCAAGGCTACCGGCTGGGCTACGGCGGCGGCTTTTTCGATCGCACCCTCGCCGCGCTGGCGGCGAAGCCCCAAGTGATCGGCATCGCCTACGAGCTCGCGCGCATCGCCACCATCCATCCGCAGGCGTGGGACATCCCCGTGGACTACCTGGTGACCGAGCGCGGCATCTACCGGCGCGACGCCGGCGAGCTTGCTTTCCTCGGCGCGCCCGAGCCGCAGGGCGCGGCTAGCGCAGGAACAGCCGGTAGGCCGGGTTCCTCGTCTCGTCGCTCGCCGGATAGCCGAGGCGCGCAAGGAAGCGGCGGAAGTCGCCCATCTCGCGCCGCGGCACCTGCAGGCCGACCAAAATCGAGCCGTAGTCGGCGCCGTAGTTGCGGTAGTGGAACAGGCTGATGTTCCAGGAGGGGTTCATCGCCGTGAGGAACTTCATCAGCGCGCCGGGGCGTTCGGGAAACTCGAACCGGTAGAGCAGCTCGTCGTGCGCGAGCGCCGAGTGCCCGCCGATCATGTGGCGCATGTGGCCCTTCGCCACCTCGTCGGTGGACATGTCGAGCGTGCGAAAACCCGCGCGGCGCAGGCCGCGCAGGATGCGGCCGGTTTCCGCGCGGTCCTGCACCGTGACGCCGACGAAGATGTGCGCCTCGCGCGGGTCCGCCATGCGGTAGTTGAACTCGGTGATGTTGCGCCCGCCGAGCGCGCGGCAAAAGCGCCGGAAGCTGCCGCGCTGCTCGGGGATCGTCACGCCGAGGACCGCCTCGCGGTGCTCGCCCACCTCGGCGCGCTCGGCCACGAAGCGCAGGCGGTCGAAATTGGTATTGGCGCCGCAGGCCACCGCGACCAGCGTCTTGCCGCGCGCGCCGTGGCGCTCGACCCAGGCCTTGGCGCCGGCGATCGCCAGCGCGCCGGCGGGCTCGAGCACCACGCGCGTGTCCTCGAACACGTCCTTGATCGCGGCGCAGATCTCGTCGGTATCGACGAGCACCATCTCGTCGATGTGCTTGCGCGCGAGGCGAAAGGTCTCCTTGCCCACCTGCTTCACCGCCACGCCGTCGGCAAACAGGCCCACGTGCTCGAGCTTGACGCGCCGCCCGGCCTTGAGCGAGCGCGTCATGGCGTCGGCGTCGTCGGGCTCGACGCCGATCACCTTGACTCCCGGGCGCAGGTGCTTCACGTAGGCGCCGATGCCGCCGATCAGCCCGCCACCGCCCACCGCCACGAACACGGCGTCGATCGGCCGCGCACTCTGGCGCAGCAGCTCCATGCCGATGGTGCCCTGGCCGGCGATGACCTCCGGATCGTCGTAGGGATGCACGAAGGCGAGGCCGCGCCTGCGCTTGAGCAGCATGGCGTGCGCGTAGGCCTCGTCGTAGGAATCGCCGTGCAGCACGACTTTCGCGCCGCGCGCGGCCACAGCGTCGACCTTGATCCGCGGCGTGGTCACCGGCATCACGATCACCGCGCGGCAGCCGAGCTTCTGCGCGGCGAGCGCCACGCCCTGCGCGTGGTTGCCGGCGCTCGCAGCGATCACGCCTTTCTTCAGCCGCTCGGGCGGCAGGTTGGCCATCTTGTTGTAGGCGCCGCGCAGCTTGAACGAGAACACCGGCTGCAGGTCCTCGCGCTTGAGCAGCAGCCGGTTTCCCAGGCGCCGCGAGAGCGCCGGCGCGAGCTCCAGCGGCGACTCGATCGCCACCTCATAGACCCGAGCGCGCAGGATGCGCTCGAGATAGTCTTCGCGTTTCACCGAAAAAGCCTAGCACACCGCTCTTGGAGCACCTGCTCTCGCCGCAAGGCGGCCTCGCCGCCGTGCTCGTCGCCAGCTTCGTCGCGGCGACGCTGGTGCCGCTGTCGTCCGAGGCGGTGCTGTTCGGCTACCTGAAGCTGCATCCGGAGCACGCGGCGCTCGCCGTGGCGCTGGCGACGCTCGGCAACACCGCGGGCGGCATGACGACCTACCTCATTGGCCGGCTGCTACCGCAGCGGCTGCCCGAGGCAAGGGCATTGCGCTGGCTGCGCCGCTACGGCGCGCCGGCGACGTTCTTCGCCTGGCTGCCCTTCGTCGGCGACGCGCTCAGCGCCGCGGCGGGCTGGCTGCGCGTGAACTGGCTCGCCGCGCTCGGCTGCATGGCCGCCGGGCGCCTGGCGCGCTACCTGGCGATCGCGGCGCTGTCCTAGCGCGCGCTCACTTCACGTCGGGCAGGATGATCTCAACGCGCCGGTTCTGCTGGCGCCCCGCCGCCGTGTCGTTGCCGACCACCGGTTTGGTGGGGCCGAAGCCGACGGCGCTCAAGCGCGCCGGCGCGATGCCGCGCTCGATGAGGGCGTTCTGCACCGATTGCGCGCGTTCCTCCGAAAGACGCTGGTTGTACGCCTGCGATCCGACCGAATCGGTATGGCCTTCGATGATCGCGTTGCGCTCCGGGTTCTCCGTCAGGAACGCGGTGAGCTGCTCCAGGGTGCGCAGCGCGCCGGGCTTGAGGTCGGAACGCCCGGTATCGAACAGCACGTCGCCCAGCGTGAGCACCATGCCGCGCTCGGTCTTCTTCGCCTTCATCTCCTCAAGCTGCGCCGCGAGGCGCTTGGCCTGCTCGTCGGCCGCGCGCGCGGCGGCGGCCGCGGCCTGCGCCCGAGCGAGCTGCTCCTCGGCCTGCTTGCGGGCGGCTACGGCCTGCTCCTGCTGCTCCTGGGCGCGCTTCCTTGCGGCGTCGGCTTCGGCGGCGGAAGCGAGAGCGCGCTTCTGCATTTCCTCGGCCTCGCGCTCGCGCACCTGCATCAAGATGCGCTGGCGCTCGAGAGCGGCGCTGGCCACCGCCTCTTCGCCGGCCACGACCCTGCCGGCTTCGAGGGCCGTTTCGGTCCTGCGTTTCGCCAGATACGCGTGGTGCTCCACGATGGCGGCATCTTCGCCCTTGTCCAGCGCGGCCTGCGCGCGCTGCAATGCGACGCGCGCGCTTTGCAGCTCGACGGTGCCGCCGCGCGCCGCGTAGGCGTTGTTGACGGCGCGCTCGTAGCCGGCGCGCGCTTCATCGAGCAGGGCGTTCTGGGTGGGTGCCGTGGCGCACGCGGCGAGCACAGCCGCGGCGGCGATGGCCAGCGCGCTGTTGCGGGCGCAACCGCTGAAATTTTTCATGGCAGAGTCCTTTGGGGTCAGGTATCAGCGTGAGCGCACACTATCGGGGCGCGTTGCGTCCGGCCTCGATGCGCAGAAGCTCATTGCTGCGCACCAGCTCGTCCGCAGCGCTCTGCGCCTTGGCCGCGCGCGCCTTGCGATCGGCGAGCAGGGCGTCCGCTTCCGCGGCCTCGGCGAGGCGGCGCGCGTCGCCGAACCGCTCTTCACGCACCGCGACGTCGGCCTTTTCCAGCTTCTCGCGCGCCGCGAGCAGCTCGACGGGGGCGGCGTGTTTCGCGCCGGCGCTTTCGGCCTGGGTGATCGCCGCCTGCGCGGCGGCGATTTCAGCGGCCGGCAGCGGTTCGACAGTCGCGCAGGCGCCCAGAAGCAGCGCAGCGAGCAGGCCGGCGCCGGCTGCCCGCCTGCGAGCGGAAATCGGTTCGTTCATGGATGTTTCCTCTGGAAATGCGATGGGGGGTTTCGCGCCCGCGCCTTACGCCGCGAGGTGCGACGGATTCTACTCAGATTCCGGTGCCCGCCGTCTACTACTGCAGCGTCGGGCGGCGGCGACTCAGGCCGCCTGCAGCTTGGCCACCGCCACCGCGAGCCATTTCACGCCCTCGCGGCCGAAGTTCACCTGCACGCGCGCATCGGTCCCCTGGCCTTCGGCGTCGACGATGACGCCGGCGCCGAACTTGGCGTGCAGCACGTTCTGGCCGATGCGAAAGCCGCTCGGCGCCCCGCCGGTGCCCGCCGGCGCCCCACCGAAGCGCGGGTCGCGCTTGGGCGCGCGCGTGAACGCCCCCGCGGTGAACGTGGAGGGCTTGCGCTTGTGCTCGAAGCGCGGCGTAAGCCACTTCAGCAGCCCCTGCGGCAGCTCGTCGATGAAGCGCGAGGGCAGGTTGTAGCGCGTCTGCCCGTGCAGCAGCCGCGTCTGCGCGAAAGACAGGTAGAGGCGCCGGCGCGCGCGCGTGAGCGCCACGTACATCAGGCGCCGCTCCTCCTCCAGCCCGTCCTTCTCCATCACGCTCTGCTCGTGCGGAAACAGGCCCTCTTCCAGCCCGCTCACGAACACGGCGTTGAATTCCAGGCCCTTGGCCGAGTGCATGGTCATCAGCTGAAGCGCGTCCTGGCCCTCGCCTGCCTGGTGCTCGCCGGCCTCCAGTGCCGCATGCGTGAGAAACGCGGTGAGCGGATCGGTGTCCTCGTCCGATTCGACCGCCGCGTCCTCGGCGCTGAAGGCGGCCGCCGCGTTCACCAGCTCCGAGAGGTTTTCCAGGCGCTCGGCGCCCTCGCGCTCGCGCCGGTAGTGTTCCATGAGCCCGCTCTTGGCCACCACCTGCTCGACCCTCTCCGCGAGGGTGAGGCCAGCGCACGCCTCGCGCAGCGACTCGATGAGGGCAATGAAGGGCGCCACCTTCCCGGGGCTGGCGAGCGCGGTCTCGTAGAGGTTGCGGCCCGCGGCCTGCGCCGCGTCCTGCAGCGCCTCCAGCGTGCGCGCGCCGATGCCGCGCGCCGGGAAGTTCACCACGCGCAGGAACGCGTTGTCGTCCGCGGGCGTGGCCACCAGGCGCAGGTAGGCGAGCGCGTGCTTCACCTCGGCGCGCTCGAAAAAGCGCAGCCCCCCGTACACGCGGTACGGCAGCCCGGCGGTGAACAGGGCATGCTCCAGCACGCGCGACTGCGCGTTCGAGCGGTAAAGGAGCGCGATCTCGTTCAAGCGCGTGCCCTCGCGCTTGAGCGCCTGAATCTCCTCCACCATCCAGCGCGCCTCGTCGGCGTCGGACTGCGCCTCGAACACGCGCAGCGGCTCGCCCGCGCCGGCCGCGGTCCACAGGTTCTTGCCCAGGCGCTTGGCGTTATGCGCAATGAGCGCGTTGGCGGCGTCCAGGATGTTGCCCTGCGAGCGGTAGTTCTGCTCGAGCCGCACGCGCGCGCCCGGATACTCGCGCTCGAACTCGGCCATGTTGCCGACGTTGGCGCCGCGGAAGGCGTAGATCGACTGGTCGTCGTCGCCGACCGCGAACAGGCTCGCGCCCTCGCCGGCGAGGAGCTTCAGCCAGCGGTACTGCAGGCGGTTGGTGTCCTGGAACTCGTCCACCAGCAGGTGACGCAAGCGCGCACGGTAGTGCTCGCGCAGCAGCTCGTTTCGCGACAGCAGCTCGAAGCTCCGCAGCAGCAGCTCGGCGAAGTCCACCACGCCCTCGCGCCGGCACTGTTCGTCGTAGGCGTCGTAGAACTCGGCGTAGCGCCGCGAGGTGTCGTCGCCGGCGAGCGCGTCGCGCGCGCGCAGGCCCTCTTCCTTGCGGCCCATGATGAAGTACTGCACGTCGCGCGGCGGGTAGCGGTCCTCGTCCACGTTCAGTGCGCGCAGCACGCGCTTCACCGCGGCGAGCTGGTCCTGCGTGTCGAGGATCTGGAACTCGCGCGGCAGCCCGGCCTCGCGGTGGTGCGCCCGCAGCATGCGGTTGCAGAGGCCGTGGAAGGTGCCGATCCACATGCCGCGCGGGTTCACCGCGAGCATCGCCGTCAGGCGCGCGAGCATCTCGCGCGCCGCCTTGTTGGTGAAGGTCACGGCGAGCACGCCTGCGGGCGTCACGGCGCCCGTCTGCAGCAGCCAGGCGAGTCGCGTGGTGAGCACGCGCGTCTTGCCGCTGCCGGCGCCGGCAAGGATCAGCGCGTGGCCGGCGGGCAGCGTGACGGCGGCGAGCTGTTCGGGGTTGAGGTCTTCGAGTCGGAGCGACAAAACACTCCGATTATAGTCTGCGCGCGCGCCCTCAATTGACGCGGATGTTCAGGTCCGCGACGAGCTTGCGATAGGTCTCGAAGTTCGCGCGCACCAGCTGCGCGAAGTCTTCCGTGCTGCCGCCGACGGCCTCGAGCGCGGCATTCGCCAGGCGCTCGCGCACCGCGGGCTCGGCGAGCGCCTTGTCGAACTCGGCGGCCAGGCGCCGCACGACCTGCGCGTCGGTGCCGGCAGGCACGAACACGCCGAGCCACTGGTCGATCACCAGGCCCGCCATGCCGGCCTGCTCGTAGGTCGGCACCTCGGGCAGGCTGGGCGCGCGCGACTTCGTCGTCTGCGCGATGATCTTCACCTTGCCCGACTTGTGGTGCGGGATCACCGGCGTCGAGCCGAGCGAGGCGATCGGCACCTGCCCGCCGATGAAGTCCGCGATCGCCTGCCCGCCGCCCTTGTAGGGCACGTGCGTCAGCTGGATGCCGGCGAGCTTGGCGAACCATTCCGCGGCGATGTGCTGCTGCGAGCCGGCGCCGGAAGTGGCGTAGGCGAGGCCGGGCTTCGCCTTGGCCAGCGCCACGAGCTCGGCCACCGACTGCACGCCGAGCGACGGGTGCACCGCGAGCACCACCGGCTGGCGCGTGAGCTGGATCACCGGGACGAGCTGCGTCATCGGGTCGTAGTTCAGCTTGTACACGTGCGGCGCGCTCGCCACGAAGTCCGGCGCGATCAGCACCGTGTAGCCGTCGGCGTCGCTCTTCGCCGCGTGCTCGATGCCGATGTTGCCGCCGGCGCCGGCGCGGTTCTCCACCACCAGCGGCTGGCCGAGCGCCGGCGACACGCGCTCGGCGAGCGTGCGCGCGGTGACGTCGGTCGAGCCGCCCGGCGGATAGGGCACGACCAGCCGGATCGGCTTCGACGGCCAGGACTGCGCTTGCGCCGCGAGCGACGCGGCGAGGACGAGGACGGCGAGTAGCGCACGCGGCATGGCAGATTGCTCCTAGTTGGAAACTTGCGGATCCTCGACGCCGGCGGTGCCGCGCAACTGATCAACGAGCGCCTCGGCGTCGGCTTTCGTGCTCAGCCGGGAAATGCGCACCCGGTACTCGTGCCCGGCGCCCGACTTGACGGGAAAGATCTCGGCAGCGTAGCCGGCGTCGCGCAGCCGGTCGTACACCTCGAGCGCCGCTTTCTGCGTGTCCGCGCGCGCGAGCGTCACGCTCCAGTTGCCGCCGCTGCGCGCCGCGCCGCGGCCCTCCTCGATTTCGGTCTCGCGCGCCCACTGCGCGAGCTGCGTCGCGTCGACGAAGCCCACGGGCTGGGTCGCGCCCTTCACGCGCTGGTAGAACTGGCGCGGCTCGTCCATGACTACCGGCGCCTCGCCCTCGGCGCCGACTTCGATCCTGCCCTCGATCAGGCACACGATCTGCTTGTCCGGCACCGACTTGCCCCACAGGTCGGTGCCGCGGATGCCGGCGGTGACGTTGGCGACGCGGATGCTCACCTGGCGCCGGCGCGCCTGCGCCAGCAGATCGGTGGTGAAGCGGAATGCCCCTTCCAGGACGTGCAGCGCCGCCTTGAACAAGCCGCCGCGCTCGGGCGCGACTTCAAGGATGCGCAGGCTTGCGTTCTCGCCGAGCTTCACCAGGCTGCCTTCGCCGAGCTTGACGTAGATGCGCGCGCCCACGCCGGTGCGCAGCTCGTCGCCGCCGCGCAGCTCCATCCCGGGCGCAACCGGCTGGCGCCGCGCCGCGCCGATGCCGGCGCGCTCCACCCAGGCCGGCATCTGCACGCCTTCCACCACCGCGGCCGGCGCCGCCCGTGCCGGCGCGGTGGCGGCAAGCAGCGCGGCGCCGACGATGGCGAGCACGCGTTTCATCGAGATATCCATGGCCCTGAGCGCAAGCATAACCGGGTCTTCGCCCGGGGGCGATGCGCTAAAATCCGCGCCTTCCGCGCGTTTCGCCACGATGCAGCCCCACTACGATCCCCGCAGCGTCGAGCAGGAGGCGCAGGCCTTCTGGAAGGCTCGCGGGTCCTTCCGCTGCCTCGAGGACAAGGCGCGGCCCAAGTTCTACTGCCTGTCGATGTTCCCCTACCCCTCGGGCAAGCTGCACATGGGGCACGTGAGGAACTACACCATCGGCGACGTGCTCACCCGCCACTACCGCATGCGCGGCTTCAACGTGCTGCAGCCGATGGGCTGGGACGCCTTCGGGCTGCCCGCAGAGAACGCGGCGATGGCGAACAAGGTGCCGCCGGCGAAGTGGACCTACGACAACATCGCTTACATGAAGCGCCAGCTGCAGGCGCTCGGCTTCGCGCTCGACTGGGAGCGCGAGCTCGCCACCTGCCGGCCCGAGTACTACAAGTGGAACCAGTGGCTGTTCACGCGCCTGTTCCGCAAGGGCCTCGCCTACAAGAAGACCGGCGTCGTCAACTGGGATCCGGTCGACCAGACCGTGCTCGCCAACGAGCAGGTGATCGACGGGCGCGGCTGGCGCACCGGCGCGCTCATCGAGAAGCGCGAGATCCCGATGTACTTCCTGCGCATCACCGCATACGCCGACGAGCTGCTCGGCGCGCTGGAGACGATGGACGGCTGGCCCGAGCAGGTCAAGCTGATGCAGAAGAACTGGCTGGGGCGCTCGGAGGGCGTGCGCATCGGCTTTCCCTACCAGATCGAAGGCAAGGCGCGCACGCTGTGGGTGTTCACGACGCGCGCCGACACCCTGATGGGGACCACTTTCATGGCGGTCGCGGCCGAGCACCCGATCGCGGCGTTCGCGGCGAAGAACGATCCGAAGCTCGCCGCCTTCGTCGAGGAGTGCAAGCGCGGCGCGGTGATGGAAGCCGACCTCGCGCAGCTGGAGAAGAAAGGCATGCCGACGGGGCTTTTCTGCACCCACCCGGTCTCCGGCAAGCCGCTCCCGGTGTGGGTCGGCAACTACGTGCTGATGGGCTACGGCGAGGGCGCGGTGATGGGCGTGCCGGCGCACGACGAGCGCGACTACGCCTTCGCGCTCAAGTACGGCCTGCCCATTGAATGCGTGATCCGCCATCCGGCGGGCGATGCGGTGCCCGCGCCCTGGCAGGCGGCGTACGCCGAGTACGGCACCTGCATCAACTCGGGCAAGTACGATGGGCTCGACTACGCGGCGGCGGTCGACGCCATCGCGGCCGACCTGAAGGCGAAGAACCTGGGCGAGAAGCAGGTGCAGTGGCGCCTCAGGGACTGGGGCATCTCGCGCCAGCGCTACTGGGGCTGCCCGGTGCCGATCGTGCACTGCCCCGCGTGCGGCGACGTGCCGGTGCCCGATGACCAGCTCCCCGTGCTGCTTCCCGAGCACCTGGTGCCCGACGGCACCGGCAACCCGCTGGCGAAGCTGCCTTCATTCTTCGAGACGGCGTGCCCGTCGTGCGGCAAACCCGCGCGGCGCGAGACCGACACCATGGACACTTTCGTCGATTCGTCCTGGTACTTCGCGCGCTTTGCCTGCCCGGACAACGACGCGGCCATGCTCGACGCGCGCGCGAACTACTGGATGCCGGTCGACCAGTACATCGGCGGCATCGAGCATGCCATTCTGCACCTGCTCTATTCGCGCTTCTTCACGCGCGCCATGAAGGCGGAGGGGCTGCTCGAGGTGGACGAGCCGTTCACCAATCTCCTCACCCAGGGCATGGTGCTCGCCGAGTCCTACTACAGCGAGGCGGGCGGGCGGCGCGAGTGGATCAACCCGGCCGAGGTCGAGGTGACGCGCGACGCCAAGGGCAGGATCCTCGCGGCGAAGACGAAGGACGGCCGCGAGGCGGTGTACGACGGCATCGGCACCATGTCGAAGTCGAAGAACAACGGCGTCGACCCGCAGGCGCTGATCGACAAGTACGGCGCCGACACGGCGCGCTTCTACATCATCTTCGCCTCGCCGCCGACCAACACGCTGGAATGGTCGGACGAGTCCGTCGAGGGCTCGTTCCGGTTCCTCAGGCGCGTGTGGGCCTATGCGCAGAAGTACGCCGCCGGGCCGGCCCCCGCCGGCGAGCACAAGGCCACGCGCCACGAGGTGCACAGCGTGCTGCGCCAGGCGAACTACGACCTCGGCAAGCACCAGTTCAACACGGTGGCCTCTGCCGCGATGAAGATCCTCAATGCGCTCGACGCGATACCGGGCCGCAGTGCCGTCAGCGAGGAAGGCCTGTCGATCCTGCTGCGGCTGCTCGCACCCGTCACGCCGCATCTCAGCCACCACCTGTGGCGCGCGCTCGGCTTCGGCGAGGACGTGCTTGCCGCGCCCTGGCCCGAGCCCGACGCGGGCGCGCTCAAGCAGGACGTGACCGAGTACGTGCTGCAGGTGAACGGCAAGACCCGGGGCAAGCTGCAGGCGCCCGCGTCCGCCGACCGGGGCACGATCGAGTCCCTGGTTACGGCGAGCGAAGTGGTGAAGAAATACATCTCGGACCAGGTGATCAAGAAGATCATCATCGTCCCCGGGCGCCTCATCAACGTCGTCGTTTGAGGCTCGCGCTCGCCACCGCTGCCGCTTTGCTCCTCGCCGCCTGCGGCTTCCAGCTGCGCGGCGCGGCCGACATGCCCTTCGAGACGCTGTACGTGCCCGGGGCCACCGGCGGCATCGCGCTCGAGCTGAAGAGGCACATCCAGTCGGGAAGCGCGACGCGCGTGGTCGACGATCCCAAGGCGGCCCAGGCGCAGCTGCAGTTCAGCGAGGAGACGCGCTCGAAGGAAATCCTCGCGCTCAGCGCCGCCGGGCGCGTGCGCGAGTACCGCCTCATCTACCGGGTCGGCTTTCGCGTCGACGACGGCAAGGGCGCAAATTTCGTGCCGCCGAGCACGGTCACGCTGACGCGCGACGTCACCTACGACGACGCGGTGGCGCTCGCCAAGGAGACCGAGGAGCAGCTGCTGTTCCGCGATATGCAGGCCGACATGGTGCAGCAGATCATGCGCCGCCTCGCCGCGGCGCTGCCGCCCGCGGCCGCGAACTGATGCAGCTGCGCGCCGAGCAGCTCGAGGCGCAGCTCGCGAAGACGCTCGCGCCGCTCTACGTCATCCACGGCGACGAGCCGCTGATCGCGCTGGAAGCGGCCGACGCGGTGCGCGCCGCGGCGCGTAAGCGCGGCCTTGCCGAGCGCGAGGTATTCATCGCCGAGCGCGGCTTCGACTGGAGCGCGCTCGCGCACGCCGGGGCGAGCCGGTCGCTCTTCGGCGGCGGCAAGTTGATCGAGCTGCGCATCCCGGGCGGCAAGCCCGGCACCGCGGGCGCCGAGACGATCGTCGAGCACTGCAAGCGGCTCGACGCCGAGATGCTGACGCTGGTCAGCCTGCCGCGCCTGGACCGCGCCGGCCAGTCCTCGGCGTGGTTCGGCGCGCTCGCCGCGGCCGGCGTGGTGGTCGAAATCTGGCCGGTGGAGCGCGCGCGCCTGCCGCAGTGGATCGGCGAGCGCCTGGCGCGCCAGCAGCAAAAGGCGCCGCGCGAGGTGCTCGAGTTCCTCGCCGAGCGCGTCGAAGGCAACCTGCTCGCCGCGCACCAGGAGGTGCAGAAGCTGGCGCTGCTCGCGCCGCCGGGCGAGCTCGCGCTGGAGACCGTCGAGGACGCGGTGGCCTCGGTGGCGCGCTACGACCCGTACGCCGCGGCCGAGGCGCTGGTGTCGGGCGATGCCGCGCGCTACGCGCGCGTCCTGCAGGGCCTGCGCGGCGAGGGCGAGTCGCCGACCTTCGTGCTGTTCGCGGTCTCGAGCGCGCTGTTCGTGCTGCGCGGCCTGGCCGAGGGCAAGAGCGCCGAGCGCCTGTTCGGCGAGCAGCGCCTGTACAACAAGCCGCTGCAGCGCGCGGTGCAAGCCGCGGCGCGGCGCTACACGCCGGCGACGCTGGATGCGGCGCTCGCGCAGGCGGCGTTCATCGACCGCGTGGCAAAGGGCGTGGCGCGCGGCGACCCCTGGGACCAGTTCGCCGCCCTGGGGTTAAAATTGGCCGGTGGATCAAAAGCTTGACGTAAAAGCCTATGTGCGCGGCCTGGGCCAGGCGGCGCGCGCCGCCGCGCGCGTCCTCGCCCGCGCCGACACCGGCGCCAAGAACCGCGCGCTCGCGGCGATGGCCGCGGCGCTGCGCGCCGACGCGGCGGCGCTGCTCGCCGCGAACCGCGATGACGTCGCGCACGCGCAGAAGGACGGGCGCGACGCGGCGTTCGTCGACCGGCTGACGCTGACGCCGGCCCTTGTCGAGCAGATGGCGGCCGGGCTCGAGCAGGTGGCGGCGCTGCCCGACCCGGTGGGCGAGGTCTCCGGGCGCGTGACGCGCCCCACGGGCATCGAAGTGGCGCGCATGCGCGTGCCGCTCGGCGTCATCGGCATCATCTACGAGTCGCGCCCGAACGTCACCGCGGACGCCGCCGGGCTGTGCGTGAAGGCCGGCAACGCCTGCATACTGCGCGGCGGCTCGGAAGCGCTGCACTCCAACCGCGCCATCGCCGCGTGCGTGCGCGCGGGCCTGAAGGCGGCGGGCCTGCCCGAGGCGGCGGTGCAGGTCGTGGAAGTGGCCGACCGCGCCGCCGTGGGCGAGCTGATCACGCTGCACGAGTACGTGGACATCCTCGTGCCGCGCGGCGGCAAGGATCTGATCGCGCGCCTGATGCGCGAGTCACGCATCCCGATGCTCAAGCACCTGGACGGCGTGTGCCACGTCTACGTGGACGATCGCGCCGACCCGGCGATGGCGGTGAGAATCGCCGACAACGCCAAGACGCAGCGCTACGGCACCTGCAACACCATGGAGACGCTGCTGGTGGCCGAGGGCATCGCGCCGCGCGTGCTGCCCGAGATCGGCCGCATCTTCAGCGCGAAAGGCGTCGAGATGCGCGCCGACGACGCCGCGCGAAAGCTCCTGCCCGGCGCGAAGCCCGCGACCGAGGCCGATTTCGCCACCGAGTGGCTCGCGCCGGTGGTGTCGATCCGCGTGGTCAAGGGCGTCGACGAGGCCATCGAGCACATCGCAAGGTACGGCTCGCAGCACACCGACGCCATCGTCACCGCGGACGAAGCGCGCGCGCAGAAGTTCCTGCGCGAGGTGGACTCGAGCTCGGTGCTGGTCAACGCCTCGACGCGCTTTGCCGACGGCTTCGAGTTCGGCCTCGGCGCCGAGATCGGCATCTCCACCGACAAGCTGCACGCGCGCGGGCCGGTGGGGCTCGAGGGCCTCACCACGCAAAAGTTCATCGTCCTCGGCCACGGAGAAATCCGCCGGTAGTGTCGACCACGGGGATTCTTGGCGGCACGTTCGATCCGGTACACAACGCGCACCTGGCGCTGGCGCGCGCCGCGCTCGAGCACCTCGCGCTCGAGCGCATCGTGTGGCTGCCGACCGGCGCGCCGAAGTACCGCGCGCCGGCCAGCACCCCGGCGCAGCACCGCGTCGCCATGCTGCGCCTCGCGCTCGAGGGCGAGCCGCGCTACGCCATCGACGAGCGCGAGCTCGACCCGGCGCATTCCGGCTACACCGTGGACACGCTGAAGGCGATCGGCGGCCGACCGGTGCTGCTCCTTGGCGCCGACCAGTACGCCAAGTTCGAGACCTGGCATCGCTGGCAGGAGATCCTCGAGCGCGCGAGCCTCGCGGTGTTCGCCCGGCCGGGCTGGGCGGCGAGCGACGCCCGCGCGCGGCACGTGCCGTTCACGCCGATGAACATCTCGGCGAGCGATATCCGCGCGCGCCTCGCGCGCGGCGCGGACGTCTCGGCCGACGTGCCGCCGAAGGTGCTCGAGTACATCCGCCGCCACGGCCTGTACCGCTGATGGACATCCGCAGGAAGCAGCGCGCGGTGGTCGATGCCCTCGAGGACGTGAAAGGGCGCGACATCCTCGTGTTCAACGTGGCGCAGCTCTCGCCCTTTTTCGAGCGCGTGGTGATCGCGAGCGGCGACTCCAGCCGCCAGCTGAAGGCGCTCGCCGACAGCGTGCGCCGCAAGCTCGCCGCCCTCGGCGAGCGCGTGGTCGGCATCGAGGGCGAAGCCGGCGGCGAGTGGGTGCTGGTGGATCTGGGCGACATCGTCGTGCACGTCATGCACCCGGCGGTGCGCAGCCACTACAACCTCGAGGAGATCTGGGGCGGCAAGCCGGTGAAGCTCGCGGGCCATGGCAAGGCTGCTCCTCGTCGCGCACGGCGCTAGGCTGCGCGGCTGGGCGGCGCAGGCGCGCGACGACTACCTCGCGCGCATGCCGCGCGGCTACACGGTCGAGCTCGCCGCAAGAGCGCCCGCGAACGCGCGCATCGTCGCGCTCGATGAGCGCGGGCGCGAGCTGACGAGCGCGCAGTTCGCCGCCGAGCTCGCGCGCTGGGCCGCCGAGCAGGCGCCGACCGCTTTCGTCGTCGGCGGCCCCGACGGGCTGGACGCGAGGACAAAGGCCGGAGCCGCGCTGCTATTGCGCCTGTCGTCGCTCACGCTGCCGCACGCCCTCGCGCAGGTGCTGCTCGCCGAGCAGCTGTACCGGGCCGCGACCCGCCTCACCGGGCACCCCTATCACCGAGAGTAGCTTTGTTACACTCGGCGGAAGCGGCGCCGCCATGGTCAAACTGCTCGATCGCAGCATCTACCTTGCCTCGCGCAGCCCGCGGCGGCGGGAGCTCCTTGGCCACATCGGCGTCAAGTTCCACCTGCTGCTGTTCAGGAACCGCCCGGGCGCCGCGCCCGACGTCGACGAGGCGCCGCTGGCGGGCGAGAACCCGCGCGATTACGTGATGCGCGTGGCGCGCGACAAGGCGGCCGCGGGCTGGAAGCGCATGCTCGAGCGCAACCTGCCGCAGGCGCCGGTGCTCGCGGCCGACACCACCGTGGCCCTGGAGGGCCGCATCTTCAACAAGCCCGCCGACCGCGCCGAGGCCGAGATGATGCTCGCTGCGCTCTCGGGCAAGCGCCACGAGGTGCTGACCGCGGTGGCGCTGCAGTACGACGACGAGGTCGAGACCGCGCTCTCGGTCTCGGACGTGCAGTTCCGCGAGCTCTCGGAGGAGGAAATCCGCGCCTACGTCGCCACCGGCGAGTGCGACGACAAGGCGGGTGCCTACGCCATCCAGGGCCGGGCGGCGCTGTTCATCGCCGAGATCCGCGGCAGCCAGTCGGGCATCATCGGACTGCCGCTGTACGAAACCGCGCAGCTGCTGCAGAAGATCGGAGGGCGGCGTGAGCGAAGAAGTCCTCGTTAACATCACGCCGCAGGAAACGCGCGTCGCGGCGGTGCACTCCGGCGCGGTGCAGGAGCTGCTGATCGAGCGTGCGGCGAGCCGCGGGCTGGTGGGCAACATCTACATGGGACGCGTGGCGCGCGTGCTGCCCGGCATGCAGTCGGCGTTCGTCGAGGTGGGCCTGGAGCGCGCCGCGTTCCTGCACGTCGCCGACATCTGGGAGCAGCGCCGCGCTGACGGCGAGGCGGCCAAGCCCATCGAGAAGGTGCTGGCCGAGGGGCAGCCGCTGCTCGTGCAGGTAGTGAAGGACCCGATCGGCACCAAGGGCGCGCGGCTCTCCACCCAGGTGTCGATCGCCGGGCGGCTGCTCGTGTACCTGCCGCAGGACCCGCACATCGGCATCTCGCAAAGGATCGAAGACGAGAGCGGCCGCCAGGCGCTGCGGGACCAGGTGCGCGCGCTGGTGCCGCCCGAGGAAAAGGGCGGCTTCATCATCCGGACGCTCGCCGAGGGCGCGAGCGACGCCGAGCTCGCCGCCGACATCGCGTTCCTGCGCCACCTGTGGGCCGATATCCGCGACCGCGCGCTCGGTGCGCAGCCGCCGCTGCTCGTGCACCAGGACCTGTCGCTCGCGCAGCGCGTGCTGCGCGACATGGTCACCGACGCCACCGACGTGGTGCGCGTGGACTCGCGCGAGAACTTCCAGAAGCTCGCGGCGTTCGCCGAGACCTATACGCCGCAGCTGCGCGGCCGGCTCGAGCACTACGCCGGCGAGCGGCCGCTGTTCGACCTGTACAACGTCGAGGCGGAGATCGAGAAGGCGCTCTCGCGCCGCGTCGACCTGAAATCGGGCGGGACGCTGTTCATCGACCAGACCGAGGCGATGACCACGATCGACGTCAACACCGGCGGCTACGTCGGCAGCCGCAGTTTCGACGACACCGTGTTCAAGACCAACCTCGAGGCGGCGCAGGCGATCGCGCGGCAGCTGCGCCTCAGGAACCTCGGCGGCATCATCATCGTCGACTTCATCGACATGCAGTCCGACGAGCATCGCGCCGCGGTGCTGGAGGAGCTGAAGAAGGCGCTGGCGCGCGACCGCACGAGGATGACGGTGAGCGGCTTCACCCAGCTCGGCCTCGTGGAGATGACGCGCAAACGGACGCGCGAGTCGCTCGCGCACGTGCTGTGCGAGCCCTGCCCGGTATGCGACGGGCGCGGCGCGGTGAAGACCGCGCGCACCGTGTGCTACGAGATCCTGCGCGAGATCCTGCGCGAGGCGCGCGCCTTCAACGCGCGCGAGTTCCGCGTGCTGGGCGCGCAGGCGGTGATCGACCTGCTGCAGGAGGAGGAGTCGGGGTCGGTGGCGATGCTGCAGGACTTCATCGGCAAGCCGATCTCGCTGCAGGTCGAGCCGGGGTATACGCCGGAGCAGTACGACGTCGTGCTGATGTAGTCCTCAAGAACGCTTCGCCTCGGCCTCGTAAAGCGTGTAGTGCGTGCGGTAGAGGCCGAAACCCGCTATCGCCGCCCCGCGACCTTCCAGTCGAGTCTTCGCCAAATCAGCGCGCTCGACACCGGCAACCGTTTCCTCGTCGTACCCGGTGACCACCAGCGCCCAATCCACGCCCGCGTCCGCTCCACGAATGCGCTGCTCACGCGTCATCGGCGGCGCGACGGCCGACTCGAACAGGAAGCAGCCACCCAGCCCCGGCCGCGTCGCAAGCCCGGGTATGACCTCTTTCACGAGCCAATCGCGCAATGGCGCCGCATCGCCAGGCTTGAACCGCACCACCAGCGCGGCGTGTCCCATCCCCAGCCCGGCGCTCCCGGTCACGGCGCAGAAACCCCGCGTCATCCCGCGATAGCTCGGCATCATCTTCTGGGTCCACGGCGTGGGGTTGTTGAGCCGCTCGAGATAGGCCGCGGAGGTCAGGACGCCGGTGTCGCGCACCTCATAGATCACGAAATACCGCGACTGCCCGCCGCGCAAGCCCACCCAGCGCGTGCCGCGCAGGAATCCCGGGATCGACAATCGCTCGGGCAGGTGCTCGTGCGTATGCCAGTCGTCGTGCTCGGCGATCGCCTCCGGGGCGATGTCGAAGAACAGCAGCATGGCGGCGCGGCCGAGCATAGCCGGAGAAGTCTAGCGCGATAGACTGAAGCCATGGACATCCCCTATACGCCCGCGCGCCAGCTCGCCCGCCTTCTCCACGCGCGCAAGCTCTCCGCCACAGAAGTGATGCAGGCTTTCATCGCCCGGATCGAGCGCGTGAACCCCAAGGTGAACGCGATCGTCACCTTCCTGCCCGAGCAGGCGCTGAAGGAAGCGAAGGCCCTGGACCGCCAGAAAGGCAAGAAGCCGCCGCTTGCCGGCCTGCCCATCGCCTACAAGGACCTGCTGCCGACGAAGGGCGTCCGCACCACCATGGGATCGCTCGTCTTCAAGGACAACGTCCCGGCTGCAGACGCGCTGCTGGTCGAGCGCCTGAAGGCTGCGGGCGCGATCACGCTGGGCAAGACCAACACGCCGGAATTCGGCGCCGGCAGCAACACCTTCAACAAGGTGTTCGGCGCGACGCGCAATCCCTACGACCCTTCCAAGACCGCGGGCGGCTCCTCGGGCGGCGCCGCGGCCGCGGTCGCTTGCGGCATGCTGCCGTTCGCCGACGGCTCGGACCTCGCCGCGAGCCTGCGGAACCCCGGCAACTACTGCAACGTCGTCGGCTTCCGCCCGACGCCGGGCCGCGTGCCTTCCTACCCCGCGGCGAACGCCTGGGACACCCAGTCGGTGCTCGGACCGGTCGCGCGCACGGTGGAAGACGCCGCCTTCCTGCTCTCCGCCATGGCGGGGCCCGACCGGCGCGCGCCGGTGTCGATCGCCGAGCCGGGATCGATCTTCGCCAAGCCGCTCAAGCGCTCTTTCAAGAAAGTGCGCATGGCGTGGACGAAAGACTTCGGCGGCTTGCCGGTGGAGCCCGCGGTGAGCGCAGTGCTGGAAGCGCAGCGCAGGGTGTTCCAGGACCTCGGCTGCATCGTCGAAGAAGCCTGCCCCGATTTCAGCGGCGCCACGGAAGCCTTCGAGACGCTGCGCGCGGTGTCCTTCGCCCTGCGCTACGCGCGGTACTTGAAGACGCACCGCGCCGAGCTGAAGGCCACGGTGATCTGGAACATCGAGCAGGGGCTTGCGCTCGACGGCGCGAAGATCGCGCGCGCCGAAGTGCTGCGCACCGAGCTCTACCAGCGCCTGCGCGCGTTCCTGGAGACCTACGAGTTCCTGCTCGCGCCGGTGAGCCAGCTGCCGCCCTTCCCGGTCGAGACCGAGTACCCGACCGAGATCGCCGGCGTGAAGCTGACGAACTATCTCGACTGGATGAAGAGCTGCTACTACATCACCATCGCCAGCCACCCGGCGATCTCGGTGCCCGCGGGCTTCACCCCGGCGGGGCTGCCCGTCGGCCTGCAGGTCATCGGGCGCTATCGCGATGACTTCGGGGTGCTGCAGCTCGCGCACGCGTTCGAGCAGGAAACGCAGGCCTGGAAGCGCCGCCCGCCGCTGGCGGGCTGACCCCTTGCCCGCGCCTTGCCGCGCTGGCACACTGCCACAATCGTGAAAGCTATTTCACATATGTGAACATGTCGACCGTCAAGAGCGCCGACCGCACGCTGCAGATCCTGGAGACCTTCGCCACCGCGGGCGAGCCGCTCGGCATCGCCGAGCTCGCGCGCCGGCTCGCGATCCCGGTGTCTGCCTGCTACGCGCTGCTGCGCACCCTGGAGCTTCGCGGGTACCTGTACGAGCTCGGCCTGCGCAAGGGCTGGTACCCCACGCTGCGCTGGCTGCAGAAGGCGCGCGCGGTGGCCGAGCACGATCCGATGCTCGAGCGCGTAACACCGCTTCTCGAGGCGCTCGGCAGGGCCACCGGCGAGACGATCGTTTTCGGCAAGAGGAGCGGCACCGAGGTCGTGTACCTCAACGTCGTCGAGTCCCCGCACTCGATCCGCTACAGCGCACAGCCCGGCGACCGCAAGCCGCTGCACTCGAGCGCGGCGGGCAAGGCACTGCTTGGCGCGCTGCCGCCGGCCGAGCGCGCCGCGCTCCTCGACACGCTCAAGCTCGCGCGCGTCACGCGCAACACGCTCGTGCGGCGCGAGCTGCTGGAAAAGGACCTCGCGGCGGGCGCGAAGCGCGGCTGGTACGCGACGCGCGGCGAGAACGTCGCCGACGTGCACGCGCTCGGCGCCCCGGTGCGCATCGACGGCGAGCTCTACGCCGTGGTGGTCGCCGGACCCGCGCACCGCATCGAGGCCGCGCTCAAGCCCCTCGCCGAGGCGCTGCAGCGCACCGCCAGGGCAATCGGGGCGCGCCGATGAGCGACGCGCGCGTAACGACGCCCTCGGGAATCGAGGTGCCCGTGGTGGTGCGCGAGGAGATGGCCGCCGCGCCCAGCGCGCCGGGCGTCTATCCGTATACGCGCGGCATCTTCGCCGACGGCTACCGCGGGCGGCCCTGGACCATCCGCCAGTACTCGGGCTTCGGCTCCGCGGAGACGTCCAACCAGCGCTACCGGTTCCTGCTCGAGCAGGGGCAGACCGGGCTCTCGGTCGCGCTCGACCTGCCCACGCAATGCGGCTACGACCCCGACGACCCCATGGCGCGGCCGGAGGTCGGCAAGGTGGGCGTGTCGCTGTTCTCGCTCTCGGAGATGGAGACCCTGTTCGACGGCATCGACCTCGGCGCGATCTCCACCTCGTTCACCATCAACGGCACGGCGGCGATCATCTACGCGATGTACCTCGCCGCGGCCGACAAGCAGGGCGTGCCGCGCGCCAAGCTCACCGGCACCATCCAGAACGACATCCTGAAGGAGTACGTCGCGCGCGGCACCTGGATCTTCCCGGTGCGGCCGTCGATGCGCCTGATCGCCGACTCGGTGCTCTACGCGAACGAGGTGACGCCGCGCTTCAACGCGATCTCGATCGCCGGGGCGCACGTGCGCGACGCGGGCTGCACGGCGGTGGAGGAGATGGCCTACACGCTCGCCAACGGCCTCGCCTACGTGGACGAGCTCATCCGCCGGGGCGGCGACGTGGCGAAGTTCGCGCGGCGGCTGTCGTTCTTCTTCTACGTGCACATGGACCTGTTCGAGGAGGCGTGCAAGTTCCGCGCCGGGCGCCGCCTGTGGGCGCAGCTGCTGCGCAGCCGCTACGGCGTTACCGACGAGAAGGCGCTGCACTTTCGCTTCGGCGTGGTGTGCGGCGGCTCCTCGCTCGTCGCCGCGCAGCCCTACAACAACATCGTGCGCGTGGCGATCGAGAACCTCGCCGCGGTGCTCGGCGGCGCGCAGTCGATTTTCACCTGCGCCTACGACGAGGCCTTCCAGATCCCGACCGAGTTCTCCGCCGAGCTCGCATTGCGCACGCAGCAGATCGTGCAGCACGAAAGCGGCGTCGCGGCGACCGTGGATCCGCTCGGCGGCAGCTACTACGTCGAGTGGCTCACCGACCGCATGGAGGAAGGCATGCGCCAGGCGATGGGCGAGATCGACGCCTACGGCGGCGTGGTGAAGGCGATCGAGGACGGCTGGCTGCAGCGCCGCATCGCGTTGCGCGCCCGCGAGAAGAAGGACGCGACCGACCGCGGCGAGCGCGTGGTGGTCGGCATGAACCGCTACCGGCGCGAAGGGCAGGCGCAGAGCTTCGGCGAGGTGTTCCGCCTCGACCCGGGCACGGCCGCGCGCGTGCTGGACAAGCACGCCGCCGTGAAGCAGCGGCGCGACGCGGCGCGCGCGGGGCGGGCGCTCGATGCGCTCGAGGCCGCGGCCGCCGACGACAAGGAGAACCTGATGCCGCTGCTCGTCGAGTGCTGCCACGCCTACGCCACCGTGGGCGAGATGGTCGCGCGCCTCAAGCGCTGCTGGGGCGAGTTCCAGGAGCCGGTGCGGCTATGAGCGCGCCCGCCGCAGGGCCCCTCGCGGGCAAGCGGATCCTCGTCGCCAAGCCCGGCCTCGATGGGCACGACGCGGGCGCCAAGGTGATCGCGCTCGCGCTGCGCGACGCCGGGGCGGAGGTGATCTACACGGGCCTGCGCAAGTCGCCCGATTTCATCGTGCGCGTGGCGCTCGACGAGGATGTCGCCGCCGTGGGCCTTTCCATCCTCTCGGGGAGCCACCAGGCGCTGTCCTGCGAGGTGCTCGAGGGCCTGCGCGCCGCGGGCGCGGGCGACATCCCGGTATTCGTCGGCGGCACCATCCCGCCGCAGGACCGCGAGGCGCTCCTCGCCGCAGGCGTGAAGGGCGTGTTCACCAACGACGCGCCGCTCGCGCAGATGATCGACGAGCTGGCGCGCGCGCTGGCATGAGCGGCCCGCTCTCGGGGATCGTCGTACTGGAGGTCGGCCACATGCTCGCCGGTCCCTACTGCGGCATGCTGCTCGCCGACCTGGGCGCCGAAGTGATCAAGATCGAGCCGCCCGAGGGCGACATCGGCCGGCGCGTCAGCCCGCACCAGGTGGGCGGGCATAACGCCTATTTCGCGAGCCTCAACCGCAGCAAGAAGAGCGTCGCGCTCGACCTGGCGCGCGACGATGGCCGCGCCGCGCTGCGCGGCCTCGCCGCCCGCGCGCACGCCCTGGTCACCAACCTGCGGCCCGCGGCGATCAGGAAGCTCGGCCTGACCTACGAGGCGCTGAAAGACGCGAACCCGAAGCTGGTTTGCGTTGCGCTCACCGGCTACGGCCTGGAAGGCAGCCACGCCGACCGCCCGGCCTACGACTACGTCATCCAGGCGCTCACGGGCGTCATGGCGATCACCGGCGAGCCCGGCGGCGCGCCCGCGAAGACCGGCTACTCGGCGGTCGACAACTCCGCCGGCATGATGGGCGCGCTCGGGCTGCTATCGAAGATCGTCGAAGGCCGCGGCGGCCAGATCGACGTCTCGATGCACGACGTAATGCTCTCGCAGCTGAATTACCTGGCAGGGGCGTGGCTCAACGCGGGCGAGCGCGCGCAGCGCATGGCGCGCTCGGCGCACCCGTACATCGTCCCGGCGCAGGTGTTCGAGACGAGCGACGGCTGGCTGGTGGTGTTCATTTCGCACGACGAGTTCTGGCGGCGTTTCTGCGGCGAGGTCGGCCGCGCCGACTGGGTGCAGGACGCGCGCTTCGCCACCATGGCGGCGCGGCGCGAGAACCGCGACGCCGTGCTCGCCGCGCTGGTGCCGCTTTTCAAGGGCGGCAGCACCGCGTCGTGGATGGCGCGCCTGGCGCCGCTCGGCGTCGTGGCCGCCCCGGTCCAGACGTTGGAGCAGGCGCTCGGCTCCGAGCTCGCAAAGGAACGCGACATGCTGGTCGCGATCGACGCCGGGGGCGCAGCGATCCGCGCCGTCGGCAACCCGATCCGCGTCGACGGCATGGCGCAGGCCTATGCGCCCCCGCCGCAGCTCGGCGAGCACAACGCCGAGCTGCTGCAGGCGCGCTCGAGCCTCGCAGACCGCGTGCTGGCGCGCGAGCGCCGCGCAATCGCGCGCGCCATCAGCGAAATCGAGAACGGCAGCGCCGAGGGCGCGGCGCTCGGCCGGCAGCTTGCCGCGCATCGCGGTCACGCCCGGGTGATCGGCATCACCGGCCCGCCCGGCGCGGGCAAGTCCACGCTGCTCGCCGCGCTCACAAAGGAACTGCTCGCGGCCGGCGCGAGCGTCGCGGTGGTGGCGGTGGACCCCTCGAGCCCGGTGTCGGGCGGCGCGCTGCTCGGCGATCGCATCCGCATGGGCGACGTGCAGGGACACGAGGAGGTCTACATCCGCTCGCTCGCCTCGCGCGGGCACGCTGGCGGCGTGAGCGGCGCCACGCGCAGCGTGGTCGCGCTGCTCGACGCCGCGCGCTTCGATTACGTGCTGGTGGAAACGGTCGGCGCGGGGCAATCCGAGGTCGAGATCGCGAGCATCGCGGCGACCCGCCTGGTGGTCTGCCCGCCGGGCCTGGGCGACGACGTGCAGGCGCTGAAAGCGGGCATCCTGGAGATCGCCGACGCGTTCGTCGTCAACAAGGCCGACCTCGCGGGCGCGGAGCGCACGGCGCGCGATCTGCTCGGCATGCTCGCGCTGAAGAAAGGCCCGGCCGTTCCCGTGTTCAGCACCGCCGCCACCACCGGGCAGGGTGTCGCCGACGTGGCGCGCTGGCTGCAGGCGCCCGCAGCGCGCGGCGGCGCGGTGCTGGCCGCCTGAGCGGCTACTTCTCCTTCGGCACCCGCCCCATCGGATAGAACTCGTCGTTCGGCCGCATGGCGGTGAAGTCCGCCATCCGGTTGGACAGCGCGAAGAAGGCGGCGATGGCGGCGATGTCCCAAGCGTCCTCGTCGGTGAACCCGTGTCGGCGCAGCGCCTCGAGGTCGGAGTCGCCCAGCGCGTGCGACTCGAGCGCCACCTTCATGGCGAAGTCGAGCATCGCTTTTTCTCGCGGCGGGATATCGGCCTTGCGGTAGTTGATCGCCACCTGGTCGGCCACCAGGGGATTCTTCGCCCGGATCCGCAGGATGGCGCCGTGCGCCACCACGCAGTACTGGCAGTGGTTGGCCCCGGAAGTCGCGACCACGATCATCTCGCGCTGCGCCTTGGTGAGCCCACCCTCCTTCTCCATCAGCGCGTCGTGATAGGCGAAGAACGCCCGGAACTCCTCGGGGCGGTGCGCCAGCACCAGGAACACATTGGGGACGAAGCCTGATTTTTCCTGCACCGCGAGGATGCGCGCGCGCACGTCTTCGGGCAGGTTCTTGAGCTCGGGAACGGGGTAGCGGCTGATCGGCTGGCTCATCGGGGATAGCATTCTAGCGCCCCGGGGAATCGGTTAACATCGGTGGGCATACCTTGGAGGAGGACGGCATCATGACCCACGCTTTGCTTCGCGCGGCGCTCGGCGCCACGCTCGCTTTCTCCGTCGCCGCGCACGCCGACGTCAAGCTGCCGCCGACGATTTCCTGGAGCGCCTACGACGTCGGCTCGGGCGGCTACAACCAGGCCGTCGCCATCGGCAACGCGCTCAAGCAGAAGTACAACGTGAGCCTCAGGGTGCTGCCGGGCAAGAACGACGTGTCGAGAAACCTGCCGATTCGCGAGGGTCAGGTGCAATTCTCCGCCAACGGAGTGGGCGGAGCCTACCTCGCCATGGAAGGCGTGTTCGAGTTCGGCGCGCCGAGCTGGGGCCCGCAGCCGGTGCGCGGACTGATGCTGAACACCTCCGACCAGGTGCTGACCGTGGTCGCTGCGGGCGATGCGGGCGTGCGCACCATCGCGGACCTGAAGGGTAAGCGCGTCGCCTGGGTGATCGGCTCGCCGGCGCTCAACCAGAACATCACCGCGATGCTCGCCTTCTCCGGCCTCACCTGGGACGACGTGCGCAAGGTCGAGTTCGGCGGCTTCGGTGCAGCGATGGACGGCATCATCAACAACCAGGTCGACGCCGCCTTCACCTCGTCGATCTCGGGCAAGGCCTATCAGATCGCCAAGTCGCCGCGCGGCCTCGTCTACCCGATCATTTCGCACAAGGACAAGGCAGGCTGGGCGCGCATGAACGCGGTGGCGCCGTTCTTCTTCCCGTTCATGGGCACCGAGGGCGCGGAGCTGTCGAAGGACAAGCCCGCGGAATCGGCCACCTATCCGTACCCGATCCTGATGACCTACGCCTCGCAGGACGCGAATCTCGTCTACAACATGACCAAGGCGATGGTCGAGACCTACGACATGTACAAGGGCGCCGCGCCGGGCAACGCCGGCTGGGCGGTCGACCGGCAGAACTTCGCCTGGGTGATCCCGTTCCACGACGGCGCGATCCGCTTCTGGAAGGAAATGGGCAAGTGGGGCGCCGCCGAGCAGGCGCACAACGACAAGCTTCTCGAGCGCCAGACGGTGCTCACGGCGGCCTGGGCCGAGCAGAAGAAGGGCTCGTACGCCGACGACAAGGCGTTCGTCGAAGCGTGGCAGAAGCGGCGCGCCGCGGCGCTGACCAAGGCCGGCTTCGACCCGGTGCAGACGAGCTGGTGAGTTAGGCAAGCGCCATGGCCGACGCCGCCGAGGCGGCGCCGATCGAGGCACGCTATCGTTCGCTCGCGCCGCTGTGGCGCGTCGTCCTCATCGTCCTCGTCTCGGGCGCGATCGGCCTTGCGCTCAACCAGCTGCTCAACCTCGGCTTCTTCGTCGGCAAAACGCTTCTCGACACCGCGTATCTGTACTGGCTATGCGCGCTGCTCGTGGGCAGCGTGTTTCTGCTGGTGCCGGCGGGCAAGCACGCGCGGCGCAATGCCGTGCCCTGGTACGACGTGCTGCTGTTTGCGACCTCGTTCGCCGTGTTCGCGTATTTCGCGCTGCACGCGCAGCGCATCGTCGAGGAAGGATGGGAGTACAAGGCGCCGGCGCAGGCGGTTTGGATCGCCTACGTCGGCTGGGTGATGCTGCTCGAGGCGACGCGGCGCGCCGGCGGCAACGCCGTGTTCGTGGTCGTGGCGCTGATCTCTCTGTATCCGGTGTTCGCCGGGCACATGCCGGGGCCGATCGCCGGGCTGCCGCGCGATCTTGCCTCGACCGCGTCATTTCACTTCGCCTCCAGCGAGAGTGCGCTCGGCATCCCGACGCGCGCCTTCGGCGAGCTCGTCATCGGCTTCGTCATGTTCGGCGCGGTGCTGCAATACACCGGCGCGGCGCATTTCTTCAACAACCTCGCATTCGCCCTCTTCGGCTCGGTGCGCGGCGGCCCGGCCAAGGTGTCGATCTTCGCCAGCGGCCTGATGGGCTCGGTCTCCGGGAGCGTGGTTTCCAACGTGCTCACCACCGGCGTGGTCACGATCCCGGCGATGAAGCGCATCGGCTTCCGGCCGGCCTACGCGGGCGGGGTCGAGGCCTGCGCCTCCACGGGCGGCGTGCTCATGCCGCCGGTGATGGGCGCCACCGCTTTCGTCATGGCGTCGTTCCTCGGCCTGCCCTACGTCGCCATCGCCGTCGCCGCGCTGGTGCCGTCGCTGCTTTTCTACTTCGCCCTGTTCGTGCAGATCGACGGCTACGCGGCGAAGAACGGCTTGAAGGGCTTGCCGCGATCAGAGCTGCCCTCGCTCGGGCAGACATTCCTCGAGGGCTGGCACTACCTGTTCGTGTTCGCGCTGCTGGTCTACATGTTGCTCGTGCTGCAGCGAGAGTCGCTCGCGCCGTTCTACGCCACGGCGCTGCTCCTGGTCATCAACCAGTTCTCGCGCCGCTACCGGCTCGACTGGAGGCGTTTGCGCACGCTGCTAGAAGGCGTGGGCGGCGCGCTTTCCGAGCTCGCGGCGCTGCTCGCGGGCGTGGGCCTCATCATCGGCGCGCTCTCGGTCACCGGCCTTGCCGGCACGCTCGCCAACGACCTCGTCTACCTTGCCGGCAACAACATCTACGTGCTGCTGGTGATGGGCGCAGTCACCAGCTTCATCTTCGGCATGGGCATGACGATCACCGCGTGCTACATCTTCCTCGCCATCGTGCTCGCGCCGCCGCTGGTCGGCGCCGGCTTCGATCCGGTGGCGGTGCACCTGTTCATGCTGTACTGGGGCATGGTGTCGTTCATCACGCCGCCGGTGGCGCTCGCCGCGTTCGTCGCCGCCGGCATCGCCAAGGCGCCGCCCATGCAGGTCGGCCTGCAGTCGGTGCGCCTGGGCGCGGCGATGTATTTCGTGCCGTTCTTCTTCGTGCTCAACCCGGCGCTCATCCTGCGCGGCACGCCGTGGGAGATCGTCGTCGTGGTCGGCACGGCGATCGCCGGCATCGCGCTCATCGGCTCGGCGCTCGAAGGCTACGTGGTGGGCATCGGCGCGGTTGCGCGCAGCGCGCTCGGCTGGGCGGCGCGGCTGCTCATGCTCGCGGGCGGCCTGGTCATGGCGATGCCCGGCGGCGGCGAACTGGGCCTGAGCCACCTGCAGCTTTCGCTCGCCGGGTTGGCGCTCGCCGCGGCCGGCGCCGCGATTACGTGGCTGGGCGCGCGGGCAACCGTGCCTTCAAGCTAGAGATTCCTGTAGCCGTCGCGCGTCTGCGGCAGCTTGCGTCCGAGCAGCTGCGAGGCAATCACGGTGCGCAGGATCTGCGCCGTGCCGCCGCCGATGGTGAACATGCGCGCATCCCGGACCATGCGCTCGAGCGGCAGCTCGCGCGAATAGCCGGCCGCGCCGAAAACCTGCAGGGCGTCGTTGGTGACCTTGATCGCCATGTCGGCGGCGAACACCTTGGCCTGGGCGGCCTCGGTCATGTCGGGAAAGCCGTCGCCGGATCCCGCCGCGGCCTTGTGGATCAGCAGACGCGCGGCGGCCAGCTGCGTGTGCATGTCGACCAGAATCCACTGCAGGCCCTGAAACTCGCAGATCGGTCGGTCGAACTGCTTGCGCGTCTGCGCATACTCGAGCGCCAGCTCGTAGGCCCCGGCGGCGATGCCGAGCGCCACCGTGGCGGCGCCGACGCGCTGGCCGTTGTAGGCGTTCATCAGTCCTGCGAAGCCACGCCGGATTCCCTCGGGGGGCACCAGCATCATCTCCAGCGGTATCTCCAGGTCCTCGAACAGGATCTCGCACTCCGGGATGCCGCGCAGGCCCATCGCCGGCTCGCGCCGGCCGACGACGAGGCCCCTGGCCTCGCCGCGCACGGCAATGAACCCGCCGATGCCCTGCTCCACGCCGTTCTCGAACACCCGCGCGAAGATCAGATGCAGCTTGGAGACGCCGCCTCCGGTGATCCAGTGCTTGCGGCCGTTCAGCACGTAGCGCCCGCCCTTGCGATCGGCCCGTGTGCTCATCTGCGTCGCCGCGCTGCCCGCCTCGGGTTCGGTGATGCAGATCGCCGGCTTGTCCCCGGCCAGCACCAGCTTCGCGGCCAGCGTCTTTTGCGCCTGCGTGCCGTACTTCATGATGGCGCCGATGGCCCCCATGTTGGCCTCGACGACGATGCGGCCCGTGACGCCGCAGACCCGCGCCATTTCCTCGATCACCAGCACCGCCTCCAGGTAGCCCAGCCCCTGGCCGCCGTACTCCTGGGGAATGGTCATGCCCATGAAGCCGGCCTGCGTCAGCAGCTCGACGTTGTGCCACGGGTATTCTTCGCGGCGGTCGATCTCGGCGGCGCGCGGCGCGAACTTCCTTTTCGCCAGGTCGCGCGCGCTTTGCTGCAGGGCCTTCTGGGTGTCGCTCAGCTCAAACATCGGCGTGGGTGTGGCGCGCCCGGCGGGATTCGAACCCACGACCCTTGGCTTCGGAGGCCAATACTCTGATCCGCTGAGCTACGGGCGCTTTCAAGCTAAAATCATACCTTTATAAACGCACGCAGGCCACGCCGCATGAGTACGCCCGAAGAGCATTCCTCCTTCATCAAGACACCGCAGCAACTGATCGTGGTGGTGCTGCTCGCGTTTCTGGTGCCGATCATCGGCATCCTGCTGCTGGTCAATCTGGTTCTGAACAAATCGGGCGTGGATCCCGCAGCGCTCGCGCCGCAGGCCGTGGCGCAGCGCCTGCAGCCCGTCGGCCGGATCGAGCTTGGCGCCACGGGCGCCGGTGCCGCCGCGTCCGCGGCCCGCACCGGCGAGGAGATCGTCAACGCCGCCTGTGGCGCGTGCCACGTGCCGGGGGTCGCCAACGCGCCGAAGATCGGCGATGCGGCGGCCTGGGGCACGTTGGCGAAGAAGGGGCTGCCCGAGATGTTGAAGACCGTAATCGGCGGCAAGGGCGCCATGCCGCCGCGCGGCGGCGTCGCCGACGCCTCCGACGCGGAGCTGGCGCGCGCCATCGAGTTCATGGCGAGCAAGTCGGGCGTGACCCTCAAGAAGTAGCCGGCCGGCGCCAGCCGGCGGCGCGCATCGCCCGTGAACCTGCTCTTCATCATCGATCCGCCGGAAGAGCTCAAGGCGTACAAGGACACCACGGTGGCCATGATGCGCGCCGCGCAGCGCCGCGGCCACCAGGTGCACGTCTGCACGCAGGACTCGCTCGCCTGGCGCGCCGGCCCGGTCACGGCGCGCGCCCTGCGCATCGCGCTCACCGACAACGACGAGGACTGGTTTCGCCGCGATGGCACGGCCGAGGCCGCGCTCAAGGATTTCGCCGCGGTGCTGATGCGCAAGGACCCGCCGTTCGACATGGAGTACGTGGCGAGCACGTGGCTGCTGTCGGAGGCCGAGCGCCAGGGTGCGCGCGTCTACAACGCGCCGCAGGCGCTCAGGGACCTGAACGAGAAGTTCGCCATCGCCGAGTACGCGCAGCTCACGGTGCCCTCGCTGGTCACGCGCGACATGGCGGCGCTGCACGCCTTCGTCGACGAGCACCGCGACACGATCCTGAAGCCGCTCTCGGGCATGGGCGGCACGGGCATCTTCCGCGTCCGGCGCGACGACCCCAACCGCAACGTGATCGTGGAGACCCTGGCGCGTCACGGCGCCGAGAGCGTGATGGCGCAGCGCTTCATCCCCGAGATCCGCGCCGGCGACAAGCGCGTCATCGTCATCGAAGGCAAGCCCGCGCCGTACGTGCTGGCGCGCATCCCGAAAGCGGGCGAGACGCGCGGCAACCTCGCCGTGGGCGGCAAGGGGGTGGCGCAGCCGCTGTCGGCGCGCGACCGGGAGATCGCCGAGATCATGGGCCCGCCGCTCGCCGCGCGCGGCGTACTGTTCGCGGGCCTGGACGTGATCGGCGACTGGCTCACCGAGGTCAACGTCACCAGCCCGACGTGCTTTCGCGAGATCCAGGACCAGACCGGCTACGACGCGGGAGAGGTGTTCATCGCGGCGCTGGAAGCGAGGCTCGAGCGGTGATCGGCGTCCTGGTGATCTCGCACGGCGCCATCGGCGAGGCGCTGCTCGCCAGCGCCGCGCAGATCCTCGGCGCCCCCGCACAGGCCGCCGCGCTCGGCGTGGCGCCCGGCGACGCCCCGGAGGCGGTGCTCGCGCGCGCGCGCACGCTCGCCGCCCGCCTGGACACGGGCGAGGGGCTGCTGGTGCTCACCGACATGTTCGGCGCCACGCCCTGCAACGTCGCCGCGCGGCTGCTGGCCGACGGCCGCGTGGAGGGCGTATCCGGCGTGTCGCTGCCGATGCTGGTGCGCGTGCTTTCGGGCCGCCGCGCCGCGCTCGCCGCGCTGGTGCAGCGCGCCCTCTCGGGCGGCGCCGAAGGCGTGGTGCACATGAACTCGGATTCCTGCGGTGCCAAGCGCTGAGCTCACCGTCACCAACAAGCTCGGGCTGCACGCGCGCGCGTCGGCCAAGCTGACCCAGGTGGCGAGCCGCTTCGCCGCCGAGGTCTGGCTGACGCGCAACGGCCGGCGCGTCAACGCGAAGAGCATCATGGGCGTCATGATGCTCGCCGCCGGGCGCGGCGCCGCGCTCACGGTGGAAGCCGAAGGCGCGGACGCCGAGGCCGCGCTGGCGGCGATCCGTGAGCTGGTGGCCGGCAAGTTCGGCGAGGGGGAGTAGGACGGTGAACTTCGTTCTGCACGGCTCGAGCGTCACCTCGGGCATCACCATCGGCCAGGCGCACCTCGTGTCCACGGCACGCCTCGAAGTGGCGCACTACCAGGTCCCGGCGCACGCGGTGGCGGGCGAGATCTTCCGCTTCGACGCCGGCATCGCGCGCGCCAAGCAGGAGCTGGCCCAGCTCGAAAGCCAGATCCCGGCAGACGCGCCGGCCGAGTTCGGCGCCTTCCTCAGCCTGCACCGCATGATGCTGGAGGACTCCTCGCTGTCGCACGCGCCACGCGAGATCATCCGCGAGCGCCGCTGCAACGCCGAGTGGGCGCTGGTGCAGCAGATGGAGACGCTCGAAGAGCAGTTCGCGCAGGTCGAAGACGCCTACCTGCGCGAGCGCGGCGCCGACGTGCAGCAGGTGGTCGAGCGCGTGCTGAAGGCGCTGATCGGCCAGCGCGCGCCGCTCGCGCCCAAGCTCAGCGACGAGCACAAGCTCATCGTGGTGGCGCACGACCTCTCGCCCGCCGACATGCTGCTGTTCAAGCGCCACGAGTACGGCGGCTTCGTCACCGACGTCGGCGGCGTCACCTCGCACACCGCGATCCTCGCGCGCAGCCTCAACATCCCGGCGCTGGTCGGCCTGCACCATGCGCGCCACATGATCCGCGAGGGCGAGCTCCTGATCGTGGACGGCATCCAGGGCGTGCTGGTGGTGGACCCCGATCCCCTGGTGCTTGCCGAGTACCGCCTGCGCCAGTCGCAGCACGAGCTGGAGAGGAAGAAGCTCGGGCGCCTGAAGAGCACGCCGGCGGCCACGCTCGACGGCACGGCGATCGAGCTTTTCGCCAACATCGAGCTGCCGCAGGACCTGGACAAGGTGCACGAGTCGGGGGCGCAGGGCATCGGCCTGTTCCGTACCGAGTTCCTGTTCATGAACCGCAAGGACCTGCCGGGCGAGGACGAGCAGTTCGAGGCCTACCGCGAGGTGGCGCGCAAGATGGCGGGCAAGCCCGTGGTGATCCGCACGCTCGATATCGGCGCCGACAAGGCGCTTTCGGGCCACATCGAGGCGATGCCCAACCCGGCGCTGGGGCTGCGCGCCATCCGCTACTGCCTCGCCGAGCCGCACATTTTCCTTGCGCAGCTGCGCGCCATCCTGCGCGCCTCGCACCACGGCAAGGTCAGGATCCTGCTTCCGATGGTGGCGCACGCGCACGAGGTCGACCAGGCCCTGGTGCTCATTGGCCAGGCGCGCCAGCAGCTCGACGAGCGGCGCCAGCCCTACGACAAGGGCGTCGAGGTGGGCGCCATGATCGAGATTCCGGCGGCGGCGCTCGCGCTGCCCATGTTCATCAAGCGGCTGGATTTCCTCTCGCTCGGCACCAACGACCTGATCCAGTACACGCTCGCCATCGACCGCACCGACGACGCGGTGGCGCACCTGTACGATCCGCTGCACCCCGCGGTGCTGCAGCTGGTGGCGCAGGTGATCCACGCCGCGGCGCGCGCGCGCACGCCGGTGGCGGTGTGCGGCGAGATGGCGGGCGATGCTGCGCTCACGCGCCTGCTGCTCGGCTTCGGGTTGCGCAACTTCTCCATGCACCCGGCGCAGCTGCTCGCGATCAAGGAGCGCGTGCTGCGTACCGACCTCGCCGCGGCCGAGCCGCTGGCGCAGAAGGTGCTGCGCTCCACCGACTCGGCGAAGACGCGCGAGCTTCTGGCGCAGCTCAACGCCTGAGAAAGGCCCCCGATGCCCGGACCGCTGGATGGCGTGCGCGTGCTGGACCTCACCACCGTGGTGATGGGCCCCTACGCCACGCAGATCCTCGCCGACTTCGGCGCCGACGTGGTGAAGGTCGAGCCGCCCGAGGGCGACATCATGCGCTGGGCCTGGCCGTTCCGCTCCAAGGGCATGGGGCACATCTTCCTCAACGCCAACCGCAACAAGCGCGGCATCGTGCTCGACCTGAAGAGGCCCGAGGGACGCGACGCCTGCCTCGCGCTGGCGAAGGCCGCCGACGTGCTCGTGTACAACATCCGTCCGCAGGCGATGGCGCGCCTGAAGCTCGGCTACGAGGACGTGCGCGCGGTGAACCCCCGCATCATCTACGTCGGCTGCTTCGGCTACAGCCAGCGCGGCCCGTACGCCGCCAAGGCCGCCTACGACGATCTGATCCAGGGCGCGGCGGGCCTGCCGTGGCTGTCGCGCGAGGCGAGCGGCGAGTCGCCGCGCTACACGCCGGTGATCATCGCCGACCGCTCGGTGGGCCTGCACACGGCGAACGCGGTAAGCGCGGCGCTCTACGCGCGCGAGAAGACCGGCAAGGGCCAGCGCGTCGACGTGCCGATGTTCGAGAGCCTGCTGCAGTCCGTGCTCGGCGAGCACCTGGGCGGCTACACCTTCGTGCCGCAACTGGGCGAGGGGGGCTACCGGCGCATGCTCACGCGCTTTCGCCGCCCCTACGAGACCAAGGACGGCTACGTCTGCGCGCTGATCTACAACGACAAGCACTGGAAGGCGTTCTTCGAGATGGTCGGGCGCGCCGACATGGTGGCCGACCCGCGCTTCGCCTCCGCGGAGGGGCGCAGCCAGAACTTCGACGCCGTCTACAGCTTCGTCGCCGACGAGATGGCCCGGCGCACGACCGACGAGTGGCTCGCCGCGCTTGGGTCCGCCGACATCCCGGTGCAGCGCATGAACAGCCTCGAGGACATCCTGCGCGATCCGCACCTCGAGGCGATCGGCTACTTCACGCCCGTCGAGCACCCGAGCGAGGGCTCGCTCCTGTCGATGAAGGTGCCCTCGGAGTGGTCGGAGACGGCGCCCGCCTACCGGCGCCACGCACCGCGCTTCGGCGAGCACACGCGCGAGGTACTGCGCGAGGCGGGCTACGACGACGCGCAGATCGACGCCATGGTGAAAAGCGGGGCCGCACGGCTATAATCGCGTCCCAGCGCCGATTTGATGTTCAGCTTGCGGGCGCTCTACAAATGCCGCTAAAGAGACCGGCGAAAAAGCCCGTTCTCGCGAAAGCTGAACGGGCTTTTTGCGTTTGGGAGGCGGGATGGCCGGCTCGGTCGGCATCGTAGAGGCGAGGCGCGCGGTATTCGAGGAGCCGTTCCGGTTCAGGAGCGGCGCCCAGATCCCGCGCTTCGAGCTCATGTACGAGACCTACGGCACGCTGAACGCCGCGCGCTCCAACGCGGTGCTCGTGTGCCACGCGCTCAACGCCTCGCACCACGTCGCCGGCACCTATGCCGATGATCCCGGGAACGTCGGCTGGTGGGACAACCTCGTCGGCCCCGGCAAGCCCCTCGACACCGAGCGCTTCTTCGTCATCGGCAACAACTACATCGGCGGCTGCTTCGGCTCCACCGGCCCGACCTCGGTCAACCCGGCGACCGCCAAGCCCTACGGCGCCGACTTCCCGGTGGTCACGGTGGAGGACTGGGTGGCGGCGCAGGCGCGGCTCGCCGACCACCTCGGCATCGAGCGCTTCGCGGCGGTGATCGGCGGGTCGCTCGGCGCCATGCAGGCGCTGCAGTGGGCGCTCGCGTACCCCGAGCGGATCGGCCACTCGCTCGTCATCGCCTCGACGCCCAAGCTCTCGGCGCAGAACATCGCCTTCAACGAGGTGGCGCGCCAGGCCATCGTCACCGACCCCGATTTCCATGGCGGGCACTACTACGAGCACGGCGTGGTGCCGGCGCGGGGCCTGCGCATCGCGCGCATGATCGGCCACATCACCTACCTCTCGGACGACGCGATGATGGAGAAGTTCGGGCGCCAGCTGCGCCGCGCCGCGCTCGGCTTCGACTTCGACATCGACTTCGAGATCGAGAGCTACCTGCGGTACCAGGGCGACAAGTTCTCGACGTACTTCGACGCCAACACCTACCTGCGGATCACCAAGGCGCTCGACTACTACGACCCGGCGGGCGACTTCGGCGGCGACCTGGCGAAGTCCTTCGAGCGTGCCCGGGCGGCGTTTCTCGTCGTCTCGTTCAAGTCCGACTGGCGCTTCGCGCCGGCGCGCTCGCGCGCCATGGTGAAAGCGCTGCTCGACAACCGGCGCATCGTCTCCTACCTCGAGCTCGACGCCCCCGGCGGGCACGACGCGTTCCTGCTCGAGGACCCGCGCTATCACGGCGCGCTCGCCGCCTACTTCGACAGCATCGACCTATGACGCGCCCCGACCTCGAAGCGATCGCGCAGTGGGTGGCGCCGGGCTCGCGCGTGCTCGATCTAGGCTGCGGCGACGGCTCGCTGCTGCGGCACCTGTGGGAGCAGCACCAGGCGCACGGCTACGGCGTGGAGATCGACGACGCCGAAGTGCTCGCCTGCCTGAAGAACGACGTCAACGTCCTGCAGCTCGACCTGGAATCGGGCCTCGCGCTCTTTCAGGGCGGCTCCTTCGACTACGTCATCCTGTCCGAGACGCTGCAGACCATCCACCGCATCGAGCTCCTCACCCGCGAGATGCTGCGCGTGGGCAAGGAGGCGATCGTGTCGTTCCCTAACTTCGGCCACTGGCGGGCGCGGCTGCAGGTGCTCGCGGGAAGGATGCCCGTGTCCGACGAGCTGCCGCACCAGTGGTACAACACGCCGAACGTGCACCTGTGCACGCTGCACGACTTCGAGGACTTGTGCGCGAAGCTCGGCGCGAAGATCCGCGAGCGCGTGGTGCTGCACCGCGGGCGGCCGGTGAGCGTGCTGCCGAACCTGCTCGGCAGCCTGGCCGTCTACCGCGTCACCGCCTGAGGCTCTTGCAGACCGTTTCTTCCTCCCGGCACGCCTGCTGGCAGGCCTGGATCGTGGTGGCGTCGGTCGCCGTCTGTCGGCACTTGTGGATGCAGCCGTTGAGCGCCGCCTCGCAGCTCGGCGAGGCGTCGGGGACGGCCAGCTGCTGGTACACGTAGTATCCGGCGCCCACCGCGAGCGCCAGCACGATCAGCGACCCGAACCAGCCCAACCCGCATTGCGCTTTTCGCATCAGGAGCCTCCGCGCGCGTCGCCTTCGCCCACCGTGCCGGCGGTGCCGACCGACAGGTCGGCGAGTCCCGAGCGCATCATGAGCCAGAACAGGATCACGCCCGGGAACGCGACGACGGTGGTGAGCAGATAGAAGTTCACGTAGCCGATCGCCTCGATCATCGAGCCGGCCGTGGTCCCCGTGAGGAAGCGCCCGGCGATGCTCGCCAGCGCAGACAGTAGCGCATACTGGGTCGCGGTGAAGCGCAGGTTGCACAGCGCCGACAGGTACGCCACCACCGTCACGCCGCCGATGCCGCTGGCGAAGTTCTCGAAGCCCACCGCGGCCGCCATGCCGAGGTTGGTATGACCGACCGCCGCCAGCGCGGCGAAGCTGAAGTTCGACACCGCCATCAGGACCAGGCTCGCCAGCACGGCGCGCTTCATCCCCAGCTGCACGTACAGGATGCCGCCGACGAAGATGCCGGCGAGCAGCGCTGCGAAGCCGATGCCGACGTCGTAGAAGGCGATCTCGTTGTTGGTGAAGCCGAGGCTCTCGAACAGCAGCCGCAGCGTCAGGTTGGCAAGCGTGTCGCCGATCTTGTGGATGAGGACGAACAGCAGCACCACGAGCGCGCCCTGGCGCTGCAGGAACTCCAGCAGCGGGCTGAAGTAGGCGCGGACCGCCTCGAGCGCACCGCGCGGTGCGGCGGGCGTGCGGTGCCGCCGCGGCTCGCCCATCACCACGCCGACCAGCATCGCCGGGAGCGCGAAGGCGGCGCAAGCGGCGTACGCCACGCCCCAACCGAGCTGCTGGGCGAGGACCAGCGCCAGCGCGCCCGCCGCGGCGGCGCCGATGCGCCAGCCGTACTGCGACATGCCCGAGCCGACGCCGAGCTGGCGCGGCTCGAGCAGCTCGATGCGATAGGCGTCGATGATGATGTCGAAAGTCGCACCGGCCACGCCGACAGTGATCGCGGCGACCGCCACGAGCAACAGCGACTCCTCCGGATCGGCGACGCCGAGAAAGGCCACCGCCGCCATCACCAGCACGCCGACCAGCCACAGCCAGCTGCGGCGCTGGCCGAAGCGGCCGATCAACGGCAGGCGCACATTGTCGACGACGGGCGCCCACAGGAACTTCAGGTTGTAGGCGAGAAACGTGAGCGCGAACGCGGTGACCGCGCTCTTGGTGACGCCGTGCTGGGCAAGGCGCGTGGCGAGGGTCGCGCCGATCATCGCGAACGCGAAGCCCGAAGAGATGCCGAGAGCGAGGGCCGCGAGCGGTGCGGCCTCGAGGTAGGGCCGCAGCGCGCTAGGCGAGCGGCCAGACATAGTCGACCGTCAGCGGCGCATGGTCCGAGAAGCGGCGCCGCCTGTAGATCGAAGCTTTCGTCGCCTTGGCGGCGATGCCCGGTGTGGCGATCTGGTAGTCGATGCGCCAGCCGACGTTCTTCGCCCAGGCCTGACCGCGGTTCGACCACCAGGTGTACTGCTCGGGCCGGGGATCGAGGCGCCGGAACACGTCGACGAAGCCGAGCCCGTCGAACACTCTCGTCAGCCAGGCGCGCTCTTCGGGCAGGAAGCCCGAGTTCTTCCGGTTGGAACGCCAGTTCTTCAGGTCGATTTCCTTGTGCGCGATGTTCCAGTCGCCGCACAGCACCACCTCGCGCCCGCTCTTGCGCAGTTGCTTCAGGTGCGGCAGGAACGCATCGAGGAAGCGGAACTTGGAGGCCTGCCGGTGCGGCCCCGCGGAACCCGAGGGCAGGTAGACCGAGATCACCGACAGCTTGCCGAAGCGCGCCTCGAGGCAGCGTCCCTCTTCATCAAACTCCTTCACGCCGAAGCCTTCGACGATCCGGTCGGGCTGCGCCCGGCTGTACAGCGCGACACCGGCGTAGCCCTTCTTCCTGGCATGCGAGAAGAAACCGCGCAGTCCGCGCGGCGCGCGCATCGCCTCGAGCAGATCGCCGTCGTGCGCCTTGATCTCCTGCAGGCAGGCGACGTCGGCCTTCTGCGCGGCGAGCCAACGGTACAGGCCCTTTTTCGCCGCCGAGCGGATGCCGTTGACGTTGAGGGTGACGACCCTCAAGACGCAGCGATGCTCGAGGCCCCGCCGTGCGCGGCGGACCACTCGGCCGGCGCGTTGAGGAATTTCTCGACTTCGCCCACCTGCGCGCCGGTCAGGTAGTTGCCCTGCTTGACCACCTGCAGGACATCCCACCAGGTCGCGAGGTGGTGCAGCCGCACGCCGAGCTCCTGCATCACCTGCTTGGATTCCGGGAAGATGTCGTAGTAGAAGTTCACGAACACGTGCTCGACGACCGCGCCCGCCTCGCGCAGCGCCTTGCAGAAATTGATCTTCGAGCGCCCGTCGGTGGTCAGGTCCTCCACCAGCAGCGTCCTCGCGCCCTCGCGGATGTCGCCCTCGATCTGCGCGTTGCGCCCGAAGCCCTTGGGCTTCTTGCGGATGTACTGCATCGGCAGGCCAAGCCGGTCCGCGATCCATGCCGCATACGGAATGCCGGCGGTCTCGCCGCCCGCCACCACGTCGAACTGCTCGAAGCCCGCCTCGCGCGCCAGCGTCGCGACGGCGAAGTCCACCAGCTGGCCGCGGATGCGCGGATAGAAGATGAGCTTGCGGCAGTCGATGTACACCGGGCTGGCCCAGCCCGAAGTGAAGATGAAGGGCTTGCCCTCGGAGAACAGGACCGCCTTCACCTCGAGGAGCATCTTCGCGGTGGTTTCGGCGATGAACGCGCGGTCGGCGGAATGCATGGTGGAAGCGCGCGGATTCTAGCAGGGTTAGAATCCGCGCGATGATCGCACCATGGAGGGTCGCGATGTTCCGCATACCCCTGCTCGCCGCCTGCGCGTTGCTGATCGCTGCGTGGCCCGACGCGACGTTGGCGCAGGCGAAGTCCGACGAGGCCACGGAAAAGGCGCGCATCAACGCCCTGCGCGCGCAGGTGCGCTCGTACCGCTGTGTGACCAAGGCGGGACGCAAGTACTACGGCTCCACGATCCCGCCGCAGTGCACGGGCGAGCTGGTCGAGGCGCTCTCGGCGCAGGGGACGCTGCTGTTTCGCATCGAGCCCCCGCTCACGCCCGAGCAGCGCGCGGCGAAGGAGGCCGAGGAGCGCAAGGCCGCCGAGGCCGAGGCCGCGCGCGCCGAGGCGCGGAAGCAGGCCGAGGTGCAGGCGCGCCGCGACCGTGCCCTGCTGCAGACCTACTCCGACGAGAGCGACATCGAGCGCGTGCGCGAGCGCGACCTCGCCAGCAACCAGGAGGCGGCGGCGCAGGTCCAGGCCCGCATTGCACAGCTCCGGCAGCGCCAGGCGCTGCTCGCCAAGCAGTCCGAGAAGTACAAGGATGAGCGCGAGATGCCCGAGAAGCACAAACAGGACGTCAAAGCGGTGGCCTACGACCTTTCGCTGCAGGAGCAGCTGCTCGAATCGCGCAAGCGCGAGGCCGCCGAGATCAACGCGCGCTACGACGAGGAAAAGCGCAAGTACCGCCAGCTGACCGGGCGCCGCTAGCTCAGCGCGCGAGCTTCTTCTTCAGCAGTTCGTTCACCTGCGCGGGGTTGGCCTTGCCCTGCGTCGCCTTCATCACCTGGCCGATCAGGGAGTTGAAGGCCTTGTCCTTGCCGGCGCGGTAATCCTCGACCTGCCTCGCGTTCTTCGCCAGCACCTCGTCGACGATTCGCTCGATGGCGCCGGCATCGGAGACCTGCGCGTTGTCGGCTATCAGCTTTTCAAATTCCGCCTTGCCTACCGCGACGTTCTTGCGACGCCAAAGCTCGGGGAAGATCTTGTCTTTGGCGATCTTGTTCGAAATGGTGCCATCCGCGATGCGGCCGATCATCCAGGCCAGGACTTCCGCAGACACGAAAGCGGCGCCGATGTCTATGCCGTCTTCATTAAGTCGGCTTGCGAGCTCGCCGTTGATCCAGTTGGCCGCGAGCTTCGGGTCCGCACCGGCCGCGACCTGCTCGAAGTAGCGCGCGGTCTCGCGGCTCGCGGTGATGAGGCGCGCGTCGTACTCCGATAGGCCGTGGGCCGACTGCAGGCGCCTGGCCATCGCCTGCGGCAACTCGGGCAGTTGCCCGCCCAGCCGCTCGATGTCCTCGGTGCTCACCGCCAGCGGCAACAAGTCCGGATCGGGGAAATAGCGGTAATCGTGCGCCTCTTCCTTGGTGCGCATGGAGCGCGTCTCGCCCTTGTCGGGGTCGTACAGGCGCGTCTCCTGCACCACCGCGCCGCCATCCTCGAGCAGCGCGATCTGCCGCCGCGCCTCGAACTCGATCGCCTGCTCCATGAAGCGGAACGAGTTCAGGTTCTTGATCTCGCAGCGCGTGCCGAGCTTGGCGTCGCCGGCGCGCCGCACCGAGACGTTGGCGTCGCAGCGGAACGACCCCTCCTGCATGTTGCCGTCGCACACGCCGATCCAGCGCACCAGCGCATGCAGCGCGCGCGCATAGGCCACCGCCTCCTTCGCCCCGCGCAGCTCGGGCTCGGACACGATCTCGAGCAGCGGCGTGCCGGCGCGGTTCAGGTCGATGCCGCTCATGCCGTGGCCGAGCGCCCTGTGCGAGTGTGGCAACTCGTGCAGCGACTTGCCCGCGTCCTCCTCGAGATGCGCGCGCGTCAGGCGCACGGTCTTCTCGCCGCCGGGCGCGGCGAACGTCAGTGCGCCCCCGGCGACGATCGGGATCTCGTACTGGCTGATCTGGTAGCCCTTCGGCAGGTCGGGGTAGAAGTAGTTCTTGCGCGCGAACACCGAGCGCGCATTGATGCGGCCGCCGACGGCGAGCCCGAACTTCACCGCCAGCGCCACCGCGGCGGCGTTGGCCACCGGCAGCACCCCCGGCAACGCGAGATCCACCGCGCAGGCCTGCGAGTTGGGCGGTGCGCCGAACGCCGTTGCCGCGCCGGAGAACATCTTGCTCTGCGTGGCGAGCTGCGCATGCGTCTCCAGGCCGACGACGATCTCCCAGGCCATCGCCCTACCTCGAATTCAGGCGCAGGAGCTGGCAGCCGCCACGGCGATCGATCAGCACCGGCTCCAGGTACGCGAGCGAGCCGCAGTGCTCGGCGCAGTCTTCGGCGCTCACGCGCACGAGCTCGCCCAGGTCGCGCAGCGTGACGCGGCAGCGCCCGGCGACGAAGCGCAGCCCGCCCTCGACCGGCTGCTGCTCGGCAGTCTTCAGCGCGCAGATGTGGCCCGCCGGCGCGACGCGCGAGCTCCACGCCAGGCGCTGCAGCCGGCCCTCGTGCACGGCAAGATCGAGCGTCGAGCTGTAGCGACCCTCGCCCGGCTCGCAGCGCACCTCGGCGCTGTACCGGTTCATGTCGGGAAACTTCTCGCTGAACTCGAAGCGCTCCCGCTCCTGGCCGCCGGGGCCATAGCGCGTGCCCTTGAAGACACCCCCGGTCCATGTGCCCTGCAGCGTGGCGGTGGCCGGCCGGCCGTAGAGGATGGGCGAACTGCCCTCCTTGAGGAACGTGACGCCGAGCTGCTTGCTGCGCTCGCCCTCGAGGAAGCGCTGCAGCAGCGTGGGCAGGATCAGGTACTGGCCGGTCAGGCGCGCCGAGCCGTCCGGGCGCGGATTGTCGTACAGCGTCATCAACGCGGCGCGCCCGCCGAGCATGCCGAGGAGCTCGCGCGTTTCGCCCGCGTCGTCGGCCCGCGCCGCGGTCAGCGCGAGCATGAGCAGCACCGCGCCCAGCGTTCTCACAGCGGCGCCTCCTTCGGCACGCGCAGGTGCCAGTCGGTGGCGCGCTGGTACTGGTGCGCCGCGCCGAGCAGCAGCGCCTCGGCAAAGTAGCTGCCCGTCAGCTGCAGGCCGACCGGCAGGCCCTGGCCATCGAAGCCGCAGGGCACCGACAGCGCCGGCAGGCCGGCGAGCGGCGCCGGAATGGTGAAGATGTCGTTCAGGTACATCTGCACGGGGTCGTCCAGCTTGGCGCCGAGGGCGAACGCCGTGGTCGGCGTCGTCGGCCCCATGACGAGGTCGCACTGTGAGAAAGCGGCGGCGAAGTCCCTCGCGATCAAGCGCCGGACTTTCTGCGCCTTGAGGTAGTACGCGTCGTAATAGCCGTGCGAGAGCACGTAGGTGCCCACCAGAATGCGCCGCTGCACTTCGGCGCCGAAGCCTTCGGCGCGCGTGCGGCTGTACATGTCGACGAGGTCGGCGAACTCCCGAGCGCGGTGGCCGTAGCGCACGCCGTCGAAGCGCGACAGGTTCGACGACGCTTCGGCGGGCGCGAGCACGTAGTACACGGGCACCGCCAGCGCGGCGTTGGGCAGCTCGAGCGGCACGGTGCGCGCGCCCTGCTGCGTGAACCAGTCGAGAGCCGCCTGCACGCACGCGCGCACACCCGGCTCCACGCCCTCGCCGAAGTATTCGCGCGGCAGGCCGATGCGCAGGCCCTTCAGGCTCAGGTCGAGGCTGCGCGCGTAGTCCTCCTTCGGGCGCGCGAGGCTCGTCGAGTCGCGCGCGTCGTGGCCCGCCATGACGTTGAGCAGCAGCGCAAGATCGGCGGCGCTCTTCGCGATCGGCCCGCCCTGGTCGAGCGACGAGGCGAACGCCACCATGCCGTAGCGCGACACCAGGCCGTAGGTCGGCTTCAGGCCGCACACGCCGGACAGCGCGGCCGGCTGGCGGATCGAGCCGCCGGTATCGGTGCCGGTGGCCACCGGTGCCATGCGCGCGGCCACCGCCGCCGTCGAGCCGCCCGAGGAACCGCCGGGCACGCGCGTGCGGTCCCAGGGATTGCGCACCGGCCCGAAGTACGAAGTCTCGTTCGACGAGCCCATGGCGAACTCGTCCATGTTGGTCTTGCCGAGCTGCACCGCGCCGGCGGCCTCGAAGCGCTCGATGACATGCGCGTCGTACGGGCTGGTGTAGTGCTCGAGCATCCTCGAGCCGCAGGTGGTGCGCAGGGCGCGTGTGCAGAAGATATCCTTGTGTGCCACCGGGATGCCGGTGAGCGGCCCGGCCTCGCCGCGGGCGCGGCGCGCGTCGGCGGCGCGCGCCTGCTCCAGGCTGACCTCCTCGTCCACCGTGATGAACGCGTTCAGCGGCCCGTTCTGGGCGCGGATGCGCTCGAGGTACAGGCGCGTCAACTCGACGCTGGATACGCGCCGCGCGGCCAGCGCCGCCTGCAGCTCGCCGAGGCCGGAGTCGAGCACTTACTCGATCACCTTCGGTACCAGGTACAGCCCGTCCTCGACCGCGGGGGCGGCGACCTGGAACCGCTCGCGCTGGTCGCTCTCGGTCACCGTATCGGCCCGCAGCGGTTGCGTGACGTCCAGCGCGTGCGACATGGGCTCGATGCCCTCGGTGTCCACTGCCTTCAGCTGGTCGAGCATGGCGAGGACCCGGTTCAGGCGCTCGCCGACCGCGGCCGATTCGTCCTCGCGCAAGGCGATGCGCGCAAGCCGGGCGATCAGCCGGATCTGGTCAGGGGAAAGCGACATTACGGCGGCGCAAAAAAAACGGGTTCGAAGGCCGGTCCCGTGCTTGCCCGGGGCCTGGTTGCGGGTATTATATGCCCTTTAGCGACACAGCCTTAGCGTACAAAGTTAAGGCGCAACCCATAAAGCGGCGGCCACCACCAACATGTTCGGATTTCTGCGCAGCTACTTCTCCAACGATCTGGCGATCGACCTGGGCACCGCCAACACGCTCATCTACGTGCGCGGCAAAGGCATCGTGCTCGATGAACCCTCGGTGGTGGCGATCCGACAGCAAGGCGGCCCCAACGCGAAGAAGACCATCCAGGCGGTCGGCAAGGAAGCCAAGCAGATGCTCGGCAAGACGCCGGGCAACATTGTCGCCATCCGGCCGATGAAGGACGGCGTGATCGCCGACTTCACCATCACCGAGCAGATGCTCAAGCAGTTCATCAAGAAAGTGCACGACAACAAGCTGTTTTCGCCGAGCCCGCGCATCATCATCTGCGTGCCGTGCGGCTCGACGCAGGTCGAGCGCCGCGCGATCCGCGAGAGCGCGATCGGCGCCGGCGCGGGCCAGGTGTACCTGATCGAGGAGCCGATGGCGGCGGCGATCGGCGCCGACCTGCCGGTCGCGGAAGCCACCGGCTCGATGGTGGTCGACGTCGGCGGCGGCACCACCGAGGTGGGCGTGATCTCGCTTGGCGGCATGGTGTACTCGGGGTCGGTGCGCGTCGGCGGCGACAAGTTCGACGAGGCGATCATCAACTATATCCGCCGCAACTACGGCATGCTGATCGGCGAGACCACCGCCGAGACCATCAAGAAGGAAATCGGCTCCGCCTTCCCCGGGAGCGAAGTGCGCGAGATGGAAGTCAAGGGCCGCAACCTCGCCGAGGGCATTCCGCGCAGCTTCACCATCAGCTCCAACGAGATCCTCGAAGCGCTCACCGAGCCGCTCAACCAGATCGTCGGCTCGGTGAAGTCCGCGCTCGAGCAGACCCCGCCCGAACTGGGCGCCGACATCGCCGAGAAAGGCATGGTGCTCACCGGCGGCGGCGCGCTGCTTCGGGATCTGGACCGGCTGTTCATGGAAGAGACGGGCCTGCCGGTGATCGTCGCCGACGACCCGCTCACCTGCGTGGTGCGCGGCTCGGGCAAGGCGCTCGAAAAGATGGAGTACTTCGGCCCGATCTTCACTAACGACTGAGCGAAGAGGGCGCCCGCGCGCCGCGGCCGCCCTCTTCTTACGCGATGGAGCACACGCCCCCGCCCTTTTTCGTACGTGGCCCCGCTCCCCTCGTCCGGCTCGCGTTCTTCGCCTCGCTTTCGCTGACGCTTCTGGTGCTCGACGCGCGCTTCGGCTACGCCGAGGCCATCCGCAGCGTGCTGACGCTCGCCGCCTATCCGATCCAGCAACTCGCACGCCTGCCGGTGGCCGCCGTCGAGGGGCTCGGCGGCTACTTCGCCAGCCAGGCGCACCTGCGCGAGGAGAACGCCGCGCTGCGCGCCCGGCTGCTCGCCGCGGCGCTCGACGCGCAGCGCTTCGAGTCGGCGGCCGCCGAGGCCGCCAATCTGCGCCGCCTGATCGGAGCGGCCGAGCGCCATGACCGCAAGGCCCTGCCCGCAGAGATCCTGTACTCGGGGCGTGACCCGTACGCGCGCAAGGTGATCGTGGACCGGGGCGCACAACACGGTGCGCGTCCGGGCGCGCCGGTGGTCGATGACATCGGCGTCATCGGCCAGCTCACGCGCGCGCACGCTTTCGTCTCCGAAGTCACCCTGCTCACCGACAAGAACCAGGCGATCCCGGTGCAGGTGCTGAGAAACGGGCTGCGCGCGATCGCCTTCGGCGGCGGCGCCTCGGGTCTGCTCGAGCTGCGCTACATGGCGGCCAACGCGGAGGTGGAGAGCGGCGACCTGCTCGTCACCTCGGGCATCGACGGCACGTATCCGCCGGGCTTGCCGGTGGCCGAGGTGGTGCGCGTCGAGCGCGATGCTTCCTACACGTTCGCGCGCGTGCTGGCGCAGCCGGTGGCGGGCATCGAGCGCGGCCGCTATGCGCTGCTGCTCTCGGCGGGCGCCCGCCCGCCCGCCTATCCCCAGGACGCCGCCGAGAAGAAAGGGCTGAAGACGCGGCGTGCACGCAAGCCGGGGGCCGGGAATGGCTGAGCGTCCGCAGCACATCCTGATGCCGGTACGCACCGGCGTCATCGTCGCGTCGTTCATCGGCGCGCTGATCCTGGACTTCTTGCCCTGGCCCGATGTCATGCTGACGCCGGACTTCGTCGCCCTGACCCTCGCCTTCTGGTGCGTGCGCCAGCCGCGGCGCGTGGGCCTTGCCACCGGCTTCGCGCTCGGGCTGCTGGTGGACGCCGGCAACGGCGTGCTGCTCGGGCAGCACGCGCTCGCCTACTCGGCTCTCGCCTTTGCCGCCATTGGCTTGTCGCGCCGCATCCTGTGGTTCGACATGCCGGGGCAGATGCTTCACGTGCTGCTCCTGCTCGAAGGGGCCCAGGCCGTAGCGCTCGGCGTGCGCCTCGCCGCGGGCGCCGAGTTCCCGGGCCCAACGCTGTTCATCGGGCCGGCGGCCGCCACGCTGTTATGGCCGGTGGTGAGCTGGCTGCTGCTGCTGCCGCAGCGCCGGTCGGCGCTGCTCGACGAGCGCCGGTCGCTATGAGGTTCGCCGAGCTCAGGAACACCGAGAGCGAGCTGCGCGCCTTCCAGGTGCGCCTGGGCGTCGCGGGCCTGGCCGTGCTGATCGCATTCGCGCTGCTGCTGGCGCGCTTCGTCTGGCTGCAGGTGCTGCAGCACGACGCCTACAGCGCCAAGGCGGAGGAAAACCGCATCGCCGTCGTGCCGCTGCCGCCAAACCGCGGCCTGATCCTCGATCGCAACGGCGAGATCCTCGCCCGCAACTACCTCGCGTACACGCTGGAGATCTTCCCGGCGCAGGTGCGTGACCTCGAGGCCACCATCGCCCAGCTCGCCGAGTTCGTCGACATCCAGCCGCGCGACCGTGCGCGCTTCCGCAAGCTCCTGCAGGAGACCAAGAACGCCGAAAGCCTGCCGATCCGCACGCGGCTCTCCGACGAAGAAGTGGCGCGCATCGCCGTCAATCGCTGGCGCTTTACCGGTGTCGACATCCGGGCGCGCCTGTTTCGCCGCTACCCCTACGGCGAGCTCGCTTCGCACGTGCTGGGCTACATCGGCCGCATCACGACGAGCGACCTCGAGCAACTGCAGGGCATGCAGGTCGATGCCAACTATCGGGGCACGGACTACATCGGCAAGGCGGGCATCGAAGCAAGCTACGAGCAGGAGCTGCATGGCACCACCGGTTTCGAGCGCGTGGAGATCGACGCCGCCGGCCGCGGCATCCGTGCGCTCTCGCGCACGCCCGCGCAGCCCGGCAACAATGTCGCGCTGACCCTCGACATCCGCCTGCAGGAAGTGGCTGAGCGCACCTTCGGCGAGCGCCGCGGTGCGCTGGTCGCGATCGAGCCGGCCACCGGCGGCGTGCTCGCGTTCGTCTCCAGCCCGGGCTACGACCCGAATCTCTTTGTCGACGGCATCGACCCGCAGAGCTGGGAGGCGCTGATGAGCTCGCCCGACCGGCCGCTCAACAACCGCGCCATCGCCGGCCTGTACCCGCCCGGCTCGACCTTCAAGCCGTACATGGCGCTTGCGGCGCTCGAGCTCGGCAAGCGCACGCCGCGCACCACCATTTCCGACCCGGGCTATTTCGTGTTCGGCGACCGGCGCTTCCGCGACTCCAAGCCCGGTGGTCACGGCACGGTGGACATGTACAAGTCGATCGTCGTGTCCTCCGACGTGTACTACTACATGCTCGCCAATGACATGGGCATCGACGCCATTGCCGGATTCATGAAGCGCTTTGGCTTCGGCGCGCGCACCGGCATCGACCTCGAGGGCGAGGCCGAGGGCGTGCTGCCCTCGCCGGAGTGGAAGCACGCGCGCTTCTCGCGGCCCGAGCAGCAGCGCTGGTATGCGGGCGAGACCATCTCCATCGGCATCGGCCAGGGCTACAACGCCTATACGCCGGTGCAGCTGGCGCAGGCGCTGGCGACGCTCGCCAACAACGGCGCCATGTACCGGCCGCGGCTCGTGTCGCACATCGACAACCCGCGCACCGGCGAGCGCCAGTACCTGGAGCCGCAGCTGGTGCGCCAGGTGCAGCTGCAGCCGGAGCACATCGCGTTCATCAAGGAGGCGATGGCCGGCGTGAACCTGGAGGGCACCGGGCGCTGGGCGTTCGCCGGCGCGCAGTACACGAGCGGCGGCAAGACCGGCACCGCGCAGGTGGTGGGCATGAAGGCGGGGGAGAAGTACGAGGAGGACAAGGTCGCCGAGCGCCTGCGCGACCACTCGCTCTACATCGCGTTCGCGCCGCTCGAGGGCCCCAAGATCGCGCTCGCCGTGCTGGTGGAAAACGGCGGCTTCGGCGCGCGCGCCGCGGCGCCGATCGCACGCACCGTGCTCGACTACTACCTGCTCGGCAAGCTGCCGAAAGAGCCGCGGCGCGCGGTGCCCGAGGCCGAAGTGAAGAGCGACGCGGAGAGCGACTGATGGAGATCGCCGGCTACCCGCTGCGGCGCCTGCGCGCGCGCGTCGTCGAGGGCATCGACGCGCCGCTGCTCGCGATCGCGGTGGCGCTCAGTCTGGTCGGGCTCGGCGTGCTGTACTCGGCGAGCTACGAGAACGCCACGCGCGTGGCGAGTCAGCTGGCGAATCTCGCGGTGGCGCTGGCCCTGATGTGGGCGGTGGCGCAGGTGGCGCCGCAGACGCTGGCGCGGCTCGCGCTGCCGGCCTACTGCGCCGGCGTCGCCCTGCTCGTCGCCGTGGCGCTGGGCGGCGAGGTGGTGAACGGCGCGCGCCGCTGGCTGAACCTGGGCGTGATGCGCTTCCAGCCCTCGGAGATGATGAAGATCGCGGTGCCGATGATGCTGGCATGGTACTTCCACCGCAACGAGGGCGCGATCCGGCTGCGCGATTTTGCGGTCGCCGGCGTGCTGCTCGCGCTGCCGGTGGCGCTGATCGCGCGCCAGCCCGACCTCGGCACGGCACTGCTGGTGACCGCCGCGGGTTTCTACGTCATCTTCCTCGCCGGCGTGAGCTGGCGGCTGCTCGCCGGCCTCGCCGTACTGTCGATCGCCAGCCTGTTTCCGCTCTGGGGCCTGCTGCACGACTACCAGCGCCGCCGGATCCTCACGCTGCTCGACCCGTTGCAGGATCCGCTCGGCGCGGGCTACCACACCATCCAATCGACGATCGCGGTGGGCTCGGGCGGCATTGCCGGCAAGGGCTGGCTGAACGGCTCGCAGACGCACCTCGAGTTCATTCCGGAGCGCCACACCGATTTCATCTTCGCCGTGTTCTCCGAGGAGTTCGGGCTGGTGGGCAACGTGCTGCTGCTCGCGCTGTACGCGCTGCTCGTCGCGCGCGGGCTCGCCATCGCCGCGCAGGCCGCGACGCTGTTCGCGCGGCTGCTCGCGGGCGCGGTGACGCTCATCTTTTTCACCTACGCATTCGTCAACATGGGCATGGTGGCCGGCATCCTGCCGGTGGTCGGCGTGCCGCTGCCCTTCGTTTCCTACGGCGGCACGTCGCTCGCGACGCTGTTCGTCGGCGTGGGCCTTCTGATGGGCATCCAGCGCCACCGCAAGCTCGTCCAAACCTGAGTTTTGCGCAGCAGCAGCATTCTGAAACCGGCATCCGCATCATGAAACGATGCCGGCCTAAGTCTCTGTAAATCCTTGTTTTGGGAATACTAAGACGGCGGCAGATGAATTGTTGCTGCGCGGTATTTTTCTGGGCTATGGTCGAAGGGAGGCTTTCTCCCAACCTAACCTGAGGATTCCCATGCAGAAACGTGACCCGGAAATCGCCGCACTGAACAAGGACTGGACCGAGAACCCGCGCTGGCAGGGCATCGAGCGCGGCTATACGGCCGAGGACGTCGTGCGGCTGCGCGGCAGCGTGAAGATCGAGCACACGCTGGCGCGACTGGGCGCGGAGAAGCTGTGGAAGCTGTGCCGGGAGCGGCCGTTCGTGAACTCGCTCGGCGCGCTCACCGGCAACCAGGCCATGCAGCAGGTGAAGGCGGGCGTGCCCGCGATCTACCTCTCGGGCTGGCAGGTGGCCGCGGACGCGAACGACTCGCTTTCCATGTACCCAGACCAGTCGCTCTACGCGACGACTTCGGTGCCCTCTGTCGTCAGGCGCATCAACAACGCGCTCATGCGCCAGGACCAGATCCAGACCATGGAGGGCAAGGGCGAGATCGACTGGTTCGCACCGATCGTCGCCGACGCCGAGTCCGGCTTCGGCGGCGTGCTGAACGCCTTCGAGCTGATGAAGGCGATGATCGAGGCGGGCGCCGCGGGCGTGCACTTCGAGGACCAGCTCGCCTCGGTGAAAAAGTGCGGCCACATGGGCGGCAAGGTGCTGGTGCCGACGCAGGAGGCGGTGCAGAAGCTGATCGCGGCGCGCCTCGCCGCCGACGTGATGGGCGTACCCACGGTGCTGCTGGCGCGCACCGATGCGGAGGCCGCCGACATCGTGACCTCCGACGTGGACGAGAACGACAAGCCGTTCATCACCGGCGAGCGCACCCCCGAGGGTTTCTACAAGACGAAAAAGGGCTTCGAGCAGGCGCTCTCGCGCGGTCTCGCCTACGCCGAATACGCCGACATGGTGTGGTGCGAGACCGGCACCCCGGACCTGGCGTTCGCGCGGAAGTTCGCCGAGGGCATTCGCCGCAAGTACCCGGGCAAGATGCTCGCCTACAACTGCTCGCCGTCGTTCAACTGGAAGAAGAACCTGGACGACGCCACGATCGCCAAGTTCCAGCGCGAACTCGGCGCCATGGGCTACAAGTTCCAGTTCATCACGCTGGCGGGCTTCCATTCGCTGAACTACTCGATGTTCGAGCTCGCCTACGGCTATGCGCGCGACAACATGAGCGCCTTCGTGGCGCTGCAGCAGAAGGAGTTCGCCGCTGCCGCGAACGGCTTCACCGCGGTCAAGCACCAACGCGAAGTCGGCACCGGCTACTTCGACGAGATCACGCAGGTGGTCTCGGGCGGCAAGGCCTCGACCACTGCGCTGCACGGCTCGACCGAGGACGCGCAGTTCTTCGAGGAAAGGGCGAAGAAGGTCGCCTGAGTTGACGGCGCCGGCGAAGGTCCTGCCCATCCACGCGGCGCGCGGCGAGCGCGCCGGCGAGGTGGCGCGCACCATTCTCGCCGGCTTCGACAAGCATTACCGCCTGTTCCGCGAGGCCTCGGCGCGCGCGAAGCACCTGTTCGAGCGCGCCGACTGGGCGGCGATGGGCGAGCTCGCGCGCGCGCGCATCCTGATGTACGACCGCCGCGTGCAGGAGGCGGTCGAGGAGGTGCGGTCGCACTTTCCGGAAGCCGAGACCGACGAGTCGCTGTGGCCGGCGATCAAGCTCGCCTACATTCCGCTCCTGCACGAGCACCGGCAGCCCGAATGCGCCGAGACCTTCTACAACTCCGTTGCCTGCCAGGTGCTGCACCGGCGCTACTACCGCAATGAGTTCATCTTCTGGCGGCCGGCGGTGGCCACCGAGCACCTCGAGGGCGAAGAGCTTGCCTATCGCAGCTACTATCCGCGCAGGAAGACCCTGCGGCGGACCCTGGCGGCGATCGTGCGCGGCTTCGACCTCGCCAACCCCTGGGAAGACCTGCACCGCGACCTGCGCAGCGTCCTGCGCGCGTTGCGCGCGCGCTTTCCGCGCCCTGCGCGCGCGCGCCCCAACCTGCAGATCCAGGTCCTGGGGTCGCTCTTCATCCGCAACAAGGCCGCCTACGCGGTCGGCAAGATCGTGAACGGCAGCGAGGAAGTGCCGTTCGCGGTGCCGATCCTGCAGAACGAGCGCGGCGAGCTCTACCTCGATGCGCTGCTGCTGGAGGCCGACCAGCTGCTCGTCCTGTTCTCCTTTGCGCGCGCCTACTTCTTCGTCGATATGGAAGTGCCGGCGGCCTACGTGTCGTTCCTGCGCCATCTGATGCCGAGGAAGCCGCGCGCCGAGATGTACATGGCGGTGGGCCTCGCCAAGCAGGGCAAGACCATGTTCTACCGGGACTTGTTTTATCACCTGAAGCATTCGTCGGACCTGTTTACGGTCGCGCCCGGCATCAAGGGCATGGTGATGCTCGTGTTCACCCTGCCGTCGTTTCCCTACGTCTTCAAGGTGATCCGCGACCGCTTCGCCCCGCCCAAGGAGATGGACCGGCAGACGGTGCTCGACAAGTACCTGCTGGTGAAGATGCACGACCGCGTCGGGCGCATGGCCGACACGCTGGAGTACTCGCTGGTGGCGCTGCCGCGCGAGCGCTTCGCGCCCGAGCTCCTCGAAGAGCTGAAGGCCGAAGCCGCCTCGAACATCGAATTCGAGGACGACAAGGTGGTCATCAAGCACATGTACATCGAGCGGCGCATGCAGCCGCTCAACCTGTACCTCGAGGAGGCGATCGGCGACGGCGCCATCGAGCGCGTGCGCCAGGCGCTGCACGAGTACGGCGACGCCATCAAGGAGCTGGCCGGCGCCGGCATCTTTCCGGGCGACATGCTGCTGAAGAACTTCGGCGTCACGCGCCACGAGCGCGTCGTGTTCTACGACTACGACGAGATCGCCTACATGACCGAGTGCAACTTCCGGAGGATCCCGGCGCCGCGCTCGTTCGACGACGAGATGGCCGCGGAGCCGTACTACTCGATCGGCCCGCACGACGTGTTTCCCGAGCAGTTCGAGAAGTTCCTCGTCACCGGCGCGGCCTCGCGCGCGCTGTTCCTCGAGCGCCACGCCGACCTGATGGACCCGCAGTTCTGGGCCGACAAGCAGGCGCGCCTGCGCGCCGGGGTGCAGGAGGACGTCTTTCCCTACCCGCAGGAGATCCGCTTCCGGCGCTAGCCGGCAGGCCCGGCTGTGTTAGCGTAGTCGCCCCAATGGCAGTGTCGGTGGCGATGTATGCCAATTCCTACGGCCGCATCAAGGATCGTCTTGACGCGCTGCGGCTCGACGTCGACATCGTCACGTTCGGGCTCGACGGCAAGTTCGAGATCGACGGCGCCCGGGTGGATCCTGCGGAGGTCGATCTCGACTATCTCTGGCTCAGTCCGGAGCTGAGCCTCGAGGGCGGCCTGCGGACCGCATTCGAGGTGGCGCTCCGGTGCCGATCGATCAAGGTGCTGCAGACCTTCAACGCCGGCCTGGACGCTCCGGCGTACAAGCAGATCGCGGCCAAGGGCGTGCGCATTTGCAACAGCTCCGCCCAGGCGATCGGGATTGCCGAGTATGTGATGGCGCAGGTGCTCGCGCTGTTCCAGCCCCTGGCCGAGCAGCGCGAGCTGCAGGCGCGCAGGACCTGGCAGCGCACGCCGTTCCGCGAGATCGCCGGCACGAACTGGCTGATCCTCGGCTTTGGCCCGATCGGCCGCGCGATCGCGCAACGCGCCAAGGGCTTTGCCGCCCACGTCCACGTCGTTCGGCGTACGCCGGAGACCGGCGCGACGGTCGATCGCGCGGGCACCATCGCCGACCTTCCTACTTTCCTGCCGGCCGCCGACGTTGTCGTCCTCGCCTGCCCGCTGAACGATGCCACCCGGGGCCTGGCGAACAAAGCTTTTTTCGATGCGATCAAGCCGGGGGCCGTGCTGGTCAACATCGCCCGCGGCGGATTGATCGAGGATGCCGCCTTGCGCCAGGCGCTCGACGAGGGCCGGCTGGCCGCCGCGGTGCTCGATGTCTTTCGGACCGAGCCGCTGCCGGCCGACGATCCGCTTTGGACGCACCCGAAGATCCGACTGACCTCGCACACATCGTTTTCGGGCGACGGCGTGCGCCGGCGCTGGGAGCAGTTGTTTCTCGATAATCTGCCGCGGTTCGTCAGGGGCGAAGCGCTCCTGAACGAGGTCGATCCCAAGGATCTCGCCTAGAGCGCGCTCCACGCCGCCGTGCGCAGGTGCTCGAGCGCGATGAGCGCCACCTGCAGCAGCACCAGCAGCACCAGCGGCGACAGGTCGACGCTGCCGAGCAGCGGCACCACGCGCCGGATCGGCCGCAGGAACAGCCGTGTCATGGCGTCGAACAGGTACATCACCGGCGAGTGCGGATTGACCCAGGACAGCACCGCCTGCACGACCACCGCAAACACCAGGATGTACAGGCTGTAGCGCACGAGGTCGAACGCCGAAGCGACGAACACCAGTGTCGAGCCCGAGCCGCCCGCCATGGCCACGAGCAGCGTGAGCGCCAGCGCCTGCAGCAGCCAGGCGGCGATCAGTGTCGCGAGATCGAGCCCCGCGAGCGGCGGTATCACGCGCCGCGCCGGCAGCACGATCCAGTTGGTCACCGCGATCATGAATTCGCCGATCGGATTGCGGAACGGCACGCGCAGCCACTGGAAGTGAAAACGCGCGAGCAGGATGAAGACGAAGAAGCTGCCCACGACGTCGACGAGGAACTGGCCGATCTGCACCAGCATCAGTCGCGCCCCAGCTCGTCGCCGATCTCGGTGCCGCGCCGGCTGGCGGCCGCGACCGCGCGCCGGAAGCGCTCGCCGAGCCCTTCGTCCTCGAACACCTTGAGCGCCGCCGCGGTCGTACCGCCTTTCGAGGTGACGCGCTCGCGCAGCACGCCGGGCGGCTCGCGGCTCCCCGCCGCGAGCTGCGCCGCGCCGAGCACGGTGCGCAGTGCCAGCTTCCTCGACACGCCCGGCGCTAGGCCGAGGGCTTCGCCCGCCGCCGCCAGTTGCTCGATGAACCAGAACACATAGGCCGGGCCGCTGCCGGAAACCGCGGTGACCGGGTCGAGCAGCGCCTCGTTCCCGACCCAGACGGTGGCGCCAACCGCACCGAGGATGCGCTCGGCGCGGCGCTTTTCGGCAGCCGTCACCCCCGGCGGCGCATAGAGCCCGGTGATGCCGGCGCCAATCAGCGCCGGCGTATTCGGCATGCAGCGCACGAGCTTGGCGTGCCCGCCGAGCCAGCGCGAAAGCTCGCGCAGGCGGATGCCTGCGGCAATGCTGATGACCAGCTTGCCGGCGAGCGCGCCCGCGAGTGGTGCCAGTGCGGCGCGCATGTCCTGCGGCTTCACCGCCAGCAGCAGCGTGTCCGCGGCCCGCGTGCGCGCATCGGGCGCCGCGCTCGCGCGAACCTTGAATTTCGCCGCCAGGCGCCGGCGCGCCGCGGGTAGCGGCTCGATCACCGAGAGCTCGCCCGAGCGGGTGCCCCTGGCAATCAGCCCGCCAATCAGGGCGCTCGCCATGTTGCCGCCGCCGACGAAGGCGATCCTCATGCCGCGTGCCTCACCTTGCGCCGCTCCCCGAAGATCGCGGTGCCGATCCTGACCATGGTGGAGCCCGCGGCGATCGCCGCCTCCAAGTCCTCGCTCATGCCCAGCGACAGCGTGTCCAGCCCGAACTCGCCCCGCAGCCCCTCGAACAGGGCGCCGATCTCGGTGAAGCGCGACGGTGGCGCGCCGGGCTCCGGAATCGCCATCAACCCCCGCAGACGCAGGTTCTTGAGCGGTGCGATCGCCGCGGCCAGCGCGGCCGCCTGCGCCGGCGCGACGCCGCTCTTGGACGCCTCGCCCGAGACGTTCACCTGGATCAGCACGTTGAGCGGCGCCCGCCCCGCCGGGCGCTGCTCGGCAAGGCGCCGCGCGGTCTTTTCGCGGTCCACGGTGTGCACCCAGTCGAAGCGCTCGGCCACCGCGCGCGTCTTGTTGCTCTGGAGCGGCCCCACGAGGTGCCATTCGAGCGGCAGCGCGGCGAGGTGCGCCATCTTGTCGAGCGCCTCCTGGACATAGTTCTCGCCGAACGCGCGCTGGCCGGCGGCGCAGGCCTCGCCGATCCGCTCCGGCGCATGGGTCTTGGACACCGCGAGCAGCGCCACCACGCCCGGGGCGCGTCCTGCGACGCGTTCGGCCTCGGCGATGCGTGACTTCACGGCTTGCAAGTTCTGCGCGATTGACCCCATACTTTGCCCGGACCGTCTCGCGGGGGATTGTAATGGATCTCACTGAATTGCTTGCGTTTGTCGTCAAGAACAAGGCCTCGGACCTGCACTTGTCCTCGGGCCTGCCGCCGATGGTGCGCGTGCACGGCGACGTCAAGCGCATCAACGTCCCCGCGCTGGAGCACAAGGACGTGCACAGCATGATCTACGACATCATGAACGACGGGCAGCGCAAGTTCTACGAGGAGAACCTGGAGTGCGACTTCTCCTTCGCCGTGCCCAACCTCGCGCGCTTTCGCGTCAATGCCTTCGTGCAGCAGCGCGGCGCCGCCGCGGTGCTGCGGACCATCCCGACCAAGGTGCTGTCGCTCGAGGAGCTGAAATGCCCGAAGATCTTCACCGAGATCTCGGAATACCCGCGCGGCATCGTGCTGGTGACCGGGCCGACGGGCTCGGGCAAGTCGACGACGCTCGCGGCGATGATCAACCACATCAACGAGAACGAGGAAGGCCACATCCTCACCATCGAGGACCCGATCGAGTTCGTGCACGAGTCCAAGAAATGCCTGATCAACCAGCGCGAGGTCGGGCCGCACACGCTGTCGTTCTCCAACGCGCTGAGGAGCGCGCTGCGCGAGGACCCGGACTCGATCCTGGTGGGCGAGATGCGCGACCTGGAGACCATCCGCCTGGCGCTCACCGGCGCGGAAACCGGACACTTGGTGTTCGGCACGCTGCACACGAGCAGCGCGGCGAAGACCGTGGACCGCATCGTCGACGTGTTTCCCGCGGCCGAGAAGGAAATGGTGCGCGCCATGCTCTCGGAAAGCTTGCGCGCGGTGATTTCGCAGACGCTGCTGAAGACCAAGGACGGCGCGGGACGCGTCGCGGCGCACGAGATCATGATCGGCACGCCGGCGATCCGCAACCTGATCCGCGAGAACAAGATCGCGCAGATGTACTCGGCGATCCAGACCGGCGCGCAGATCGGCATGCAGACGCTCGACCAGAACCTGCAGGACCTCGTGCGGCGCAACGTGGTGTCGATGGGCGAGGCGCGCGGCAAGGCGATGAACAAGGATGCCTTTGCCGGCTGAGACGGCAAGCACAGCGTAGGAGAACGCGATGGAACGCGAACAAGCCACCAAGTTCATGTACGACCTGCTGCGCGCCCTGGTCGCGAAGAAGGGCTCGGACCTGTTCATCACCACCGGCTACCCGCCGGCGATGAAGATCGACGGCAAGATGACGCCGGTGTCGCAGCAGGGGTTGTCGCCGCAGCATACCTCGATGCTCGCGCGCTCGATCATGAACGACAAGCAGGCAGCCGAGTTCGAATCGAAGAAGGAGTGCAACTTCGCCATCAACCCGGCGGGCATCGGGCGCTTTCGCGTCAACACGTTCGTGCAGCAGGGCAATGTCGGCATGGTGCTGCGCGTCATCACCACCACGATTCCGAACTTCGAGGACTTGAAGCTGCCGCCGGTGCTGAGGGACGTGGCGATGACCAAGCGCGGGCTCGTGATCTTCGTCGGCGGCACGGGCTCGGGCAAGTCGACCTCGCTCGCAGCGATGATCGGCTACCGCAACGAGAACTCGCATGGCCACATCATCACCATCGAGGACCCGGTGGAGTACGTGCATCCGCACAAGAACTGCATCATCACGCAGCGCGAGGTGGGCGTGGACACCGACTCCTGGGAGGCGGCGCTGAAGAACACGCTGCGCCAGGCGCCCGATGTGATCCTGATCGGCGAGATCCGCGACCGCGAGGTGATGGAGCACGCCATCGCCTTCGCCGAGACCGGTCACCTGTGCCTGGGAACGCTGCACGCCAACAACTCCAACCAGGCGATGGACCGGATCATCAACTTCTTCCCCGAGGAGCGCCGCCAGCAGCTGCTGATGGACCTGTCGCTCAACCTGAAGGCGGTGATCTCGCAGCGCCTGATCCCGGTGAAGGAGGGGCGCGGGCGCGCCGCCGCGGTGGAGGTGCTGCTCAATTCGCCCCTGATCGGCGACCTGATCTTCAAGGGCGAGGTGCACGGCATCAAGGAGATCATGAAGAAGTCGAGGGAGCTGGGCATGCAGACCTTCGACCAGGCGCTGTTCGACCTCTACGAGCAGGGGCGCATCGGCTACGAGGACGCGCTGCGGTTCGCCGATTCGACCAACGAGGTGCGCCTCGCCATCAAGCTGCACGGCAAGGAAGCCAAGGACAAGGACCTGTCCAAGGGCATCGAGCATCTCGACATCGTGTAGCGCGCGCGCCCGGCGGTGCAGGAGGCGAAGACCTGCCCGGCCTGCGGCTTCCTGCTGCGCTACGAGGACCCGCCGGACCCGAGCTTCAGCGCCGCGCGCTATGTCGCGGTCGAGCTGCTGCTCTGGGTCGCCCTGGCCTGCTTGCTCGCCTTCCTGTGGGCGACGCCGGACACCGGCGAGCCGTACGCCGTGCTCGCCGTCATCGCCCTCGCCGCCTGGATCTACCTGCGTCCGCGCCAGCGCGCGCAGGCCGCCGCGCTGCTCGGGCGCCGGCGCTACCGTTGCGCGCAGTGCCGGCGCGACTTCTCGGTTCAGGACCTGAACCTCCCCGGGGCCTGAGCCACTGATGGACACCCGCTGCCCGCTCTGCGGCACCGACCTGGGCGAGACGAAGCCCGCCCGTTCCCTGATCGCACGCATGAACCTCGACTGCTCGCATTGCCTCGGGCAACTGGAGATGAACGTGCACCCGGCGGAGACCGCGCTCGTGCTGGCGAGCGTCGGCGGCGCCGTGGCGCTCGCCGCCCTCGCCTACGCGCGCCAGAGCCAGGGGCTGCTGCTCGCCGCGCTCGCGCTCGGCATGGCGGGCGCGGCCGCGATCTACACCGTCGAGCGCACCTGGCTGCGGCGCTGGCCGCGCTTCCGGCCGCGCGCGGCGCCTCCCGCAATGGAATAATGGCGCCATGAAGAAGATCCTCGGCATCGCCCTGATCGTCGCCGGCACCCTGGGCCTCGTGTACGGCGGCTTCACCTACACCAAGGAGCGGCGCGACGTGAAGCTCGGGCCGGTGCAGCTGTCGGTGAAGGCGAAAGAGCGCGTCAACGTCCCGGTGTGGGCCGGCGTGGGCGCGATCGCCCTCGGCGTGGTCCTGATTCTGGTCGGCGGCCGCAAGTAGGCGATGGGCACGCTGCTCGCATTCCTGCACCACCTCGCCGCGTTCACGCTGGTGGCGACGCTGGCGATCGAGTTCGTTCTTATCCGGGGCGAGCTCGGCGTGCGCGCCGCGCGGCGCCTGCAGCTCACCGACATGTTCTTCGGCCTGTCCTCGGGCGTGGTGCTGCTCGTCGGGCTGCTGCGCGTGTTCTATCTCGAGAAGGGCGCGAGCTACTACTTCCACAGCTGGCCGTTCCTCGCCAAGCTGGTGCTGTTCCTCGGCGTGGGCCTCGCGTCGATTCCGCCGACGCTCGAGTTCATGTCGTGGCGCGGCGCCCTGCGCCAGGGGCACGCGCCGGTGCTGAGCGAGGCGCGGCGCCGCCGGTTGCTGCGCCTGATGCACCTCGAGCTGGTCGGCATCGTGCTGATCCTCGCCTGCGCCGCCATGACGGCGCGCGGCATCGGCTTTTTCGGCTGATGCGCGTCCTGAAGTGGGTGCTGGCCGCCCTGGGCGTGCTGGGCGCGCTCGTGCTGGGCGCGGGCGTGTACCTGTACACCGCCGCTCCCGAGCGCGCGGTGCGTGTCGCGCTCGAATACGAGCGGCGCCTCGCCGGGCTCGAGCGCAGGGAGCTCACGCTCGCCAACGGCCTGACCTACGTCTACCTGGAAGGCGGCCGGGGCGCGCCGCTCCTCCTGCTGCACGGCTTCGGCGGCAACAAGGACAACTTCACGCGCGTCGCCAAGTACCTCACGCCGCGCTTTCGCGTCATCGTGCCCGACCACATCGGCTTCGGCGAATCCTCCAAACCGCCGCAGGCCGACTACGCGCCGCCCGCGCAGGCCGAGCGCCTGCGCGCCTTCGCTCGCGCGCTCGGCGTGTCGAAGCTGCACCTCGGCGGCAACTCCATGGGCGGGCACATCGCCCTCACCTACGCCGCGCTGCATCCCAGGGAAGTCGAGAGCCTGTGGCTGCTCAGCGCCGCAGGCGTGTGGAGCGCGCCGCCGAGCGAAGTGCTCAGGAGGGTGTCGGAAACGGGCGAAAACCCGATGCTGGTGCAGGACGAGGACGACTTCGCGCATTTGGTCTCGCTGCTCACGGCGAAGCCGCTGATGATCCCGCGGCCGTTTCTCGACGTGGTGGCGCAGGAGCGCGTCAGGAACTACGCGCTCGAGGCGCGCATCCTGAAGCAGCTCGCCGCCGACTCGGTGGAGGAGCGCATCCGCGGCCTCGCCGTGCCGTCGCTCGTGGTCTGGGGCCAGCAGGACCGGGTGCTGCATCCCGGGACCGCTGGCATCCTGCAGATGCTGCTGATCAAGTCCGACGTGGTCATGATGCAGGGCGTGGGGCACGTGCCGATGATCGAGGCGCCGGAAAGAGCGGCCCTGGATTACCTGCAGTTCCGCGCAAAGCTGTAGAGTGTCCACCGGCATGCACGACGAGAGAATCAAGGTCCGCGTCACCGCCACCGGCCAGACCCTGGACGTGGTGGTGTTCAGCAAGCGCGCCGAGGTGATCACGGTGGTGCTGGGCGAGGGCGTGCACAACGTGCGCTGCGCGCTCACCCCCACGAGAAACGGGTTGGCTTACGCCGGCAACGCCATGGGCCGAGAGATCGTCTACGAGCGCAGCCAGCAGCAGGTGCGTGCCGACATCGAGCGCCTCAACCCGGCGGTGCGGGGTCCCCGCGGCCGCTGACATCGAAGGAGGACTGCCATGACCCTGTGCCCCGTCGCCCTCGCGGTCGGCTGCAAGAAGTGCCCGGCGTACTCCGCCTGCCCGCTGAAGGGCGTGATCGGCGATTACAAGAAGCCGGAGGAAAGCCAGCCTGCGCCGCAGGCTGAAAGACCCAAGGACCGCTAGCGACTCATGCGGCTCGCCTTCGCCTTGCTCACGGCGGCCTTCGCCGCCGGCTGCGCGCTCTCGCCGCCGCACGTGCCCAATCCGCAGCCGCTCGAGCCGGGGCGGCTCCCGGCGCCAGACACGGCGCTCAACATTCCGCGCCTGGGTCCCTGCACGGGTTCGCCCGATCGCACGATCCGCCTCAACTCGAACCACCCGGTGACCGTGCTGGTGCACGGCTGCAACGGCTCGGCCGGGCATTTCCGCTCGCTGGCGCAGCTCTACGCGTTCCACGGCCAGCAGGCCGTGTGCTTCAGCTACGACGACCGCGACAGCCTGATGGTGAGCTCGGCGCAGCTCATCGCGGCGCTGGACGAGCTCAATGGCAAGCTGCGCGGCGGCGGCATCACGCTCGTCGGCCACAGCATGGGCGGCCTGGTGGCGCGCAAGGCGCTCGAGGCCGAGCGCAGTCACCTGTGGCGACACCCCGATCCGAACCTGCGGCTCGCCACCGTCTCGGCGCCGCTCTCCGGCATTGCGGTGGCGAGCAACTGCGGCCTCACGGCGCTGCACTGGCTGAGCCTAGGCGCGGTGCCCGGCATGTGCTGGATGATCACCGGCGACAACTGGTACGAAATCACGAAGCACTCGGATTTCATCCGCAAGCCGGGCGCGCTGCTGCCCTCCGTGCAGCGCTACCTCAAGGTGGTGACCGACGAGCGCGGCACCTGCCGGCGGCGCAACGCCTACGGCGCCTGCGTCGAAAGCGACCACATCTTCAGCCTCGCCGAGCAATACCACCCGGTGGTCGACCGGTTTCCGCAGGTGACCAACGTCGAGGTCGGTGCCGGGCACGTCGAGATCGTCGGCTACAAGGACGTCGCGCCGCGCAAGCTTCTCGAGATCCTGCAGCGAGAGAAGATGCTCGCCCCGACGCCGCCCGCGCGCCGGGCGGCGCTGGAGCGGTTGCTCACGCTGCTGTACTAGTCCCGGTGGCTCCCCGCCACGATCCTGAACTCGAACAGCCGGCACTCCAGCGCGCCGTTGTAGAGCGGCGTGCGCCGTGAGGTCTGCAGGCGAATGAGCTTCTCCATGCGCCGATCGGCGGTGAAGAAGAAGCAGTTCCAGCCGGCGAAGTTCCTCTTCAGCGCATCGCCGAGCTTCGGGTAGAAGCGCGCCAGCTCCTCGGACTCGCCGATGCGCTCGCCATACGGCGGGTTGGCGATCATCACGCCAGAATCCGCCGGCGCCTTGCGCGAGAGCACGTCGCTCGCTTCCAGCGTCACCCAGCGCTCCACGCCCGCGGCGCCGAGGTTGCGCCGCGCCGCGGTCAGCGCCGCGGCGTTGGAATCGCTGCCGAAGAGCCTGAGCTTCGGCGCCTTGGCCGCCGGCTGTGCCGCCTCATCGCGCAGCGACTTCCAGAGCGCGCCATTGAACGAATCCAGCTTTTCGAAACCGAAGCTGCGCTTCATCCCCGGCGCGCGCCCGCGCGCCATCGCCGCGGCCTCCACCAGCAGCGTCGCGCCCCCGCACATGGGGTCGAGCAGCGGCTGGTCGAACTTCCAGCCCGTCAGCATCACGATCCCTGCCGCCAGGTTCTCGCGCAGCGGCGCTTCCACCGTCTGCATGCGCCAGCCGCGCTTGAACAGGCCTTCGCCCGAGGTGTCCAGGTACAGCGTGCCGCGCTTTTCCTCGAGGAACAGGTGCACGCGCACCTCGGGCGCGGCGCGATCGACGTCGGGCCGGCGCCCGACATCGTCGCGAAAGCGGTCGCACACCGCGTCCTTCACGCGCAGCGTCGCGAACTCCAGGCTCTTCAGCGGGCTCTTCTGCGCCGTGACGGAGACGCGCAGCGTCCGGTTCACGTCGAACAGGTCGAACCAGTTCACCGCGCGCGCCGCGTCGTAGACCTCGTCCTCCGATGCGTAGTCGAACCTCGCCACGCGCCATAGCACGCGCGAGGCAATGCGTGACCAGAGGTTCGCGCGGTAGCAGGTTTCCCAGCTGCCGCCGAACGCGACCCCGCCCGCGACAGGCGCCGGCGAGGCAGCGCCGAAGGAGCTCAGCTCCGCGGCGAGCACCGGCTCGAGCCCCCGGGGGCAGGAGGCGAAGAACGCCTCAGGCGGGCTTGAAGACGGCAAGGAAGACCGCGGCGAAGAGCACCAGCACCGGAAACTCGTTGAACCAGCGGAACCAGACGTGCGAGCGGCGGTTGCGCTCGTCGCGGAAGTCGCGCATCAGCTTGCCGCACCACAGGTGGTAGGCGGCGAGCAGCGCGGCGAGCGCCAGCTTGGCGGTGAGCCATGTCCCGCCGAAGCCCCAGCCGAGCCACAGCCACAGGCCGAAAAAGAGCGCCAATACGCCGCTCGGCGTCATGATGCCCCAATAGAGCTTGCGCTCCATCAGCTTGAAGCGCTCGCGCGACAGCGTGTCGGGGGACAGCGCGTGATAGACGAAGAGCCGCGGCAGGTAGAACAGGCCCGCGAACCACGTGACGATGAAGATGATGTGCAGCGACTTGACCCAGAGCATGTCAGGTCCAGTTCGCGGTGACCGCGCTTCTCAACTCGGGCAGCTTGCGGTGGAAGAAGTGGTCCGCCCCCGGCACGACGACGAGCGCCAGGCCCTGCGGCTCGGCCCAGTCGCGCACCGCCGCGATCGGCACCGTGACGTCGTTCTCGCCGTGGATCAGCAGGGTATTGGCGGGCACGGTGGGCGCCTCGAAATGGTTTACCGCGATGCCGACCAGCACCATGCGCTCCGGCGCGACGCGCCCCGCGAGCTTCGCCTGCATCGCCGCGCCAAAGGAAAACCCGGCCAGTACCGGGCGCTCCGCCCGCACATGCTCGAGCACTGCCGCCAGGTCCTCGACCTCGCCGCGACCCTCGTCATAGCGGCCTTCGCTTCTGCCGACGCCGCGGAAGTTCGGCCGCCAGGCTGCGTAGCCCAGCTCGACCATGGCCCGCGACAAAGTCTGCACCACCTTGTTGTCAAGCGTGCCGCCGTACAGCGGGTGCGGATGCGCGATCAGCGCGACGCCGCGCGCCGCGCCTTTCGGCTCGTCCACGGCGCACTCGATGCCGCCGGCGGGTCCGTGGACCGTCTCGCGCCGTGTCACCGGACGCATCAGATCCTCAGGCGCTCGACGATGCGGCCGTGCCGCAGGTGCTCCTCGATGATCTCGTCGATGTCGCCGCGGTCCACGTAGGTGTACCAGACGGCATCCGGATACACCACGGCGCAGGGCCCCTGTTCGCAGCGATCGAGGCACCCGGCCTGGTTGATGCGCACCTTGCCCGCGCCCGCGAGCTTGAGCTCCTTGACGCGCTGCTTCGCGTAGTCGCGCATGTCCGAAGCGCCCTTGGCGCTGCAGCAGCCGCGCGGGTCGGAGGCGTCGCGCCGGTTGCAGCAGAAGAAGACGTGGCGCTCGTAGTAGGACATGGGGCGCGAATTCTACAGCAGCCCCTCGTCGCGGCGCCGCGCCGCCAGCACGATCAGGTAGGCGACGGCGGCGAAGGGCCACAGCGTGGCCACCAGGCGCGTGAGGCCGTTGAAGTTGAGGAAGTGCCCCTGCTGCCAGAGCTTGAGAATCTCGGCCAGATAAGGGTTGGGTGGCGCGTGATTGACCAGCACGGCGGCCGCCGTGAGCAGGACCGCGGCGAGCGCCATGCGCGCCACGCGCGGCAGCGCCACCGCGAGCATCGCAAGCACGAGCCCCGCGGCGAGGCCGCGCTGCGCTCCCGGCGTGAGCCAGGCGAAGACGTCCTGCGCGCGCAGGATGATCGTGAACGCAAGCGTCTTCACGGCGAGCGCGGCCGTGAGCAGGAGCAGCACGAGCCGCCGCACCGGCGCGCCGGGCGCGACGATCACCGAGGCAAGCAGCGCCAGCGCAGCGAGGTTGGCGGCGGCGGTGATCGCCTCGATGGCGGCGAAGAACTCCGGCGCGCGCGCCGCCCCGCCCGGGCCAGCGATCAGGTTGCGCAGGTCGCCGCCGCCGAACAGCAGCATCGCCGGATTGAGCTGCATGAACAGCCACAGGCCGAGCAGCGCGACGCCCAGGTCCGACAGCGTGCCGGGCAGGAAGAGGCGCGCGCGCCAGCCGCGCAGCGCGGGCGACAGCGGCGCGAACGCGAGGCCCGCGAGCGCGCCGGCGAGCGCGCCGGCCGTGTTGCACAGCACGTCCACGTTGGACGCGACGCGCGTCGGCAGATAGGTCTGCACCGACTCCAGGACGACCGACAGCACCAGGCCCAGCGCGGTGGCCGCGAGCACCGCGCGGCCGCGCCGCAGCCGCGGGTGCCATGCGAGCACGGCGAGCGCGCCGAGCGCGGCGTAGCCGACGACGTCGGCCGCGACGTCGAACAGGACCACGTGCCGCGGCCACGGCGCGGCGAGGAACTCGAACGGCATGAGACCGTGGTCGCGCCACCCCGCGAGCGGGTGCAGCGACGCGTAGACGACGAGCAGCGCGTAGACGAAAAGGAGCAGGCGTGCGAGCGGCGAGCCGCGCACGCGCTATCCGGGGTGCGCCCGCGCGTGCGCCGGCCGCGAGGCGAGGCTGCCGACCACCATGCCGAGGAACGACGCCGCGAGACCGACGAGCTGCGGCGGCACGAGCGCCTCCGGGGCGACGGCCTCCATGAGCAGCCACGTCACCAGGCCGAGCACCACCGAGAGCAGCGCGCCCGCGGTGGTGGCGCGGTTCCAGAACAGGCCGAGCACCAGCGGCGCGAACGCCGAGACCAGCGTCACCTTGTAGGCGTTCTGCACCATCTGGTAGATGCTGGCGTCGCTCTCCAGCGCGAACACCAGCACCGCGAGGGCGAAGATCACCAGCACGAGGCGCAGCGTGAGCAGGAACTGCCGGTCGCTCATGTTCGGCAGGAACGGGCGCAGCACGTTCTCGGTAAAGAGCGACGTCGGCGCGAGCAGCGCGCCCGAAGCCGAGGACATGATCGCCGAGAGCAGCGCGCCAAAGAACATCACCTGCGCGAAGACCGGCGTGTGCCCCAGGATCAGGTTGGGCAGGATGAGCTGGTTCTCGTTCGCATCGCCCTCGATGAGCGGCGCCACCATCTGCGGGTCGATGAGCAGCGCCGAGTAGGCAAGGTAGATCGGCACGAACGCCATGAAGAAGTAGACGATGCCGCCGAGCATCGTGCCGCGCACCGCGGTGTCGGCGTCTTTGGCCGAAGTCACGCGCTGGAACACGTCCTGCTGCGGAATCGAGCCGAGCGCGGCCGTGAGGAAGGCGGCGACGAAGGCGAGGATCTCCTTCAGCTCGGGCTTGGGCCAAAACTGGAACTTGTCGGCCTGCGCCGCGTGCGCCAGCACCGCGCCCGGCCCGCCCGCCATGCCGCCGAGCAGAAACGCGAGGTAGATCAGGCCGACGATGATGATGGTGGTCTGGAACAGGTCCGTGTAGGCGATGGAGAACATGCCGCCGAACAATGTGTAGACAAGCACGCAGCCGGCGCCCAGCGCGATGCCCCAGTGCAGGGGAATCGCGCCGCCCGAGAGCGCGTGGAACACGAACCCAAGCGCGGTGAACTGCGCCGAGGTCCAGCCGAGGTACGACAGCGTGATGCACACGCTGGTGGCGACCTCGACGGGCTTGTTGTAGCGCTTGCGGTAGAAGTCGCCGATGGTGAGCAGGTTCAGGCGGTAGAACGCGCGCGCGAAAAACAGCGCAATCAGCACCAGGCAGAAGGAAAAGCCGAACGGGTCGGCGACGATGCCACCCATGCCGTCCTTCAGGAAGGTGGCCGAGACGCCGAGCACGGTCTCGGCGCCGAACCAGGTCGCGAACACCAGCGCGAAGCTCATGTAGAGCGGCAGGCTGCGGCCGGCGACCACGTAGTCGCGCGAGTTGTGCACGCGCCGCGCCGCCCACAAGCCGATGGCGATCGAGGCCACGAGATAGAGCGCAACGAAGGCGATCAGCATGCCGCCGCCATCATAATGAGAATCAGCGCCGCGGCAAGCAGCGCCGCGATCGCCGCGAGCAGACGATTGCGACGCACGTTCTGCTCGCCGATCCGCGCCAGCGCGCGCTCCAGCGCGCCGAGCCGGTCTTCGGCCAGCAGCCGGTGCGCGAGTCGCGGCAGCTGCGGCAGCGTCGCCGCCCAGGTGGGCGCTTCCTGGGCGAGCGCGCGCGCCAAGCCGCGCCAGCCGATCTGCTCGCTCATCCAGCGCTCGAGGTAGGGCTTCGCCGTCTGCCAGAGGTCGAGGTCGGGATCGAGCGTGCGCCCGAGGCCTTCGATGTTGAGCAGCGTCTTTTGCAGCAGCACCAGTTGCGGCTGGATCTCGACGTTGAAGCGGCGCGAGGTCTGGAACAGGCGCAGCAGCAGCTTGCCGAAGTAGATCTCCTTCAGCGGGCGCGCGAAGATCGGCTCGCACACGGCGCGGATCGCGCCCTCGAAATCGTCGATGCGCGTGCCCTCGGGCACCCAGCCCGCATCCAGGTGCGCCTGCGCCACGCGCCGGTAGTCGCGTTTGAAGAAGGCGAGAAAGTTCTGCGCCAGGTAGTTCTTGTCGGTTTCGGTCAGCGTGCCCATGATGCCGAAGTCGAGCGCGACGTACTGGCCCTCGTCGGTGACGAGGATGTTCCCCGGGTGCATGTCGGCGTGAAAGAAGCCGTCGCGAAATACCTGGGTGAAGAAGATCTCGACGCCGGCGCGCGCCAGGCGCGGGATGTCGACGCCCTTCTCGCGCAGGCGCTCGACCTGGGAGACCGGCGTGCCGTGCATGCGCTCCATCACCATCACGCGCTGGCTGCACCAGTCCCAGTACACGCGCGGCACGGCGAGCAGCACCGAAGCCTCGAAGTTGCGCCGCAGCTGGCTCGCGCTCGCCGCCTCGCGCAATAGGTCCAGCTCCTCCTCCAGGTGGCGCGCGAACTCCGCCACCACCTCGCGCGGCTTGAGGCGCCGGCCATCGGCCCACAGCAGCTCCACCAGCCGTGCCGCGGTTTCGAGCAGCGCCACGTCGCGCGCGATGGCGCGCTCGACGCCCGGGCGCAGCACCTTCACCGCCACCTCGGCGCCGTCGTGGAGCCGCGCGAGGTGCACCTGGGCAATGGAGGCGCTCGCCACCGCCTCGCGCTCGAAGCTCGAGAACACCGCGTCGATCGGCTTGCCGATGCCGCGCTCGATCTCGGCGCGCGCCAGTACCGGGTCGAACGGCGGCACCCGATCCTGGAGCTTTGCCAGCTCGTCGGCGATGTCGAGCGGCAGGAGGTCGCGACGCGTGGAGAGCACCTGCCCGAACTTGACGAAGATCGGCCCGAGCGTCTCCAGCGCGCGGCGCAGCCGCACTGCGCGCTCGGGGTCGGCGGCCCGCGCGAAACGCGGCCAGAAGCGATACAGCCGGAACCGGAGCGCCACCCAGACGATGCGCGCAAGCCGCCTCATGCAAGGCGCCCGATGCGCTTTTCCAGGCGCTCCAGCGCGTCGCGCAGCTGCGCCACCTCGGCGGCGAAGGCCGCGTACCCGGCGCGCGGCGCGAGCAGGCGCCCTTCCTCCTGCGCGTACTCCATGAAGGCCTCGGCGAGCCGGCGACCGGCGTCGAGCTGCCAGGCGGCGAAATCGCGCGCCAGCATCACCGCGCGGTGCGCGGCCGCGTCGCCCACCAGGCGCGACAGATCCTCCTCGGCGTCCCAGCGCAGGTGGCGCGCGAGATGCAGGACTTCGCGCGCCAGTTGCGCGTTGCCGTCGATGCCGACGGTGCGCATGAAATGCTCCTCGCCCCGCAGCAGCGCCGGCAGCGAATCGGGCCGCAGCGTCAGCGTGAGGCTCGCGGCAGTGCCGGGCGCGAGCCGGCCGCCCTCGACGATGGAAAAGCGCAGCGCCGGCAGCGGCGGCGCGCGCAGTTCCACCGTTTCTCCGGCAAAGGGCGCCAGGCGCTCGCGCGCCCAGCCCTCGGCCTCGAGCAGCCGGTTCAGCGCCAGTACCAGCGGGGATTCGAGCGTGGCCATGAAAACAAAAAGGGCCACCCTAGGGTGGCCCCTCCGGAGTATAGAGCGATCAGTGCATCTGCTGGATGCCGGCCAGCAGCCACCCGCTGGAGCCGTCGGCGGGCTTCGTCAGGTTCCACACCTCCTCGAAGCTCACGGGCTCCGCCCCGGGTGCCTCCCGCACCAGGCCCGAAAAGCGCACGCTCGCCCAGTGCCGGCCGCCCTCGGTCGTCACCTCGAGCAGGTCGGCGCTCAGCGTCACCACGTCGGTTTGCTGCCCCGCGCCGGCGTCGTTGCGGAGCGCCTCGAACATGCCGGTGGTGGTCATGTCGCGCAGCGCTTCGAGCTCGCCGCTGTCGTTCGCGATTTGCAGGCGGATGAAGTTCTCCTTGGCGGCGCGCAGGAACCCTGCGGCGTCGAAGCCCGCGGGCAGGTGCGCGCGCGCCGGGCTGCTCGGCTCGCGCGCCTCCAACCCCGCGGCCTGCGACGGCGGCGGCGCGGCCACCGTCTCGCTGCCCAGGCCCGCGTACTGGAACGCTGGTGGTGCGGTGCGCGGCGCGCGCAGCACGCGCACCAGGGCGATGCCTGCAAACACCAGCATGCCGACGAGGAGCGCGGTAAGCAGCGTGCCGAGGACCGGATTGCCGGCGAAGAAAGCGCCGAGCAGCCCGCCGAGGGCGAGTCCGCCGAGCATCGGCGCGAGCTTGCTGCCCGTGCCCGCTGCAGGTGCCGCCGGCGCGGCCTGCGCCGGCTTGGCCGGCACGGCCGCGGGCGGCGCCGTGACGTTACGTTGCACGCCGAGCGAGCGCGCGCCGCCCAGGCGGCGCGCCTCCGCTTCCGGCATTGCGATCACCAGTCCCAGCAGCACGGCTGCCGTGATCCCGAACCACCCCTTGCTCATGAAGCGCACGCTCCTTTGCGTAAAGTTGTCGAACTGCGCTGCGATGCTAACCCAGCTTGACACCGCGATGGACTGCGGCGACGCCTGCGCTGAGATTGAAGTATTCGACCGCCGCAAGACCGGCGCGTTCCATCATCGCGGCGAGCGTGTCCTGGTCCGGATGCCTGCGGATCGACTCGGCGAGATAGCGGTAGGCGTCGCCGGAGCCCGCCACCTGCTTGCCGAGCCACGGCAGCACGCTGAACGAATAGAGCGCGTAGGGCTTCTCGAGCGGCTTCCAGACCCGCGAGAATTCCAGCACCACCAGGCGGCCGCCGGGCCGCAATACGCGCGCCATCTCGGCCAGCGCGGCGTCCTTGTGGGTCATGTTGCGTAGGCCGAAAGCCACCGCGACGCAATCGAAGTACCCCGCGGGAAACGGCAGGCGCTCGGCATCGCACTGCACGGCGGGCAGCCGCAGGCCGGCGTCGAGCAGCCGGTCGCGGCCGCGCTCGAGCATGCGGCGGTTGATATCGGTGGCCCAGACCTCCCCGGTCGTTCCGGCCCGGCGCGCGAAGACCCGCGCCAGGTCGCCGCTGCCCGAGGCGATATCGAGCACGCGATCGCCCGCGCGCACGCGCGCCACGTTCACGGCGAAGGCCTTCCACAGCCGATGCACGCCGAGCGACATCAGGTCGTTCATCAGGTCGTAGCGCGGCGCGACCTGGTCGAACACCTCGCCGACCCGCGCGCGCTTTTCGCTCTCGTGCACCTGCTCGTAGCCGAAGTCGGTATCGAACATGAGTAAGTAACCGCTTACGTTATCTGCTGGCTCCGGCCTCTTCGATCTGCTTGAGGTAGGCGGCCCAGCGCGCGTCCTGCTCGACGCCCAGCTGGTAGAGGTAGTCCCAGGAATAGATGCCCGTCGCGTGCCCGTCGGAAAACGTGGGCTGGATCGCGTACGAGCCGACCGGCTCGACTTGGCGAATCTCGACCTCGCGCTTGCCGACCTGCAGCACTTCCTGGCCGGGACCGTGGCCGCGCACCTCGGCCGATGGCGAGAACACGCGCAGGTACTCGTAGGGCAGGCGGAAGCTGCGGCCGTCGTCGAAGACGACTTCCAGCAGCCGCGACTTCTGGTGCAGCCGGATCTCGGTCGGCGTGGGCATGGCCGACCGATGATACCCCGGGCGGTCTGCAACAATACGGCCTCGACACGTTCCAATTATCGTCACCATGCCCGCCAACATCCTGCTCGTCGAGGACGAGCCGGCGATCCAGGAGCTGATCGCGGTGAACCTCGAGCATGCCGGCCACCAGGTGATCCGCGCCAAGGATGCCGAAGGGGCGCTGGGGATCGTGCGCCACGCCCTGCCCGACCTGCTGCTCATCGACTGGATGCTGCCCGGAATGTCGGGGGTCGCGCTCGCGCGCCAGATGCGCCGGGAGGACCGCACCAGGGCGATCCCCATCATTTTGCTGACCGCGCGCGGCGCCGAGGCCGACAAGGTCGCGGGCCTGGAAGCCGGCGCCGACGACTACGTCACCAAGCCGTTCTCGCCGCGCGAGTTGCTGGCGCGCATCAAGGCGGTGCTGCGCCGGCGCGCGCCGCAGATGACCGACGACCCGGTGGAGCTGGCGGGGCTGCGCCTGGAGCCCGAGACGCACCGCGTGTTCGGCGCAAGCCGCGCGCTCGAACTCGGTCCGACCGAGTTTCGCTTGCTCCATTTCCTCATGACCCACGCCGAGCGCGTGCACTCGCGTGCGCAGCTGCTCGATCAGGTCTGGGGCGACCACGTGTTCCTCGAGGAGCGCACGGTCGACGTGCATATCCGGCGCCTGCGCAAGTCCCTCGAGCCTTCAGGCCACGACCGCCTGATCGAGACCGTGCGCGGCGCGGGCTACCGGCTCACCGCCCTTTCCGCTTGAATCCGGCCTGGGCCAGCGCGCTCGCGGTGGCAGTGGCGGCAGCGGCCGCGGGCCTGCTGTGGGGTTGGGGCGGCGTAGCGGCGGTGCTCGCGCTGGCGCTCCTGTTCCACACGGTGCAGCTCGCGGCGTTCCTGCGCTGGCTCTCGCGGCCCTCGCGCGACGCGCTGCCCCCGGGGCGCGGCCTGTGGGAAGACGCGTTCGCCACGCTGCACCGGCACCTCAAGGACCGCGACGACGAGCGCGAGCGCCTGCGCGCGGCGCTGGCGCGCTTTCGCGACGCCGGCCGCGCGCTGCCCGACGGCGTGGTGATTCTCGACCGCGAGTACCACATCGAGTGGGCCAATCCGACGGCGGCGCGGCACTTCAGCATCGACGCGCGCCGCGACCTGGGGCGCCCGGTGGCGAACTTCATGCGCCACCCGGCCTTCATCGCCTGGCTCGAGGCGGGCAGGTTCGACGAGCCGCTCGTGCTGCGCGGCGTACGCGGCGAAACGGTGCTCCTGGTGCGCCTGATCGAGTTCGGCGACGAGCAAAAGCTGCTGATCTCGCGCGACATCACGGCGCAGGAAAAGCTCGAGACCATGCGCCGCGACTTCGTCGCCAACGTCTCGCACGAGCTGAAGACGCCGATCACCGTGCTCGCGGGCTTCGTCGAGACGCTGGGTGAGGCCGAAATCGAGATGAGCCCCGCGCAGCGCCGGCGCTACCTCGGCCTGATGGCCGAGCAGGCGCGGCGCATGCAGCAGCTAATCGAGGACCTGCTCACGCTCTCGGCGCTGGAATCGAGCCCGGCGCCGGCCGACGAGCAGGCCATCGACATGCGCGCGTTGGTGGAGCGGCTCGTGGAGGAGGCGCGCGCACTGTCGGCCGGGCGCCACCAGGTCGTGAGCCGCATCGAGCACGACGCCCTGCTCACCGGCAGCGCGCGCGAGCTGCACAGCGCGTTCGCCAACCTCGTTTCCAACGCGGTGAACTACACCCCACCGGGAGGCACGATCACGCTGTCCTGGCGGCTCGAGGGCAAGCGCGGCATCTTCGCCGTGCAGGACACGGGCATCGGCGTCGAGACGCGCCACATCCCGCGGCTCACCGAGCGCTTCTACCGCGTCGACCAGGGGCGCTCACGCGACTCGGGCGGCACCGGCTTGGGGCTCGCCATCGTCAAGCACGTGCTGACGCGGCACCAGGCGAGCCTCGAGGTGGAAAGCGCGTTCGGGAAGGGCTCGACGTTTCGCGCCGAATTCCCCGCCGATCGCTTGGCGCCGGCGGGCCCGGCGCGGGCGGTGGCCTAGTCCGGCAACACCTCGTAGGCGACGCGCTCGAAATCGTTGCCGCGCTCGAGCACTTCCAGCAGCCGCGCGCGCATCGGCTTCGGGATCGCGGCCTCGATGACGCGCTTGGGCCGGAACCAGCCCGGCGCCAGGACCAGAGTCGGCGGCGCCTTGAGCGCCGGCACCGCGGCGAGCGCCACGGCCTGCACGTACTTCTCGTCGGCGGCGTTGACGCCGGTGCCGCGCACCGCGCCGGCGAGCGGCAGCCCGGGCAGCAGCTTCACGCCGCAGACCAGGTCCCCGGCCTCGGTGGCGAGCAGCCAGCGCACCTGGCCGATCTGGAAGCTCTTTGCGTCTGCATGCCGCACACCGACGAGCTGGCCGGCCGCCATGCGCTGCCCGGGACTGCCGGCGCGGCGCAGCATCTTCAGGCCCTGCGCGCTCTCGTCCTCGAGCTGCCACTGCTCGAGCAGAAATCCCTGCGCCACGCTGTAGTCGTCCTCGTCGCGCGTGCTGACGCGGCCAAAGGTGGCGATCTCGTCGCGCTGCCTCGCGGTGAGCTCCTTGAAGGTGGCCGTGACGCGGAACACCCGCCCCGAGACGTAATAGTGGATGGCGGCAAGGCCGGTGCAGGCCTGCACCTTGTCTTGCGCGCGGTCGCGGTCCACGCCGCGCGCGGGGCGCGCCTGGCACCACTGCCGGTACAGGAACACGAGCAGCTGCTCGCACGAGGGCTGCACGCAGTCCTCACCGAGCGCGAGCCGCGCCGGCGACTCGCCCTTTCTGAGCAGCGCGACGCGGTTGCGGATGCTCTTCGCCAATCGCCGCGCATCCAGGTAGCGCGGCTCGGCGCCCGCCGCGGTGCCGCGCTCGGCGCAGCGCTCGCCGGCGAGGTCGACGCTGAGCGGCGGCAGATCGCCCTCGTCGACCGGCGCGCCCGAGATCTCCACCTTGTCGGCCCAGCGCTCGAGCAGGTAGGCGACGAACGTGAGCTGGCGCGGCGTCAGCTCGTGCGGGTTGCACATGCCCATCAGCGTGGCGCGCAGGTAGGCGATGCGCGGCGAGGTGTCGTGCACGTCGCGGTTGAGGTAGTCTTTCACCGCCGTCTCGGTCACGCCCAGATGCTCGGCGCGCGCGTAGGTCTGGTGCAGGTTGCGCCAGTCGCGCGCCGGGACCTGCCGGTAAGCGCGGTAGTGGTGGAACATGCGCAGCCCCGAGTAGGCGAGCGCGCGCTGCGCGAGGAGCGCGCGCTTGCCGCGCAGCGCCGCGGCATCCGCCTCCAGGCAGCGCAGGTAGCCCAGGCGCATCTGCTCCCACAGCTCGATCGTTTCTTCGAACAGGGTCGCCTCGGCCGCCTGCATCGGCAGCGCGCGGTTGGTGAAGCGCTTGGCCTGCTCGATCTGCACGAAGTTCACCGCCTCGCGCAGCGTCTCCATCACGGCGAAGCGGGCCTCCGGCCCGGCCGCGTAGCGGTTGAACTCCTCGATCTGCACGAGCAGCTGGTGCTGCGCCGCCGACACGTTGGCGAGCGGCACGTGCTCGAGCCAGGCCTTGGCGCTCGCCGCGTCGCTGAACTCGGGCTGCGCCGCGGGATCGATCGCGGGCGGCGGCAAGGCGCTCGGCGGGCTCATCGCGGCAAACTCTACAGCAGCACGCGCTCGATGCCGCCGGTGTTCGCCTTGCCGACGAATTCCGGCAGCCAGTTCTCGCCCAGCAGGCGCCGCGCCATCTCGACCACGATGTAATCGGCCTGCGTGCCCGCGTCCGCGTCGAAGCGTGCAAGGCCCTGCAGGCACGACGGGCACGACGTGAGCACCTTCACCGGGCCGTCGCCCGGGAGCGCCGCCACGTCGCGCTTGAGCTCCTCTTCCTTGCGATAGCGCACCTGCGTCGAGATGTCGGGGCGCGTCGTGGCGAGCGTGCCAGACTCGCCGCAGCAGCGCGCGGCGGGCTGCACGGCGCCGCCGGTCAGCGCGCGCACCGTCTCCAGCGGCGCGCGCAGCTTCATCGGCGTATGGCAGGGGTCGTGGTACAGATAGCGCTGGCCCTCGACGCCTTCGAGCTTGACGCCCTTCTCCAGGAGGTATTCGTGGATGTCGATCAGCCTCGAGCCGGGAAAGATGCGCTCGAACTCGTACTTCTCCAACTGGTCGAGGCAGGTGCCGCACGACACGTTCACGGTGCGGATGTCGAGGTAGTTGAGCGTGGTCGCCAGGCGGTGGAACAGCACGCGGTTGGCGGTGATGATCCTCTCGCCCTTGTCCTGCTCGCCGGCGGCGCTCTGCGGATAGCCGCAGCACAGGTATCCCGGCGGCAGCACGCACTGCGCGCCCACCTCGTAGAGCATGGCCTGCGCGGCGAGGCTTACCTGGCTGAACAGGCGCTCCGAGCCGCAGCCCGGGAAGTAGAACACCGCGTCCGAGTCTTCTCCCACCTTGGCCGGATCGCGCACGATGGGCACGATCTTCGCGTCCTCGATGTCAAGGAGCGCGCGCGCCGTCTTCTTCGGCAGAGCGCCGGGCAGCGCCTTGTTGACGAAGTGCACCACCTGGGCGCGCAGCGGCGGCTGCCCGGTGGTGGCAGGCGGGCGCGCGGTCTGCCCGCGCCACAGAAGGCGGAGGAGGCGATGCGCTGCGCGCTGCAGCCGGAAGCCCCAGCCGACCAGGGCGAGGCGCGCCGCGCGCACGGCGCGCGGATCGGTGGCGGTGAGAAGCAGCATCGAGGCGCGCGTGCCCGGATTGAAGCGCGCTTTCCCGGCGCGGCGCAGGAGGTTGCGCATGGCGATGGACACGTCGCCGAAATCGATGTCCACCGGACAGGGACTGGCGCACTTGTGGCACACCGTGCAGTGCTCGGCGACGTCGGCGAAGGCGTCGTAGTGCACGCGCGCCACGCCGCGGCGCGTCTGCTCCTCATAGAGGATCGCTTCGATGAGGAGCGAGGCGGCGAGGATCTTGTCGCGCGGCGAGTAGAGCAGGTTGGCGCGCGGCACATGCGTGGCGCACGCCGGCTTGCACTTGCCGCAACGCAGGCAATCCTTGACCGAGCGGGTCACGGCACCGAGGTCGGTCTCCTCCAGGATCAGCGACTCGGCGCCGATCAGCGAGAAGCTCGGCGTGTAGGCGTTCTCCAGCCCCCCGCCGGCCAGCAGCTTGCCGGCGTTGAAGCGCCCCTCGGGATCAACGGCCTCCTTGTAGGCGCGGAACGCTTCGAGCTCCGCGGGCTCGAGGTATTCGAGCTTGGTGATGCCGATGCCGTGCTCGCCCGAGACCACGCCGCCGAGGGACTTGGCGAGCGCCATCAGGCGCGCCACCACCTGCGTCGCGCGCTGCAGCATGGCGTAGTCGTCCGAGTTCACCGGAATGTTGCTGTGCACGTTGCCGTCGCCGGCGTGCATGTGAAGCGCGACGAACACGCGGCCGCGCCGCACGCGCTTGTGCAGCGCGTCGGCCTCCTCGAGGATCTTCGCGTAGGGCGGTCCGGCAAAGATGCGCGCGAGCTCCGCGCGCACCTCGGTCTTCCATGACAGGCGCTCGGTGCGCGCCTGCAGCTTGGCGAACTCGAAATCGATGCCGTTCCTCAGCCGCTGCCAGCGCGTGCGCACCGCGGCGAGGAGATCGAGCGCCTGCTGCGCGCGGTCGCCGAGCAGCTCCGGTCGCGGCAGCGCCTCCTCGCCCTGCACCAGCGGCAGCGCGCCCTGGAAATATTCCTCGAGCGCATCGAGCAGCGCGAGCTTGTTGTCGATCGAGCACTCGATGTTGATGCGCTCGACGCCGTCGCTGTAGGCGCCGAGATGCTCCAGCGGGATCACCACGTCCTCGTTGATCTTGAAGGCGTTGGTGTGGCGCGCGATGGCCGCGGTGCGCGCGCGGTCGAGCCAGAAGCGCTTGCGCGCCTCGGCCGACACGGCGACAAAGCCCTCGCCGCCGCGCGCGTTGGCGATGCGCACCACCGAGGACGCGGCGCTCGCCACCTCGTCGACGTTCGCGCCCACCAGGTCGCCGATCAGGACCATCCGCGGCCGCTGCCCGCGGCGCGACTTGGTGCCGTAGCCCACCGCCTTCACGTAGCGCTCGTCGAGGTGCTCGAGCCCGGCGAGCTGCACGCCCGCGAGGCGCGCGACGTGGTCGCGGATCTCTACGATCGCCGGCACGGCCTCGGCCGCCGGTGCGAAGAATTCCAGGCACACCGTGCGCGTGTGCGCAGGCATGCGGTGCAGGATGAAGCGCGCGGCGACGATGATGCCGTCGCAGCCCTCCTTTTGCACGCCGGGAAGCCCGCCGAGGAACTTGTCGGTGACGTCCTTGCCGAGCCGCTGCTTGCGGAACGCGCTCCCCGGCAGCTCGATGGCGCGCTCTTCGAGCAGCTTCTTGCCGTCGGGCGAGATGCGCCGCAGGTGAAACGTGGCGCTGGCGGTGTCCTGCAGCCTTCCTAAGTTGTGCTGGTAGCGCTCGATCTCGAGCCACTCGCCCTGCGGCGTCACCATCTTCCACCAGGCGAGGTTGTCGACCGCGGTGCCCCAGAGCACCGCCTTCTTGCCGCCGGCATTCATGGCGACGTTGCCGCCGACGCAGGACGCGTCGGCCGACGTCGGATCGACCGCGAAGACGAGCCCCGCCTCCTCCGCCGCGTCCATCACGCGCCGCGTCACCACGCCGGCGCCGGCGCGCACCGTGGGCGTCTTGCGTCCGGCGCCCGGCAGCTCCAGCCACTCCACCGCGCCCAGCGTGTCGAGCTTCTCGGTGTTGATGACCGCGGCGCGCGGCGTGAGCGGCACCGCACCGCCGGTATAGCCGGTGCCGCCGCCGCGCGGGATGATGGTCAGGCCGAGCGCGCCGAGCGCGCGCACCAGCATCAGCACCTCTTCCTCGGTGTCGGGCGAGACGACGACGAACGGGTATTCCACGCGCCAGTCGGTCGCGTCGGTGACGTGCGCGACCCGCGCGTAAGGGTCGAAGGCGATGTTGTCGCGCCGCGTCACGCGCCGCAGGCGCTTCAGCACCCTGGCGCGCAGCGCGCGCGTCTCCTCGAACGATGCAGCGAAGCGCTCGAGCGCTGCGCCGGCCAGCGCCAGCAGCTCGCCCACCTTCTCGTTGCCGGCGCGCCGCGCCTCGATCTCCGCCAGGCGCCGGCGCATGCCCTCGAGCAGCTGGCGGCGCGCGCGCCGGTCCGCGATCAGGCCGTCCTCGAGGTAGGGGTTGCGCCGGATGACCCACATCTCGCCCAGCGCCTCGTACAGCATGCGCGCCGAGCGTCCCGTGCGCCGCTCGGCGCGCAGCTCGGCGAGCAGCCGCCAGCCCTCGGCGCCGAGCAGCCGCAGCACGATTTCGCGGTCCGAGAACGACGTGTAGTTGTACGGGATCTCGCGCAGCCGGGGCTGCATCAGGGTTCTCCGGCGGCGCCGAACACGTCCTGGTAGCTCGCGTAGTAGCTCGCGAAGAGCGTCGGCAGGATGACGAGCGCCATCGGGAAAACGAGCGAGCGCGGATTGAAGGCCGGGGCCTCGCCGGGCATCAGCGCGGCGAGCAGGACCACCGAGCCCATCGACAGAAAGAGCACCAGAGCGAGCGCGAGCGCGTAGGCGATGAACGCCGTGCGGTTCATCCAGAACGCCACCAGGCTGTAGAACAGCGCCTTGGCCGGGTGCACCGCATGCCAGGCCACCAGCACCGGCGCGAACCACAGCATCATCATGGTGGGCAGGTAGATCAGGGCCGACGCGAGCACGCCGAGGAGCAGCGCATCGCCGGGCCCGCCCTCCGCCTGGACCCGCTGCGGCGAGAACAGCACGCCGAGCAGCGCGCCGTCGTCAAGCAGCGCCGAGCCGGCAAGCGCCGCGGCGAAGCCCGCCGCATAGACGCACCCCAGCACCAGCTGCTGCGGCAGGCGCTCGCGGAATCCGGCGAACAGCATCGGCAGCTCCACCGCCTGACGCCGCGCCGCGGCGCGGCTCGCCGCCATGAATCCCACCGAGAAGGCCGGCATCAGCACCGACACCGCCGCCGGCCCGATGAGCGGAAACGCGCTCAGCAGCATCGTCGCCATCAGATAGGCGAAAACGAGCACCAGCCAGCCGAGGGGCGCGGCGCGGAACATGCGCCAGCCCGCGGCCAGCCAGCGCGCGCCCTGCATGGGCGAGACCAGGCGCGCGTTCATGGCGCGGCGAGCCAGGGCGGCGCCTCGGCCGCGCGGCGCTCGAGAATGTCGCGAAAGTGCGCGGGGTCGTGCGCGTGCACCAGCTCGCCCGGGCGCGGCAGGTGCAGGTCGTGCAGGCGCGAGAGCCAGAAGCGCAGCGCCGCCGCGCGCAGCATCGCCGGCCACGCATCGCGCTCCTCGGCGCTGAACGGGCGCAGCGCCGCATAGGCGCCGAGAAAGGCCTGCAGGCGCGCCGGGTCCAGGCGCCGGTCGCGCGCCGGATCGGCGAGGCACCAGTCATTCGCGCACACCGCCACATCGTAGAGCAGGCAGTCGACACCGGCGAAGTAGAAGTCGAACACCCCCGAAAGGCGCGGTCCCTCGAACAGCGCGTTGTCGCGAAACAGGTCCGCGTGCACCGGCCCGCGCGGCAGGTCGGGAAAGCGCTGGCGCGCCTGGAACGCGAGCTCCGCCTCCAGCAGCCGGCGCTCGCCGGCGTCGACGAACGGCTCGAGATCGCGCGCCGCCAAGCGCCACCAGCGCGGCCCGCGCGGATTATCGAGATAGGCGCCGTAGGAGCGCGCGGCGAGGTGCATGCGCGCGACGAGCGCCCCGAGCGCGGCGCATTCGTCCGGCCCCGGGCGCTCGAGCGAGCGCCCGGGCAGTCGCGTCACCAGCGCCGCGGGCTTGCCGTTCAGCTCGCCGAGGTAGGCGTCGTCCAGGCCGGCGACCGGCGCCGGGCAGGGGATGCCGTGGCGCGCAAGATGCGCCATCAGATTGAGATAGAACGGCAGCTCGGCCGCGGGCAGGCGCTCGAACAGCGTGAGCACGTAGCGGCCTTGCGCGGTGGTGACGAAGTAGTTCGTGTTCTCTATACCGGTTTCGATCGGCTCGAGGGCCTCGAGCGCGCCCACGGAGTAGTTGCGCAGCCAGGCCGCGAGCTCGGGCTGCGAGACGGCGGTATAGACCGACAAGTCAGTCGAGGTGCGTGACCGGCTGCGCGCGCAGTCCGGGGTCGAGCGCATCGCGGCGCATGCGGGCGATTTTACTAGAGGTTGAGCAGCACCTCGCGCTCGGCCGGCGAGGGCTCGAAGCCGCGCTTCTCGTAGTAGGAGAAGATGGCCTCGACCACCGCGCGCGGCTCGTCGATCACCTGCAACAGGTCCGCGTCGCCGGGGTCGATCATCGCCTCGGCCACCAGGCGCTCGCGGATCCACGCCAGCAGCCCGCGCCAGTAGGGCGCGTGCATCAGGATGATCGGCATCTTGCGCGTCTTGCCGGTCTGCACCAGCGTGAGCGCCTCGAACAGCTCGTCGAGCGTGCCGAAGCCGCCGGGCAGGATGATGAAGGCAGTGGCGAATTTCACGAACATCACCTTGCGCGCGAAGAAATGCTTGAAGCGCAGGCTGATGTCCTGGAAGCGGTTGCCGCTCTGCTCGCGCGGCAGATCGATGTTGAGGCCGATGGCGGGCGAGATGCCGGCGTGCGCGCCCTTGTTGGCGGCTTCCATGACGCCGGGGCCGCCGCCCGAGATCACCGCGAAGCCCGCGTCCGAGAGCAGGCGCGAGACCTCCTCGGCGAGACGGTAGTAGGGCGAGCCCGGCGCCACGCGCGCGCTGCCGAACATCGAGACCGCGGGGCGGATGTCGGCGAGGCGCTCGGTCGACTCGACGAACTCTGCCATAATGCCGAACACCCGCCATGCCTCGCGCGCGCTGATTTCCGGCGCGCGGCTCGCAGGCCTGGGCAGCTTGTCGTTGCTCATCGTGTCAGGGAAAGCTCCGCAAAAGACGCTGCTGCTCGTCGACGGCTCGTCGTACCTCTACCGGGCGTTCCACGCGCTGCCCGAGCTGCAGAGCCCGCGCGGCGAGCCGACCGGCGCGATCCGCGGCGTCCTGAGCATGCTAAGGAAACTGGCCGAGGACTACAAGGCCGACGCGCTCGCCTGCGTGTTCGACGCGCGGGGCCCCACCTTCCGCGAGGCGGTCTATCCGCAGTACAAGGCCAACCGCCCGTCGATGCCCGAGCCGCTCGCGGCGCAGATCGAGCCGCTGAAGGAAGCGATCGCCGCGCTCGGCTGGCCGGTGCTCGCGGTCGAAGGCGTGGAAGCCGACGACGTCATCGGCACGCTCGCCGCCGAGGCGACGCAGCGCGGCTGGCGCACGGTGGTGTCCACCGGCGACAAGGACCTGACGCAGCTCGTCGACGAGCACGTGACGCTCGTCAACACCATGTCGAACGAGACGCTCGACGTCGAGGGCGTGAAGCGCAAGTTCGGCGTTGCGCCGGGACAAATCGTCGACTACCTGACGCTCACCGGCGACGCCGTGGACAACGTCCCCGGCGTCGACAAGGTCGGCCCGAAGACGGCGGCGAAATGGATCCAGCAGTACGGCTCGCTCGACGAGGTGATGCGCCACGCCGGCGAGATCGGCGGCGCGGTGGGCGCGAACCTGCAGCGCTCGCTCGACTGGCTGCCCACGGGCCGCAGCCTGCTCACCGTGAAGCGCGACGTCGCGCTGCCGCTCAAGCTCGAGGATCTGCGCGCCGCGCCCGACGCCGAAAAGCAGCGCGCGCTCTACGAGCGCTTCGGCTTCAAGGGCTGGCTCGCCGAACTCGGCGATGGCGCGGCGCCGGCGACCCCCCGCGCGGAGCCCGGGCAGGCCGAGCGCCGGACGTATCTCACGCTGGCCGACGAATCCGCGCTCAAGGACTGGCTGGCGCAGATGGAGCGCGCCGAGCTGGTCGGCTTCGACACCGAGACCACCGGCCTCGAGCCGATGGTGGCGGAGCTCGTCGGCATGTCGTTCGCGTTCGGCGCCGAGGCCGCGTACCTGCCGCTCGCGCACCAATATCCCGGCGCGCCGGAGCAGCTCGGCGTCGGGCGTGCGCTCGAGCTGCTCAAGCCCTGGCTGGAAAGCACACGCCACCGCAAGGTCGGCCAGAACCTGAAGTTCGACGCGCACGTGCTCGCCAACCACGGCGTGCGGCTGGCCGGCATCGCGCACGACACGCTGCTCGAGTCGTACGTGCTCGAGGTGCATGAGCGCCACGATCTGGATTCGCTCGCGCAGCGCCACCTGGGCTGGAAGACCATCGGCTACGACGAGGTCACCGGCAAGGGCGCGGCACGCATCCCGTTCTCCGCCGTCAGCATCGAGCGCGCCACCGAGTACGCCGCCGAGGACGCCGACTGCGCGCTCGCGGTGCACGCGGCGCTCTACCCGAGGATCGCTGGCGAGGCGAAGCTCAAGCGCGTCTACGAGACGATCGAGATGCCGGTGCTGCCGGTGCTGCTCGGGATGGAACGCAACGGCGTGCTGCTCGATCGCGACAAGCTCGAGGCGCAAAGCCACGAGCTCGGCAAGGAGATGCTCGAGCTGGAGCAAAAGGCCTACGGCGCGGCCGGCCAGCCCTTCAACCTGAATTCGCCCAAGCAGATCCAGGAGATCCTGTTCGAGCGCCAGCAGCTGCCGGTGAAGAAAAAGACGCCCTCGGGCCAGCCCTCGACCGACGAGGACGTGCTCGCCGAGCTGGCGCAGGACTACCCGCTGCCCCGGCTGCTGCTCGAGTACCGCGCGATCGCGAAGCTGAAGTCCACCTACACCGACAAGCTGCCCAAGATGATCCATCCGCAGACCGGGCGCGTGCACACCACCTACTCGCAGGCGGTGGCGGTCACCGGGCGGCTCGCCTCCAACGATCCCAACCTGCAGAACATCCCGATCCGCACGCCGCAGGGCCGGCGCATCCGCGAGGCGTTCGTCGCCGCCCCGGGCTGCCGCATTGTTTCCGCGGACTACTCGCAGATCGAGCTGCGCATCATGGCGCACCTCTCGGGCGACGAGGGGCTGCGCCACGCCTTCGCGCACGGCCAGGACGTGCACCGCGCCACCGCCGCCGAGGTGTTCGGGCGCACGCTGGAGCAGGTGAGCGACGACGAGCGGCGCACCGCCAAGGTGATCAACTTCGGCCTGATCTACGGCATGAGCGCGTTCGGCCTGGCGCAGAACCTCGGCATCGAGCGCACCACGGCGCAGGCCTACATCGACTCGTACTTCTCGCGCTACCCGGGCGTCAAGCGCTACATGGACGGCACGCGCGACAAGGCGCGCCGCGAGGGCTACGTGGAAACGGTATTCGGGCGGCGCCTGTGGCTGCCGGAGATCAAGTCGTCGAACCCGCAGCGGCGCGCCGGCGCCGAGCGCGCCGCGATCAACGCGCCGATGCAGGGCACGGCCGCGGACCTGATCAAGCTCGCCATGATCGCGGTGCAGGGCTGGCTCGACGCGCAGCGGCTCGGCGCCCGGCTCATCATGCAGGTGCACGACGAGCTGGTGCTCGAGGTGCCGGAAGCGGAGCTCGCGCGCGTGCAGGACGGACTGCGCAGCCGCATGCAGGACGTGGCGGCGCTCGACGTGCCGCTGATCGTCGACATGGGCGTCGGCGCCAACTGGGACCAGGCGCACTGACCCGGGTTGTCGGCCGTTCTGGCCCTGTGCTACCGTCCTGACGCATCCATCGAGGAGGAGGAAAGACCATGCAAGGCACCCGCACGTGCATTGCCGCCGCGCTTGCCGGCGCGCTGGCCGCGCTCCCGGCTCCCGCCGCGGCGCAGAAGGTGAACTGGAAGTTCTCCAGCTGGGGCAACCCGCGCGCCTTCACCAAGGGCATCGAGGTGCTCGCCGAGACCGTGGCCAAGCAGTCCGGCGGCGATTTCACCATCACCATCGGTATGGGCGAGCAGTTCTCGAAGGCCCGAGAGAACCTCGACGGCATCAAGCTCGGCGCCCTGGACGCCGCGCATTTCTGCAACTTCTACCACCCGGGAAAGAACCCCGCGTTCATGGTGTTCTCGCTGCCCTTCCTGCCGCTCGGCGACTGGGACGTGTCGCTCAAGGTGCGCACGACGCTCTTCAAGCACCCCGCGCTTGTCGCGGACATGGACAACTGGAACGCGGTGACCTACGCCACGACCCTGTTGCCGCAGTACGAATTCCTCGGCAAGGGCAAGCCCCCTGTGACACTCGCGGACTGGAAGGGCAAGCGCGTGCGCGCAGGCGGCGGGTTGGGTGACGCGATGGAGGTGCTCGGCGCCATCAAGACCACTACCGCGGCTACCGAGGTCTACACCTCGATGCAGCGCGGCACCATGGACGCGGCCTCATTCCCGTACACCTATGCGCAGGTCGCCTACAAGATCCACGAGGTCTCGGACTGGTACACGACCAACATGTCGCCCGGCACCTCGGAGTGCCCGCTCGTCTTCAACAAGAGCTCCTGGGCGAAGCTTCCCGACCAGTACAGGAAGATGGTCACCGGGGCCCTGGATGCCGTGAACCAGGCGCAGATCCAGGCCTACGTGGACATCGACAAGAAGAACCTGCCGATGCTCGCTGAAAAGCTCAAGCCCGTAACCTACAGCAAGGCGCAGCTGGAGGAGTTCCGGCGCGTCGCGGGCAAGCCCGTCTGGGACAAGTGGGTGAGCGAGAACAAGGACAAGTTCGACGCGCAGGGCGTGCTCGACCTCGTCTTCAAGACCGCCAAAGAGGCCGGCGGCTGAGCGCCCCCGCGCTCGAGCGCTTCGACCGTAGGCTCGGCCGCGTCGAGGAGCTTTTCAACCTCGTCGCGGCCGCCTGTATTTTCGGGCTGATGTTCCTCGGCATCGCGCAGGTGCTGGGGCGGCAACTGTTCAACCTGCCGATCTCGGGCTACATCGACTTCGTCGAGCTGTCGATGGCCACCTTCGCGTTCCTCGGGGTGGCCTACTGCCAGCGCCACGGCGGGCATGTGCGGATGGAGATGGTGCTGAAGTTCGCCCGGGGCCGCTGGCAATGGGCGCTCGAAGTGTTCGGCACGCTCGTGGCGCTGTTCATCATCGCGGTGCTGATCTGGTACGGCTACGGGCATTTCCTGCGCGCCTGGACGCTCGGCGACAGCACGATCGACGCGGAGCTGCCGGTGTGGCCCTCGAAGCTCATCGTGCCGATCGCCTTCGCGCTGCTGTGGCTGCGGCTGCTGGTGCAGCTCGTCGGCTACGCGCGGCTCGTGCTGCGGCCCGACGCGCAGCCCGTGGCGGTGCCCGTGATCCTCAGCGCCGAGGAGCTGGCGCGAAAGGAAATCGAGGAAAGCGCGGAGAAGCGCTAGCATGGATTCGTTCACCATCGGCATCGTCGGCACCATCGCCATGGTGGTCCTCGTCTTCACCGGGGTACGCGTGTTCTACGCGGCAGCGGCGGTCGGGCTGGTCGGCCTCGTCGCGATGATCGGCTGGGACGCGGGCGCGGGCATGGCGGGCACCATCCCGCACTCCAAGTCCGTCACTTACACGCTCTCGGTGCTACCGATGTTCATCCTCATCGGCTACCTCGCGTTCCACGCCGGCCTGACGGAAGCGCTGTTCGACGCGGCGCGCAAGTGGCTCGGCTGGGTGCCGGGCGGGCTCGCGGTGGCGACGATCATGGCCGCCACGGGTTTCGCCGCGGTCTCGGGCGCGAGCACCGCCACCGCGGCGGTATTCGCGCGCGTCGCGGTGCCCGACATGCTGAAGGCGGGCTACGACAAGCGCCTCGCGGCGGGCGTGGTCGCCGCGGGCGGCACGCTTGCGACGCTCATCCCGCCGAGCGCGCTGCTCGTCATCTACGCCATCATCGTCGAGGAGTCGGTGGGCGCGCTGCTGGTGGCGGGGTTCCTGCCGGGCCTGGTGTCCGCGCTGATCTACGTGGCGCTCATCGTCATCATGGCCAAGCTCAACCCGAAGCTCGGCGCCGCGATCCGCGGCTACAGCTGGCGTGAGCGCTGGAAGTCCGTGCCCGGCACGGCGCCGATCATCGCCGTCGTGGTGATCATCTTCTCCGCCATGTACTTCGGCTGGGCGACGCCGACCGAGGCCGGCGCGCTCGGCGCGTTTGTCGTCTTCGTGCTTGCACTCGTGCACGGCATGCGCTGGCGCGGGTTGAAGGACGCGCTGCTGGAGACCGCGAAGCTCACGGTGATGATCTTCTCCATCATCTGGGGCGTGCTGCTCTTCGTCCGCTTCCTCGGCTTTGCGGGACTGCCGGATGCGTTCGCCAAGTGGGTGGTGGCGCTCGACGTGCCGCCGCTCGCGATCCTCATCTGCATTCTGCTGTTCTACGTGGTGCTGGGCATGTTCATGGACGCCATCGGCATGCTGCTGCTTACGCTGCCGGTGGTGTACCCGGCCGTGGTCGCGCTCGGCTACGACCCGATCTGGTTCGGCATCATCGTCGTCAAGATGGCGGAGATCTGCCTCATCACGCCGCCCATTGGCCTGAACTGCTTCGTCGTGAATGGCGTGCGTCCCGACATCCCGCTGTCCAGCGTGTTCCGGGGCATCTTTCCATTCTTTATCGCCGACGTGGTCACCGTCGGCGTGTTCATCGCCTTCCCGGAGGTCATCCTCTGGCTGCCGCGTACCATGAACATGTAAATAGGGACAGACCTCATTTTTTTCGTTCGGGACCCGGCCGCGAATGAGAAAAATGAGGTCTGTCCCTATTTAAGGGCGCCGAAGACCTTGCGCAGCAGGCTGGAGGCGGTGCCCACGGGGTCCTTGCGGATCTTCTTCTCTTCCTCGGCCACCATGAAGAACAGCCCGTCGAGCGCCTTGCGCGTCACGTAGTCGTCGAGGCTCGCGTCCTCGGCGCCGACGAGGCCGACGCGTACGCCGTGCGCTGCGTACTGGTTGTATTTCTGCGCCAAGCCGACGCGCGCCGTAGCGCGCTGCACGATCGGCAGGAATCGCCGCCCCAACTCGCCCTCGGTCGTCCGGCGGAAATACGCCGTCCCCGCCGTGTCGCCGCCCGTGAGGATGCCCTTCGCGTCCTGCACGCTCATCTGCCGCAGCGCGTCCACGAACAGTTGCTTCGCCTCGGGCACCGCGGCCTCGGCGGCGCGGTTCAGCGTCAGGATCAGCTCGTCGGCGTAGCGCGACATGCCGAAGCGGCGCATGTTCTTCTCGGCGCGCCGCAACGGCTCGGGCAGCGCGATCCTGACCCGCGCGTCGCCGAGAAAGCCGTCTTCGCGCCCCAGTTGCGCCACGGCTGCCCGCGCACCGCGATCAAGGGCGCCCTTCAGGGCGTTGATCGCCTCGCGGTTGGTGATGCTTTCGAGCTGCGCCCAGGCGGGCGCCGCGATGACAAGGCCGACGATTAGCGGGGCAACGCGCACGCTGATCTCCAGATGAAGACGCAGATCAAGCTTATCGCCTTCGTTGCCGTGGCGGCAATCGTCGCCGGCGCCGCGTTCGGCGTCCTGCGGCGTGCGCAAACGCTGCAGGCGCGCTTTGTCGCGCTGCGCGGAGCCAATTTCAGCACCGCCGATCTGCGCAGACGCACGGTACTGGTGAATTTCTGGGCCACCTCCTGCACCACCTGCGTGGCCGAGATGCCGAAGCTGGTGGCGGCGTGGAACAAGTACGCCCCGCGCGGCTACGAGACGGTGGCAGTGGCGATGAGCTACGACCATCCCAACGCCGTGGCGCAATTCGCGCAGGCGCGCTCGCCGCGCCCGCGTGACGCCGCGCAGCACATACTGAGCGTCACCGCCCGCGCCTGGGGCAGCGCACGGCAGCCTCCGAAACCGGTGCGTAAACGCACTTCGGGGGTTTTGGGGGTCCTCTAAAGTGGGGTCATGGCTTCGGCGGTGCCGGAGCGGACGATTAACCACTTGAAAGGAGCCTCACCATGAAACGCCAAGTTCTCGCAGTCGCCCTCGGCACCGTGTTTGCGCTGCCGGCCCTCGCCAACAACGAAATCAGCACCGGCTACGTCTCGCAGCCGCAATCGACGATGCAGCGCTCGATCGAGATGTTCATCGACGCCGAGCAGGGCTACGCGCTGCAGGCCGCGGCCGAGCAGATGTCGCGCGCTGAAGTCGTGGCCGAAGTCACGAAGGCGCGCAGCACGGGCGACTACATCGTGAACGCCGAGCTGGGCACCAAAGCCAGCCGTCTGTAAGGCAGGCCTTCTCCCCCCGGCGGCAGCCCGCGGCCCTCCCCCGCGCGGCTGCCGCTTTCTTTTGCGCGGTGTCGAGTACACTTTCGACGCCCCGATGGTTAAGCCCGCCCAACCCAGCAGCATCGGCCTGCGCAGCGTGCGCCTGCTGCAGGGGCTGTCCTCCGAGCGGCTCGAGGCGCTGGCGCGCGATTGCGCCTGGCGCAACTTCGACGCCGAGCAGAGCATCATTTCGCGTGCCGCGCCGGACCGCGACCTGTATTTCATCGTCTCCGGACGCGTTCGGGTCACCACCTATTCGGCAGCAGGCCGCCAGGTGACGTTTCGCGATTTCGGCCCCGGCGAGCATTTCGGCGAAGTGGCGGCGATCGACGGCATGGCGCGCTCGGCCGACGTGGTGGGCCTGGAGAGCGGGCTGCTCGCGTCGCTGCCGCCGGCGGCCCTCGCCCGCTTGCTGCGCGAAGAGCCCGCGCTCGCCGAGCGGTTGCTGCAGGATTTCGCCAAGCTGGTGCGTAGGCTGTCGACGCGGGTGATCGACCTCAGCACGCTTGGCGTACACCAGCGGCTGCACGCGGAGCTGCTGCGCCTGGCGCGCGAGGCCGGGGTGCAGGGCAATCGCGCGCGCATCGACCCCGCGCCCAAGCACGCGGACCTCGCCAGCCAGGTGAGCACCTACCGCGAGCAGGTGACGCGCGAGCTCTCGGCGCTCGCCAGGGCGAAGGTACTGGGCAAGGACGGCCGCGCGCTCGTGGTGCTGGACGTCGGGTGTCTGCAGAAGATGGTCGATGAAGTGAAATCCGGTGCGTAAGCGCACTTCGGGGGTTTTGGGGGTCCTCTAGAGTGGGGTCATGGCTTCGGCGGTGCCGGAGCGGACGATTAACCACTTGAAAGGAGCCTCACCATGAAACGCCAAGTTCTCGCAGTCGCCCTCGGCACCGTGTTTGCGCTGCCGGCCC
>DATHYT010000033.1:0-15247 GCA_035459025.1 Burkholderiales bacterium | reverse complement strand
GGTCGGGTAGCGTGACCGATCGAGCACCTCGATCGTCGCGGCGCGGCGCAGCGCCGCCTTGAGCTCGCGCCACTGCCGTTCCTCGCGCTCGCGCCGCCACAGCTCGGCCGCGCGCTGGCTCGATTCCTCGAAGCCCCTGAGCTGCGCGGGCCGGCGCTCATCGAGGCGAAGGATGGCAAAGCCTTCGAGCAGCGTGATCGGTTCGGACAGCGCGCCGGGCGCGAGCTCGTCGAGCCGCGCATGCACGGGCTCCGGGAGCATGCCGCGGTGCACGTACCCCATGTCCCCGCCGTTCGGCGCCGACATGTCGCCCGAGCGCTCGCGCGCCAGCGCGGCGAAATCGGCGCCCTCGTCGAGGCGCCGCCGGATCGCGCGCGCCTCCTCGCCCGCCTTGTCGCGATCGTCCTGCGAAGCCGCGGGATCCACCTTCAGCAGGATCAGCGACAGGCGCAGCCGCTCCGGTTCGGTGAACGCGTCCGGGTGGGCCTGGTAATACGCGCGCAGCTCCGCCTCGCCGGGCTCGGGCGCCACGCGCGCGGCGGCCTCGAGCCGCTCGAGAATGTTCTGCTCTTCGAGGCTCTGTGTCAGCGTGGGGAGCAATCGATCGCGGTCCTGCTGCCAGCGTGGATCGTTGCCGTAGCGCGCCTCGAACGCGGCCAGCGCCGCGCGCGTCTTTTCCGCCTCCGGCTCGATGCCGCGCCGCCTCGCTTCGGCGAGCAGCAGCACGCGCTCGATCAGGGTATCGCCGACTTCGCGGCGCAGTTGCGCGAGCTGCCCTTCGGGCGGCTTGCCGTGGAAGAACTTGCTGCGGTAGGCCAGGGCGAGCTCCGCGTCGTACTGCGCCACCCCGATGAGGGTGCCGTTCACGCGCGCGAAGACCGCTTCGCCCGCGGCCGCCGCCCTGGGCGTGGAATCCTCGGCCGCCGCGGCGGCCGTCAGGCTGGCCGCCGCGGCGAGCGCGAGCCAGGTCAGCGGGTGCTTGGTGTGCATCATCGGTCCTCTTTGCTGGGCATGGGGAACAGGGTACCGGGGCCCCTCTGCAAGCCTTTGCGGAAAGTCAAATACCGGCTTGCCCCTCAGCAAAAAGAAAAAGGCCGGACCCTTTCGGTGCCCGGCCCTTCCCGCCGCCCGAGATCGCTACTTATTGTGGCAAGTCCTGCATACGTTACTTGAGGTATTCGCAATGCGCAGGAACGTTGCATTGGTGGTGGTGTGCGGCTCGTGGCACGTCTGGCATTCCACCGCCGGGTACGGCGTCCCGCTGAAGTCCCGCACGTAGAGCGGCATATCGGTCTTCTCGCGGGTTCCTGCTGTTCCCCCAGTCGTATCGACCCACCAATTCTCGCCCGCAAGGGCGGTCGGGTTGCTCTTGGCAGTGCCACTTTCGCGTAGGTTGAAAGTATTGAAATCCGGATCCGCGCACGCGCCAGCTGTAGCGCCCCCGCAGTACGGGATGCCAATCGGGTGGTCGTTCGCCAGGTTGGCGCCCAAGTTCGCGATTGACGTGCTCAACATCAGGTTGGTCCCGGAGACGTTCGACCACGTGTAGCCTTGGCTTGTCGCAGTACCGGTGCCAGCGCCGTAACCGCTGCCGGGTGCGTTGACCAAGAGATCCAACGCCGTTGCGCCGTCATGGCAGGAAAGGCAAAGTCCGGAGCCCGCGTTGGTTGGCTGCTGGGCCGTGCCTTGCATTGAATTGCTCGAGTAGAGGGTAAAGGATCCGCTGCTTACCGGATCGCCGCGGTTCCACAGCGGCGCCGTTGAACTAGCGCCGTGCGGCGTATGGCAGAAGACGCAAACCTCACTCGTGTTGGATTGCTTGGTCGTTGCCGTACTGCCCGAGGACAGGTCGTGCTTGGAATTCAGGATCTGGGCGACGGCAGGCAGGGCCACCAGTGCCCCCAGGAACATCAGGCCGCTGGCGGCCAAAACGCGCCTACAACTACGAAACACGGAAGGCATGGGCATTTGTCGCGCTCCTTTTCTCTGCAAAATGGCGTTCAAAGATAGGCTTCCTGCCCATAGACAAGCATCAAGCGTGCCAATGATCCGGATAACCTCGCCTGATTCCTGCGAAACGGAATTGCGCCATTCCGCCAAGCACTTATAGCGCGTGCGGGGCCAGGCAGATTGGCGGAACGCGAGCTACGGCGCTTATGGATCCCAGAACCGGGAAAAGAAATCCTCGATTCGAGAAACTGATGGGAGACATTGCAAACGGTTCTCATTTCTTGCCCGGTGCAGGTTTGCTTCTGGCGGCCAAATAACCTTCGCCCGCTTTCAGCCGCGCGGGACGAAAGATCTCTACCTTCCTGAACCACTGATCGACGAAGTACACGCGACCGTCCTCGTCAACGCAGATCCCCGACGGCAGCTTGAAGCGGCCGGGGACGTCGCGCTCGCCCTGCTCGCCGACAGCCAGCAGCAGTTCGCCTTCGGCGTTGAAGATCTGGAAATTGCCGAACGCGGCATCCACCACGTACACGTTACCCTCGGCATCGGCGGCGATTTCCTTGGGGCGCGCGAAGTTGCCCGGCTGCTTGCCGGCGCTGCCGAAACTCTTCAGGTACTTGCCGTCGCGGTCGAACACCTGGACCCGGAAGTTGCCGGCGTCCACGACGTAGAGCCGGCCCTCCTTGCCCACCGCAAGGTCATAGGGGAAATTGAGCTCGCCCGGGCCCGAGCCCCGGCTGCCGAAATCGAACAGGTGGCGTCCGTTCACCGGGTCGAACACGCGCACGCGGTGCTGCGTCGAGCGCACGCCGCCGATGTCGACGAGGTACATGCGCTCGCCCTGCGGGTCGACGGTCACGCTCACCAGGCGCTCGAACCATTTCGCACCGCCGATCTTGCGCAGGAATCTGCCGTTCTTGTCGAACACCACCACCGCCTTCGTCGTGCTGTCGGCGACATACAGGTTGCCGACGCGGTCGACGTCCATCCCCGCCGGCTTCCCCAGTGCGCCGGGCCCCTCGTCGCCGATCCGGTAAAAGCGCCCATTGGGAAAATCGAACGCGTTGACAAAGCGCTGCGCCGAATCCGAGACGAAGACCCGCCCCTGAAATACCGCGACCGCGTACGGCTTGCGCAGGCCTTCGCTGCTCTTCGGGCCCTCGCCCGTGAGCAGCTGGCGCAGCCGCGAATTCTCATCCTCCCGAACCACGTCGCCGCTGCCGTACAGGCTGCGCTCATAGAAAAAGCGCGGCGTCTCGGGCGGCGGCGGAAACACCAGCGGCGCGGTGTCTACCGGCTTTGGGGGGGCCTCGGGCAGCGGCGCGCAGGCGCCGAGCGCCAGCGCCGCGTGCACCGCCACGAACCGCACCGCGCGCCGGCACGACGATCTCATTGCGCCCGCCTGTTCGCTGCCGCGCTCACTCGACACCCGGCAGCAGGGTCGCGGGCTCGACGAGGCCGCGCCGCTCGAGCTCCTCGAGCTTGCGGTACAGCGTCGACAGGCCGAGCCCGAGACGCTGGGCCGCCAGCCGGCGGTCGCCGCCCGCAGCCTCGATTTCCCGCCGAATGATGTCGGCTTCGACCACGCGCAGCTGCTCGCGCAGCGCGCCCTCCGCGGCCGGCGCGGCGCCGGCCGCGGCGCGAGGCCCCGTGCCGGCGACGATTTCCGAGGTCAGGTCGCTCACGCCGATGTGCCCGTTCTCCGCGAGCAGGCAGGCGCGCCGGATGACGTTTTCGAGTTCGCGGACGTTGCCGGGCCAGCCGTGCGCCAGCAGGATTTCCTCGGCCACCGGATCGATCTCGCGCGGCACGAGTGCGTTGCCCTCGCCCTTGAAACCCCGCAGCAGAAACTGGATCAGCCCGCGCAGGTCCGCGGGACGCTCGCGCAGCGGCGGGATGTGGATTTCGAACATGCTGAGGCGGAAAAACAGGTCCTCGCGGAACCGGCCCTGGCCGATCCTTTCCCTGAGATCGGCGTTGGTGGCGGCGATGATCCGGGTATCGATGCGGCGCACCTGCTCGCTGCCCACCGGCCGCACCTCCTTGTCCTCGATGGCGTTGAGCAGCTTGGCTTGCAGGGGCAATGGCAGATCGCTGATCTCGTCGAGGAACAGGGTGCCCTCGGTCGCCTGCAGGAAAAGCCCCTTGCGCGCCCGCTCGGCACCGGTGAACGCGCCCTTGGTGTGGCCGAAGAATTCGCTTTCCAGCAGATGCTCCGGAATGGCGCTGCAATTCACGGCGAGAAACTGCCCCTCGCGCCGCGTGCTCTGCCCGTGGATCGCGCGTGCCACCACGCCCTTGCCGGTGCCGCTCTCGCCCGTGATCAGGACCGTGCTGTCGACCGTGGCGACCTTGCGCACGAGCCGCTCCACTTCCAGCATCGCCGGCGAGGTGCACTGGTAGAGCCTCGGCGCGCGGTCCTCGATAGCCTGGCGCAGCACCCGGTTCTCGTCGCTCAGCCTGCGCAGCGTATCGATGCCCGCGAGCCGGTTGAGCAGCTCCTCGTTGCGCACCGGCTTGATGATGTAGTCGGCGGCCCCGGCGCGCAGCGCCTGCACGGCGGTCTCCAGCGAGGCGAACGCCGTGATCATGATGAAGACCGTATTGGTGCCCGCGGCGCGGCTGTCGCGCACCAGATCGATGCCGCTGCCGTCCGGCATCTTGATGTCGCACAGCGCGACGTCGAACTCGCCGCCCTTGAGCTTGGCCGCCGCCTCGGCGACGCACCCGGCCTCGGCCGCCACGTAGCCCGCCTTGCCCAGCGCCGCGACAACCGTCTGCCGGATGGCCCGCTCGTCGTCGATCACGAGGATGTTCAGGCTCGACATGGTCCGTTCAGGCGACGGCCCCCTCGCGCGGCGGCAAGACGATGCGCGCCGTGGTGCCGGCATGCAGCACCGATTCCAGCTCGATGCGGCCGCCGTTCTGCTTGATCAGGTTCTTGCACAGGAACAGGCCGAGGCCGCGGCCCTTGTCGAGCGGCTTGGTGGTGAACGATTCGTCGAAAACCCGCGACAACAGGGCGGCGTCCATGCCGTGCCCGTTGTCGCTGACCGTGAGCACCGCGCCGGCGGCGTCGGCGCGCGTCGCCACGCGAATCCGGCGTGCGCCGCCGTGCGTGCTCTCCAGTGCATCGGCCGCGTTGATCATCAGGTTCATCAAGACCTGCGTCAGGTGATCCGCGACCGAGCGCACCGCGGGCAGATTGCGGTCGAGGTCGAGCACCACGTCGATGCCCGCAAAGCGCTTGTCGTAGCCCAGGAAGTTGCAGGTCCTCTCGACCAGGCCGTTGAGATCGAGCAGGTCGGGCTGCTGCGAGTGCATCGAGGCCATCTCGGCAAGCTGGCGCGAAATCAGCGCGATGCGGCCGGTCTGCTCGAGTATCATCTCGGGCTGGCAGCGTGCATCCGAGCAAAGACGGGCCTGCCTGTGATCGCTCATGTCCTGCGCCAGGCCGCTGATGGCGGCGATCGGATTGTTGATTTCGTGCGCCACCCCGGCGGCGAGCGACCCGATCGCCGCCATCTTTTCCTGGTAGAAGCGCTGCTGGCGCGCGAGTTCCAGCTGCTTTTCCCGGAGGCGCAGCATGGATTGCGTGCGGTTCACCGCGCGCATCAGGCCGCCCACCTCATCGCCGCGCGTGACCTCGAGCGGCGCACCGTCGTAGCCCGTGACGATATCCATCGCGCGCGCTTCGAGCTTGCCGATGTCGCGCGCCAGGCGGCCGAAGAACAGCACGATCAGCGCGCCCAACAGCACGACGCCGCCCACGCTCATTGCGGCCGCGACCGTCGCGATCCAGCCCTGCTGCGCAAAGTGGGTTGCCGTCAGCGCATCCTTCGATTCGTGGATCTGCGCCGAAATGGCGTTCGCTTCGGCGCGCACCGCCTCCAGCTGCCCGCGCAGCGAGCGCAACGCCGCGCCCGGCATGTTGGGCTCCAGTCCGGCGACAGCGCTGGCCAGGCCATCGGCGTGCCGGGCCAGCCCCGGGTAATGCGCTTCGAGCTGCCGCGTATCCGACACCACCAGCACGAGATCCGTGTCCAGGTCCTTCGGATTGCCGGACTTCAGCGTATCCTGCAGATTGATGATGGCGTGCGACAACGAACTCTGCAGCCGTTCGGCCTTGGTCTCCTGCAGATGAAGGTTCTCGATCCTCTCGCCCACGCTCAGCGACTTGTGCCATTGCAGCGCGATGACGCCGAGGACGACCAGGATGTAGACGAACAGAATGGCCAGGACGACCAGGCCCTTTGCGCGCAGCGACAGCCCCCGAGCTTGAGGCGTGGAAGCGGCACCCGGTGCCGCGTCCGGGTGAACCAGGACCGCGCCATCCGGCGCCTGCAATCCGATCTTCATCGCTGCCGTCGCGTTGCCATGGAGGAAACTTTTGCTACCCGGGCAGTTCCACAGCCGTCATCTTCGTGCGAACGGAGGGACGGGGTTTGATGCAGATCAAGGCCTCGCCCCGGCCGCGCGCGCGCGAGCCCGAAACAGGGCGGCGAACTCAGCGCCGCAGGGTGCGCATGTACGCGATCACATCGAGGATTTCCGCGTCCTTGAGGATGCCGGCATAGGCAGGCATGGCGTTCTTGCCGCCGCGGATCGACGCCAGGATCTCGCCATCGGGCCGCAGCAGCACGGTGCCGTCGGCAAGATGCGGTGCGTTCGGCATCACGCTGATGCCTCGGGGGCCGTGGCAGCCCGCGCAATGCTGGTTGAAGATCTGCCGGCCCTTGTTGATGTCAGCGGCTTGCGCCGACGGCGCCGCGGCCAGCACCGCCAGCGAGACGGCGATCAGCGAAACGTCAAATCTCGTCATGCGCGTTCTCCGAGCAGCAGCGCCGGCGGCGCTTGGTTGATGCCGATGTTACACCCGCTCATTTCGGCACCTGCAACAGGTTGTTGAAATCGTCGCTCCACGGCCGCTGGTCCGCGCCTGGCCGCGCGGAAACGGTCGCGGCACGGATCTCGGGCAGGTCGGGGAAGGCCGCGTCGGTCGTGAGCAGCACCCAGTCGCTGCTGAACCCGCCCCGGGACCGAGCCTCGTCGAGCACATGGGCGGCCTTCAGCCCGCGCGCCCCGGCGAGCCGCAGCACCAGCGCAGGCAGATCGAGAAACTGGTTGCTGACATGGAACGCGATGACGCCACCCGGCTTGACGTGCCGAACATGCACGGCGAGCGCCTCGAGGGTGAGCAGGTGCATCGGCACGGCGTCGCCGGCGAACGCGTCCACCGCGAGCACGTCGAACTGCTGAGCGGGCTCGCGCTCGAGCTGCAGGCGCGCATCGCCGAGCACGACTTCGACTCGCGCGAAACTGTCCTCGAGGCAGCCGAACTCGCGCCGCGCGATCTGCACCACCGCCGGGTCGATTTCATAGAACCGGTACACGTCGCCCGGCCTGCCGTAGGCCGCGAGCGTGCCGACCCCCAGGCCGATGACGCCGACGCGCGCGCCGGGCTGCCGCAGGGCGCGCAAGGTGCGCCCGATGCCCGAGGTGGTCTGGTCATAGGTGCCCAGGGCGCGCCGGCTGCCGTTTGATCTGCCTCAACCCCGGTTTGCCGCCGGTCTGTTATTGATCGCCGGCATGATGTCTTCGTCGCCGCCGCCCGTTCGCCGCCGCGCGCTGCTCTGGGCCGCTCTCGCCGTGGGAGGGGCCGTCGCCCTGGCTGCCGTGGCGTACGCCGTCTGGGTCGGCAACGCCAAGTCGCCCGAGCCACCGGCGCGCGCCGAGCCCGCGCTGGCGCACGCGGTATCGGCGGAGCAGCTCGGCACGCTGTCCCAGCAGCTCGAAGCGCGGCTCAAGCAATCGCCCGATGACGGACCGGGATGGGCGATGCTCGCGCGCTCGTACGTGATGCTCGGGCGCTTCGAGCCGGCGGCGCGCGCCTACGCGCAGGCCGCGCAGCGGATGCCGAACAACGCCGACCTGCTCGCCGACTACGCCGATGCGCTGGCGATGGCGCGCGGCCGCACGCTGGAGGGCGAGCCCCTCGCGATCGTCAAGCGCGCGCTCGAGCTCGACCCCGGCCACGCCAAGTCGCTGGCGCTGGCGGGAAGTGCCGAATTCGAAGGCCAGCGCTATTCGGCCGCGGTTGCCTACTGGGAGCGCGTCGTGCCGTTGACGGACGCGCATTCCGAGTTCGGGCGTTCGATCCGGCGCAGCATCGCCCAGGCGCGCGAACTCGGCAAGCTTCCCTCGACCGGCGCGGCGGGCGTGCCCGCCCTGCCCCATCCTGCGCCGGCCATCGCGGCCGCGCCGGCGGCCGCCTCCGGTCTCGCCGGCACGGTCAAGCTCGCGCCGGCGCTGGACTCGCAAGTCGCGCCCGGGGACGCGCTGTTCATTTTCGCGCGGGCCACGGAGGGCGAGCGCGCGCCGCTCGCGGTAGTCCGCGCGAAAGCAGGCGATCTGCCGTACGCGTTTCGCATCGACGACAGCCAGGCGCTGACACCGCACGGGGGCCTTTCGGGACAGCGCCGCGTCGTCCTCGTCGCGCGCATTTCCAGGTCCGGCGACGCGATCGCCAAGCCGGGGGACCTGCAGGGCAGCAGCAAGCCGGTCGCGCCCGGCACGACGGGCCTCGAAATCGTTATCGACCAGGTGCGGCAATAGCCTTGGCACAGACTTCGCGGAGGCCCAGCGCGCACGCGCGCGCATAGTCGTTGCGGGCGGCGGCCTCTTCGCCTAATGCCTCGAACACCATGGCGCGACCCCAATACGATCTGTAGTAACCGGAATTGAGCAGGATGGCGACGTTGTAGTCTTTCAGCGCCTCCCGATACCGTCGCGTCATCAGGTAGGCCACTGCCCGGTCGTTGTAGAGCAAATGGTGCATGGGCAAGAGCCGGATCCCTTTGCCGAAGTCCACTATCGCGTCTTCGTAACGCGGCTTGTCCAGATACGCGAGTCCCCGGTTGTGATAGATCCTGCCCAGCTTGATGGGGTTGTCCTTGTCCCGCGCGAGATCAAGGGCATCGCTCCACAGCAGCAGCGGATCGGCGAAGCGCGTCAGCTGGATCCAACTCGCGGGAACCAGGGCCAGGACGATCGCGCCAAGTACGAAGAGCGAACGCCGGGCCGAGAGCTTTTGCAGCAGGAACGGCAAGCCGGCGAACAGGCAGGGCATCCACAGATAGCTTCGATAGAGCACGAATACTTCCTGGATGCGCACCGTCGAGAGCTCCGTGGCGAACATCAGCCACGGCGCGAGCAGGGCGAACCCGAGCAGGCCCGGGCGCCCGCGCTGCCACAGCAGGCGCAGGGCCGCCAGCGGGTACAGGACGAAAGCGAGCAGCCCGGCGGTTTCCGGCCAGGCCCACAGGCGGGGGGCGAACCGCTCCACCATGTCGATCGACATCCAGGCCGGGTTCGGCACGATCCACAGCAGCAGGTACTTGAAATACAGATAGCCCTGTGTCGCCAGCGCCAGGGGATAGGGATTTCGTGGATCGACCTGCTGCGTCGCCAGCAACCTCGCCCCGTCGGGCTCATAAGCGTTGCCGATGATCCCGAAAAACTTCATCGGCAGCACGATGAGGAGCGCGGTCGCCGCATAGACGAGGAATATCGGCCACACCTGCGCCAGCAGGCGCTTGTCCGGCCCGCGCAGCAGCAAGAGCAGGGCGAGCGCTACGGCCGGCGCCATGACGGCGTGTTCCTTGGAAAAGATCGCGAGCGCATAGGCCAGCGCGGACGCCCACAGCCAGCGGCGCTGATCGCGGATCAACCCCTCGAGAAACAGGACCCAGGTCGCCAGGCTGAACAGCGTCGCCATCAGGATGGTGCGCTGGATCAGGTAGGCCACGCCATAGACGGCGACGGGATGCAGGGCGAAGAGCAGCGCGCCGGAGAATGCCAGCCAGGTCGAGGGCAGCGCATCGCGGCCGGAAGCGCGGATGCCGGCTTCTCCCGGAAGCACGCTCGCAAACAGCCTGTCGAGAAACAGGAACAGCAGCAAGGTGTTGGCGACGTGCAGTGCCAGATTGCCCAGGCGCAGCCAATGCAGCGAGTCGGCGGTCAGTTTCCGCGTCCACTCGATACTGGCATAGGGCAGCCAGCGCAATTCGAGACCCAGAATCGTCTTTAGCGTCTCCGGACGGCCGAACTCGCGAAGGATAAGATCGTCCAGCACCAGCGGGCTGGACAGGAAACCGCCGTAGAGGGCGCCACAGGCGATGGCGAGCAGCGCGTACTGCAACACCCGGATGCCGGCGGCATACGGATCGACTAGGGACTTCATCTTCTAGCAGGCGCCGCTGCAGCGGGCGCAGCTCGCGCGGACGATGCCGCCACTTGCACTGCTCGCCCGGCCTGCGCAACGCCCGGTCGGCGCGCGGCCGCGCTTCGGTCCCGACGCCGGCGCGGATCGCCTGTCTCGGCAACGAAAAGCACCATCGATCCGAGACCAGCCGCAAATCGGCCCATGTTGCACCCCCCCGATTGCCAGTGTGCCAGCCCCGAGCGTCTTGCAAACACTTGAGAAAATCAATCAGCCTCTTACGGCGACAGGCCGAGGCCGAGTATTTCCGCCATGGGCTGGCAGTCTAGCCCACCGGTTGAACCCAATGCCCGCGCGGCTGCCAAACACTCAAAGGAGGCAAGGACGATGAACACTGCCGACGTTGCCGCCATGGCGCGGCACCTTTTCGAGGCGCACGGCCCCAAAGCGATTGCCGAGGCGGGGCAGAAGGCCGCTTCTTTCGAGACCGCCGGCGACAAGGCGCAGGCGAATTTCTGGCGACGCGTGGGTGACGCGCTGCAGGAGATGCGCGGCGCGCGGGAGAGCTAGTTCCGGGGTCGTGAACCAGTTCGCTGCGTGATGCGGCGGATCGGGGTAAGGTACCGGCGCTACCTCAATCGGAGGCCGGTCATGAGACTGCCAATCGCGTTTGCCGTTGCCCTGATGCTTGCCGGTTGCGGCATGGAAACCGCCAGCACCGCGGCGACCGCCGCTTCGCTCAAGAAGCAGGAGATGGAGCAGGGTCAGAAGACGATGCAGCAGGCGCAGCAGAGAATCGACGGCGCCATGCAGCAGCTGCAGGACCGCGCCGCCGGCGCCGACAAGTAGCCGGGCGCCCTAGCGGTTCGCGCCCCATCTCGCGACCGCGAACGCGAGCACCGCGAGCCCCACCAGCGCGATCGACAGGGGAATCGCGTCGAGCAGCGCATGACCGTCGGGCCAGGTGTGCGCCAGGCGCGCCCAGGAGCGCGCGTCAAGCCATCTGAGCGCGGTAGCGAGGCTCAGCTTCGGCCAGGCCGAGCTCTGCAGGTAGATGATGCCCTGCCACAGAAACGCGATCGCCGCGCCCGCAATACTGGCCAGCGCGGCAATGCCGGCGATCAGCGCCCGGATCCTCATTGCGCCGCCCACTCTACACCGGGTCTGGCGTCCACACGGGGGATATCGCCGATAAGACTCGCTTCGCTAGCGTCGTCACGGGCGCCCGCGTACGCCGCGAAGGGTGGCGCCGCTCGGCATAGTTCGGCTCGCGGCATGGGGTACCATCGTAAAGAAGATCATGGCCGTCCACGATCATACGTTCGGTCACGGGGGTGCCGCATGATTCACGCCATGCTGTATCGCCCCGATAGTAGGCTCGTCGCCACGGGAGGCGAGGAGCTGGTCGCGCAATGGCGCGAGCGGCCCGACGGGATCCTGTGGGCTGATTACTTCGACAACCCGCCCGAGAGCGAGCAGCGAGCGCTCGTCGAGAACTTCGGGCTGCACCCGCTTGCGATACAGGATGCGCAGCGGCGCCGGCACCAGCCGAAATTCGAGGCCTTCGGCGATCATGTCTTCATCCTGCTCAAGGGGCTCGGGCCGGACCGGGACGAATTCGAGTTCGAAACCATCCAGATCGCGATCTTCATCGGCGAGCGCTTCCTGGTGACGCGCCACTCGGGGCACTCGCCCAGCATTGATCGGCTCCGGGAGCAGCTGCAGCAAGACCCGTCGCTATTCGCCAGCGGCCCCGACGCGCTCGCGCTGAGACTTTCCCGGATCTCGGTGGACCGGTATCTCAAGAAACTGCTGTCGCTCGAGCCGCGCCTCGAGGACATCGAGCAGGAGATCGTGGCGAGCCCCCGCGACGAGATCCTTTCGGACCTGATGGGGTACAAGACCAACTTGAGGAAGTTCCGCCGAGTGCTCCTTTATCACGTGCAGGTGTTCCTGGAGATGATGAAAGACCCGCCCCCGCAGGTGCGCGCCGAGCGGATCCACGAGATCAAGGACGTCTACGAGAACCAGGAGCGGGCCAACAGCCTCGCGACACTCTATTACGAGGTGGCCACGGATCTCATCGAGGGCTACATCTCCCTGGCGTCGCACCGCCTCAACAACATCATGAAGATCCTCACGATCGTCACCGCGATCTTCGTGCCGCTGAGCTTCCTTGCCGGTATCTACGGCATGAACTTCGAATACATGCCGGAGCTCAAATCGCACACCGGCTACTTCGTGCTGCTCGGCGTGATGGGGGCCATCGCCACGATCCTGCTGCTCGTGTTCCGGAAGAAGCGCTGGCTGTGAGGGCGCGGAACGGGCGGGCCGCGGCCTACGCGGGTCCGGAGGTCACTGTCACCCCTGGGAGCGCGGCCCGTCGCGCCCTCACGCGGGCGGGCAAGGCTTTGCCTTGCGGGGCTTGGCAAGGAACGCGGCGATCTGCGCGGCGATTTCCTTGAATTCCTCGTCCTTGCCGTAGTCGGCGACAAATACCGCGAGTAGAGAACGGCCCTCGCTCCGTTCCTGCTCGAGACGCCGGCATTCGCGAGCGGCGGCCTCGCGCGCTTCCTGCTCGGCCTTCAGGCGGGCACGCTCTTCCGCCTCCGCCTTCTCCCGACGCTCGCGCTCTTCCTGGGCCTTGCGCGCGGCCTCTTCCTCCAGCCGGCGGCGCTCGGCGGCGAGCCGCGCCTCCTCGGCCTCCCGCGCTTTCCGGGCGGCCTCTTCGCGGGCAAGCTGCTCGGCGCGCTCGCGCTCGAGGCGCTCGCGCTCGGCGCGCGCCGCCGCTTCCAGCCGGGCCCTGGCCTGCCGTTCTGCTTCCGCGATCCTGGCGAGGCGCTCGGCCTCGGTGATCTCACGGCACAACAGGTTGCCGCCGTCGTCGTCGAGGGGTCTGCTGCAGTCCTGCTCGCTCACTTTGCGCTTCGGATCCAGCGGCGGCGCGATGGCTCCATCCCGCGGATTGCTGATGCAGCCGGCCGCGAGCACGAGGAGGAGGACGACGACGGTTATGTTCTTGGTCATGGCTCTCCTTTCAGGTTCCATAGGCGCGCAGCGCCAGAACTGCGTGGTTCGACCTCGAAGCGTAGGATACGCGCAGCGCGCTCGGCGCGCTGCGACACAGTCCGCACATCGGCAGCGGCGCCTCGACAACAGCCACGGCAGGCGGTTCAAGCGGCGGGCCCCAAATTGAAGGACGTGCAACGGCACTCAAATCGCTCGTCGTCCGAATCATCCCGTCGGCACCCTCTCCGTTCCCACACTTGCCGCCGCACTCAAGCCGGTCGGCGGCCATGGCCTCAGCCGGTCTATTGTTGCGCAACGAACTTCGCGGGCTCCCAACGGCCGCCCGCGTGATCCTACGCCACTCTCGATCATAACGGCGGTTGCGCGGCGGCGCTGAAGGCCGCGCGCATCACCCACTCCAACACACAGCCCCCCTCACTGACCCCCGCCGCGCCCGGGTGAGGTCCTCGAGAGGTTGCGGGGCGCGGGCAGCTCTATCGAACGCATCCGCTCTTGCTGGACTGCCTTCGCCCCGTGGTACCCTGCACACGGCTTCGCGCCCGAGGGCGTGAAGAATTCCATGCTTTACCCGATTCAAGAAGCACCCGCGCCATAGGGCGATCGAAGGTCTGTGGGCCGGAAGCTTGAAGCGATGAGCGCCAAGGCAGCCCGTCGCCGCTCGCGTCCGGCCGAGCCGCTCGAGGCGGGACGGAGGAGGAACACCGCGTGCCGCTGATCGTTTGTCTGGACCTCGAAGGCGTCCTGGTTCCCGAGGTCTGGATCGCGTTCGCCGAGAAGACCGGCATCGCCGAGCTCCGTCGTACCACGCGCGATGAGCCGGACTACGACAAGCTCATGCAGGGCCGCCTGGCGATCCTCGAGCGCCACGGGTTCAAGCTGCGCGACGTCCAGGACGTCATCGCAACGCTCAAGCCCCTGGATGGAGCGCGCGAGTTCCTCGACGAGCTGCGCGCCCGCACCCAGGTCATCATTGTCAGCGATACCTTCTATCAGTTCGCCGGGCCGCTCGTGCGTCCGCTCGGCTGGCCGACGCTGTTCTGCAACGAGCTGCTGGTCGAGCCTTCCGGGCGCGTCGCCGGCTACCGATTGCGCGTTCCGGACGGAAAACGCCGTGCCGTGGCGAGCCTGAAGGCGCTGAACTTCACGGTTCACGCAGCGGGCGACAGCTACAACGACACCACCATGCTGTGCGAGGCGGACCGCGGCGTGCTGTTTTGCTGCCCCGATGCGGTCGCGCAAGAGTTCCCTCAGTTCCAGCGCACGGAAACCTACGCCCAACTCAAGGACGCTCTGCTCGCGTAGGCCGCAGGCGAGCCGACGGTTCGCTATTTTCCGTAATGCCGAGTTCGTGCGCCTACGGCCTCCTTAGCGACTCGGACGCGTGGCACATGATTTGATCCAAATCAAGATGCGGATGATGGCAACGCTATCCCTGACCTGATCACGTCGGGACCGGTTGACGGCAAGGACTCCGGCAACAAGTTCTTCGGCGGATATCAGTTCAGCCGGAACCTCGGGCTGGAACTCGCGTACGCGGATCTCGGCAAGGCCACCTACAGTGGCACGTTTCTCGGTATCCCCGTTACCGGCGGCACGGCCAAAACAACGGGATTGAATTTTTCCGCCGTCGGCACCATGCCACTGAACGAGAAGTTCGAGCTCTTTGGCAAGATCGGGCTATTTGCTTGGGAATCGAAGGCGAGCGACGTGACCGGCGGGCTGCCGTTTTCCGGAAAGGCGGATGGTTCCGACCTGTCCTTCGGGTTCGGCGCAACCTACAACCTGACGAGGAATTTTGGCCTGCGCGCGGAATGGGAGCAATTCAAGGCGGTGGACAACATCAGCCTGCTCTCCATCGGCGCCGCGTACAAGTTCTGATTGCCCGGCCGCGCTGACGCGTTGTACGTCAGCGCGTTGCCCGACCCGGTTCGAGCGGCTGGTCCGGCGCCAGCCTGTCGACTGCCTCGAGGGCCAGCATTCGCTGACCCTCTGATATTTGGCGCGCCCGGCAGGATTTGAACCCACGACCCCTTGGTTCGTAGC
>DATHYT010000032.1:0-18502 GCA_035459025.1 Burkholderiales bacterium | reverse complement strand
CGAGGATGCCGGAGAGCACGTCGCCCATGCCGGCCGAGGCCATGCCCGGGTTGCCCGAAGTGTTGACGAACCAGTGGCCGTCGCGCGCCACCAGGACGCTGCCGTTGCCCTTCAGCACGACGTGCGCATTCAGGTCCCCCGCGAGGCGCTGCGCGGCGGCGAGGCGGTCGTCCTGCACGTCCGCGATCTTGCAGCTGAGCAGCCGCGCGGCTTCGCCCGGGTGCGGCGTGAGCAGCGTGTCCGAGCGCCGCTTGGCGCACGCGGCGCGCAGGTCCCTGTTGTCGGCGAGGAGGTTCAGCGCGTCGGCGTCGAGCACGCAGGGCATGTCGCTCGCGAGCACCGCGCCGACCAGCGCCTCGGCGCGCCCGCTCTGCCCGAGGCCCGGGCCGACGACGAGGGCGTCGAGGTCCTGGCCGAGCGCGTCGTCGGGATGGCGCAGCATCAGCTCGGGCGCGCCTGGATCGAGGGTGGTCTCCTCGAGCATGCCGACGTAGACGCGTCCGGCGCCGAGCTTGAGCGCCGCGCGCCCGGCGAGCAATGCCGCACCCGTCATGCCGGCGGCGCCGCCGAGGATCGCGAGCGAGCCGGCCGTGCCCTTGTGGAAATTGCGCGGACGCGGCCTGAGCGCGTCGGCGAACAGCGCCGGGGACGCTTTCCAGGCCACCGGCCGCGCCAGCGTCTTCAGGTCGAGCCCCAGGCCGGCGACCGACACGTCGCCGCAGTAGTCGGGCCCGTCGAGCGTGAGCAGCCCGGGCTTCAGGGCAATGAAGGTAATGGTGTGCGTGGCGCGAACCGCGCGGCCGAGAATACGGCCGGTATCGGACGCGAGGCCGCTCGGGATGTCGAGGGCGAGCACCGGGCAGCGCTGAGCGTTGACGTAGTCGACGAGCCGGGCGAAGTCGCCTTCGACCGGCCGCGCGAGACCGATGCCGAACAGCCCATCGACGATCAGGCCCCAGTTCTTCTCCATCGGCAGCGTGGCGGCCTCGGCCGCGCCGGCGAGCGTGACGCGGAAGAACTGCTGGCGCAGGCGCTCCGCGACGATCTTCGCGTCGCCGCCGTTGTTGCCCGGCCCGGCGAGCACCAGCACGTCCTTCGCGGTCTCGGCGCACAGCCGCGCGGCGAGCTCCGCGGCCGCGGCGCCCGCGCGCTCCATGAGCGGGACGTCCTTCGCCGCCGCCTCGATGCGGCGGATCTCCTGGGTCAGGTAAATGGGCTCGGACATAAAATGGGGACAGACCTCATTTTCCACCAAATGGAAAATGAGGTCTGTCCCTATTTTTTCGTCACCCCGAGGATGGCGTCGGGGAGCCAGGTGGCGATCGCCGGGAACGCGGTGACCACCACGATCGCGAGCAGCATCATGAAGAAGAACGGGATCGCGGCGCGCGCCACGTAGTTCGCCTCGCGCTTGGCCATGGTCTGCAGCACGAACAGGTTGAAGCCGACCGGCGGCGTGATCTGCGCGATCTCGACCAGCAGCACGATGAAGATGCCGAACCAGATCAGGTCGAAGCCCGCGGCGTCGATCATCGGCAGCACGATCGAGGTGGTGAGCACGATCATCGAGATGCCGTCGATTGCCATGCCGAGCAGCAGGTAGATGAGCGCCAGCACCGCGATCAGTGCATAGGGGCTGAAGTTCGAGGCCGCCACCCACTCGGCGAGCGCGCGCGGGATGCCGGTGAACGCCATGCACGAAGAGAGCATCGAGGCGCCGGCGAGGATGAACAGAATCATGCACGACAGGCGCGTCGCGCCCATCAGGCTGGTGACGAAGCTCTGGCGCGTGAGCGAGCCGCTCCACCACGCGATCGCCAGCGCACCGAGCACGCCGAACGCCGCGGCTTCGGTGGCCGTGGCGACGCCCGTGAACATCACGCCCATGATGAAGAAGATCAGCGCGAGGCACGGAATCAGGTTCTTCGCGCGGCGCACGCGCTCGCCGAGGCTCATCTTCTCGACGGCGGTGGGCGTCTTGCCCGGATTGAGCAGCGCCCAGGTGATGATGTAGCCGGAGAACAGGCTCACCAGCAGCGCGCCCGGGAACACGCCGGCGAGGAACATCTTCAGGATCGACACCTCGGCCGCCACCGCGTACACGATCATGATGATCGAGGGCGGAATCAGCAGGCCGAGCGTGCCGGCGCCGCACAGCGAACCCACGCTCGTTGTCTCGTCGTAGCCGCGCTTGGCGAGCTCGGGCAGCGCCACCTTGCCGATGGTGGCGACCGTGGCCGCGGACGAGCCGCACACCGCCGCGAAGATGGCGCAGCCGAAGATGTTGACGTGCATCAGCCGCCCGGGGAGCCAGCCGAGCCACGGCGACAGGCCCTTGAACATCTCTTCCGAGAGCTTCGTGCGGAACAGGATCTCGCCCATCCACACGAACATCGGCAGCGCGGCGAGCGTCCACGACGCGCTCGAGCCCCAGTAGGCCTGGAACAGGTTGACGTCGGGCGGGCTGGTGGTGAAGAACTGCAGCCCGACCCAGGCCACCACGCTCATCGCCATCGCGATCCACAGCCCGCCCGCGAGCAGCACGAGCAGGACGGCGAGCAGGATGGCGGCGACGGTGAGCGTGCCCATCAGGGCGCCTCGGCGGCCTCGGGGTGCGCGCGGTGCGTTTCTTCGGCGGCGCGATACGCCGGCGTGCCGCCCATTGCCAGCACGATGAACTCATCGAGAAGCGCGATGAAGAAGATGAGCGCGCCGACGACGAAGCTCATCTGCGGGATCCAGATCGGAATCTGGATCAGCCCCTGTGCCACCTCCTCGAATTGCCAGCTTTCATAGACAAAGTTCGCCGCCGCCCACAGGATATAGCCGCCGACCAGCACACCGAGGCCGAGCGCTGCGAATTCAGCGCGGCGCCGGCTCGCCGGCGGCAGCCGATCGATGAACAGCCCGACCCGGACCAGCTCGCCGTGGCGGAAGGTATAGCCGAGGGCGAGGAACGCGCTCGCCGCGCACAGCCAGCCGACGATGTCGTCGGCGCCGCGCAGCAGCATGCCCATTTCGCGCATGCCGGCCTGCGCGAGCATCACCACGGCGATGCTCGCCAGGCAGGCCGCCGCGAGCACCCCGCTCGCGGTGTAGAGGCGGTCGAGAAACCGCCTCAAATTACTTCTTATGGTAGGCCTTCATGATCGACTGGCCGTCGGCGCCGGCCTTGTCTTCCCATTCCTTCGCCATCTGCGCGCCGACCTTCTCGAACGCGGCTTTCATCGCGGCGCTCGGCTCGTGCAGCGTCATGCCGTTCTTGGCCAGCGTCTCGTCGCCGTCGCGCTCGCGCTGCTTGGACATCGCCCAGCCGCGCGGCTCGGCGTCCTGCGCCGCGCCGAGCAGCGCGTCCTGCTGCGCCTTGGGCAGGCGCTTCAGGGCGCGCGTGTTGACCACCACCACGTTCTTCGGATGGAAGGCGCTCGTCTTGTAGTAGTTCTTGACGAACTCCCAGGCCTTGGTCGAGGTGCCGGTCGCCGACGAGGTGATCATCGCCTGCACCGCGCCGGTGGCGAACATCTGCGGGATCTCGGGCACCTGGATCACGGTCGGGCTGGCGCCCAGGAGCTCGGCCAGGCGCGCGGTGAGCGGCGAGTAGGTGCGGAACTTGGTGCCCTTCAGGTCGTCGACCGACTTCAGCGGCTCCTTGGTGTAGATGCCCTGGCCCGGCCACGGCACCGAGTACAGCAGCGTCACGCCGCGCTCGGCGAGCTTCTTCGTGAGCAGCGGCTTTTGCGCCGCGTAGAACTTCTGCGCGCTGTCGTAGCCCGCAGCCACGAACGGCAGGTTGTCGGCGGCGAACACCGGGTCCTCGTTGCCGAACTGCCCGAGCAGGAATTCGGCGATGTTGACCTGGCCGGTGGACACCGCGCGCAGGATGTCGGGGTGCTTGATGAGCGAGCCCGAAGAGTGCACCTTGATCTCGAGCGCGCCGTTGGTGCGCTTGGCGACGTCCTCGACGAAGAGTACGACGTTCCGCGTGTGGAATTCGCCGTCCGAGTAGGGCGTGGGCATGTCCCACTTGGTTTGCGCTTGCGCGGCGCTGCATGCCACCGCCGCCGCGACCGCTGCCGCGAGCCTGAATTTCATGTCACCTCCGGGAAGTTTCAGTCAGAAAGTTGCGCTGCCGCATCATCGGCCAACGCGAGCGAAGCTGTCAATCCGGGAGACTCGATGCCGAAAAGGTGCACCAGCCCCGGCACGCCGTGCGCGTGCGGGCCCTGCACGACGAAGTCCGCGGCCGGCTCGCCGCGGCCGGAGATCTTCGGGCGGATGCCGGCGTAGCCCGGTTCGAGCGCGCCGTCGGGCAGTCCCGGCCAGTAGCGTCGGATGGCGGCGTAGAACGCTTGCGCGCGCGCCGGGTCGACGCGGTAGTCGATGCTGTCCACCCATTCCACGTCCGGCCCGAAGCGCGCGCGCCCGCCCAGATCGAGTGTGACGTGCACGCCCAGGCCCCCCGGCTCGGGCACCGGGTAGACCAGGTGCGTGAACGGCGCGCGGCGCGCGAGGCTGTAGTAGTTGCCCTTGGCGTAGAGCTCGCGCGGCGCATGCTGCGGCGCATAGCCCTCGAAGCGCCGCGCGAGGCTCGGTGCCGTGAGCCCGGCGCTGTTGACGACATGGCGGGCGAGCAGCGGCTCGGCGCCCGCCACGTGGAGCTCGATGCCCTGGGGCGTGACGCGTGCGGCCTCGAGCGGGCTCTTCAGCGCCAGCATGGCGCCGGCGTTCTCGGCGTCGCCAAGGTAGGCGAGCATCAGCGCGTGGCTGTCGATGATCCCGGTCGAGGGCGAGTAGAGGGCGTCCACGCAGGCGAGCTCGGGCTCCATGGCGCGCACCTCGGCGGGGCTGACGCGCACCACGTCGGTGACGCCGTTGGCGTGCGCCTTGCGCCGGATGCCTTCCAGCGCGTCGCGCTGCGCGGCATCGGTGGCAACGATCAGCTTGCCGCAGCGCCGGTGCGGCACGCCGCGCTCGGCACAGTAGGCGTACAGGCGCTCGCGCCCGGCGACGCAGGCGCGCGCCTTGAGCGAGCCCGGCGGATAGTAGATGCCGGCGTGGATCACCTCGGAATTGCGCGAGCTGGTGTGCGTGCCGATGGCATCCTCGGCCTCGAGGATCACCACCTCGCGCCCCTGCGCGGCGAGCGCGCGCGCGACCGCGAGGCCGACCACCCCTGCGCCGATGACTGCGGTATCGATGCGATCCAAGTTAGGATGCGATTCTAATGGCACGCTACGACATCGTCGTCCTGGGCGCCGGCATCGTCGGCCTGTGCGTCGCGCTGCACCTGCAGAAGCGCGGCCGCGCGGTGGCGCTCGTCGACCGGCGCGGCGCGGCCGAGGAGACCTCGTTTGGCAACGCCGGCCTGATCCAGCGCGAGGGCGTCTTCCCGTACGGCTTCCCGCACGACTTCGGCGCGCTCGCACGCTACGCGCTCAATCGCACCGTCGACGCGCACTACCATCCGTCGGCGCTGCCCGCGCTCGCGCCGTTCCTGTGGAAGTACTGGCACCACTCGCGTCCGGCGCGCCATGCCGAGGTGGCACGCCGCTATGCAAGGTTGATCGAGCACTGCGTCGCCGAGCACGACGCGCTGGTGGCGGAGGCCGGCGCCGAGGACCTGATCGTGCGCGGCGGCTGGATGAAGGTGTTTCGCACCGAGCGCGAGCGCGACCGGCGCTTCGCCGAGGCCGAAGGCTGGAAGATGGACTTCGGCGTCGAGCACCGCAAGCTCGACGCGCGCGCCCTGCAGGAAGCCGAGCCGCACCTCGCGCCGGTGCTCGCGGGCGCGATCCACTGGACACAGCCCACGCGCGCGCTCGACCCGCACGCGCTCGGGCAGGCCTATTTGAAGCGCTTCCAGGACCTCGGCGGCGTGTTCGTGCAGGGCAACGCCACGACGCTGGAGAAGGCGGGCGACGGCTGGAAGCTGCGCACCGCCAAGGGCGCGCTCGAGGCCGGCGGCGCGGTGGTCGCGCTCGGGCCGTGGTCCGACGTGCTGACGCGCGCGCTCGGCTACGAGCTGCCGCTCGCGGTGAAGCGCGGCTACCACATGCACTACCGCGCGGCAGGGGGCGCGGTGCTCAACCACCCGATCCTGGACGTCGAGCGCGGCTACTTCATGGGGCCGATGCAGCGCGGTGTGCGCCTCACCACGGGCGCGGAGTTCGCGCTGCGCGATGCGCCGCGCACGCCGGTGCAGCTGGCGCGCGCCGAGCCGATCGCGCGCGACCTGTTCCCGCTCGCCGAGCGGCTCGACGCCGAGCCGTGGATGGGCGCGCGGCCGTGCACGCCGGACATGCTGCCGGTGATCGGGCCGGCGCCAAGACATGACAAGCTCTGGTTCGCCTTCGGCCACGCGCACCACGGGCTCACGCTCGCGGCGGTCACCGGGCGGCTGCTGGCCGAAATGGTGACGGGGGAGGCGCCGTTTGTCGATCCGGCGCCGTATGCTGCGGCAAGATTCGGCTGACATGAGCGCGCTACCGGTGTTTCGCGAAGGGGGCTACCGCTTCATCAAGGCGGTGTTCCAGTATTCGGGCGGCGTCGCCGCGGAGCCCGGCTTCGAGATCGTGCGCGCTCGGCTCGCCACGGTGCTCCCGCTGGCGCAGGGGTTCAAGACGGTTGAGGCCTACCTTAAGGCGGCGGGCCGGCCGCTCACGGCGTTCTGCGCGTGCGAGCTGCGCTCGCCGGCGCCGTTCACTGAGGAGGGCTTTCTCGCGTTCAATAAGATTTACGCCTCAACGCTGGAGCGCTGGGGCATCTACAAGGACGGCGCCAATCCGGTGGCGCGCACCAACGTCTGCCCGGTCTTCGCGCCGCCGGCCGAGCCTTCGCTGTACGCCTTCTCCTATACGGTGCCTGCCGCCAAGGGCGCGCGCGGCAGCTTCATCCTCGCCGGCGGCGGCGAGGCGCCGGACGGCAAGCCCAGTTACCATGACTTCATCGTGCGTCGCGGCGACACCTCGCCCGAGGGCCTGCGCGAGAAGGTGCGCTACGTGATGGCCGAGATGGAGCGGCGCCTCGCCGCGCTCGGCTTCTCCTGGAAGGACGCCGTTTCCACGCAGGCCTACACCGTTCACGACATCGGGGCGCTGGTGCAAAAGGAGATCGTCGAGCGCGGCGCGGCGGCGGGCGGGCTGGAATGGCACCTCGCGCGCCCGCCGATCGTCGGGCTCGACTACGAGATGGACGTGCGCGGTGCCGCGCGCGAGGTCGTGCTCTGATGCCCTGGCAGTTCTGGATCGACCGCGGCGGCACGTTCACCGACATCGTCGCGCGCCGCCCCGACGGCGCGCTGGTCGCGCACAAGCTGCTTTCGGAGAACCCGGAGCGCTACAAGGACGCGGCGCTCGCCGGGATTCGCGAGCTCCTCGGCCTGGCGCCGGGGGCGCGCATCCCGGGCAAGGACATCGACGCGGTGAAGATGGGGACCACCGTCGCGACGAATGCTTTGCTCGAGCGCAAGGGGGATCGGACGGTTCTGTTCATTACGAAGGGGTTCAGGGACGCACTCCGCATCGCGTATCAGAACAGGCCGAAGATCTTCGAGCGGAACATTGTCCTCCCGGAGTTGTTGTATGCGGACGTGCTCGAGGTTCAGGAAAGGATCGGCGCGCGCGGCGAAGTCCTGATCCCGCTGGACGAGTCGCGAGCGCGCGCCGATCTTGAGAAAAGCTTTGCGGCGGGGTTTCGGTCGATCGCGATCGTTTTCATGCACGGGTATCGGTATACGCAGCATGAAGCTCGCGTGGCTGCGCTGGCCAAGGAGGTCGGGTTTACCCAGATCTCCGTTTCGCACCTCACCAGCTCGCTGATGAAGCTGATCGGGCGCGGCGACACCACCGTAGTCGACGCCTACTTGTCGCCGATCCTGCGCCGCTACGTCGAGCAGGTGGCCGCCGAGCTGGAAGGCGTGCGGCTCCTGTTCATGCAGTCGAACGGCGGTCTCACCGATGCGCGGCGCTTCTTCGGCAAGGACTCGATCCTCTCCGGGCCGGCGGGCGGCATCGTCGGCGCGGTGCGCACCTCGCTCGCCGCGGGGTTCAACAAGATCATCGGCTTCGACATGGGCGGCACCTCGACCGACGTGTCGCACTACGCGGGCGAGTTCGAGCGCGAGTTCGAGACCCAGGTGGCGGGGGTGCGCATGCGCGCGCCGATGATGAGCATCCACACGGTGGCCGCGGGCGGCGGCTCGATCCTGCACTTCGACGGCGCGCGCTACCGCGTCGGGCCGGACTCGGCGGGCGCGAACCCCGGCCCGGCGAGCTACCGGCGCGGCGGGCCGCTCGCGGTGACCGACGCCAACGTGATGCTGGGCAAGATCCAGCCGGGCTATTTTCCGCGCGTGTTCGGCGCCGGAGGCGACGAGGCGCTCGACGCGGCGGTGGTGAAGCAGAAGTTCGTCGAGCTCGCGCAGACCATCGGCGACGGGCGCGCGCCCGAGGAGGTGGCGGAAGGATTCGTGAAGATCGCGGTCGGCAACATGGCGAACGCCATCAAGCACATCTCGGTGCAGCGCGGCCATGATGTCACCGAGTACACGTTGTGTTGCTTTGGCGGCGCGGCGGGACAGCACGCCTGCCTCGTCGCCGACGCGCTCGCCATGACGCGCGTGTTCATCCACCCGCTCGCGGGCGTGCTCTCGGCCTACGGCATGGGGCTCGCGGATCAGGTGGAGATGCGGGAAAAGGCGGTGGAGGCGAAGCTGGGGTCCGCCGCGCTGGTGGAGGATCTCGACGTGCTGGCGAAAGCGGCGGCGGAGGAGCTCGTCGCGCAAGGCGTCGAGCGCGGGCGCATCCGCGTCATCCGGCGGGTGCACCTGAAGTACGAAGGCACGGATACGGCGCTGATCGTGCCGTTCGGGTCGCTTGAGGACATGACGGCCGCTTTCGAGGCGGCCTATCGGAAACAGTTTTCGTTCCTGATGAGAGGGAAGCAGCTCATCGTCGAAGCGGTGTCGGTGGAGGCGTTGAGCGCGGGGGAAACCTTTCGCCCCTTTTCCGAAGAGCACGGAAAAGGGGCGATCGATATGAAACCCGAGGCCCGGGTGAAGATGTTTACGGGCGGAAGGTGGCACGAGACGCCCCTCTACCGGCGCGAATCGCTCGCATCCGGCGCGAAGGTCGCCGGCCCCGCCATCATCGCCGAGGCGAACGCCACCACGGTGGTCGAGCCCGGCTGGCAGGCCGAGGTGACCGAGTTCGAGCACCTCGTGCTCGAGCGGGTGGTGCCGCGCGACAAGCGCGTCGCGCTCGGCACCGAGGCCGACCCGGTGATGCTGGAGATCTTCAACAACCTGTACATGTCGATCGCCGAGCAGATGGGCCTGAGGCTGCAGAACACGGCCTACTCGGTGAACATCAAGGAGCGGCTCGACTTCTCCTGCGCGCTGTTCGACGCCGAAGGCAACCTCATCGCCAACGCGCCGCACATGCCGGTGCACCTCGGCTCGATGGGCGAGTCGATCAAGACGGTGATCCGCGAAAACGCAGGGAAGATGAAGCCGGGCAACGTCTATGTGCTGAACGCGCCGTACAACGGCGGCACGCACCTGCCCGACGTGACCGTGATCACGCCGGTGTTCGACGAGAAGGGAAGCGCGATCCTGTTCTACGTCGGCTCGCGCGGGCACCACGCCGACATCGGCGGCATCACGCCGGGCTCGATGCCGCCGGACTCGAAGACGGTGGAGGAGGAAGGGGTGCTGATCGACAATTTCCTCCTCGTCGAGGAAGGGCGCTTCCGCGAGAAGGAGACCACCGCGCTGCTCGGCTCGGGCAGGTACCCGGCGCGGAACGTGCAGCAGAACCTCGCCGACCTGCAGGCGCAGATCGCTGCCAACGAGAAGGGGGTGCAGGCGCTGCGGGAGATGGTGGCGCACTTCGGACTGGACGTGGTGCGCGCCTACATGCGCCACGTGCAGGCGAACGCCGAGGAGTCGGTGCGCCGGGTGATCGGCGTATTGAAGGACGGCGCGTTCGAGCTGGGGCTCGACAACGGCGCGAAGATCTGCGTCAGGATCTCGATCGGCGCCGACCGGCGCAGCGCGGTGATCGACTTCGCCGGCACCACGGCGCAGCTGCCGAACAACTTCAACGCGCCCTCGGCGGTGAGCATGGCCGCGGTGCTGTACGTGTTCCGCACGCTGGTGGACGACGAGATCCCGCTCAATGCGGGCTGCCTCAAGCCGCTCGATGTGCGCATTCCCGCGGGCTCGATGCTCAACCCGCGCTACCCGGCGGCGGTGGTCGCGGGCAACGTCGAGACCTCGCAGTGCGTCACCGACGCGCTCTACGGCGCGCTCGGCGTGCTCGCGGCCTCCCAGGGCACGATGAACAACTTTACCTTCGGCAACGAGCGCTACCAGTACTACGAGACCATCGCCGGCGGCTCGGGCGCGGGGCCGGCGTTCGACGGCACGGACGTGGTGCAGACGCACATGACCAATTCCCGCCTCACCGATCCCGAGGTGCTGGAGTGGCGCTTCCCGGTGCTGCTCGAGAGCTTCGAGATCCGCGCCGGCTCGGGCGGCGCCGGGCGTCACCGCGGGGGCCACGGTGCGGTGCGGCGGGTGCGCTTCCTCGAGCCGATGACGGCGGCCATCCTGTCGAATCACCGGCGCGTGCCGCCGCACGGCATGGCGGGGGGGCAGCCCGGGGCGCCCGGGCATAACCATGTTTTACGCGTCGACGGCAGCCGCACCGAACTCGGGCCGACGGACCGCACGGAGATGGCGGCCGGCGACGTGTTCATCGTGGAAACGCCCGGCGGGGGCGGGTACGGCGCGTGAGCGACTGTCTATAATACAGCGCTGTTCCGCCTGCCTGGGCCATGAATCCCTCCGCGATCTATTCGAAGACTGGCAAGGGCGTACAGGAAGCCTCCGGCAAGACCAGCTTCCTGTCGCGCGGCGACCGCGCCATCCTCGCGGCGATCGACGGCAAGATGAACCTGCAGCAACTGTCGGCGAAGTTCGACCGTCGCGCCGACGAGTCGTTCTTCGGCCTGATCCGCAAGATGGACGCCGACGGCTTCATCCGCGAGGTGTCGGCAGGCACGATGCAGCGCGGCGCCGCCAACGCGCCGCGGTCGACGCAGTCGAAGCCGCAGTCCAAGCCGGCTGCGGGCGGTGCCGAGGACCTCGATTTCACGCAGATCTTCAGCGCGCCGCCGAAGATGGACCGGCCCTCGGTGGCGCCGGCGTCGAAGGCGCCGCCCAGCGTGCCGTCCTCCAAGGATCCGATGGCGGCGGCGCGCGAGGCCGCGGAGCAGCGCGCGCGCACCGAGCGCGAGGCCAGGGCGAAAGCGGATGCCGCCGCCAAGGCGATGATCGACAGTACCCAGAAGATGCGCTTGGACGCCGAAGCGCGCGCCAAGATGGAGCGCGAGAAGGTGATGGCGGCGGCAGCCGAAGGCAAGACGCGCGCCGAAATCGAGGCGCGCCAGCGCGCCGAGGCCGAGGCCAAGGCCCGCGCGGCGGCCGAAGCCAGGGCGAGGGAGGAGGCAGCGGCGCGGGCTAAAGCCGAAGCCGAGCGCCAGGCGAAGGAAAAGGCCGAGCAGGAGGCGCGGGCGGCGAAGGAGCGCGAGCAGCGCGAGGTGCGCGAGAAGGCGCACGCCGCCGAGCGGGCGCGGCGCGAGGCCGCAGAGCAGGCGCGCCGCGAAGCCGAGGAGCTGCGGTTCAAGATCGAGGAGGAACGCCTCGCGCGCGAGGAAGCCGAGCGCCGCGCGCGCGCGGAAGCCGAGCGCACCAAGCGCGAGGCGGCGGAACGGGCGCGGCGCGAGGAGGAGGAGCGCAAGGCGCGCGCAGAAGCCGAGGAGCTGCGCAAGAAGTACGAGGAAGAAAGGAAGGCGCGCGAGGAAGCCGAGCGCCGCGCCGAGGAAGAGCGCCAGCGGCGCGAGCAGCAGCGGCTGGAGGAAGAGCGCAAGGCGCGCGAGGAGTTCGAGCGCCAGGAAGCCGAGCGGCGCGCCGCCGATGAAGCCGAGCGCCGGGCGCGCGAAGCCGAGGAGCGCAAGGAGGCCGAGGAACACCAGCGCCAGATCCGCCTCGCGCGCGAGGCCGAGGACAAGAAGCGCCGCGACGCCGAGGCGCGCAAGAAAAAGGAGGCGGAGGCGAAGCGCTGGGAAGTCGAGGAGGCGCGGCGCAGGGCCGACGATGCGTACCGCCAGCGCGCCGAGCAGGAAGACAAGGAGCGCGCCGAGCGCGAGGCGGTGGAGGCTGCGGAGCGCGCCGAGGCCGACAAGAGGGCCGCCGCGGAAGCCGACGCCCTCGCCGGCTCGCTGCTCGCCGACCTCGACAGCTTCTCCAGCCGCCAGGACGAGGAGCGCAAGACCAAGGAAGAGCAGGAGCGGCAAGAGCGCGCCGAGGCCGAGCGCCTGGCCGCGCAAGAGCGCGCGCAGCGCGAGCGCGAAGAAGCCGAGCGCAAGGCCAAAAAGACCGAGGAGCGCCGCCGCCGCGAGGAGGAGGAGCAGCGTGAGCGCGAGGCAAAGGAGCAGCGCGAGCGCGAGGAAGAGGCGCGGCGCAAGGAAGAGGAAGCCGAGCGCAAGAGAAAAGAGCGCGAGCTAGCCGCGCGCAACAAGGAGGTCACCGACATCCCGATCTCCAGCGCCGACCTCGACCGCGGCGACGTCGAGGACGACGAGCGCAAGCTCACGCCCGAGGCGCGCAAGGCGCTGCGCGACCGCGAGCGCGAGGTGGCGCGCGCGCGCAGCCGCGGCGACGTCTCGGGCAAGAAGGCGGCCGCCGCCTACAAGCGCAAGCAACCCACCCAGTGGGGCAAGCCAGTCGCCATCTTCCTTTTCCTCACGCTGGTGATCAGCGCGGGCGTCGCCAACTTCATCCCGCTCGATACCGCGACTTACGAAAAGGCGGCGAGCGACGCGGTGGGCGCGCCCGTAAAGATCGGCGCCGCGCGCCTCTGGGTGCTGACTGGCGTGCAGCTGCGCTTCGAGCGCGTCACGGTGGGCGACGCCGTGAAAGTCGCCGAGATCCGCGCGGTGCCGGAGTTCGCTTCGCTCCTCGGCGACGAAAGGATATTCTCGCGACTTGAATTCAACAGGGCGGTGGTGCAGCAAGGGGCGCTCGGCAATGCCCTGTTCGGCACCATGAAGCAAGGCGGGCTGAAGGTCGCGCGCGTCGTGGCGAAAGACCTGCGCTTCGAGGGGCCGATCGCCCTGCCGCGAATGGACATTGACGCCGCGGTCGGACCCGACGGCCGCGTGAGCTCGGTCAGGCTCTCGGGCGAGCGCGTGAACGGCCTGCTCACGCTGCGCGAGGACCGCGTCGGCTTCGAAGTGACGATGGGCAGCTTCACGGTGCCGTTCGTGGACAAGCTGACGCTCGCCGAGTTCGGCATGAAGGGCAGCGCCGAGAGCGGCGGCCTGAGCGCGGATTTCGACGGCCGCCTCTACGATGGCACGGTGGTGGGCAAGGCGCGCGTCGAGTGGGGCGCGCAGTGGAGCGTGCAGGGCGAGATCCAGGGCCGCACCATGAATGCCGCCGTGTTCGCGCCGCAGATGGTGTCCGAGGGGCGCTTCGACGGCAAGGGCCGCTTCGCGATGAGCGGCGCCGAGCCGGCGCAGCTCGACGACAGCGCGCGCCTGGACGGGGACTTTACGGTGACCAAGGGCGCGCTCGGCAGCTTCGACCTGTCGCGCGCGCTGCAGTCGGCGAGCGCGCAGACCAGCGGGCGCACGCCGTTCTCCGAGCTCGAAGGCCGGGCGTCGCTCGCCAGCGGCGCGCTCGCCTTTCGCGACCTGAAGCTCACCGCGGGCCTGCTCAACGCCCGGGGCGCGCTCGACGTCGATGCCAAGGGCGGGCTGTCGGGGCGCATCGACGCCGAGCTGCGCAACCTGCGCAGCACGCTCTACATCGGCGGCAGGCTGAGCGACCCGCAGCTGCGGCGGTGATGCTCCTGCAGCTTCGCGGCGCGCGCGCACTTTCGGACTTCCGCCTCGCCAAGCTCCTGCCGCTGCTGCAGCGCGCGGCGCCGGGCGTGCGCGCCGTGCGCGCCGAGTTCCGCCATTTCGTCGAGCTGGACGGCGCGCCGTCGGCGCAGGACGAAGCGCTGCTCGCGCGGCTGCTGCGCTACGGCGCGGCGCCGCTGGAGCCCGGGGGCGGCGACACGCTGTACCTCGTGGTGCCGCGCATCGGCACCCTGTCGCCCTGGGCGTCGAAAGCCACCGACATCGCGCGCAATTGCGGCCTGACGCAGGTGCGGCGCATCGAGCGCGGCACCGCCTACTACGTCGCCGGCGCCGCGCGCTCGGCGGCCGTGGCGGCGCTGCTGCACGATCGCATGACCGAGACCGTGCTCGGCGCGTTCGAGGAGGCCGCGCAGCTCTTCCGGCACGTGCCGCCGCGCCCGCTCGGCCATGTGGCACTCGCCGCGCTGGACGAGGCCAACGCGCGCCTCGGCCTTGCGCTGTCGGGGGACGAGATCCAATACCTGCGCCAGGCCTACGCGGCGCTCGGGCGCGACCCCACCGACGCCGAGCTCACCATGTTCGCGCAGGCCAACTCCGAGCACTGCCGGCACAAGATCTTCAACGCCGACTGGGTCGTCGACGGCGAGCGCCAGGCGCGCTCGCTCTTCGCCATGATCCGGCACACGCACGCGGTGCAGCCGCGCGGCACCGTGCTGGCCTATGCCGACAACGCGGCGATCATGGAAGGACGCCTCGCGCAGCGCTTCTACGCCGGCGCGGACGGCCGCTACGCGGCGCACGCGGAGCCCACGCACACGGTGATGAAGGTAGAGACGCATAACCATCCCACCGCCATCTCGCCCTTTCCCGGCGCGGCGACCGGCGCGGGCGGCGAGATTCGCGACGAGGGCGCGACCGGCCGCGGCGCGAAGCCCAAGGCGGGGCTGGTCGGCTACTCGGTGTCGAACCTGCGGATTCCCGGGTCAGAGCGTGCCTGGGAGGACGACTATGGCAAGCCCGGACGCATCGTCTCGGCGCTCTCCATCATGCTGGAGGGGCCGATCGGCGCAGCTGCCTTCAACAACGAGTTCGGCCGGCCCAACCTCGCGGGGTATTTCCGCACCTTCGAGGCCGGGGTGGGCGGCGTGCGCCGCGGCTACCACAAGCCGATCATGCTCGCGGGCGGCGTCGGCAATATCGCCGCGCGCGATTCCGCCAAAGCCCCGCTGCCCGAGGGCTCGCTGCTGATCCAGCTGGGCGGGCCCGGCATGCTGATCGGCATGGGCGGCGGCGCGGCCTCGTCCATGGGCGCGGGCTCGAACGTCGAGGACCTCGACTTCGACTCCGTGCAGCGCGGCAACGCCGAGATCCAGCGCCGCGCGCAGGAAGTGATCGACGCGTGCTGGGCGCTGGGGCAAGGCAATCCCATCCTTTCGATCCACGACGTGGGCGCGGGCGGACTGTCCAACGCGCTCCCGGAGCTTGCGCACGGCGCCGGGCGCGGGGCGCGGCTCGACCTGCGCGCGGCGCCGTCCGAGGACTCGGGCATGTCGCCGCGCGAGATCTGGTGCAACGAGGCGCAGGAGCGCTACGTGCTCGCCATCGCGCCCTCGTCGCTCGAGCGCTGGCGCGCGATCTGCGCGCGCGAGCGCTGCCCGTTCGCGGTGCTCGGCACCGCGACGGCCGACGGGCGGCTGCGGGTGGAGGATCCGCAGCTCGCGGACACGCCGGTCGACGTGCCGCTGGAGGTGATCCTCGGCAAGCCGCCGAAGATGCTGCGCGACGTGAAGCGCCTGGCGCGGCGGGGGGATGCGTTCGCGCTGGACGGCGTGGTGCTGAAGGACGCCGCTTATCGCGTGTTGCGCCATCCGGCGGTGGCGGACAAGACGTTCCTCATCGCCATCGGCGACCGCACGGTGGGCGGGCTGTGCTCGCGCGATCCGTTCGTCGGTCCCTGGCAGGTGCCGGTGGCCGATTGCGCCGTGACCCTGATCGACTTCGACGGCGTGGCGGGCGAGGCCTTCGCGGTGGGCGAGCGCACGCCGCTCGCGTCGGTGAACGCGCCGGCCTCGGGCCGCATGGCGGTGGGCGAGGCGCTCACCAACCTCGCCGCGGCGCGGATTGAAAGCATCGAGCGCGTGAAGCTCTCGGCCAACTGGATGGCGGCGGCGGGCTATCCGGGCGAGGACGCGGCGCTCTTCGACACGGTGCAGGCGGTGGCGATGGAGCTTTGCCCGGCGCTCGGCGTGTCGATCCCGGTGGGCAAGGATTCGCTCTCCATGCGCACGGCGTGGGAGGGGAAGGAAGTGGTGGCCCCGGTGTCGCTCGTCGTGTCCGCGTTCGCGCCGGTGGAGGATGCGCGCGGCACGCTCACGCCGCGCCTGCGCACCGACGCGGGCGAGACCGAGCTGGTGCTCGTGGATCTGGGGCGGGGGAAGAACCGGCTCGGCGGCTCGATCCTCGCGCAGGTGCACGCGAAGTTCGGCAATGAGGTGCCGGACCTCGACGATCCGGCGCTGCTGAAGGGATTCTTCGGCGCCATTCAGAAGCTGGCTGCAGAGCGCCTCGTCCTCGCCTACCACGACCGCTCGGACGGCGGTCTGTTCGCCACGGTGTGCGAGATGGCGTTCGCCGGACACTGCGGCGCCACGCTGAACCTCGACGCCATCGCCTTCGACGCGCTCACCGAGGACGTCGACGGGTTCCGCAAGAGCGGCGAGGAGCAGCTCTCCGGGCGCGTGCGCGAGCAGATCCTGAAGTGCCTGTTCGGCGAGGAGCTGGGCGCGGTGCTGCAGATCCGCGCCGCGGACCGCGCGAAGGTGATGGACACCCTGCGCGCTGCCGGTCTGGGGCCAGTGTCGCACCTCATCGGCACGCTGAACGATCGGGACGAAATCCGCTTCACGCGCAACGCCAAACCCGTGTTCGCGGAGCCGCGCGTCGAGCTGCAGCGCGCCTGGTCGGAGACCACCTACCTCCTGCAGAAGCTGCGCGACAATCCCGAGTGCGCGCAGGAAGAGTACGACCGCATCCTGGATGCGGGCGATCCGGGACTGCACGTCGCGCTCACCTTCGATCCGAAGGAGGTGTTCGTCAACACCGGCGCCGCGCCGCGCATCGCGGTACTGCGCGAGCAGGGCGTGAACGGGCAGGTGGAGATGGCCGCGGCGTTCACGCGCGCGGGCTTCGAGGCGATCGACGTGCACATGTCCGACCTCATCTCGGGACGGCTGTCGCTCGACTCATTCAAGGGATTCGCCGCCTGCGGCGGGTTCTCCTACGGCGATGTCCTCGGCGGCGGGCAGGGCTGGGCCAAGTCGATCCTCTTTAACGCCCGGGCGCGTAGAGAGTTCGAGGCGTTCTTTGGGCGCAGCGACACCTTTGCGCTGGGCATCTGCAATGGCTGCCAGATGATGTCGGCGCTGAAGGAGCTGGTGCCGGGGGCCGGGCACTGGCCGTCGTTCGAGCGCAACCGCTCCGAGCAGTTCGAGGCGCGGCTCGTGATGGTAGAAATCGTCGACAGCCCGTCGATCGTGTTCAAGGGCATGGCCGGGAGCCGCATTCCCGGTGTCACCGCGCACGGCGAGGGAAGGGCGCAGTTTGCTTCCGAAACCGATCGCAAGAAGGCAATCGTCGCCGCGCGCTTTGTCGACAACCGCGGCAAGGTGACGGAGACCTATCCGCTGAACCCCAATGGCTCGCCGGAAGGGATCACGGGCCTGACCACCGCCGACGGGCGGTTCACCATCCTCATGGAGCATCCGGAGCGGGTGTTCCGGACGGTGCAGATGTCCTGGGCGCCGGACGAGGCGGGCGAGGATTCGCCGTGGATGCGGATGTTCAGGAATGCGCGGGGGTGGGTGGGTTAAAGGTGGGATTCTTGTTTCAAGTTGGGCGGGCATATGCGGGTGGATATATGCCGGCATATGGCGGTATCTACAGGCAGATGGTTCAATCTGTATACCGATAGTTCTTCCTGGCTTTCGTTGCGGCCTAATCACTAGTTAGCTTTCGCCAAGAGGCATCATGAAAAAGCGCATCTTGGCTATCTTGGCCTATATGCTCCCGAGCTTTCCGCTCATGTTCCTCTGGCATCTGACGATTCTTGCCGACGCGTTCACCGCGCCGGAATAGTCGCGCATCGACGACGCGCTGGTCGGCCATTGGACGAGTGGCGAAGGAAAGCCGGGACGGGTACGCTGACGGGCCGCACGATCCGGATTTCCAAGCCATGACCCAGCCCGTCTACGCCCTCAATCTGTTCAACGTCGCCGACAAGGACGAGTACCTCGCCTACTCGCGCCGCTCGCACAAGGAGGTCATGGCGCACGGCGGCAAGGTCGTCGCGCTCGGCAAGTTCCGCGAGGCGGCTGCCGGCTCGATCGCGCCGCGCGCGGTCATGATCCTCGTGGAGTGGGCCTCGAAGGCGGCCTTCGAGAGCTACCGCGACGACCCGAAGCTCGCCGACCTGCATCCGCACCGGGTCAACGGCACGCGCGACTACGTCTGGCACCTGTTCGACAAGCTCGCGGACCTGAGGCCGATCCTCAGGTAGCCGCGCGGCCCGCTCGCC
>DATHYT010000031.1:0-15384 GCA_035459025.1 Burkholderiales bacterium | reverse complement strand
GGCGCCTACGCCATCGCTGTGGTGGCAAAGGGCGAGCCACACCGCGTGGTCGGCGCGCGCGCCGGCAGCCCGCTGGTGGTCGGGGTGGGCGCGGGCGAGATGTTCCTCGCTTCCGACGCGCTGGCGCTCGCCGGCGCGAGCGAGCGCATTGCATACCTCGAAGAGGGCGATGTTGCGGAAATCGAGCTCTCCGGATTTCGCGTGCGGGACGCCGCCGACCGCGAGGTCAAGCGCGAGGTGCGCACGGTCAAGGCGAACGCCACCCGGGTCGAGCTCGGCCCGTACCGGCACTACATGCAGAAGGAGATCTTCGAGCAGCCGGGCGCGGTGGCAGACACGCTCGAAGGCATTGAGACCGTAACCGCCGCGCCCTTCGGCAAGGACGCAGCGCGGCTGCTGCGCGGCGCGAAAAGCGTCCTCGTGCTCGCCTGCGGCACGAGCTACTACGCGGGCCTGACGGCAAAGAACTGGATCGAGTCGCTCGCGCGCCTGCCGACGCAGGTGGAGATCGCGAGCGAGTACCGCTACCGCGACAGCGTCCCGGACAAAGACGCGCTGGTGGTCGTCGTGTCGCAGTCGGGCGAGACCGCCGACACGCTCGCCGCGCTGCGCCACGCGCGCAAGCTCGGCCAGAAGCGTACGCTCGCCGTGTGCAACGTCGCCACCAGCGCCATGGTGCGCGAGACGCAGCTGCAGTTCCTCACCCGCGCAGGCATCGAGATCGGTGTCGCCTCGACCAAGGCGTTCACAACGCAGCTCGCGGGGCTCTTTCTTCTCGCGCTGGTGCTGGCCAAGCTGCGCCGGCGGCTGCCGGCGCGCGCCGAAAAGCAGCACCTGCGTCGGCTGCGCCACCTGCCCAAGGCGCTCGCGGCGGCGCTCGCGCTCGAGCCGCAGCTGATGGCCTGGGCCGAGCGCTTTGCGAAGAAGGAGCACGCCCTCTTCCTTGGCCGCGGCCTGCACTACCCGATCGCGCTGGAAGGGGCGCTGAAGCTGAAGGAGATCTCCTACATTCACGCGGAAGCCTACCCGGCGGGCGAGCTCAAGCACGGACCGCTCGCGCTGGTCACGGCCGAGATGCCGGTGGTGACCGTGGCGCCAAACGACGCACTGCTGGAGAAGGTGAAGTCGAATATGCAGGAAGTGCGCGCGCGCGGCGGCGAGCTCTACGTGCTGGCGGACGCCGACACGCGCATCGCGCCACAGGAGGGCATGCACGTCATCCGGCTGCCCGAGCACTACGGGCTGCTCTCGCCCATCCTGCACGTCGTGCCGCTGCAGCTGCTCGCGTATCACACGGCGCTCGCGCGCGGCACCGACGTGGATAAGCCGCGCAACCTCGCCAAGTCCGTTACCGTAGAGTAGGGCGGTGAGCCGCTACGACGCGGTGATCGTCGGCGCGGGGCACAACGGCCTCACTTGCGCCTGCTACCTCGCGCGCGGCGGCCTCAAGGTGAAGGTGCTCGAGCGCCGTGCGCGCGTCGGCGGCGCCGCCGTGACCGAGGAGTTCCACCCCGGCTTTCGCAACTCGGTGGCCGCCTACACCGTGAGCCTGCTGCAGGCGAACGTGATCCGCGAGTTGCGGCTGGCGGAGCACGGATTGCGCATCGTCGAGCGGCCGCTCTCGAATTTCGTGCCGCTCGAGCAGGGCTACCTCAAGGTGGGGGGCGGGCTGGAGGCGACGCAGCACGAGTTCGCCAAGTTCTCCGCGCGCGACGCCGAGCGCCTGCCCGCGTACTGGGCGCGGCTGGAGCGCGTGGCCGACGTGCTGCGCGCGCTGGCGCTGGAGACCCCGCCCAATGTCGGCGGCGGCGTGCGCGATGCGCTGGCGGCGCTGCGCACGGGCTGGCGCATGAAGGCGCTCGACGCGGTCGCGCGACGTGATCTCCTTGGCCTGTTCACCCGCAGCGCGGCCGACTGGCTCGAGGACTGGTTCGAATCCGATCCGGTGAAGGCGGTGTTCGGCTTCGACGCCGTTGTCGGCACCTACGCGAGTCCCAGTCATCCCGGCACCGCGTACGTCCTCCTGCACCACTGCTTTGGCGAGGTGAACGGCAAGCGCGGCGTCTGGGGCCACGCCATTGGCGGCATGGGCGCGATCAGCGAGGCGCTCGCCGCCGAGGCGCGGCGCCTGGGCGTGGAGATCGAGTGCGAGGCGCCGGTGGCGAAGGTGCAGCCGGGCGCCGTGGTGCTGGCGTCCGGCGAGGAGATCGCCGCGCGGGCGGTGGTCGCCAACGTGAATCCGAAGCGCCTGTTCCTCGCGATGGTCGAGGCCTCGTCGCTCGAGCGCGACTTTCGCGAGCGCATCGAGCGCTACAAGTGCGCTTCGGCCTCGTTCCGCATGAATGTGGCGCTCTCCGCGCTGCCGAAATTCTCCTGCCTGCCCGAGGCAGGGCCGCACCACGCCTCGGGCATCATCATGGCGCCGTCGCTCGACTACATGGATCGCGCCTATCTCGATGCGCGCGCCACGGGCATGGCGCGCGCGCCGATCGTCGAGATGGTGATCGCGAGCGCGCTCGACGACACGCTCGCACCGAAAGGCGCGCACGTGGCGAGCCTGTTCTGCCAGCACTTTGCGCCCGATGCGGACTGGGCCACGCGCAAGGACGAAGCCATCGGACGGATCTTCGACGTGGTGGAGTCGCATGCGCCGGGTTTCCGGCAAAGCGTCATTGCCCACACGGCGCTTTCGCCGGCCGACCTCGAAGCGGAGTTCGGGCTCGTGGGCGGCGACATCTTCCACGGCCAGCTCTCGCTCGATCAGCTCTGGTTGGCGCGGCCGGTGCTGGGGTACGGCGACTACCGCACGCCGTTGCCGGGGCTGTACCTCTGCGGCTCGGGCGCGCACCCGGGGGGCGGGGTCACCGGTGCGCCGGGGCACAATTGCGCGCGCGAGGTGCTGCGGGACCTCAAGTAGCGCAGGCGCCTTTCGCGCCGGAACGCGGAGACCGCGCCCGCCTTGACTTTCCCATCATGGGAAGGATGAAGCTGCGCGGCTCGCGCTCGCCGCCGATACCGCCTCCATCACCATCATGGAGATCGTGGACAACGCGATCATGCTGGCAATCCCCGGAGCGATGCAGGCTCCGCTCGACAGCGCGCTGTTCTGGGGCAGCCTCGCAATCGCTTTGGCCCTGGCCGCGGTCGCGGCATTTCCGGTGAACCGCTGGCTGATCGCGCGCGGCCGCGGTCACGCGGTCGTTCACGCGCATCATCGTTGACGCACGCGCCGCGGGAACTACGCATCGAGGCCTGTGTCATAATGCATTCGATGCGCAGCCTGCTGAAAACGCTCGCGATTCTGCTCCTTGTGGCGCTCATGCCCTTGCGCGCGATGGCCGCCGTGACCATCGGTTTCTGTCCCTCCGGCCATGAAGACATGGCGGTCGCGGCGCATGCCGGGAATGGTCATGCGGCGGGTACGCATGCGCATGGCACGCAGGGCGCCGCGTCGCAATCCGCGGAGCTCTGGTGCAACATTTGCGCCGAGCATTGCTCGAGCGCTGCGTTCGCGCCATCGGTGGACGGCACCATGACGGTTCGGCCCGTCGGCAACCACCGCACGCAATTCGCCGGGCGCTTCGCCCCGGCACCCGTTCCCGACCCGCTCGACCGCCCCCCGCTCGCCTAGCTTCGCTGCGACCTGAGACGCCGCGGCCCGTTGCCGCGCGCGGTTCATTCATTGCGAAGGAAGGGAGCATGACTCAGAGCCACTGGTTATTGCTCGCGGCATTGGCTGCGGGCACCGCAGTAGCACAAGCGCCGGCGCGCCCGGATCCCGCCGATCCGGCAGCGCGCGTCGCCGCACCAACCTACCGCTCCGCGTTCGAGGGCTACCAGCCGGCCCGAAGCGGAGAGCCCAAGTCCTGGCGCGAGGCGAACGACGAGACCGCGCGCATCGGCGGTCATATCGGCATCCTGCGCGAGCAGGCGGCGCGCGAGAAGCAGACGCAGGGAGAGCGCAAATGAAGGCGCTCGCCATCCTGTCGCTGGCACTGCTCGCCGGCTGCGCGACGTTCAGCGAGGACGGCGGCTTCGGCCGCGTGGAGCAGGCGGCAGCGGAGCGCGGCGCCCCCGGTGCGAAATGGGTGCGCTCTGCCCAGGACGCCGATTCGGTCGGCGCCCGCGTCAAGGAACTGCTCGCCCAGCCGCTCACGGCTGAGAACGCGGTGCAGATCGCGTTGCTCAACAATCCAGGCCTGCAAGCGCGCTACGCCGAGCTCGGCATCGCCGAGGCCGAGCTCGTCCAGGCAAGCCGCTGGAGCGGCCCCAAGCTCAGCTTCGCCCGGCTGACCCGCGGCGAGGACATCGAGCGCGAGGCGAGCGTGTTTTTCGATGTCCTCGGGCTGATCTCGATTCCGCTTTCCACGCGGGCACAGGAGAAGCGCTTCGCGGCCGCCCAGCACCGCGCGACCGAGGAGGCGCTCAGCCTCGCGCTTGCCACGCGCAAGGCCTGGCTTACCGCCGTCGCGGCGCAGCAGACGGCGCGCTACATGGAGGACGTGCAGCTCGCCGCCGAGGCGAGCGCCGACCTCGCACGGCGCATGGCCGAGGTCGGCAACTGGCCGTTCCTCACCCGCGCGCGCGAGCAGGCGTTCTACGCCGAGACCACCGCCCGGCTCGCGCGCGCGCGCCAGACCGAAGTGGCTGCGCGCGAAAGGCTCACCCGCCTGCTCGGGCTCTGGGGCGAGGAGATCCACTATGCGCTCTCCGAGCGGCTGCCCGAGTTGCCGGCGGCCGCGCGCGAGGCGGACGATCTCGAGGGCAAGGCACTGGCCCGACGGCTCGACGTGCAGGCGGCACGGCGCGACGCGGAAGGCCTTGCCGCCGCGCTGGGGCTGACGAAAGTTACCCGCTACGTCGACCTGTTCGAAGTGGGCGCACTGCGCTCGACCGAGACCGGGGAGGAGGTAAAGCGCGGCTGGGAAGTGGAGCTGCGCATTCCGATCTTCGACTTCGGCGGCGCGCGCGTGGCGCGCGCCGAGCACCAGTACATGCGGGCGGTGAACCGCGCCGCGGATACCGCGGTGCGGGCGCGCTCCGAAGTGCGCGAGTCCTACTCGGCGTACCGCACGGCGTTCGACCTGGCGCGGCACTACCGCGACGAGATCGTGCCGCTCAGGAAGCGCATCTCGGAGGAGATGCTCCTGCGCTACAACGGCATGCTCTCCTCGGTGTTCGAGCTGCTCGCGGACGCGCGCGACGCGGTGGCGAGCGTGAACGCGTACCTCGAAGCGCAGCGCGACTTCTGGATCGCGGAGGCCGACCTGCAGATGGCGCTGACCACCGGCTCGCCGGGCGCGGCTCCGGCTGCCGCGCCGACGATGGCGCCTGCCGCCGGCGGCGCACCGGCGCACTGAAAGGAATCGATGATGACGACACGCAGGAACTTCATGCGCGCCTCGGCCGCCGGGCTGTTTGGCGCGGCGCTGGTGTCCAGGGCCGGCGCAGCGACGCTGCCCGAGGCGCCGCTCATGGACTCGCCCGACATGGCGCCGCCGCTCTTTCCGCCGAACGGCCGGCCCTACAACCCGGTGGCGACGCTGAACGGCTGGACGCTGCCCTGGCGCATGAAGGACGGCTGGAAGGAGTTTCACCTGATCGCCGAGCCGGTGCGCCGCCAGATGGCGCCCGGCATGACCGCGAACTTGTGGGGCTACAACGGCCAGTCGCCCGGGCCGACGATCGAGTGCGTCGAAGGCGACAAGGTGAGGATCTTCGTCACCAACAAGCTGCCCGAGCACACTACCATCCACTGGCACGGGATCCTCCTGCCCAACGGCATGGATGGCGTGGGCGGGCTCACGCAGCCGCAGATCCCGGTCGGCAAGACCTTCGTCTACGAGTTCCAGATGAAGAAGTCGGGCACCTTCATGTACCACCCGCACGCCGACGAGATGGTGCAGATGGCGATGGGCATGATGGGGTTTCTCGTCGTGCACCCGAAGGACCCGAAGTTCATGGCGGTAGACCGCGACTTCGTGTTCCTCTTGAACGCCTACGACATCGATCCGGGCAGCTTTACACCGCGCGTGAACACCATGCTCGACTTCAACCTGTGGTCATGGAACTCGCGCGTGTTTCCGGGGATCGATCCCTTTGTGGTGCGTAAGGGCGACCGCGTGCGCATACGCTTCGGCAATCTCACCATGACCAACCATCCCATCCATATGCACGGATACGACTTCGAGGTCACCTGCACCGACGGCGGCTGGGTGCCGAAGTCGGCGCGCTGGCCCGAGGTGACCGTGGACGTCGCCGTGGGTCAGATGCGCGCCTTCGAGTTCGTGGCCGACGCGCCGGGCGACTGGGCGATCCACTGCCACAAGTCGCACCACGTGATGAATGCCATGGGGCACAACGTGCCCACCATGATCGGGGTCGACCACCGCGGCATCGCACAGAAGATCATGAAGCTGGTGCCCGACTACATGGTGATGGGCGAGCGCGGCATGGCCGACATGGGCGAGATGGAAATGCCCATCCCGGACAACACGCTGCCGATGATGACCGGCGCCGGGCCTTTCGGCCCGATCGAGATGGGCGGCATGTTCAGCGTGGTGAAAGTGCGCGAGGGCCTGGCGCGCAATGACTACAAGGATCCGGGCTGGTACGAGCATCCTGCCGGCACCGTGTCTTATGCATGGGGCGGCCCGGCGCCGAGCGCCGAGCAGGCAGCGTCCGCGCCCGCGGTGCAGAACGTGCTCCAGGTACGCAAGCCGCCCGGCCATAACGGACATCGATGAGGAGAGCCGATGAAACTGATCTATCTGTTGCTGTGCATCGCTATTTCCGGCGCAGTACATGCGCACGGCGAGAAGGCGCATGCCGAACCGAGATTCGATTACTCGAAGGCGGAGCCCACGTCTTTCGGCATCGCCGCCGATCCGCGCGACGCGAAGCGCACCATCCGCGTGCAAATGCGCGACACGATGCGCTTCGTTCCCGGCGAGGTCTCGGTGCGTCAAGGCGAGGTGGTGCGCTTCGTGGCCGAGAACGAGGGCGCAATATTGCACGAGATGGTGATCGGCACGAAGGAAGAGCTCGAGCGGCACGCCGCGCTGATGAGGAAGTTTCCCGGCATGGAGCACGATGAGCCGCACATGACGCACGTCAAGCCCGGCAAGACGGGCGACATCGGCTGGCGCTTCACCAAGCCCGGCACGTTCTACTACGGCTGCCTGATCCCCGGCCACTACGAGGCGGGGATGATCGGAGAAATCACGGTTACCCCCTGACATGCAAAAGGAAAACATCATGACGACGAAGACGATTGCGATTCTCGCGTTCAGCGCCCTTGCCGGCCTGGCGCCGCTTCACGCCGGCGCCCAGCAGGGCGGCATGACACACGCGCAGGACAGCACACTGGCCGACGGCGTGGTCCGCAAGGTGGACAAGGACGCGGGCAAGCTCACGATCAAGCACGGGCCGATCCCGAGCATGGACATGCCGCCAATGACCATGGTGTACCGGGTCAAGGATCCGGCGATGCTGGATAAGGTGAAGCCGGGTGACGAAATCAAGTTCCAGATGGAAAAGATCGGCGGGCAGTACACGGTGACCCGGATCGGGGCCGCAAAGTAGCCTGGCCGTGAAATTTCGCACCCCGCGGCTCGCTGCGAGGTTGATCTGCGTCAAGCACGTTTTCGTGGAGGCGGGCATTCTGGCAGCCGGATATGCTGACTAGCGGATTGCCGCTTTCTCGCCGCGTTTTCCTGGCGCTCGCCGCGCTGGCGTTGCTCGCCGTGCTGCTGCGGCCGGCGTGCGAGTTGTGGTTTGCGCATGCGGGCGTCGGTAGCCCGTCCCCCGCCGCGGGCGCGCCGATCGGGCATGGCGGCAATCCGGCGGTTCATTGCTGCGTAAGCGTCAGCGATGGGCAGCAGCTTGCCCCGTTGCAGGTCGTATCCGGCGGCTTGCGCGCGCCCGAAGGCGGTGCGCTCGCGGCGCTCGCCGTCGTGGTTGCCGGCATCGCCGTGCTCACACGGCGCCAGCACTGGCTCCGCGCGCCCCCTCGTCGTCCTCGGTCCTTCTATCTCCGCTCGGCGCGAATCCTGCGCTGAGATCCTCGATGCGCGGGAACCCGGGCGCTGCGTGCGTCCGGCGTACGCATTGCGGGCTGCCGAATGGCAAGCAACGGCTGGGAAGGAATCGATCATGGAACACCAAGCACTCGCTACCGGGCAAGGCGCGGCGCCCGAACCGCGCCGGCTGTATCTGTGGCCGCTCGCGATCTTCGTGGTGATCGCGATCTTTCTCGGCATTGGACTCACGCTCGATCCGCGCCAGCTGCCCTCGCCGCTCATCAACAAGCCCGTGCCGCAGTTCCGGCTCTCGCCGGTGCAGGGACGCACGCTCGGCCTGGCGAGCGAGGATCTGCGCGGCGAGGTCGCGGTGGTCAACGTGTTCGCCTCCTGGTGCAAAGCCTGCCGCGACGAGCACCCGCTGTGGATGGAGCTCGCGCAAAAGCGCGCCCTGCCGATCCACGGCCTGAACTACAAGGACCAGCCCGAGGACGCGGCGCGCTGGCTGAACGAGCTGGGCGACCCGTACACGCGCACCGGGGCCGATCGGGACGGGCGTGTCGGCATCGACTGGGGCGTCTACGGCGTGCCCGAAACTTTCGTCATCGACAAGCGCGGCATGATCCGCGACAAGATCATCGGCGCGATCACCCGCGAGTCGGTCGACAAGCGCCTGCTGCCGCTGGTGCGCCAGCTGCAGGCGGAATGAACTTGAAGGAGGTCTTATGAAACGCAGTGCTGCCTTGCAATCCAGCCAGTCGAGCAACAAAGGACTGATCGTGGGCATTTCCCTGATCCTTCTGGGGCTCGTCGTCGCCATCATCGCGGCGAATCCCGGTGCCAAACCGCAGGTCACCCGGAGTGCAGAACCGGCGCCGCCGGCGAGCGCGGGGGCGCGGCAGGCCGGCGCGCTGAAGGCGCGCGAGGCGCGTTACGAGTTCGGGCCGATTTCCATGGCAGCCGGAAAGGTGAGCCATCGCTACTGGTTCAGGAACGAGAGCGGCGCCCCGGTGCTGATCCGGCAGGTCTACACCTCCTGCATGTGCACGACGGCGACGCTGGTCAAGGGCATGCGGGTGATCGGCAGCTACGGCATGCCGGGGCATGGTCCTCTGCCGGCCGTCAACCAGACGCTCGCGCCGGACGAGGCGGCTTACGTGGACGTGGTGTTCGATCCGGCCGCGCATGGCCCGGCGGGCCTGGGATTCACCGAACGCGTGGTCACGATCGAACCCGGTGCCGGCGTGCCGCTGCAGGTCGCTTTCACCGCCTTCGTGAAGCCCTAGCCCATGGACCGAAAACTGACTGTCGTCGTCGCCGCGGGGATTCTGCTCGCTTCGATCATCGCCATGTTCCAGTTCGGCAGTGCCGGCACAGCGGCACTGTGGAGCGCGAGCGAGGGCGGGCGCTGGCTGCTGCCCCTGGTCGCGGTGGCGGCGCTGATCGACAGCGTCAATCCCTGCGCGTTTTCGATCCTGCTGCTTACGGTGGCGTTCCTGCTGAGCATCGGCAAACTGCGCTCGAACGTGCTGCAGATCGGCGCCGCCTACATCGTCGGGCTGTTCTTCGTGTACCTGCTGATCGGGCTCGGGCTGCTGCAGACGCTGCACCTGTTCGACACGCCGCACTTCATGGCGAGCGTGGGCGCGGGGCTGCTGGTGCTGCTAGGCCTGGTTAATATCGCCAACGAGTACGTGCCGGCATTTCCGGTCAAGCTGGCGATTCCGCAGGCGGCGCATCACAGGATGGCGACGCTCATGCAGCGGGCCTCGATTCCGACCGCCGTCGCGCTGGGCGGGTTCGTGGGCGTGTGCGAATTCCCCTGCACCGGCGGGCCGTACCTGATGGCGGTCGGGCTATTGCATGATCAGGCCACGTATTACGCCGGTGTGGGCTATCTGCTGCTCTACAACGTCATCTTCGTGCTGCCGCTGATCCTGATCCTGCTCGTGGCGAGCAATGCGTCGCTCCTCGGCAAGGTGCAGCAGTGGCAGCAAAACAGGCGCAGGGCGATGCGCCTCGGGGGCGGCAGCGCGATGATCGCGCTGGGACTGTTGGTCTTCGCGATATGACGCCATGACCAGCCTCGTCCTGGCGCTCGTCTCGATGATCCTGCTCGCCTTGCTGGCGTGGCTGGCGGGCCGGGTTTCGCGGGTTTCGGTGTGCCCGGTGTGCGTCGGCGTCGCGGGGACCTGGCTGTGGATGCTCGCCGCGCGCCTGGGCGGCTTCGCCATCGACACGGCCATTCTCGCCATGCTCCTGGGCGCGTCGGTGGTGGGCATCGCACACTGGATCGAGAACCGCCTGCCAGTGGGGCGCGCGCCGTTGCTCTGGAAGGCGCTCGCCCTGCCGGCCGGGTTCAGCGCGGCATACGCACTGGTCGTCGAGCAGTGGATTGCCGCTGGCGGGGCGATCGCGGCGCTTGCGCTTCTCGCGGCCTTGTTCCTGCGCCCGGCGCGTGCGGCGCCAACCGATCCCGCCGTGGTTGCGCAACTCGAAGAGCGGATGAAGAAATGCTGCTGAGCCGACATGTCGCGCCGGGAAGCGAGGGTGGAGGAAACGAAAGGCGCGAGCGGGTGTCCATAGGTCGGGTATGAAACGCGAATCGATCACGCAAGCGACCGTTGTGCCGGCGCCAGGCGCGCAGCGCGTCGCGGCCCCACCTGGCCAGGCCTACCCTTGGTATGTGCGGCTGATCTTTGCCGCGCAGCGGCGCAAGTACGGCGCCGAGCTCGAGCCGGCGCGGCTCTGGGGCCGGCTGCCGCGCGCGTTTCTGATGTTGACGCTGCTCTATCGCAGTCTCGATCGTCGCAGCTCGCCGCTCGAGCCGGCCTTGCGCGCGCTGGTGCAGGTGCGCATCTCGCAGATCAACTGGTGCGCTTTTTGCGTCGACCTGAACGGTGCCGCGGCGCTGGAGCGGGCCGTCGCGCCCGAAAAGCTCGGTGCGCTCGAGCAATTCGAAGCCTCGCCGCTGTATACCGAGCGCGAGAAGGCCGCGCTTGCGTATGCCGAGGCGCTCACGGATCCGGCGCGCCGCGTGGACGACGCCTGCTTTTCGCGGCTGCGCGCGCATTTCGACGAGCAGGAGGTGCTGGAACTCACGGCGCTCGCCGCGTTCCAGAACCTATCCAGCAAGTTCAACGCGGCGCTCGGCGTCCAGGCCCAGGGATATTGCGCGCGCGTCGGCGGGAGCAAGGTTGACGCAGATCAACCTGACGTGCACGGATGAGAGCAGCATGGTCGCGCGATGGAAAGCCTGATAGTGGCATGAAGCGGATTCTTGCCACGGCTGCGGTGCTGTTCCTGCTGTTGCGCCCCGTATGCGACGTGCTGGCGGCTGGCCCGGCGCATGACGAGGGCGGGCAGAACACGCACGCGGCCGCGCTCCAGGACGCAAGTGGCGGGACTGCTCACGAGCACAATGTGCCGTGCTGCGCGGACATCGAAGACGGCGCCGTGACCACGTTGAGCGAAGCCGTTGTTGCGGGTAACGGCAAGCTCGCGTTTTCGGCGCCCGCCTGGTCCCCATTGCGCTCGGGTGCCGCGCGCGCCGATGCCCGGCACCCGCCCGGCATTCCCATCGCAGCCGCTTCTTTCTACGCACGCACCGCGCGCGTTCGGCGCTGAGTCGCGGTTTTCCTGATTCACCGAGCCGTTGCGGCGGGCAGACCGCCCGGCGCTACCTACTAATCCGTTAACGAATGGAGTCGAAAATGAAACGCAAATTGCTGGCCGCTTCGGCGGCGATCCTGCTTGGCACGGCCACAGCCGCGTGCGCCCAGCCCTACGGGGGCATGGGCCCCGGGATGATGGGCGGCTACGGTGGACATGGCATGGGCCCGGGCATGATGGGCGGCTACGGCGGCTACGGCATGGGCCCGGGAATGATGGGTGGCTACGGCTACGGCCTCGACCTCAGCGCCGAGCAGCGCGGCAAGATCTCCGAGATCCAGCGGGAGATCGCGCAGAAGCACTGGGATCTGATGGGCCGGCTGCATCAGCAAGGCGGACCGTTGGCAGAGGCGTTCGGCCCCGGACCGATCGATGAGCAGGCCGCGCGCAAGGCCTACGACGCGATGGCCGATGCGCACAAGCAGATGTTCGATCTGTCGCTGCAGGCGCGTAAGCGCATCGAGGCGGTTCTCACGCCGGAGCAGCGCGAGCAGATGAGTCGCGGCTGGCGCGGCCGCGGTCCGCGCTGAGGAGGTCGATTATGTACGGCGACATGATGGGCTGGGGCGGCGGCTGGGGCTGGTTCGGCATCGTGCACATGGTGCTGTGGTGGTTCCTGATTGTCCTCGGCATCGTGGTGCTCGCGAAGTGGCTCTTCGGCGGCGGCGGCGGCCGCGGAGCGGAGGGCGACCGCGCGCTCACGATCCTGCGCGAGCGCTACGCGCGCGGCGAGATCGACAAGCAGGAATTCGACGCGCGCCGGCGCGACCTCGGAGGTTGACATGAAAGTCGTGCAGACACTTCGCAAGGTGCTTTTCGTGGCGGCGGCGCTCGCGATCGCGGGCGCTGGCTTTGCGGCCGAGCTCGGGACGCGCTCGAGCAGTGCGGCTGGGGTGACCGTGAAAGTCACGCCGAGGGGCGTCGTGCCGGGCGCAGACAGTTGGGGCTTCGAGGTCGTCCTCGATACCCACAGCGGGGATCTGAGCGACGATCTCGTCGGCAATTCCGTGCTGCTCGACACGAAAGGTACGAGGCTGGCGCCGCTCGCGTGGGAGGGCTCGGGCCCCGGCGGCCATCATCGCAAGGGCGTGCTGCGCTTCAAGCCACCGGCCGGTGCGACGGAGGCAATCGAGCTGCAGATCCGCCGGCCGGGCGAGAGCGCGCCGCGCAGCTTCCGCTGGAAATTGAAATAGGACGAGATTCATGGCCACGACTATCGCAATCGCGCGACCCGCCGGCTTTGGTGTCGGCGCCTTCGGCGCGCTGCTGGCGGTCTACTTCGGCGCACTTACGCTAGTGTCGGGCTGGACCTTCACCTGGCAGCAATTTTCCGAGTTCTGGTTCTACGTCTTGCCACTTGCCGCCGGCTTCGGTCTGCAGGTCGCGTTATTCCTTAAGCTGCGCGGAGTGATCAGCCGCGCGAAGCAGACCGGGGCCGTGGTCGCGGCTTCGGGGGCAACTTCGACCGCGGCGATGGTCTCGTGCTGCGCGCATTACCTGACGAACGTCGCGCCGGTGCTCGGTGCGACGGGGCTGGTCGCGCTCGCAGCGCAGTTCCAGGTGGAGCTGTTCTGGGTCGGGCTCGCGTTCAACGCCGCGGGCATCGCCTACGTGGGTACGAAACTGTTCCAGGCGTCCAGGGCACACGCGCACTGCGTGACGTAACGTCTCGCGGGGCTTGACCTTCCCATTATGGCAGGGTGCAGCCTGCACTTGCCATGCAAGGAAGAGCCCCGTGATCGAAGTACCCAGCTCGAGGATCCACGACGCAGGCGCGTTGCCGGCAGCGCTGGCCGCGCTGCTCATCGCGGGCGTATCGATGCCGATGTCCTCGCCGGCGCATGCCGCGGGGGGCGCCGGCGAACGCGGCCTGGAGATCGCGCGCCAGATGAAGGAGCGAGATCGCGGCTTCGGCAATTCCACCGCCACGCTCAAGATGGTCCTGATCGACGCCGGAGGCGGCGAGGCGTTGCGCGAGCTGCGCACCAAGGCGCTCGAGGGCCGCGACGACGGCGACAAGCTGCTCGCGATCTTCGAGGCGCCGGCGGACGTGCGCGGCACGGTGTTTCTCAGCCACACGCACGCCGAGCGCGCCGACGACCAGTGGCTCTACCTGCCCGCGCTCAAGCGCGTGAAGCGCATCGCGCCGGCCAACAAGAGCTCGCCTTTCATGGGCTCCGAGTTCAACTACGAGGATCTGGCCTCGGTCGAGGTGGAGAAGTACACCCACGCCTACCGCGGCGACGAGCTTTACGAGGGCGAGGCGCGCTTCCTACTCGAGCGCGTCCCGGTCGACGCCGAGTCGGGCTACAGCCGCCAGCGCGTCTGGGTGGACAAGGCGCGCTACGTGCCCCTCAAGATCGAGTACTTCGACCGGCGCGGCGACAAGCTGAAGACGCTCGCATTGCGCGAGTACCGGCTGTATCTCGGGCGCTACTGGCGAGCGCACGAGGCGCGCATGGAGAACCATCAGAGCGGCAAGCGCACGATCCTGCGCTGGGACGACATCCGCTTCCGGCAGGGCCTGGGCGAGCAGGATTTTCTGCCGGCGAGCATGGCGCGCGCGAGATGAGCGGGACGGCCCATGCGAGCGCTCTTCCTGATCATGGTCGCCTTCGTGCTGGCGTTTTCCGCCCGGGCGCAGGAATGGGGCGGGCAGCTATCGACGGAGTACCGCGCCTTCGCGCACGCCGGCCTCGATCCGGAACAGCACCGCGGCTACGCGTCGCTCGTGGCCCAGCCGGAACTCCGAGCGCAGTCGCGGGACGGGGAGCAGCTGCTGGCATTTACGGGTTTCTACCGCTGGGATCAGCACGACCGGCAGCGCACGCACGGCGACGTGCGCGAGCTGCTGTGGTTCAGCGTGGGTCGCGGCTTCGAGCTGCGCGCCGGCATCGGCAAGATCTTCTGGGGCGTCGCCGAGACGCAGCACCTCGTCGACGTGGTGAACCAGATCGACTTGGTGGAGAACCCCGATCGCGAGGAAAAGCTCGGCCAGCCGATGCTCGGCGCGACGCTGCTCACGCGAGCGGGCAACTGGGAGCTGTACCTGCTGCCGTACTTCCGCGAGCGCACTTTTCCGGGCGCCGAAGGGCGGCTGCGCACGGTGCCGCGCGTGGACACGAAGCAGGATGCGCGGTACGAAAGCTCGCGCGGCAAGCGCCACGTGGACGCCGCGGCGCGCTGGACGAGCACGCTCGGCGCGTGGGACCTCGGCCTGTCCTACTTCCGCGGGACCAACCGCGAGCCGCGGCTCGTTCCGGGGCTCGACGTTGCCGGCCAGCCGGTCCTGCTTCCTTACTACGGGCAACTGCGTCAGGCCGGCCTCGAAACGCAGGCCACGCTCGATCGCTGGCTGCTGAAGCTCGAGGCGGTGCGCCGCGCCGAGGCCGATGCAACCTCGCGCGCCGCCACCGCGGGGTTCGAGTACACGCTGCCCGGCGTATTCGGGGGTCCGTCCGACCTGGGGTTGCTGGCCGAGTATCTGTACGACAGCCGCGGCCGCGCGGCCTTTACCCCGTATCAGGACGACGTGATGCTGGGCGTGCGCTGGAGCGCGAACGACGCCCAGGGCACGCAGGTTCTCGCAACGGTCATCGCGGACCGGCGCTCCGCCGAGCGTGCCTACAGCCTCGAGGCAAGCCGGCGGCTTGCCGCAAACCTCAGTGCGAGCCTGGAAGCGGGGGGGGGG
>DATHYT010000030.1:0-5441 GCA_035459025.1 Burkholderiales bacterium | reverse complement strand
CTGACGCGCAGGCCCGACGAGATCCTCACCGAGGTGGCGATCCCGGAGGGCTGGACGAGCAGCTACTGGAAGCTGCGCCGGCGCGGCGCGTTCGACTTCCCGGTGCTCGGCGTCGCGGCAGCGGTGAAGCTGGCGCAAGACGGCACCGTGGAAGCGGCGCGCGTCGCATTGGGCGCCGCCGCCTCGCGCCCGTTCCTGGTGGACAAGGCGGGCGAGTTCCTGAAGGGCCAGCGCCTCAGCGACGAGGTGATCGCGGAAGCCTCGAGCCTCGTTGCCTCGCGCGCCAAGCCCATGGACAACACCGACCTCGACCTGTACTGGCGCAAGGACGTCGCGTCGAGCTTCGCCGGCTACGCACTGCGCGAGGTGCGCGGCGAGGACATGCGCGAGACGCGCCTGCGCATCGCGCGCCAGACGCTCGATCCCGCCACTCAGAGCACCTCGTAGACCTCGTACACCGGGCCGCTCGCCTCGCGCCGGCCGGTCGCGACGGACACGATGCGGTTCAGCCAGTCGTACTTCGGCGAGGCCGTCTCGAACACCGGGGTGGTGCGGAAGTAATAGGACGCCGGATCGACCGCCTCGCCCTTGGCCAGGCGCGCCATCACCTCGGCCGGCCCGTGGCGCACGCCGCGGTAGGTCATGTAGATCAGCTGCCGGTCGTCGGTCTCGAGGGTGATGCGCACGTCGAGAACCGTCGCGCCGTCCGGGCGCACCAGGATCCAGTCGCCGCCGGGCGCGGGGTGGATCGTTCCGCTCAGGCGCTCGCCCTTGAAGGCGCCCCCGGCGACGTGGGCGATGCGGCGCTGGCCGGCGGGGGTCGCGCCCATGTCGACGATCTTCGGGACCTCGGCGGTGAGGGTGAAGAGGTGGCGTGTCTGGATCATGCATCGAGCTCCTTGCAATTGTCAGAATGCGTTGCGGCGGCGCCGCACCCTTGCATTGTGCCGCGCGACGGAGGAACAATGGGGGCCGTATGACGCGCCTCTACAGCCTGACCGAGGCCGGCCGCAGGGCCTTCGAAACCCAGAGCAGCAAGGTACCTCTGGACTCCCGGCGGGTGCTCGGCCTGATCAAGCCGGACACCGACCCGCATAAGGTCTGCGCCCGTCTCGGCTGGTCCGAGGCCGCGGTGATCGAGATCCTCGAGGAACTGGAGTTCGGCGGCCTGGTCAGGTCGATCGGCGCCAGCGCGAGCCCGGACGAGCCCGATCTGGATTTCACCAACAGCCTCAAGGTTGCCGACATCCAGGCAGCGCTGCGCGCGCGAGACAAGAAGTAGGCCTGTAACATCCGCGGCATGGATGTCCGCCCCATCGCCGGCGCGCTCGGCGCCGAGATCCGCGGCCTGGACCTGGGGCAACCGCTCGATGCCGGGACGATCGCCGCGATCCGCGCCGCCTGGCTCGAGCACCTGGTGATCTTCTTCCACGGCCAGACCCTCACGCCGGCGCAGCAGCTTGCGTTCGCGCGCGCCTTCGGCGAGCCGATGGAGTATCCGCAACTCAAAGGCCTGCCCGAATGCCCGCTGATCACGCCGGTGGTCAAGCTCGAGCACGAGCGCACGAACTTCGGCGGCGTGTGGCATTCGGACACCACGTATCTCGAGCGCCCGCCGATGGCCAGCATGCTCTATGCGCTGGAAGTGCCGCCGCGCGGCGGCGATACGCTGTTCGCCAACCAGTACCTCGCGTACGAGACGCTGTCGGAGGGCCTGCAGCGCACCCTGGACGGGCTGGTCGGCGTCAACACCTCGACCAAGGCCGCCGCGTCGAAGACGCGCGAGGACCGGATGCGCGCGGCCGGCGAGGAGCTCAAGGTGCTCGCGGGCGAGCACCCGGTGGTGCGCACGCACCCGGAAACCGGCCGCAAGGCGCTGTACGTGAACATCGGGCATACCGAGCGCTTCAGGGGCTGGACGGAGGAGGAGAGCCGCCCGCTCCTGGAATACCTCTTCGCGCACCAGGTGCGCCCCGAGCTCACCTGCCGCTTCCGCTGGGCGCCCGGGTCGCTCGCCTTCTGGGACAACCGCTGCGCGCAGCACAACCCGGTCAACGACTACCATGGCTACCGGCGCGTCTTGCACCGCGTTACCCTGGCCGGCGACGCGCCGCGCTGACCCTCGTGCCGCATCGCACCATCTTGACCCGGAACCTTGACCCTGGGGGGGCGGTGAGATACGGTGGCGCCGCACACTGAACCGATCACATCATGAAAGCTGGAGGAGAGTACCCATGAGACAGAAACTGCTGCGCCGGCTGCCGACGGCCGCCGCGATGGCAATGGCATCGGCGAGCCTGATCGCCGGTTTGGGCGCGGCGCAGATCGCGCACGCGCAGGACAAGGCGAAGCCGGTGGTGATGCGCTTCGTTTCCGATTTCCCGCCGCCGCCGCACCCGGCGGGCCTGGCGATGAAGCATTTCGCCGACCGCCTGCCGCAGGTGATTCCCGGCAGCGAGGCGCGCCTGTACTTCGCCGGCGCCCTGTACACGGTGCCCGAGGCGTTCGAAGCGATGCGCCAGGGCAACCTGGAGATGACCTGGATGCAGATCGGCAAGACCGCGCCGGTCGACGCCTGGATGATGTCGTTGGTCGGCCCGGGGATCCTGACCACGGTCGGCGCCGTCGACAGCCTGGAGAAGACCCAGACCTACCAGATGCTGGTGAAGCGGCTGGAGTCGCAGCAGCGCATCAAGGTGTTCGGCGCCGGGCACATGAGCTTCGGCATGGGCGTGGGCGGCAAGGTCCGCTACGCCAAGCCCGACGATTTCACCGGCAAGAAGGTGCGCAGCATGGGCCCGGTGGAGAACGCCTCCCTCGAATCGTGGAAGGCGAACCCGGTCGTGATGGCCTTCGGCGAGGTGCCGAGCGCGCTCGAGTCCGGCGTCATCGACGGCCTGATGACCTCGATCGGCGGGTGGCTTGCCGTCAAGGAGCAGGCGCCGTTCTACACGATGGGCGGCGCGGGCGCGTTCATCGGCGATTACTACATGGTCAGCTCCAGCCGGCGCTGGTGGGACCGCCTCTCCGATGCGCAGCGCACCGCGCTCGAAGGCCTCATCAAGGAGACCATCACGGTGCAGAAGGAGCTCAACTGGTGCGTCGACAAGATGACCTACGACAAGTACGGCACCAAGGATCCTTCCAAGCCGGGCGTGTACTGGATGAGCGCGCAGGAAGTCGACGCGATGGTGACGGCGATGGGCGACAAGCCGACGCGCTACGTGAAGAGCAAGACGCCCGAGGCGGCGAACAAGTGGGTCGACCTGTTCGTGCAGGAAGGCCGCGAGCTGTCGAAGAAGAATCCGACCGGATCGTCCTGGATCGAGAAGGTGGACTGCTCCAAGCACGCCTCCAAGATCGTCATCAAGTAAGCGCCTAGGTGGAAAGAGCCTACGCCGTCTGGCGTGCGTTTCAGGACCGGTTCCTGACGCACGCCGCGGCGCTCATCCTGCTCGCCTGCACGCTGCTCGCGCTGCTCGAGGTGGTGCGGCGCTACGTGTTCGGCGTGTCGTACGAGTGGCAGCAGGACGCGGTGACGTTTTTCATCGTGAGCGCGGTGTTCCTGTACTTCGGCATCTCGCAGCGCCACAACGAGCACCTCAACGTGGTGCTGCTGCTGGAGGTCCTGCAGGCTGCCGGCCCGAGGGCGCGGCAGGCCGCGGAAATCATCAAGCTGGTGGCGCTCGTCCTGTCGCTCATCTTCATGATCGCCGTGGTGTGGTGGGGCATTCCCGAGGTGGAAGACGCGATGAAGTACGCGAGCCGCACCGAGAGCCTGGCGTTTCCCATGGCGCCGTTCCTGTGGGCGCTGATCGTGGGGTTCGCCTTCATGGGCATCACCATGGTGTTCCAGATCTATTTCGAGATCCAGAAGCTGCGCGGGCGGGAGGTGCCGGAGGAGGCGCCGATCCTGGACCGCATGCCCGACTGAGCCCAGGCCTGCCCTAGATGTATATCGTCGGCCTCGTCGTCCTGGTCCTGCTGGTGCTCAGCGTGCCGATCGGCATCGCGCTCAGCGCGGCGAGCGCGGCCTACATCCTGATCGACCCGCTGCTCGAGCCCACGGTCATCTTCCGCGCGTTCTTCAGCTTCATCACGAAGTACTCGCTGATGGCGATCCCGCTGTTCATCTTCGCCGGCTTCCTGATGGAGCGCACGGGGCTGGTGCGGCTGCTGTTCCAGTTCTCCGATGCGCTGGTGGGCTGGATGCCGGGGGGGTTCGGCGTCGCCACCGTGGTCGCCTGCGTGCTCTTTGGCGCGATCTCGGGCTCGAGCGTGGCCATGGCGGCGGCGATGAGCGTGATCGCCATTCCGGAGATGCGCAGCCGCGGCTATCCGGACTGGTTCTCGGCCGGGCTGGTGGCCACCGCGGGCGGCATCGCCATGCTGATCCCGCCGAGCATCATCCTGATCCTGTACGGCATCGTGACCGAGACTTCGGTGGTGCGGCTGTTCTTCGCCGGCGTGGTGCCGGGCCTGCTGCTCGCCACCGGCAACATCCTCAGCGTGGTGGTCATCGCGTGGTTCCTCAAGCTGCCGCGAGGCAAGTTCGAGCCGAGGCGCGTCTGGCGCGAGTTCCTGCGCGCCGCGCCGGCGCTCGGCATGCCGGTCGTCATTCTCGGCGGCCTCTACGGGGGGCTGTTCACCCCGACCGAGGCGGCCGCCGCCGCCTGCGGCTACGCGCTGCTGTACGGCCTGCTCAGCGACACGCGCGCGTTCCTGAAGCATCTGCTGCCGACGGCGAGCCGCGCCCTGAATCTCACGGCGGTGGTGCTGTTCCTGGTCGGCTGCGTGGGCGTGTTCCAGTTTCTCGCCGCCAACATGTACTGGCCGCAGAGGATCACCGAGACGGTCACCGGCTGGGGCCTCACGCCGCTCACCTTCATCTTCGCCTTCATGGGCGTGCTGATGATGCTCGGCATGTTCGTGGACGGCGTCGCCATGGTGCTGCTCACGGTCCCGGTGGTGTTCCCGGTGGCCTATGCGCTGAAGATCGACCCGGTGCATCTGGGCATCATGCTGGCGCTGACGGTGGAGATGAGCGTGGTGACGCCGCCCGTGGGCCTGAACCTGTTCGCGGTGAGCGGCACGTCGAAGATTCCGGTCACGCAGGTGCTGCGTGGGTCGGTGCCGTTCTTCCTCAGCGATTTCCTCGTGCTGATCCTGGTGATCTTCTTCCCGGCGCTGGCGACCTGGCTGCCGAACCTGCTGGTGATCGACGTCTTCAAGTAGGCGCGGGCGTCGCTGGCCCGGCGCGCCGGGCCGCACACGGCGGCGGCGGTTTTATTCCCTCATGATTGCGCGGCCTGACGGTTGTACGGGCGGGCCGCGAAAAGATAATTACCCTTTGTCTGCCTGGGTGGGTTACCCTGAAGTCCACCCTGGCCATAGAACGATCCCATCAAGGGCCAGCGGCCGTTGGCGCTCGCAACCAAGGA
>DATHYT010000029.1:0-136702 GCA_035459025.1 Burkholderiales bacterium | reverse complement strand
CAGCAGCCAGAAGACCGTGCCGCCGCTGCTCGACGCGCTGCTTGCCACCGGCGGGCTGACGCGCGCCGACACGCAGCCCGTCAACGTGCCAAACGTCGTGGGCGGCGCCGAGGCCTTCATCTCGGGCAAGGCCGACGCCTTCTTCTTTGCGCTGGGCGCGGCCAAGGTGGAGGAGGCCAACGCCTCGGTCGGCGGCATCCGCGCGCTCGACGTGGCGAACACGCCGGAGAACCTCGCCAGGGTGCAGAAGTTCTTTCCCCCCGCCTATCTGCGGGCGGAAAAGCCGAGCCCGCGCAACGTCGGCGTGCTCGAGCCGATCCACGCGCTCGCCTATGACGGCGTGCTGGTGGCGAGCACCAAGACCCCGGACGAAGTCGTCTACCGCATGGTGAAGTCCATGCACGGGCACAAGAAGGTGATGGCCGAGGTGTTCGGCGCGATGAACCTGTTCGACCCCGGGCGCATGGCGACGGCGCTGGGCCCGATCCAGTGGCATCCGGGCGCCGTGCGCTTCTACACCGAGCAAGGGGCCTGGCCGCCGAAGTGAACCAGTCTGTCGCGGGCGCGCTGCGCGGCGCGCTCGCCACGGCGCTCACGCTGGCCTCGATCGCGTGGGCGCTCGACCTGCCGCTTTGGCTGCGCCTGGACATCTATCCGGCGCAGTTCTACGCCGCGATGCTGGGGCTCGCGCTGCCGCTCGCGTTCCTCGCGCTGCCCGCGCGCCGCAAGGCGGCGCGCGGCGCCGTGCCCTGGTACGACGCGCTCGCCGCGCTGGCGGGCTTGGCCGCAGTCGCCTACCTGACCTGGCAGTACCAGGCGCTCGTCGACCTGATCCTGCTGCGGCCCCGGGGCGGCGTGATCGCGGGCGCCGTCGCCATCGTGCTGGCGCTGGAGGCGCTGCGCCGCTCGACCGGCTGGACGCTGCCGGTGATCTGCGCCGTGTTCATCGCCTACGCGCTGTGGGGCGACGCGCTGCCGGGTCCGCTCGCGGCGCGGGCCACCGACTGGCAGAAGCTCTCGGCCTACCTCGCGCTCGACGTGAACGGCATGCTCGGGCTGCCGCTCGCGGTGGCCTGCACCATCGTGATCGCGTTCCTGCTGTTCGGCGAGCTGCTCAACGCGAGCCGCGGCGGGCGCTTCTTCACCGACATCGCCATGCTCAGCATGGGGCGCTTCCGCGGCGGCCCGGCGAAGATGGCGGTGGTTGGCTCGGCGCTGTTCGGCTCGGTGTCGGGGAGCGCGGTCGCCAACGTCGTCGCCACCGGCGTGATCACCATCCCGCTGATCAAGAAAAGCGGCTACCCGGCGCACAAGGCGGGCGCCATCGAGGCGGTGGCCTCCACCGGCGGGCAGCTCATGCCGCCGATCATGGGCGCGTCGGCATTCCTGATGGCCGAGTTCCTGCAGATCTCCTACGCCGAGGTGGTGCTCGCGGCGCTGCTGCCCGCGATCCTGTACTACGTGGCGCTGTTCGTTCAGGCTGACCTCGACGCCGCGCGGCTCGGCATCGCGCCGCTCGAGCGCGCCGCGCTGCCGCCCGCGCGCGCGGTGCTGCCGGGCCTGTACTTCCTGCTGCCGTTCGCCGTGCTGCTCGTCGCCCTGTTCGGCTTCAACCAGACGCCGCAGCTCTCCGCGCTCGCCGGCGGAGTGCTGCTCATGCCGCTCGCGCTCGCCCTGGGCTATCGCGGCGAGCGGCCGCGCTGGCGCGAGTTCCTGCGCGCGGTGCCGGCGGCGGGATACGCGGTGCTCGACATCGTGCTGGTGTGCGTGGCCGCGGGCATCGTGATCGGCGTGCTCGGCATCAGCGGCCTGGGCTTCAACCTGACACAGGCGCTGGTGCAGATCGGCGAGGGGAGCCTCGCGCTGCTGCTCGTCCTGACGGCGCTCGTGTGCATCGTGCTCGGCATGGGCCTGCCGACGGTCGGCGTGTACGTGCTGCTCGCCGCGCTCGTCGCGCCGGCGCTCGTCAAAGTCGGCATCTCGCCGATCGCGGCGCACCTGTACGTGATGTACTTCGGCATGATGTCGATGATCACGCCGCCGGTGGCGATCGCGTCCTTTGCCGCCGCGGGCATCGCGGGCGCGGACCCGATGCGCACCGGCTGGTCGGCGGTCGCGTTCGGCTGGACGGCATTCGTGGTGCCGTTCCTGTTCGTGCTCTCGCCGCAGCTCCTGCTGCAGGGGGCGCCCTGGGCAGTGGCGCTCGCGGCGGCGACTGCGATGGCCGGCGTGTGGCTCGCGTCGATCGCGGTCACCGGCTACTTCCTGCGCCCGCTCGCCGCGCCCTGGCGCGTCGCCTTCGCGGTTTCGGGGCTGATGGCGCTCATCCCGGCGGGCGCGTTCCCCGGCGCGATCTACACCGACGTGGCCGGGATGCTCGCCGGGCTCGGGCTGATCGGCCGCGAGATCGCGTTGCGGCGCCGGCGATAGAATCGTCGCGTGGAAATCCTCGTCATCGGCGGCGGCATCGGCGGGCTGACGCTCGCGCTGTCGCTGCACGAGGCGGGCATCGCGTGTCGCGTGTTCGAGGCCGCCCCGGAGGTGAAGCCGCTCGGCGTGGGCATCAACCTGCTGCCGCACGGCATGCGCGAGCTGACGGAGCTCGGCGTGCACGAGCGCATCGCCAAGGTGGCGATCGAGACGCGCGCGATACATTTCTACAACCGTTTCGGCCAGCTGATCTTCGATGAGCCGCGGGGGCGTTACGCCGGGTACGAGTGGCCGCAGTACTCGGTGCACCGCGGCGACCTGCACCGGGAGCTGCTCGAGGCGGTGCGCGAGCGGCTCGGCGCCGGGTGCGTGCAGCTCGGCAGCAAGTGCGCCGGCCTCGAGCAGGACGCCTCCGGGGTAACGGTGCGCTTCGAGGACGGCTCGAGCGCGCGCGGCGCGGCGGCGATCGGCTGCGACGGCATCCACTCGGCGGTGCGCAGGCACCTGCACCCGGACGAGGGGCCACCCGCGTTCCAGGGCATCAACATGTGGCGCGGCGTGACGCGCATGACGCCGTTCCTCGGCGGCGCCACCATGGCGGTCGCCGGCTGGCTGGCCGTCGGCAAGATGGTGATCTACCCGATCCGGGATCGCGTCGACGCCCAGGGCCGGCAGCTCATCAACTGGGTGGCCGAGATCCAGTCGCCGCGCCACGTGCGCCAGGACTGGAACCTGAACGGGCGGCTGGAGGATTTCTATCCGATTTTCGAGGGCTGGCGTTTCGACTGGCTGGACGTCGCGCGGCTCCTGCGCGAGAGCGATACGGTGCTCGAGTACCCGATGGTCGACCGCGATCCGCTGCCCTTCTGGTCGCAAGGACGGATCACGCTGCTTGGCGACGCGGCGCACCCGATGTACCCGCGCGGCTCGAACGGCGCGGGCCAGGCGATCCTCGATGCGCGCGTGCTCACCGGCTGCCTCAAGCGCGAGCCCGACGTCACCGGCGCGCTCAAAGCCTACGAGGCGGCGCGCCTGGAGGCGGCGTACAAGGTCGTGCTGATGAACCGGAAGGATCCGCCGGATGCGATCCTGCGCGAAGTGCACCTGCGCACCGGCGACAAGCCGTTCGAGCGCATCGAGGACGTCGTCCCGCGCCAGGAGCTCGCCGAGATCATGGAGACCTACAAGCGCGTCGCGGGCTTCTCCCGTGACGCGCTGGCCCGGCGCAGCCGGCTGGTCTGAGCGTCGCTACACCCAGAGCTGCAGCACGTAGCCGCTGGCAGCCTGCGCCTTCCCCAGGTCGTGTGCGAGGCCTCGGGCGGTATCCAGTCCACGCGTGGCGTCCCGGTTAAGATGCGCCATGCAATTCGACTGCGACGTGCTGGTCGCGGGCTCGGGCGCGGGCGGGCTCGCCGCCGCGGTCACCGCGCGCAAAGCCGGGCTCAAGGTGCTCGTCGCCGAGAAGGAGGCCGTGTTCGGCGGCACCACCGCGCTCTCGGGCGGGTGGCTGTGGATCCCGAATCACCCGATGCAGAAGGAGATCGGCGTCGCCGACTCGATGCAGGACGCGGCCACCTATCTCCTGCACGAGGCCGGCGAGAAGTACGACGCCGAGCGCGTGGATGCGTTCCTGCGCGCTGCGCCGCGCATGGTGGAGTTCTTTTCGCGCGAGACCGCGGTGCAGTTCGACGCCTCGGCGACCTTCCCCGACTACCACCCCGACGCGCCGGGCGGGCGGCCGGGCGGGCGCTCGATCGTGGCGCGCGCCTTCGACGGGCGCGATCTGGGCAAGAAGCTCAGATGGCTGCGGCCGCCGCTCCCCGAGCTCACGGTGTTCGGCATCATGATCGGCTCGGGCGCGGAGCTGGTGCACTTCATGCGCTGGTCGAAGTCGCTCGAGTCGGCGCTGTTCGTCGCGCGGCGCCTCCTCGGGCACGGCGCGGCCACGCTGTTTCACGGCCGCGGGGTGCGCCTCACGAACGGCAACGCGCTCGCCGGCCGGCTGCTGAAGTCGGCACTCGATGCGGGTGTCGAGCTGTGGAGTGGCGCGCCGGTGAGAGAGCTGACGCGCGAGGGGAGCGCCGTCACCGGCGCGGTGGTCGAACGCGACGGCGAGCCGGTGCGGGTGCGCGCGCAAAAGGGCGTGGTGCTCGCCTGCGGTGGATTCCCGCAGGACGCGGCGCGCCGCGCGCGCCTGTTTCCGCACGCCGAGCACCACTCGCCCGCACCGCCCGGCAACACCGGAGACGGGCTGCGCCTCGCCCAGGTCGCGGGCGCGCGGCTCGACGAGTCGCTGCCCAACGCCGCGGCCTGGGTGCCGGTGTCGCGCGTGCCGCGCGGCGGCGGCGCCTGGGGCCTGTTCCCGCATTTCATCGACCGCGCCAAGCCCGGCGTGATCGCGGTGACGGCGAAGGGCGTGCGCTTCGTGAACGAAGGCAACTCGTACCACGACTTCGTGCAGGCGCTGCTGAGGACGGGCGAAACCCATGCGTGGCTGGTCGCCGACCATCGCGCGATCCGCGCCTACGGCCTGGGATACGTGAAGCCGCGTCCGCTGCCGCTCGGCCCGCACCTGGACTCGGGCTACCTGCTGCGCGGCGACACCCTCGGTGCGCTCGCGCGCGTCGCCGAGATCGACGCGGCGCTCGAGACGACCGTGGAAGAATTCAACCGGCACGCGAAAATGGGGACCGACCCCATTTTTCGCAAAGGCGAGAATGCCTACAACCGGTTCTACGGCGATCCGGACATCAAGCCGAACCCTTGCGTGGCGCCGCTCGCGCAGCCGCCGTTCTACGCGGTGCGCGTCGAGATCGGCGACCTCGGCACCTACGCCGGCATCCTCACCAACGGCCACGCGCAGGTCCTGGACGAGCACAAGCGCCCGATCGCCGGCCTGTATGCGGCCGGCAACGACGCGCTCTCGATCATGGGCGGCAACTATCCCGGGCCCGGCATCACGCTCGGGCCCGCCATGACTTTCGGCTGGCTCGCCGGCCGGCATCTTGCGGGGGAAACATGAACACGGCCTTGTGGTCCGCCACCCGGCTCGCGCAGGCGCTGCGCGCGAAGAAGTTGGGCGCGGTGGAGCTGTTCGACCTCTACGCCGCGCGCGTGCGCCAGCACAACCGCGCGCTGAACGCAATCTGCGTGATGGATCTCGAGGCGGGCCGCAAAGCCGCGCGCGCCGCCGACCGCGCGAAGGGAAGAAAGGGCCCGCTGCACGGGGTGCCGATGACGGTGAAGGAGTCCTTCGACGTCGCCGGCTGGCCCACGACGCGCGGCCTTACGGAGCTGAAGGGCAACATCGCAAAGCGCGATGCGCTCGCCGTGCAGCGGCTCAAGTCCGCCGGCGCCATCGTTTTCGGCAAGACCAACGTGCCGGCCTACACCGCCGACTGGCAGACCTTCAATCCCCTCTACGGCACCACCAACAACCCCTGGGACCTGCTGCGCACCCCCGGCGGCTCTAGCGGCGGCTCGGCGGCCGTGCTCGCGGCCGGACTCGCAGGGCTGGAGCTGGGCAGCGACATCGCCGCCTCGATCCGCAATCCGGCGCATTACTGCGGCGTGTACGGACACAAGCCGACCTGGGGCGTGTGCTCGACGAAAGGACACTCGTACCCGGGCGCGCTGCAACCGGGCGACATCGTCGCCATCGGGCCGATGGCGCGCGGCGCCGATGACCTGCGCCTGTGCATGGACCTCATTGCCGGTGCAGACGAGATCGACGGCACCGGTTGGAAGGTCTCGCTGCCGAAGCCGAAGCTCGCGTCGCTACGCAAGCTGCGCGTGGCGGTGATGCCGTCGCATTCGACGGCGGAGGTGGATGCGGCGGTCTCGGGCGCGATCGAGCGCCTGGCGAGCGCGCTGGCAAAGAAGGGCGCCCGGGTGTCCGACAAGGCGCGGCCCGACTTCAACCCGGACGAGGCGCACAAGGTGTTCATCGCGCTGCTGCGCGCCGCGACCTCGAACCGCCAGGCCCCGCATCACGTCGAGCTGTGGGAGCGGCTGTCGAAGGAACGCCCGGCCACCGACATGAGCTACGAAGCGCAATCCGCGCGCGCCAACGTCATGCGGCACAAGGAGTGGCTCGCCTGGTCGAACCGCCGCCACCAGATGCGGCTGCTGTGGGCCGAGTTCTTCAGGTCCTGGGACGTGCTGCTCTGCCCGCCGGCGGCGACGCCCGCGTTCCCGCAGAACCAGCGCGGCGAGCGCTGGGAGCGCATGATCGACGTGAATGGCAAGCCGCAGCCCTCGACCACGCAGATGTTCTGGGCCGGGTACTCGGGGATGTGCCTGCTGCCCTCGACGGTGGCGCCGATCGAGCTCGCCGGCGGCAAGCTCCCGGTCGGCGTGCAGATCGTCGGCCCGCAGTACGGCGACTATCTGACGATCGGGGTGGCGCGGCTGATCGAGAAGGAATACTTCGCCTTCACGGCCCCGCCGGGATACGACTAAAGGGCGCGGTAGTACTCCTGCATGCGGCGCCGGCCTGCCGCGTCCGGCATCGCGCCCATCCCCGCGCCCGCGTTGTCGCGCATGTGCGCGGGCTTGGAGGTCGCGGGAATGGCGCAGGTCACGGCCGGATGCGCCACGATCCACTTGAGGAAGTACTGCGCCCAGCTCGCGATGCCGAGCTCCGCCGCCCACGGCGGCAGGGGTTTCCCCCGCGTGCGCCGGAACATGCTGCCCGTCGCGAACGGCCGGTTGATCATCACGGCGACGCCGAGCTCGCGCGCCAGCGGCAATATCCGCGTCTCCGACTCCGGCTCGTCGAGCGAGTAGTTGATCTGCACGAAGTCGTACTGCTTCGTCTTCAGCCAGCGCTCGGTCGCGGCATGGCCCGAGGTCGCATAGTGCGTGATGCCGATGTAGCGCACGCGCTTCTGCGATTTCCATTCGAGCAGCGTCTTCGTGTGCGTCTCGACGTCGACGAGGTTGTGCACCTGCATCAGGTCCAGCGGCGCGGCGCGCATGCGCTCGATCGAGCGCTGCATCTGCCGCGTGCCCTCCTCGCGCCCCTGCGTCCAGACCTTGGTGGCGAGAAACAGCGGCTCGCAGATGCCGAGCTGGGCGCAGAGCTCGCCGACCACCGACTCGCTCGAGCCGTACATGGGCGAGGAGTCGACCACGCGCCCGCCCGCCTCGAACAGCGCCTGCAGCACTTCCTTGAGCGGCGCCTGCGCCGCGGCATTGCCGCCGACGTCGAAGGTCTGCCAGGTGCCCAGACCGATGACGGGCAGCGCTTCGCCGCTTGCGGGGATGGGTCGTGTGTGCATGCGCTCTGCCCCTCGCGCTGCCCGCGTCACCGCGAGGCCGGCGAAGGCGCCGAGGAGTGCGCGCCGGCGGGCGTCCATGCCTTCATTCTAGCGCCGAGGAAAAAGGCGAGGCCGAGCCAGGCGGCGCCGACCGGCAGCATCGCGAGCGACACCGCGGCGAAGCCCAGGCCCGCGGCGCGCAGCGCGCCGAGCAGCCACGCGGCGAGCGCGTCGCCGCCGCGATACACCACGGTGTCGATGAACGCTTTGGCCTTGTAGCGCTCCTCGCGCGTCGCCACGGTGTAGAGCGCCTCGCGCACCGGCCGGGACAGCGCGAAGTTGCACGCGCGGCGCGCGACGCTGAACACCGCGAGCGCCGCAAGCCCGGGCGCGGCGGCGAGCCAGGCGAAGCCGGCGATGGAGACGAGCGGCAGCAGCGCCAGCATCCACGCCGCGCCGAGCAGGGCGCCGAGCCGCGCGAAGGCGAGCAGCTGCAGGATGAGCGTGAGCGAGTTCACCGCCAGGTCGAGCGTGGCGAAAAAGCGCGTGCGCGCGGCCGCATCGGCGATCTCGGCGCCGACGATGGCGATCTGCTGGAAGTAGAGCGCCGTGGAGAGCGTCGTGTAGCACAGCAGGTAGCCGCAGATGGCGAGGAGGTAGGGCGAGGTGAGCGCGGCGCGCGCGCCGGCGAGCACCGAGCCGCCGAGCGGCGCCTCCGGCTTCGGCTCGCCCGCGCGGGGATGCCTGCGCGACCAGTGGCCGAGCCGCGCGACGCAGACGATCGCCGCGCCGAGGAAAGCGGCCGCGACCAGCATCAAGTTGGCGGTGCCGAGCGGCGCCGCGGCGAGTGCGCTGATCGCGGGGCCGGCGATGGCGCCGCAGCTGCCGCCCGCGGCGATCGCGCCGTACAGTCGCGCGGCTTGCCGTGCGTCGAACAGGTCCGCCATGAAGCTCCAGAACACCGACACCACGAACAGGTTGAATACGCTCACCCAGACGAAGAACGCCGGGGCGAGCGCGCGCGCGGGCACGCCGGACTGCAGCAGGGCCCAGAACGCGAACAGGTTCAGGGCGAAGAATGCGTACACCGCGGGCAGCAGCCGCGCGCGCGGCAGGCGCGCGCATAGCCAGCCGTAGAGCGGCACCAGCACGAGCATCGCGGCAAAGGTGGCGCTGAACAGCCACGGCAGCGCCTTGAGGCCGGCCTGCACGCCCATCTCGTCGCGCACCGGGCGCAGCACGTAATAGCCGGCGAGCAGCACGAAGAAGTACGCGAAGGCCCAGGCGAGCGCCGGCAGCTCGTGGCGCTCGGCGCGCAGCACGCGGCACAGAAAATCGAGCATGCGCTATAGTAGCCGAGGCAGCTTCACGCGAAGGAGGAAGGCGCAATGAGCATCGGTGGCTGGATCTTTCTCGCGCTCGTCGTCGCGCTCGTGGTCTGGGTGATCGCGATCTACAACGGGCTGGTGACCCTGCGCAACCGCTTCAAGAACGCGTTCGCGCAGATCGACGTGCAGTTGAAGCGCCGCTACGACCTGATTCCCAACCTGGTCGAGGCGGCGAAGGGCTACCTGCAGCACGAGCGCCAGACGCTGGAAGCGGTGATCGCGGCGCGCGGCGCGGCGGTGAGCGCGGCGCAGCGCGCAGCCGCGGCCCCCGGCGACCCGGCGGCGATGAGCGGCCTTGCCCAGGCCGAAGGCGTCCTGGGCGGCGCGCTCGGGCGGCTGCTCGCGGTATTCGAGGCCTATCCCGACCTGAAGGCCAACCAGAACGTCCTGCAGGTGCAGGAGGAGCTCACCAGCACCGAGAACAAGGTGGCCTTCGCGCGCCAGGGCTACAACGACGCCGTGATGACCTACAACACCAAGCGCGAGTCGTTCCCCGACAACATCGTCGCCGGCCTGTTCGCGTTCAAGGAAGCGATGCTGCTCGAAGCCACCGAGTCCAAGGAGGAGCGGCAGGCGCCCAAGGTGAAGTTCTAGAGTCCCTTGGATTTCTTCCAGCACCAGGAGCTCGCGCGCCGCAATACGCGCGTCCTGGTGCTGCTCTATGCGCTGGCGGTGATCGCGGTGGTGGCCGCGGTCACCGCGGTGCTCGCCGGCGCCTACCTTTACGCGCGCGCCGCCGAGCAGCCCGGCCCCGTGTCGCTCGCCGCGGTGCCGCCGGCGCTTCTCTGGGGCGGCGCACTCGGCACGCTGGCCGTCATCCTGCTCGTCACGCTGGTGCAAAGCCTGCGTCTCGGCGGCGGCGGCGAGGCGGTGGCGAAGATGGCCGGCGCGCGGCCGGTGTCGCCCGAGACGACGGACCCGCTCGAGCGGCGCCTGATCAACGTCGTGGAGGAAATGGCGATCGCCGCCGGCGTGCGCGTGCCGAAGGTCTACGTGATGGCGGGCGAGTCCGGCATCAACGCCTTCGCCGCCGGCACCGAAGTATCGAACGCGGTCGTGGCGGTGACGCGCGGGACGCTGGAGACGCTCAACCGCGACGAGCTGCAGGGCGTCATCGGGCACGAGTTCAGCCACATCCTGCATGGCGACATGCGGCTCAACATCCGCATGATCGGCGTGCTCGCCGGCATCGTGTTCATCGGCTCGATCGGCCGCTTCGCCATGCACGCCACGGGCCGCGGCGGCGGGCGCCGGCAGGGTGCGGCGGCGATGTTCGCGGCGGGCCTCGCGCTGTTCATCATCGGCTACACGGGCCTGTTCTTCGCGCGGCTGATCAAGGCTTCCATCGCGCGCCAGCGCGAGTTCCTGGCCGACGCGTCCAGCGTGCAGTACACGAGAAACCCCGACGGCATCGCCGGCGCGCTGGACCAGATCCGCACGTCCGCGCGCGGCACGCTGATCGAGAGCCGCAGCGCCGAGGAGCTCTCGCACATGTACTTCGGCGAGAGCGTGAAGCTGTGGCTCTCCGGGGTCTTCGCCACGCACCCGCCGCTGGAGGAGCGCATCCGGCGCGCGCACCCCGGGTTCGAGCCGTTGCGGTACCGCTCGCGGCGCGCGCCGCCGGCGCCGCCGCCCGACGAGGACCGCGAGCGCCGGCGCAAAGCGGCCGAAGGCGTGCTGGCCACTGCGGTACTCGCCTCGCAGGCCTGGGGCCGCACCCCGCAGGCGAGCTCGGCGCTGGTGGGCACGCTCGATGCGGAAAAGGTGACCCGGGCGCAGCGCCTGCTCGACTCGCTCTCCGACGCGCAGCGCGAGGCGCTGCACCACCCGCAGAGGGCGAAGGCGGCGGTGCTCGATCTGCTGCGCCCGCGCGTCGACGGCACGCGTTCCGACGTTGCGCTGCACCTGCCGCTCGTCGACCTGGCGCTGCCCGCGCTGAAGCAGCTGGGCGAGACCGAGCGAAGGGAGTTCCTCGCCGCGGTGGAAGGCGTGATCCGCGCCGACCAGCGCGTGTCGCTGCACGAGTTCGTGCTGCTGACGCTGCTCTGGCACCAGCTCCTGCCGGGCGCGCCGGTGGCGGGCAGCAAGCGCATCGAGGCGCTGCGCGAGGAGTCGACCACCCTGCTCTCGCTCGTCGCCCACGCCGGCCACGCCGACCCGGCGGCCGCGTTTGCCGCGGGCACGGCGCAGCTCGGCTTGCGCGAGTCGCAGCTGCTGCCGCGGGAGCGCATTACCCCTGAGGCGGCCGGCGATGCGCTGGACCGGCTGCGCGAGCTCGCGCCGCTCGCCAAGGCGCTGCTGATACAGGCCATGTTCGCCGCCGCGACCGCGGACGGCACCATTCAGCTCGGCGAGGCGGAGCTCCTGCGCGTCACCGGCGCGGTGCTCGACTGCCCGCTGCCGCCGCTGCTCGACTAGCGGGCATGGATTTCTTCGCGCAGCAGGACGAGGCGAGGCGCGCGTCGCGCTGGCTGGTGTTGTGGTACCTCGTTGCGGCAGCCTTCGTCGTCTTGTGCTTCAACCTGGCCGGGGCGCTCGGCTATGCGGTAATCGCGATCTTCGGCCTGCTGCCGCTCGCCGGGGATGAGGTCGTCGTCTGGCAGGGGCTCGCGCGCACGTACTGGCACGCGCTCGTGAACATCCCGCCGGCGTTCCACCTGTGGGTGACCGCGATCGTGGGCTTCGTCGTGGCAGGCGTGTCTGCCTGGCGCATCTGGAAGCTGAGCGAGGGGGGAATCGCGGTGGCGCAGATGCTGAGCGCACGCTATCTCGAGCGGGGGCGGGCCAGCGCCACCGAAACCCGCCTGCTCAACGTCGTCGAGGAGATGGCGATCGCTTCGGGCATTGCGGTGCCGCCGGTGTACCTGCTTGGCTACGACGACGCGGTGAATGCGCTGGTCGCGGGTCATACGCCAAACGAGGCCGTGATCATCGTCACCCGCGGACTGGTGCAGAAGCTGACGCGCGACGAGCTGCAAGGCGTCATGGGCCACGAATTCAGCCACATCCTGAACGGCGACATGGCATTGAACATCCGCCTGGCGGGGCTTCTCGGGGGCCTCACGGTTTTCGGCGAGGTGGGGGAGGCGCTCGTGTATGGCGCGGCAGACACGGCGCGCGGCAAGAGCCGGGAGAACGTGGGCGGCGAGGTATTCAGCGCCATGATCGGCACGCTGATCGCGTTCATCGCGTTTCCGGGCTCCTTTGCCGCCGAAGCGATCAAGGCGGCGATCTCGCGCCGGCGCGAGTTGCTGGCCGATGCGGCAAGCGTGCAGTTCACGCGCAACCCCGACGGCATCGCCGGCGCCCTGGACGCGGTCTCGCTGCTGCGCGCGGGAACTACGTTGCGTGGACTGTACGTCGATGAGCTGTCGCACATGTTCTTCCTGCCTGCTGTTGCGCATTGGTGGGGCTTCCCGACGCACCCGCCGATCGAGGAGCGCATCCGGCGGGTGCATCCGCGGTTCCAGCGCGATGATTATCGGCGCACGCGTCCCGGACACCACGGTGGCGACCGCCGCGTCGCCGTGCTCGACGGCGGCGGCAGCGTCGTCAAAGTGCTGGGCGGCATCGGCGCGGCCGCGGCGCTCGTCGAAGCGCCCAGGCACGAGCACGTCGACCATGCCCGGCGCCTGCTCGAGCGCCTGCCGCCCACCGTGAAGCGCCGCCTGCAGACACCCGAGGGTGCCGCGCAGGTAATGTGCGCCCTGCTGCTCGAGCGCGAGGGTCCGGTGCGCGAACGCCAGCTGCAGCTCCTCGGCGCCGAGGCCGAACAGGTCGCAGCGGCGCGCTTCGAGCTGCAGGGTGTCGGCCGGCGGCAGTTCCTGCTGCTTCTCGAGCTCGCGCTGCCGGCGCTCAAGCAATGGGCGCAGAAGCGGCGCGATGCCTTTCTCGCCATGGTGCAGGCGCTGGTCGAGGCCGACCAAAAGACGACGCTGGGCGAATTCGTGCAGGCGACGCTGCTGCGCCAGCGCCTGCGGGAAGGCGCAGGCAAGCCGATCCTTACGCGGTACAAGAAAGTGGAAGACGTGGCCGCCGACGCCAACGCGGTGATCTCGCTCATCGCGCATGTTTCCAGGGGAAGCACGGAGGTCTCGCACGCCAAGGGCCAGGCGATCCTGGGGTTCGCCCTGCCGGCGCTGCTGACGCTGGGCGAGCTCACCGCGGCGCGCATGCAGCAGGCGCTCGAGCGCCTGCGCCACCTGGCGCCGTTCCAGAAGCCGCGTCTCCTGAAGGCCTGCGTCGAGACCGCGGCCGCCGACGGCCCGTTTCGCCTGGCAGAAATGGAGCTGGTGCGCGCAGTCGCGGCGACGCTCGATTGCCCGATCCCGCCCGTGATCCAGTCGCTCGACCCGGCTACACTCGCGGCATGAAGGAATTGCAGGCCGCGCTCGCGGCCGCCGTCGCGGGCGAGGTGCGCTTCGACGCCGGCGCGCGCGCCGCCTACGCCTCCGAAGCGTCCAACTACCGCCAGGTGCCGATCGGCGTGATTCTGCCGCGCTCGGCCGAGGACGTGATGGCCGCGCTCGCCGTATGCCGCGCGCACGGCGCGCCGGTGCTCGCGCGCGGCGGCGGCACCTCGATGTGCGGCCAGAGCGTGAACGTGGCGGTGGTGATCGACTGCTCGAAGTACATGGACCGGGTGCTGTCGATCGACGCCGCGACGAAGAGCGCGCGGGTCGAGCCCGGCGTCGTGTGCGACAGCCTGAGCGCGGCGGCGGCCGGCCACGGCCTGGTCTTCGGGCCCGACCCGGCGACGCACAGCCGCTGCACGCTCGGCGGCATGATCGGCAACAATTCCTGCGGCGCGCACTCGGTGATGGCCGGCAAGACCGTGGAGAACATCGAGGCGCTGGAGGTGGCGACCTACGACGGCGCGCGCTTCTGGTGCGGGCCGACGGACGAGGCCGCGTTCGACCGCATCCTTTCGAAGAACGACCGCCAGGCCGAGATCTATCGCGGCCTGAAGCTGCTCGCGGACCGCTACGCGGAGCGGATCCGCGCCGGCTTTCCGACGATCAAGCGCCGCGTTTCGGGCTACAACCTCGACCAGCTGCTGCCCGAAAACGGCTTCAACGTGGCGCGCGCGCTGGTGGGCTCGGAGGGCACCTGCGCGCTGACGCTGCAGGCGAGGGCGACGCTGGTGGAGAACCCGCGCCACCGCCTGCTCCTGGTGCAGGGCTATACAGATGTCTTTGCCGCCGGCGATGCGGTGCCGCAGATCCTGGCCGCGGGGCCCATCGCCTGCGAGGGCCTCGACGAGCCGATCATCGGCGGGCTGCGCGAGCGAAAGCTCAAGCTCGAGGATATCGGGCTGCTGCCCGAGGGGCGCGCCTGGCTGATGATCGAGTTCGGCGGCGACACGCTGGAGCAGGCGATCGACAAGGCGAGCAGCCTGCGCGGCACGCTGGTCACCGACCCGGCGCAGATCGCGAGGCTGTGGGCGATCCGGGAGACCGGCGCCTCGGCCACCGCGCTCAACCTGAAGGGCACGCCCGGGCCCGATCCCGTGGTCGGTTGGGAGGACGCCGCGGTGGATCCCTTGCGCCTCGGGGACTACCTGCGCGAGTTCCAGGCGCTGGTGGATCGCCACGGCTACCGCACCTCGCTCTACGGGCACTTCGGCGACGGCTGCATCCACGCGCGCATCACCTTCGATTTGAGAACGCCCGCGGGCCTCGCGCGCTGGCGCGGCTTCCTGCAGGCCGCCGCCGAGCTGGTGGTGAAGTACGGCGGGTCGCTGTCGGGCGAGCACGGCGACGGCCAGGCGCGCGCGGAGTTCCTGCCGGCGATGTACGGCCCCGAGCTGATGCAGGCGTTTCGCGAGTTCAAGCGCCTCTGGGATCCCTTGAACCGCATGAACCCCGGAAAGCTCGTCAACGCCGCGGGCGACGTGCTGCGCGTGGACGAGAACCTGCGCCTGGGGCCGGCCTACAAGCCGGTGACGCTGCAAACGCGCTTTGCCTTCAGGAGCGACGTGGGCGACGGCTTCGCGCGCGCCGCCGAGCACTGCGTCGGCATGGGCAAGTGCCGATCGAAATCGGGCGGCACCATGTGCCCGAGCTACCGCGGCACGGGCGAAGAGCGCTACTCCACGCGCGGGCGCGCGCGCCTGCTCTGGGAGATGCTGCAGGGCGAGGTGATCACCGGGGGCTGGCAGAGCGAAGAAGTGAAGGAGGCGCTCGACTGGTGCCTCGCCTGCAAGGGCTGCCGCAGCGACTGCCCGACGCACACCGACATGGCGGCCTACAAGGCGGAGTTCCTGTCGCATTACTACGAGAAGAAGATCCGACCGCCCGCGGTGCAGGCGCTCGCGCGCATCGGCGAGTGGGCGCCGCTCGCTTCCAAGGCGCCGGGCCTGGCCAACGTGCTGGGCGCCCTGGGCCGGCCGGTGGCCGGGCTGAGCACCACGCGCCGCATGCCGCGCCTTGCCGCGCAGAGCCTGCGGGCGCGGTTCGTGCCGCAGGGCGCCGGCGAGCGCGTGATCCTGTTCGACGACACGTTCAACGGCTACTTCCGGCCGGCAACAGGATTGGCCGCGGCGCGCGTGCTGGCGCATGCCGGGTGCAGCGTCGAGCTGCCGAAAGCGCACCTGTGCTGCGGGCGCCCGTACTACGACGCGGGGATGCTCGACCAGGCGAAGGCGGCGCTCGGTCGTGTCCTCGAAGCACTTGAGCCGGACGTGCCGGTCGTCGTGCTCGAGCCCGCGTGCCTCTCGGTGTTCCGCGACGAGCTCAAGCAGCTCTTTGCGGACGACGATCGTGCGCAGGCGCTCGCAGCGCGGGTGCATTCGCTCGCCGAGTTCCTCGACGCGCGCGGCTATGCGCCGCCGCGCAGCTTTGGCCGCGCGCTGCTGCAGCCGCACTGCCACCAGAAGGCGCTCTGGGGGAGCGCCGCGGAGGTGCGGCTCCTGCGCGCCGCCGGCCTCGAGGTCGAAGCGCCGGATCTGGGTTGCTGCGGCATGGCGGGCTCCTTCGGCCTGAAGGCGGCGCACGAAGCGGCCTCGCGCCGTATCGCGGAGATCGCGCTGCTGCCGCGGCTGCGCGCCGCGCCGCCCGACACGCTGGTGGTGGCCGACGGCTTTTCCTGCCGCGAGCAGATCGAGGGTCTGTCGGATCGTACGGCGCAGCACTTCGCGGAGGTGCTGGCGGGCGCACTGCGATGAGGGCGCTGCTCGCGGCGCTGCTCCTCGCCCAGGCACAGCCGCACGCCTCGCCCTTGCACGAGGCGATCGCGCAGGGCAAGGAGCCGGTCGCCGCCGTGCTCGTGCTGGGCGGCAAGGTGGACCTCGAGGCGCGCAACGCGGCCCGCGAGACGCCGCTGCACCTGGCGGCCGAGCAGGGCATGGCCGCGGTGACGCGATTGCTCCTCGACGCCGGCGCGCGGGTGCGCGCGCGCACGGCGACCGGTGAAACCGCGTTGCACCATGCGACGTTGAACCCCGATGCGGCGGTCGCGCTGCTATTGCTCGATGCGGGCGCGGACCCCCGGGCGCTCAACGATCACGGCGAGTCGGCGCTGCACTGGGCGGCCTACAGCGGCCACGAGGCGGTGGTGCGCCTGCTGCTCGAGCGCGGTGCGGATGCGGACGCGTTCAACCTCGACGGCAATCTCGCGCTGCACGGCGCGGCGGCCGGCGGGCACGCTGGCACCGTGCGGCTGCTTCTGCCGCACACGAGCCATCCGGGCCTGAGGAATCTGCAGGGCAAGACGCCGCGGGATCTCGCGCGCGAGCGCGGGCACGAGGATGTTGCCGCGCTGTTCTAGAGCCTGAACACCTCGGCCAGCAGCTCATAGGAGCGCAGCCGCGACGCGTAATCCCCGGTGATGGTGAGTGCCATCACCTCGTCGGCGGCGTAGCGTTCGGCGAGCGCCGTGAGCTCGCGCCGGCATTTCTCGGGTCCGCCGATCACCGCGCGCTCGCGCTGCGCGAGCACGTAGCGTCGCTCCTCCTCCGAATACTCGTGCCGCTCGGCCTCGGCGAGCGTCGGCACCGGCGTATCGCGCCCGAGCGCCATGTGCAGGCGGCGCAGGTCGATCGAGGCGGCGAGCCGCCCGGCTTCGGCGTCGTCGGCGGCGCAGATCACGAACACGCAGACGATGGCGGCGGGCGATGCTTCCCGCGACGATGGCTGGAAGCGCTCGCGGTAGGCGCGCGTCACGACATCGCCGCCGCGCGGGTTGATGAAGTGGGCGAAGGCGAAGCGCAGGCCGAGCTGCGCGGCGAGCGCGCCGCTGAAATCCGATGACCCCAGGAGCCAGACCTCGGGCGCCGTATCGCCGCCCGGCTGCAGCCGCACGCGCTTGTGCGGATGGTCGTCGGGCAGGGCGTTGTCGAGATGGGCGACAAGCTCCCAGACCCGCTGCGGGAAGTCCTCCGCCGTCGGCAGCTGGCCGCCGCCGACGGCATGCGCGGTGCGGGCATCGCCCCCTGGAGCGCGGCCGATGCCCAGGTCGACGCGACCGGGGTAAAGGGATTCCAGCATGCGAAACACTTCGGCCACCTTGAACGCACTGTAATAGGGCAGGAGGACCCCTCCGGTGCCGATGCGCATTCGCCGGGTCTCCGCCCCAAGGCGGGCGAGGAGCACCTCCGGGCAGGGATCGGCAAGCGCTGCGATGGCATGGTGCTCGGCGAGCCAATAGCGGTGGTAGCCGAGCCGCTCGGCCTGACGGGCGAGCTCCAGCGTGGCGGCGATCGCCTGCGCCGGGGTATGCCCGGAGATCACCGGCGACTGGTCGAGGATGGAGAGTTTCAAGGACACCCCGCATTATCGCGTTGCAGCGGTAAGCGCCGGCCCCGCCGTTTCGACTGAACCGCATGCGGCTTGCCCTGACCGTGCTCCTCGCGGCGCTGGCTTCCCAGGCGCAAGCGCTGCAATGCAGCGCGCAGTCCGGGGCCCATACGGCTGCGCCGGGGCGCGTGGTGCCCCTCTCCTTGCACGTGAACTACTGGGACTACATCGGCTGGAAGGATCCGTACGCCCAGCAGCGCTTTGCCGACCGCCAGCGAAAACTCGCGCAGGTCATCCGTGCGCGCGTCGTCTACACCCCCCCAGGTCATGCTCCAGGGGCAAGACTTCCGCCGCTGGTATGCCGCCGGGGCCTTTGAAAAGGAGGGGGCCAGGATCAATGCCCGGCCGCCGGTGGCGCATATCGCCCTGCGCCTGGAGGCGGGCCGATCCCGTTCACGGCCGGCAGGATCAGGCAACAACGGGCCCTGCCCCTGCTGCCGAAGGCGGTCTTGGGGCACTGCGGGGTGGCCGCTTTCGTGCAAAACCGGCGCACGGCTAAGGTGCTACAGGCCCTGATGCTGCCGGTCTGCCCGGGGTGGGATTGAAATCCCGCCCTGCGGGGCCCGGCAGCCTTCGGTATCATTCGCCGGGACTTGATAGTTGGGGCGACCCGCCCGGAGGCAGCAACCGTGCTCGCGACGCAGATACGCCAGAAGGACGGGATCTTCTACTTTGTCAGCTACCCGGCGAAGGAGCTATTGTCCCGGGTACGTTTCATTAGCCGATTCTATGGCGAGGGCGAGCAGATCGCCCCCTCGCGCATCGCCCAGGACGACGACATCGCGCAGTTCATCGCGCGCATCGAGCGCACCGACCACGCGTTCCAGCGCTCGCTCTCGCAGGCCAAGGTGCGCCAGCTGCGCAACTTCTACGAGACCGCGGTGACGCAGCCGCCGATTCCCGGGACGGTGCTGCTGTTCACCTCGGAGACCCTGCGCTACCAGTCCGCGGCCGACGGCATGGGGCACCTGTCGGAGCCGAGCGCCAAGTTCCTGATCATCGACGGCCAGCACCGACTGGCGGCGCTGCATTTCTACATGCTGGACAAGCCCGCCGAAGCCGCCGCCATCCGCGTGCCGTGCATGATCTTCGACGGCCGCAGCGAGGACTTCTCCACCGAGATGTTCGTCATCATCAATTCCACGCCGACGCGCATCAACAAGAGCCACCTCGTGGATCTCTACGAGAAGGTGTCGTGGGCGGCGCCGGACCGCAAGTTCGCCGCGCGCCTGGTCGACAAGCTCTACAGCGAGGGCGACAGCCCGCTGCGCTACCGCATCAACCGGCTCGGCGGGCGCAGCCAGCGCGACAAGTGGATCCTGCAGGCGGAGCTGTTCAACGAGCTGCACCGCTGGGTGCGCGCCGAGTGGCGCCGGATCCAGGTCACCGGCGGCAGCGCGAAGAACGTCGACAAGTACTACGCGGCGATCCGCGACTTCCTCAAGGCCGCGAAGGCCGCCTTCGGCGATACCTGGGGCAAGGACAACTACATGGTCACCAAGCCGGTGACCCTGAAGGCGATGATCCGCGTGTGCACGGCGCTTGCGCGCGAGGACGCGGAGCCCGCCGAAGGGCGCCTGCAGCGTTGGGAGCAGCGCCTCGCGCCCTGGGCCGACATGGTGCGCGAGTTCCGTGAGGAAGGCTTCTACGAGCGCTTCCCCGCCAAGGGCGAGGTCGAGCGCGTGGCGCGTGTGCAGCGCGACCTGGCGCGCGCCGCGGGCATCGAGCTGAAGAAAACCTAGCGCGGGCGTTCAGCCCATCCGCGGGTTTCGCCTTTCAAATACATCTCGGCTTTTCTGGCGGGAAGATTCACCCCGCCAGAAAAGCCGAGACGCATTGAACGGCAGCAGCACCTATGCGATAGCCTTTTCTCCCGCTAAGCGGTCGATCTCCGCTTCGCCGTAGCCGAGCTCCGCGAGGATCGCGCGGCTGTGCGCGCCGAGCGCGGGCACGTCGTCCATGCGCGGCTCGAACTCCGACAGGTTGAGCGGCACCTTGGGCGCGCGCACCGCCCCGGCCTCGGTGCCCACCTCGCGCCAGCGATCGCGCGCCGCGAGCTGCGGGTGGTCCCAGAACTCCTGCATGGTGTTGAGCCGCGCGTTGGCGATGCCGGCGGCTTCCAGCCGCTGCACCACCTGCGCCGCGCCCAGCGCGCCGAACACGCGCGCGATCTCGGCGTGCATGGCGTCGCGGTGCGCCACGCGCGCGGGGCTTGAGGAAAAGCGCGGGTCTTTCGCCAGCGCCGCGTTGCCCAGCACCTGGTCGCAGAAGCGCGCGAACTCGCGCTCGTTCTGGATGCTGAGGAACACTGTCTTGCCGTCACCCGCCGCGAACGGCCCGTAGGGCACGATAGTGGCGTGATAGGCCCCCGAGCGCGGCGGCGGCGTGCCGCCGTAGGCGGTGAAGTACGCGGGAAACCCCATCCATTCGCCGAGCGACTCGAACATGGTGATATCGAGCGTCGCGCCCACGCCGTCGCGCTCGCGCCGGAGCAGCGCGGCGAGGATCGAAGACATCGCGTACATGCCGGCGGCGATGTCGGCGACCGGGATGCCGGCCTTGGCGGGCGCCTCGGGGGTGCCGGTCACCGAGAGCAGGCCCGCCTCGCACTGCACGAGCAGGTCGTAGGCGCGCTTGGCCGCATAAGGGCCGGCGGGACCATAGCCGGAGATGCCGCACCACACCAGGCGCGGATGGCGCGCGCGCAGCTCGGCCGCGCCCAGGCCCAGGCGCTCGACGGCGCCGGGCGCAAGGTTCTGCACGAACACGTCGGCGCGCTCGAGGAGCCGCGCGAGGATCGGCTTCGCCAGCGGGTGCTTCACGTCCAGGGCGAGGCTTTCCTTGGAGCGGTTGGTCCAGACGAAATGCGACGACAGCCCCTGCACGGTGCGGTCCATCGCGCGCGACTGGTCGCCGACCCCGGGGCGCTCGATCTTGATGACACGCGCGCCGAGCTCGGCGAGCTGGCGCGTGCAGAACGGGCCGGCGATCACCTGCTCGAGCGCCACTACCGTGACGCCCTCCAGCGGTTGCCTCACGTGAATTTCACCGTGAGGCCGGGAAGCGGCAGCCCCTCGAAGGCGGTGCTCCAGGACTCGCCCGCCTTCACCGGATGCGCGTCGGTGAGCGTGCCCGTGGAGACGATCTCCTCGGCGTGCAGCTGGTCGAAGTCGGGCTGCAGCGCCAGCACCTCGACGAGGTGCGCCAGTGCATACAGCGGGCTGTCGAGCACGTTCGCGCCGACGCCCTCGTCCACGGCCTTGCCGCCCTTGCGCAGCACCACGCGCGCCGCGGGCAGCAGCGCCTCCAGGTGCGGAATGCTCTCGACCGCGACCGGCGTGCCGAGGACGAGCCGCCCGTGCAGCCCGTTGGCGGCGGTGCAATCGGGCAGCGTCACCTTCCAGTCGGGATGGAAGCACTGCACGATTTCCACCGAATGCGCGACCCACTCGACGGCGGCGAGGATCGCGTGCGGGTCGTGCGAGCGCGGCGGCGGCGCCTTCAGCCCGAAGCAGATCTCGGCCTCGATGCGCGGCTGCGCCAGGTTCTCGAGCGGCACTTCGGCGCGGTTGTCCGCGCTGCGGATGAGCGTGTGGTCGTAGACGAAGCCCCAGATCGGCTCGTGCACGCCGTAGCGCTCCCACAGCGTGCGGTTGGTGAAGCCGATCTTGCGCCCGAGCGGCTTCCAGCCGATGGTCAGGCGGTGCTGGTGCAGGCGGCGCATGGCGCGGTAGCCGGCCTCGGCGTCGAGCTTCGGATAGCGCGCGCTGAACGGCGGCGCCGTGTGGCCGCTCGCCGCCAGCTCGATCAGTTCTTCCGATACCTTCTTCAGTGTGGACTCGGGCATGCGGAAAATTCTACCCCTGCGCGCTGGTTGCACCCCGGCGTTTCGCGTGCCACATTAGCGCGCCATAGCCAGATCGATGCCCGCGGGGGCGCTTGCGATGCCGATCACACGCATGGACCACTTCAACATCCTCACCGACGACCTGCCGGCGACGTTGGCGTTCTACGAGGAGCACCTCAACCTCAAGCCCGGCGCGCGCCCGCCGTTCACTTTCCCGGGCGCGTGGCTCTATGCCGACGGCGGCCGCGGCAAGGACCCGATCCTGCACGTCGTCGCCGGCAAGGACAAGAAGGTCCTGGTGAAGGGCGTTATCGACCACATGGCCTTCTACGGCACCGGGCTCGCCGAAACGGTGGCCAAACTGAAGGCGAAGGGCATCGCGTACGAGCTGCGCCGGCTGCCCGAGTACGGCACCTGGCAGCTCTTCTTCCACGACCCCAACAACGCCAAGGTGGAGATCGACTTCGACGCAGCGGAGGCCGCACCCGCTTGAACGTGCTTCAGCGCATCGTCGGGATCGCGCTCGCCATCGTGCTTTTCGTTGCGGCGTTCATTTTCGCGTCCGTGATCTTCGCCGCCGCCGCGATCCTCGCCCTGGGGGTATGGGGATGGTTGGTGTGGAAGACGCGCGACCTGCGCAAGGCCGCGGCGCAGGCCAAGGCGCGGGCCGAGGCCCAAGGCCACGGCACGGTGATCGAGGGCGAGTACCGGGTCGAGCGCGAGACGCACCGCATCGACAACGACGTGCAGTAGCTAGGCGCGAGCGCCGCTTTCCGAGATTCGCCGGCGCTCTACGAGCTGCACGCCGACCACCAGCGCCAGCAGCCCGAAGCCGATCGCGTCGGTGTAGACGCCGGGCTTGATCAGGCACAGCGCGCCGACGATCAGCAACGCGCGCTGCCACGTCGTGGCGAAGCCGACCAGCCAGCCGAACAGGCCACCGGCAAGGGCAATGACGCCCGTGCAGGCCGTGATCACCACCCAGAACACGTAGGGCCAGTCCGCGGCCCAGTTCTTGGACACCAGCAGCAGCGCCGGCTCGTAGACGAACATGAACGGCACGATGTAGGCGGGCGCAGCCGCGCGCATGGCGGCGAATCCCGACTGCCACATATTCGCCTTGGCCAGGCCCGCTGCGGCGAAGATCGCCAGGGCCACCGGCGGTGTGATCGCCGACAGGATGGCGAAATAGAACGCGAACATGTGCGCCGCCGGCGTCATCGAGCTCTTGCATTCCGGCGTGATCGGCTCGGGGCAGCCGGATACGGCGAGCTTGATCACCGCGGGCACGAGCAGCGCCACCATCATGATGTACGCGGGGGTGGTCGGCATGCCCATGCCCAGCACGATCCCGGCCATCGCCGTGAGGATGAGCGCGAGGATCAGCTGGTCCTGGGCGAGCGCGACGACCAGCTGCGTAAAGACGATGCCCAGGCCGGTGATGGTGACGCAGGCGATGACGATACCGGCGCAGGCGCAGGCCATGGCAACCGCGAGCGTATTGCGGGCCCCCTCTTCCAACGCATCGATGACGGACTTCCAGGTGATGCCGGCACGCGTCGAGCGTCGCATCAGGGCGAGCGGCAGGCAGGCGAGCGCGCCGACAAGCGCACACAGCGGCGCCGAGTAGCCGGCCATCAAACCGAACAGGACAATGAGGATCGGCACGAAGAGGTGTCCGCGCATCAGCATGACCTGCCCAAAGCGCGGCAGCTCGGCGGCTGGAACGCCCGAGAGCTTGTAGCGCTTGGCCTCGAAATGCACCGCGAAGAACACCGCCAGGTAGTACAGCAGGGCCGGCACCAGCGCCCACAGCGCTACCTGCGCGTATGGCACGGCGAGAAACTCCGCCATGACGAAGGCCGCCGCCCCCATGATGGGCGGCATCAGCTGCCCGCCGGTGGAGGCGACGGCTTCCACTGCGGCGGCGAAGGGCGGTCGGAAGCCGGTGCGCTTCATGAGCGGAATGGTGATCGGGCCGTCCACCATGACGTTGGCCACCGCGCTGCCCGAGACGGTGCCGAAGAGGCTCGAGCTCACCACTGCGACCTTGCCCGGGCCGCCGGCGTAGCGCCCGGTGATGGACAGCGCGAAGTCCATGAACAGCTGCCCGGTACCGCTCTTTTCCATGAAGGCGCCGAACAGTACGAACAGCATCACGTACGAGGCCGACACGCCCAGCGTCTGGCCAAAGATGCCCTCGGTGGAGAAGTACACCTGCTCCATCAGCACCGGCAGCGCCACGTGCGACTGCAGCGCGTAGGCGAGGAACACCATCGCCGTGAGCGGCAGCGCCCAGCCGATGACGCGGCGCGTCGCGTCAAGCACGACGAGCACCGAGACCACGGCATAGAACTTGTCCCACGCCGTGAGCTCGTCGATGTAGATGATGCGGTTGGTGTAGTACTCGTAGTTGAGGAAGATGTGCAGCACCACGCCCCAGCCGCCGACGAGCAGCAGCAGGTCGAGCGCTCGCCAGGCGGCGCTTCCCTCACGGCGGAACGGATAGAGGATGAAGACCAGGGTGAGGGCGAACAGCAGGTGCGTACCGCGGAAGATGAGTGCCTCGGGCGGCCCGAAGCCGGCCACGTACATGTGGTACAGCGACATCGCCACGGCGATGGCGAGCGCAATCCAGCGCAACGCCGCTGCCGCGGGTGAGGTCGCCGCTTTTTCCTCGGCCATGAGCCCCCCGATGTGAAACGGGGCGGCCATGCCGCCCCGCTGTCGTTACGCCCTGGCGGGCGTTACATCGCCCCCACTTCCTTGTAGAACTTGATTGCGCCCTTGTGGAACGGCACGCCGATGTCGAGCGCCATGTCCTTGGGCGTCGAGCCGGCGATGGCCTTGACCACGGCCGCCATGTCATCCACGCCGGCAGCCATGGTCTTGACCATGCCGTACACCGTGGCCTCGGGCAGGTCGCAGGCGACGATGACGTGCGTCGAGTAGCCGATCACCGGCACGTCCTTGTCCTGCTTCGGATAGGTGCCGGCCTTGATGATCAGCTTGTTGTGACCGGGGTTCATCCGCTTCACTTCGTTGAAGGTCTTGTCGTCCACGGGCACCAGCTTCACGTCGCGCGCGCTGGCGAGGTCCATCACCGCCGAGGCCGGCGCCGTGGTGCCGAGCGTGAACACCTGCGCGTGGCCGTCCTTCATCATCGACACGGCGTCGGTGTAGCCGGCCTGGAAGTTGGCCTTGGCGAGCGACTGGTAGCTCATGCCGTTGATCTTCAGCACCTGCTCGGTGAGCAGTTCGCCCGTGTTGCCCTTGGGCTGCGTCACCAGCGTCTTGCCCTTCAGATCCGCCAGGCTGTTGACGTTGGCATCGGCGAGCGCGACTACCTGGAAGTACTGCGGGTAGAGATTCGCCAGCTGGCAGACGTTGGTGACCTTCTTCGGATAGGGTTTCTCGCCCTGCACGCCGAGCACCGCGGTGTTCGAGTTCGACAGTCCGATGTGCGCCTTGCCCTCGTCCACGCCGCGCACGTTGGCGATCCCGGCGCCAGGGGTTTGCGTGATCTCGAGGCCCTTCACGTTCTTCTCCCACATGCCCTTCAGCGCGCCGCCGAGCGGGATCCACGAGCCGCCCTGCGGGCCGGTCATGAAGGTGACTTGCTGGGCCGCCGCGGGTGCGGCGATTACTGCGCCCGCCGCCAGGGCGAGCAAAGACAATCTGGCTTTCATCCTCTCCTCCTTCGTTGAACTGCTTGAAATGTCCTGGTGCGCGCGGGAATGATAGCGCGAGTCCCGCGCCCACCGGTGCTGCAACGCAATAAAGCGGGCGTCAGACGACGCGAGTGAGCACCGGCGTGCCGGCGAAATGGGCGACGAGGTTGTCGACCTGCAGATTCCCCATCGCGGTGCGCGTCTCGGTCGTCGCGCTGCCCACATGCGGGAACAGCACGGCGTTGTCCAGGGCGAAGAACGCCGGCGGCACCTTGGGCTCGTCGGCGAACACGTCCAGCCCCGCTCCGGCGATTCTCTTTTCCTGCAGGTACTTCAGCAGCACGGGCTCATCCACCACCGAGCCGCGCGCGATGTTCACCAGGTAGCCCTCGGGGCCGAGCGCATCCAGCACTTGCGCATTCACCAGCTTGTCCGTGGCCGCGCCGCCCGGGGTGACGACCATCAGCACGTCGGAGTTCCTCGCCAGCGCCACGGCGTCGCTGTCGTAGGGGTAGGCGACGTCCTTCTTGTTGCGGTTGTGGTATCGGATTTTCATGCCGAAGGCCTGCGCGCGCTTGGCGATGTCTTCGCCGATGCGCCCGAGGCCGAGGATGCCCATGGTCTTGCCGCCAAGCGACGTGGTCAGGGGGTAGGCGCCCTTGGCCGCCCAGTGCCCGGCGCGCAGATAGACCTCGGCCTGCGGGAACTTGCGCATCACGTTCACGGTGAGCGCCATCGCCGTGTCGGCGACGCAGTCGTTCAGCACGTCGGGGGTGTTGGTGACGATGATCTTGCGTTGCTTGGCCGCGGCGAGGTCGATGGCGTCCACGCCCACGCCGAAGTTGGAGATGATCTCCAGCTTGGGCAGTGCGTCCATCAGCGCCGCGTCCGCGCCCGCCGGGCCGAAGGTGGCCAGCCCGCGCACGTTGGGCGCGTGCTGCTTCAGGAACGCGGCGCGGTCGGCGGCCTCGTGCAGCTTGTGGCAGGTGAATTCCGCATCCAGGCGCTTTTGCGTCGGCGCGTAGATGCGGGTGGTGGCGATGATCTCGGCTTTCATGACTTGAACCTTGCAAGTAGGTTTTCGGCGCCGCGCGCGAGCAGGCCGACGTCGGCGCCCACGGCGACGAACTGCGCGCCGGCGGCGAGCATCTTCTTCGCGTCGGCCTCCACGGGCGACAGGTACCCTGGAGCTTTCCCCGCTTTCCGAATGCGCCGCACGCTCTCCTCGATCAGCGGCAGCACTGCGGGATTGGCGGTCTCGCCCGGAAAGCCCATCGAAGCGTGCAGGTCGGCCGGGCCGATGAAGATGCCGTCGACGCCGTCAACGGCGGCCACCTTCTCGATTTCGTCGAGCGCGGGCTTCGTTTCCAGCTGCACCAGCACGCAGATCTCCTCGTGCGCGCGCTTCGCGTAGTCCTTGATGCGCCCAAAGCGCGTGGCGCGCGTGGTGCCGGCCACGCCGCGCACGCCGGCGGGCGGATAGCGCGTGTGCCCCACAGCGGCCTTCGCTTCCGACGCGTTCTGCACGTAGGGGATGAGGAGCGACTGCGCGCCGGCATCGAGCACGCGCTTGATGGTCACCATGTCGTTCCAGGGCACGCGCACCACCGGGTGCGTGGGGTAGGGCGCCGCCGCCTGCAGCTGCGAGAGCAGGCTCTCCAAATCATTCGGCGAGTGCTCCATGTCGAGCAGGATCCAGTCGAAGCCCGCGCCGGCGATCACCTCCACCGTGTAGTTGGAGGACAGGCTCGACCACAGGCCGATCTGGTTGTTTCCGTCGCGCAGGGCGCGCTTGAACGCATTCTTCGGCAGTTCCATGGGAGAAGGCGGGGTGGTTACGCAGTGCGGCCCGCCGATTCTACCCCGGGCAGCAGGCCTTCCGCGGCGAGCCAGGCGACGCAGGCGCGCACCATTTCACCGAGCGGCGCGGCGCGATAGCCAAGCTCGCGCATCGCTTTGGCGCTGTCGCAGGTCAGCGTGCCCGTGACCATGCGCACCGCTTCAGGCGTGAGCGTGGGCGGCTTTCCCGTCAGCGCACCGCGCGCGGCGCCGGCGGCGCCCAGCGCACGCAGCACCCAGGCGGGCGTCGCGCGCCGCGGCGCCGGACGGCCAAGCGCGGCGCAGATCTCGCGCACCAGCTCTGGGAGGCTCACGTCCGCGCCGCCGAGCAGGTAGTTTTCGCCGATGCGCCCGCGCTCGGCGGCGGCGATATGCGCCCGCGCCACTTCGCGCACGCCGCAGAAGCTGCGTGATCCCGGCGGCACGCCGGGCAGCCGCCCCGCAGCCACCAGCAGGAACAGTCGGCCCCAGCCGCGCGTGTCGTATGGTCCGAGGATGCCCGCCGGGTTGAGGATCACCGCGCCCAGACCGCGCGCCAGGCCGGCGCGCACCGCCTCCTCGGCCAGAAACTTCGAGCGCTCGTAGTTGACGGGCGAGTTCGCGCCGAGCTGCCGGGCGCTTTCGTCGATGCGGCCGGGGTGCCGGCCGTACGCCGAGATGCTCGAGGTCTGCACCAGGCGCCGCGCGCGCTTCTCCAGCGCCGCGCCGACGACGTTTCGCGTGCCGTCGACGTTGACGCGATCCTGGGCGGCGTTGCGCTTCGACCACAGGCTCGTATCGCCGGCGACGTGAAACACCGCGTCCACGCCCTGCGGCATCGCGCGCCGCACCGACGGCGCGTCGGTGATGTCGCCCACCACGCGGGCGGCCGGCAAGCGCCGCAGGTACGTGAGGTCCGAATCCCTGCGATGCAGCGCCACCACGCGCCAGCCCTGCGCGAGGAGCTCCTCGACGAGGTTGAGGCCAACGAATCCGGTGGCGCCGGTGACGAACGCGGTCCTGGGCACGGCCGCCACGATGGACCAGCGCCGCGCGATCGGCAAGTGGTGCGATGGCTGGTACAGTGCCCCGGATGATCGTGCGGGCGTGGCTCTTTCTTCTGTGCAGCACGGCCACGTTCGCGGCCGAGGACTTTCACGTCGAGACCACGCGCCGCGGCAGCGCAGTCGAGGTACGTGCCTACGCGGTGGTCGCGGCGCAGTACGCTACGGTCTGGAGCACCCTCACGGACTATGACGCGTTCGCCTCCTTCATCCCGGGGATGCGCAGCAGCCGCGTGATCGAACGCAAGGGCGCGAGCTGGACCGTGGAGCAGACCGGCGAGACGCGCTTCCTGGTCTTCACGCACCCGATCGAGGTCACGCTGCTCGCCACCGCGCAGCCGCCTGATGCCCTCGACGTGCGCCTATTGAAAGGCAACCTGCGGCGCCTGGACGGCGGCTACCGCCTGCAGCCCGCGGGCCGCGGCAGGATCGGGCTGCTCTGGACGGGCCTGGTCGAGCCGGAATCGCTGCCGCCGCTGCTTGGCGAACTGGTGATGCGCGCGAACATCAAAGCGCAGTTCGCCGGCATGGTGCGCGAGATCGAGCTGCGGCAGGCGCGCCGCGACGCGGCGTCGCCGGCCCCGCCGCGATGAGCGCGCGCTGGAGCGTGCTGGCCGCGCCGCTGCTGGCGGCCGCCTGCGCGACGCCGCCGACGGCGCCGCCGTCAAGCGAATGCGCGCAATGGTTCCGCGCCCTGGACGATCAGGTTGACGCGGCGCAGGTCCGCGACGTGCAGGAGGCGCGCGTCCCGGGCCATCCCTACGTGCGCGTGAATCGGCTGCTGGCCTCGTATCGGGGCGCCGCCTTGCGCGATGAGGCCGCGCTGGACGCGCTCGTGGAGCGCATGCAGGCGCTCGACCTGTCGGCGCGGGCCCACGAGATCGCGAATCTCGGGGCTGCGGCGTCGCTCGAGCGCGCGCGCGAGTGCGGCTCGCGCCTGCGCGCCGCGGACCTCGCCGATGCGCGCCGGCGCGCGCAGCTCCTCGAGCGCGCGGCGGTGCCCGACGACTACGTCGCCGCGTATCGCGTGCTCGGACTCTACGCGCTCACCCGATGGCCGTTCATTGCCGGGGTGCGCGACTACCAGGCAGAGGTGCGCGCCGCGTTCCGCGCCGGGCTCGAGCCGCGGGCGGGAACCACGGTGCGGCGCTACGGCCCGCCCGCGGGGCCCGCGGTGCCGCGGCCCGCGCTGGCGGCGATGATCGCTCGCGCCTCGGACAACCCGCTCGCCATCCCCGAGCCACGGGGCGCCGCGCTCGAGGCGCTGTTTGCGGCGCACGCGCCGGTGTTCGAGATCGAAACCGCGGGCACGTACGACCAGCCGGGCGCGCTCGGCTGGCGCCGGGGCGAAGAAGCGCCCGCGGTGGACACGGACGCGGCGGTCGTCTACCGCATGGCGGCATGGACCCGCTACCGCGGCCGCACGCTGCTGCAGCTCGTCTATACGATCTGGTTCTCCGAGCGGCCGGCCGCAGCGCCCGGCGACTTGCTTGCGGGCAAGCTCGATGGCGTGACCTGGCGCGTGACGCTCGCGCCGGATGGCGAGCCGCTGGTGTACGACTCGATGCATCCGTGCGGCTGCTTCCACATGTTCTTTCCCACGCCGCGCGCAGCGCCGGTGCCGGCGCCGCACGACGGGATGGAGTGGATGTTCGCGCCGCAGACGCTGCGCGCGGTCGCCGACGGCGAGCGCCCGGTGCTGCGCATCGCAACGCGCACGCACTACCTGGAGCGGGTCACCCTGGCGCGCGAGCCGGGCGCGGCCACGCGCTACGCCTGGCGCGATTCCGACGAGCTGAGGTCGCTTGCGCGGCCCGAGGGCGGGCGCGCGAGCGCCTTCGGCCCGGCGCACGGCCTCGTCGCGGGCACCGGGCGCCCGGAGCGGTTTCTGTTCTGGCCGATGGGCATCCGGTCGGCGGGCGCGATGCGGCAGTGGGGGCGCCATGCCACGGCATTCGTCGGCCGGCGCCATTTCGACGACGCCGACCTGCTGGAGAAACGCTTCGTGCTGGATCTGCACTGAAGCGCGCGGATCCTCAGTGGATCTCGGGCTCCGCCGTGGGGGCGGTGCCCTCGAGGAAGTCGAAGTCGCAGCCCTCGTTCGCCTGCTTCACGTGGCGCGAGACCTTGTCGCGCGCCCTGCCGCTCGTGGCCGCCTGCATGGACCGCAGGAACCGCGGGAAGGCGGCCTGAGGCCGTTCCTTTTCGCCGCCGCCGGCGCACACTGTCTTTGACGTGCCTCAACGCGCCGCCGCGGTAATGCGCTAGCTTTGGTTCCGTCGCCCGGGTCGCGCGCCGTCGCGTTGATCGGTCGGCATCTGGAGGCACTCATGAAGGATATTGAAGGCCTGTTCGGCAAGGCCGTCGGCGAAATCGAGCGCATGCTGAATACCAAGACCGTGGTCGGCGAGCCGATTACGATCGACGGCAACACGCTCATTCCGCTCGTCAGCGTCGGCTTCGGCTTCGGCGTGGGCGGGGGAGAGGGCACGGACGCGAAGAAGGGCGCCGGGACCGGTGGTGGCACGGGCGCGGGGGGCGGCGTCAAGCCCGTCGCGCTGATCGTCGTCAACAAGGACGGCGTGCGGGTGGAGACGGTGAAGGGCGGCGCGGCCTCGCTGGTGGAGAAAATCGCCGACGCCGCCGGCAAGTTCGCTTCGGCCAGGCCGCCCGCCGGCTAGGCGGCAGCCGCCGTGATCACGGCGCTCGCGGTCCTCGCGGCGCTGCTCGTGCTGCTCGTGCTGCTGCTCGCGGTGCCGCTCGAGCTGGCATTTCGCTGCGAAGGGCTCGAGGCGTTTCGCGGCGAGGTCGCGCTCGGCTGGCTGTTCGGGCTGGTGCGCCTGCGCACGCGCCTGCCGCGACCCGGCCCGTCGCGCGCTGCGGCCCTTGCGCCGGGAAAGCGCAAGAAGCGGCGCGAGCGAAACAGGCAGGCACCCCACGGGAATGTCATGGCAGTGCTTCGCGACGCGGCATTTCGCCGGCGCGTCGTCCGCCTGCTCAAGGACATGTTCGCCGCGCTTCGCGTGCAGCCGTTTCGCCTTTACGTGCGCCTGGGCCTGGGCGATCCGGCGGACACCGGCCGGCTGTGGGCGATTCTCGGGCCGCTGAACGCGCTGGCGCAGAATGTGCGCAATGCGCAGTTGCGCCTCGAGCCGGATTTCTCCGAGCCCGAGCTCCGGTTCAACGCCGAAGGCCGCCTGAAGATCGTTCCGCTGCGGCACCTCGCGCTCGTGATCGCCTTTGCGCTCTCGCCCGCGTCGCTGCGCGCCTGGCGCACGCTGCGGGGCGGCGGTGCCTGACGGCGCGAGCCATGGGCAGGGGCTTCGCGCCGGGACGCCGGTGCGCGTGGGAACCGTCACGCTGCTGCCCGTCGAGCGCGTCGTGCTGCGCTCGGACCAAGGTCCGGGGCGCCTGTGGGTCCTGGCGGACAAGCGTCCCCATGCGCTCATCGTGAGGGATGAGTCGCGTACCTGGGCCGTCGGAATCGAGGGCGCCGCGGTGAGGCTCGAGACGCTGATCGAGCAAGTGCAGGGGCTCGACGAAGCGCTGGCGTCGATGTGAGCCCGGCGGTCGAGCGCCGCGCCTCGGGGGCGAATCCACCGATCTTTGAGGTTCCTCAACACCCCGAACCGGGGAAGTGTTATGCGTGAAGCTGCGCGTGGCCGAAGCTCGGGGCGCCGCGCGAGCCCCGGCAATGGAGGCGAACATGAGCGAACCTTCACGCACCCCGATGTCGATGTGCCCGATGGCCGAAACCTGCAGGGGCATGACGCAGGGGCGGCGCTCGGGACTGGGCCTCTGGATTCCCGGGCTGGTCTTCGTGGGGCTTGGCATCCTGATCGTGATCGAGCCGCGCATCCTCGCCTGGGTCATCGCCGCCGCATTCGTCCTGCTCGGCCTCATGCTGTGGATGGTGGCGGGATTCATTCGCCGGATCGGCCGGCGCTTCGACGACACGGCGCGGCCCGGCGCATGAGCGCCGAGGGGCTGTGAGCGCTCGCGCGCTTCATTCTCATCGGCCGCGGGCGGGTGGTGCTGTGGGGGCATTCCGGGGAAAGCACCGGAACGAACAGTAGGAACCGCCGAGCCAGGCGCGACGCCGCCGTGAACGACGCGGCGCTGCCTTACTTCGCGTCAGCGCTCGTCGCGGGCTAGGTCACGCAATGGGGGCATTTCGGGGCATGTCGTATGGGCTCGTGCGGATAGATCCTGCTATCCGACCCGTGCATCAGTGGATCTCGGGCTCCGCCGTGGGCGCGGTGCCCTCGAGGAAGTCGAAGTCGCAGCCCTCGTTCGCCTGCTTCACGTGGCGCGAGAAGATCGCGCCGTAGCTGCGCTCGTAGCGGGGCGCGGGCCGCTTCCAGGCGGCCTTGCGCTTCGCCAGCTCGGCCTCCGATATCTTCAGGTTCAGGAGCTTCTTTTCCACGTCGAGCTCGATCAGGTCGCCGGTCCGCGCGAACGCCAGCGGCCCGCCGACGTAGGCCTCGGGCGCGACGTGCAGGATGCAGGTGCCGTAGCTCGTGCCGCTCATGCGGCCGTCCGACAGCCGCACCATGTCCTTCACGCCCTGCTTCACGAGCTTCTTGGGCATCGGCAGCATGCCCCACTCGGGAAAGCCGGGGCCGCCGAGCGGCCCGGCGTTCTTCAGCACGAGCACGCAACTCGCGTCGACCTCGAGGTCGTCGCGGTCGATGCGCGCCGCCATGTCGTTGTAGTCCTCGAACACCACGGCGCGGCCGGTGTGCCGCATCAGCTTCGGATCGGCGGCGCTCGTCTTGATCACCGCGCCGTCGGGCGCGAGCGAGCCGCGCAGCATGACGATGCCGCCGGAGGCCTTCAGCGGTTTCTCGCGCGGCAGGATCACGTCCGCGTTCCACACTTTCGCGCCGTCGATGTTCTCGCCGAGCGTGCGCCCGTTCACCGTCTTCGCCGAGAGATCCAGCAGATCCTTCAGCTGCCACAGCAGCGCGCGCAAGCCCCCGGCGTAGTAGAAATCCTCCATCAGGTAGCGCTCGCCTGAGGGCCGCACGTTGGCGATCACCGGCGTCCTCGCCGAGATCTCGTTGTAGCGCTCCAGCGGAAACGGCAGCCCCGCGCGGCCCGCCATGGCGACGAGGTGCACGATGGCGTTGGTCGAGCCGCCCATCGCCATCAGCGTGGTGATGGCGTTGTCGAACGAGCCCTTCGACAGGAACTCGCGCGGCTTCAGGTCCTCCCACACCATCTCGACGATGCGCTTTCCCGTGAGCGTCGCCATCCTCGCGTGGTTCGAGTCGGGCGCCGGGATCGAGGAGTAGCCGGGCAGGGTGAAGCCGAGCGCCTCGGCCAGCGACATCATGGTCGCCGCCGTGCCCATCGTCATGCAGGTGCCGGGCGAGCGCGCGATCGAGTCCTCGATCTCCTGCCAGTCGCTTTCCGTGATGCGGCCCGCGCGCAGCTCGTCCCAGTACTTCCAGGTGTCCGAGCCCGAGCCGAGCGTCTGGTCGCGCCAGTGGCTGTTCAGCATCGGCCCGGCGGGCAGGTAGATCGCCGGGAGGTTCATGCTGGTCGCGCCCATGATGAGCGCGGGCGTGGTCTTGTCGCAGCCGCCCATCAGCACGCAGCCGTCCACAGGGTAGGAGCGCAGCAGCTCCTCGGTCTCCATGGCGAGGAAGTTGCGGTAGAGCATGGTGGTCGGCTTCTGCATGGTCTCGGCGAGCGCCATCGCCGGCATCTCCAGCGGGAACCCGCCCGCCTGCCACACCCCGCGCTTCACCTCCTCGGCGCGCTGGCGAAAGTGGGTGTGGCAGTGGTTGATGTCCGACCACGTGTTGATGATGGCGATGACGGGTTTGCCGGCGTAATCCGAGCGGTCGAAGCCCATCTGCGCGGTGCGCGAGCGGTGGCCGAACGAACGCAGGTCCGTGACGCCGAACCAGCGGTGGGAACGCAGTTCCTCGGGACGCTTTTTCATGCGGCGATTGTATATACTCCGCGCCGGAGGAGACCATGAAGCGAAAGCGCGCGGCGCCGAGAATCGTCCGGCCGGACGACGTCGACCCGCAGCACGACTGGCAGCGCCCGCTGCAGGCGCCCGGCCACACGCAGGTCGATTTCGAGGAGCGCGTCAATTTCCGCCGGCTGCACGACTACCGGCTGGCGCGCACGCGTGCCGCACTCGCCGGGTCGGGGCTCGGGGCGCTGCTCTCCTTCGACCAGCACAATATCCGCTACACCACGAGCACCGTGATCGGCGAATGGGCGCGCGACAAGCTGACGCGCTACTCGCTGCTCACCGGCAACGGCGACCCGTATATCTGGGACTTCGGCTCGGCCGCGCGCCACCACAAGCTGCACGCGCCGTGGCTCGCGCAGGACCACTGCCGCGCGGGGCTGCTCGGCATGCGCGGCGCGGTCGGCGCGGACGCGACGCTGTTTCGCGACGCGGCGAGGGAGATCAAGTCGATCCTGAAGGCCGAAGGCGTGGCGAAGATGCCGCTCGGCGTCGACGTGGTCGAGCCGCCGATGCTCTTTGCGCTGCAGAAGGAGGGCATCGAGGTGCGCGACGGCCAGCAGGCGATGCTGCAGGCGCGCGAGGTGAAGAACATCGACGAGCTGACGCTGCTCAACATGGCGGCAGCCATGGTGGACGGCGTCTACCAGGACATCGCCGAGGCCCTGAAGCCCGGCGTGCAGGAATCGCAGATCGTGGCGCTCGCCACCAAGCGCCTGTACGAGATGGGCTCGGACTGCGTCGAGGCGATCAACTCGATCTCGGGCGAGCGCTGCTCGCCGCACCCGCACAACTTCACCGACCGGCTGATCCGCCCGGGCGACCAGGCGTTCTTCGACGTGATCCAGTCGTTCATGGGCTACCGCACCTGCTACTACCGCACTTTCAACGTCGGGCGCGCCACCGGCCCGCAGCGCACCGCCTACCGCAAGGCGCGCGAGTGGATGGACAAGGTGATCGAGCTCCTGAGGCCCGGCATGAGCACCGACAAGGTCGCCGCCGCGCTGCCGAAGGCGCAGCAGGCCGGCTTTGCGAGCGAGATGGATGCGTTCGGCCTCAACTTCTGCCACGGCCTGGGGCTCGGGCTGCACGAGCGGCCGCTGATCTCGCGGCTCAACTCGTTCCGCGAGCCGATCGAGCTGAAGGCCGGCATGGTGTTCGCGGTCGAGACCTACTGCCCCGCCACCGACGGCATCTCGGCGGCGCGCATCGAAGAGGAAGTGATCCTGACGGACAAGGGCGCAAAGATCATCTCGCTGTACCCGGCCGAGGAGCTTCCCATTGCCAACCCCTACTAGGCCCTCGGTCGGCTGGATCGGCGCGGGACGCATGGGCGTCGAGATGGCCGCGCGCCTCGCAAGAGGCGGCGCCGACGTGCTGGTGTGGAACCGCACGCGCGCCAAGGCCGAGCCGCTCGCGCAATACGGGGCGAAGATCGCCGCCAACCTTTCCGAGCTTGCGGGCCGCGACATCGTGTTCTGCATGGTCGCCACTTGGAAGGACGTCAAGCAGGTGATGCAGGCGCTGCTCGCGGGAAGCGCGCAGCCACGCCTGGTGATCGAGTGCTCGTCGATATCGCTCGAAGGCTCCGCCGAGCTGCGCGCGCTGCTCGCGGAGCGCGGCATCGACTATCTGGCCGCGCCCGTGTCGGGCAACGCCAAGGTGATCAAGGCGGGCAAGCTCTCGTTCGTCTGCTCGGGGCCGCGCAGGTCGTTCGACGAGGCGCTGCCGCTTCTGAAGCTGATCGCACCGGCGGCGAGTTACGTCGGGGAGGGCGAGCTCGCGCGCATCGTCAAGATCTGCCACAACGTATTTCTCGGCGTGGTGATCCAGTCGCTCGCCGAGATCACGGTGCTGGCCGAGAAGGCGGGGGTGCCGCGGCACGCGTTCCTTGAGTTTCTCAACCAGAGCGTGATGGGCTCGATGTTCACGCGCTACAAGACGCCGGCGTTCGTCAACCTCGATTTCAAGGTCACGTTCACGCCGGAGCTGCTGAGAAAGGACATGGACCTGGGGCTGGAGGCGGCGCGCCGCTTCGAAGTGCCGATGCCGCTCGCCGCGGCCGCGCGCGACCTGATCCAGTCGATGATGGGAAGGGGCATGAGGGAGGAGGATTTCGCCGCGCTGCTTGTGCAGCAGGCCGAGGCCTCCGGCATGGAACTAAAACCTGAAAACGTGGAGGTCAAAGATGGGCTTTCGTAGATTGCTGTTCGCGGCGCTCGCGCTTGCCGCTTCGCAGGCGCTGGCGCAGGGCTATCCCAACAAGCCGGTGCGCGCGATCATCTCGTTCACGCCCGGCAGCTCGACCGACATCGTCGGGCGCCTGGTGATGGCCAAGGTGTCGGAGTACTGGGGCCAGCCGGTGGTCGCCGAGAATCGCGCCGGCGCCGGCGGCTCGATCGGCTCGAACGTCGTCGCCACCGCCGCCCCCGACGGCTACATGCTGTTGATCAACTCGTCGGCGCATGCCGTGAATCCCGCGATCTACGCCAAGCTGCCCTACGACACGCTGAAGGCATTCGTCGACGTGGTGCCGCTCACCTCGCAGCCCAACGTGCTGGTGGTCGGCGTGAACTCGCCGCACAAAACGGTCATGGACCTGGTCAATTATGCGAAGGCGAACCCGGGCAAGATCAACTTCGGCCACGCCGGCATCGGCAGCGGCACGCATCTGAACACCGAGCGCTTTCTTGCCGCCGCCGACATCAAGGTGACGCAGGTGCCCTTCAAGGGCACGCCGGAGGTGATCGCGGCGATCCTCAGCAATTCCGTGGACTGCTACTGGGCGCCGATCTCGGCCGCGCTGGCGAACGTGAAGAGCGGGAAGCTCCGTCCCCTTGCGGTCAGCACGCCGAAGCGCAACCCGCAGATGCCGGAGGTGCCGACGACGGGCGAGGCGGGCGTGAAGGGCGCGGACTCGCCGCTGTGGTTTGGCGTGTGGGCGCCCGCGGGCACGCCGGCGGACATCGTCGCGAAGGTGAACGCCGATGTGCGCAGGGCGCTCGCTGATCCGGGCGTGCGCGAGAAGCTCGCCAACCTGGGCAACGACGCGATGGACATGTCGAGCGGCGAGTTCGCGAAGTTCGTGCGCGAGGAGATCGAGACCTACGGCAAGGTGGTGCGCGACGCCGGCATCAAGCCGCAGTAGCGAGGCGTTTCAGGGGGACGCCCGTCAGGCGCTGCAGCTCCTCGAACGGGAGCTCCCCCACGATCTCGACCACGTGCAGCCCGTCGGGCTTCACGTCGATCACCGCGAGATCGCTGTAGATGCGGTCGACGCAGTGCGCGCCCGTGAGGGGATAGGTGCAGCGCTCGACGATCTTGGATTTCCCGTCCTTCGTCAGGTGCTCCATCATGACGAAGACGTGCTTAGCGCCCACCGCGAGGTCCATGGCGCCGCCGACCGCCGGAATCGCGTCCGCGCCGCCCGTGTGCCAGTTGGCGAGGTCGCCCTTTGCCGAGACCTGGAAGGCGCCGAGCACGCAGTAATCGAGGTGCCGGCCGCGGATCATGCCGAACGAGTCGGCGTGGTGGAAGAACGCGCCGCCCTTCAGCAGCGTCACCGGCTCCTTGCCGGCGTTGATCAGGTCCTCGTCTTCCGCGCCCGGCGCCGGGCGCGGGCCGATGCCGAGCACGCCATTCTCGCTGTGCAGGACGATTTCGCGGTCCCTCGGCAAATAGTCGGCCACCAGCGTCGGCAGGCCGATGCCGAGGTTCACGTAGGCGCCGTCGGGGATGTCGCGCGCGAGGCGCGCGGCGATCTGCTTGCGGTCGAGCTTTTTCATGCGGCTTGCCTCAGCGAAGGGATGCGCACGATGCGCTGCACGAAGATGCCGGGGGTCACCACCACCTCGGGATCGAGCTCGCCGAGCTGCACGGTCTCGCGCACCTGCGCCACGGTGATGCGCGCGGCGGCGGCCATGATCGGCCCGAAATTGCGCGCGGTCATGCGGTAGGTGAGGTTGCCCCAGCGGTCGGCGCGATCGGCCTTGATCAGCGCGTAGTCGGCGTGGATCGGGTACTCGAGCACGTAGTCGATGTCGCCGATGCGGCGCGTTTCCTTGCCCTCGGCGAGGCGCGTGCCGAACGCCGTCGGCGTGTAGAACGCGCCGATCCCGGCGCCGGCGGCGCGGATGCGCTCGGCGAGCGTGCCCTGCGGCACGAGCTCCAGCTCGATCTCGCCGGCGCGAAACGCCTTGTCGAAATGCCAGGAGTCGGTTTGCCGCGGGAAGGAGCACAGGATCTTCTTGACGCGCTTCATGCCGATCAGCGCCGCGAGCCCGGCGTCGGCGTTGCCGGCGTTGTTATTGACCACCGTGAGGTTTGTCGCCCCTTGCGCGATCAGCGTGTCGATCAACGCGGCAGGCATGCCCGCGTTGCCGAAACCGCCGATCATGATGGTGGCACCGTCGGGGACGTCGGCGAGTGCCTGTTCGGCAGTAGCGATGAATTTGTCGATCATGGCGGCGTCGCTGCGGTCCGGGCCATTATAAACTCCGCCCCCATGCCCAAATCCCACGTCTTCCAGGCCGCGCCGCTCGCGCGCGCCATCGAGGCGATCGTCCTCGCCGGCGGCAGCGAGCCGCGCGAAGCCGAGCTCGTCGCCGAGAATCTCGTCACCGCCAACCTCACCGGCCACGATTCGCACGGCATCGGCATGATCCCGCGCTATGTCGAATCGCTGAAGGAAGGCGGGCTGCAACCCAATCGCCACCCGGTGATGAAGCTCGACGGCGGCGCGCTCGTTGCGCTCGACGGCCAGGCGGGCTACGGGCAGGTGATCGGACTGGAGGCCACCGACATCGCCATCGAGCGCGCGAAGCAGCATGGCGTGTGCGTGATGGCGCTCGCCAACTCGCATCATCTGTGCCGCATCGGCCAGTGGGCCGAGCAGGCGGTGGCGCAGGGGCTGGTCTCGCTCAGCTTCGTCAACGTGATCTCGCGCTCCATCGTCGCGCCCTTCGGCGGCAGCGACGCGCGCTTCGGCACCAATCCCTGCACCATCGGCGTGCCCCTCGCCGGGCAGCCGCCGTTCATCCTCGACATGGCGACGAGCGGCGTGGCGCAGGGCAAGGTGCGCGTCGCGCACAACAAGGGCGAGAAGCTGCCGCCGGGGCTGCTGCTCGACGACAAGGGCAACCCGACGCTGGAGGCGCGCTTCGGCGTGATCGAGCCCTTCGGCGCGCTGACGACTTTCGGGCTGCACAAGGGCTATGGGCTCGCCGTCGTGTGCGAACTGCTCGGCGGCGCGCTCTCGGGCGGCGGCACCTGGCACACGACCGACCGCTCGAAGAAGCGCGTGCTGAACGGCATGCTCTCGATCCTCATCGATCCGAAGAAGCTCGGCACCGCGGACGTGTTCGAGCGCGAGGCGCGCGCATTCATCGATTGGGTGAAGCGCTCGCCGCCCGCGCCGGGCATCGATCGCGTGCGCATCGCGGGCGATCCGGAGCGCGAGACGCGCGCGCGCCGCGAAAAGGAGGGCATCGCCGTCGACGCCAACACCTGGCAGGAGATCCATGCGGCCGGGGCCAAGCTGGGCGTGGAGGCCGCGAAGCTCGACCGTCTGGCCGCCGGCTAAGGCCGTAGTTCTAAGACAGCACTTTCAGTAGCTTTTATAAGCTACTGATATATATAGTAGTTTTATTTCAAGAAACGCCCCCAGGAAACGCAGCTAAGTCATTGTCAGGCAAAAAGAATTGCCTTGACCGCCGCCCCTTTTGTCGCATAGAGTGGAAAAAGGTAGAAAAAAGTGGCGGAACACGGGGAGGCGTGGTTCATGCCCCGTCCGCCTTGGAGAAAACGGGGCATGGGTGGAACGTTCCACGGCGCAACGGTGGTCACGCTGGACGCAAAGGGCCGGCTCGCCATCCCCACGCGCCATCGCGCCGCGCTGCTCGCTGACGCGCGCCACCTCGTGCTCACCGCGCACCCCGAGGGCTGCGTGCTCCTGTATCCCCCCGCCGCCTGGGAGCCAGTGCGCACGCAGGCGCAGTCTTTTCCCAGCTTTCACCCGCAGGCGAGCTGGTGGAAGCGACTGCTGCTCGGCTTCGAGGAGCACGTGCAGCCCGACGGTTCCGGCCGCATCCTGCTCTCGGGCGCGCTGCGCCAGCACGCCCGGCTCGAGCGCGACGCCATGCTCGTCGGCCAGGGCCACTACTTCGAGCTCTGGGACTCCGCGCGCTGGGACGACAAGCTCGCCCACGCGCTCTCCGGACCCCCGAGCGCGCCCCCCGGCATGGAGGATTTCTCGCTGTGAGCGCGGGCGATGAGCGCTGCGCCCGGCACGCATCGCCCCGTCCTCGCCGCCGAGGCGCTCGATGCGCTGGCGATCCGCGCCGATGGCGTCTACGTGGACGGCACCTTCGGGCGCGGCGGGCACAGCCGGCTGATCCTCGAGCGGCTCGGCCCGCGCGGGCGGCTCATCGCGCTGGACCGCGACCCGCAGGCAGTGTCGGCGGCGCGCGCCATCGCCGATGCGCGCTTTTCCATCACGCACGCGTCTTTCGGCGCGCTCGCGCAAGCACTGGAGGCACAAGGTGCGGCGCTCGTGCAGGGGATGCTGTTCGACCTCGGCGTGTCTTCGCCGCAGCTCGACGATCCGCAGCGCGGGTTCTCCTTCCGCGCCGACGGGCCGCTCGACATGCGCATGGATCCGTCGCAGGGCGCGAGCGCCGCGGATTGGCTCGCGGCGGCAAGCGAATCCGAACTCAGGGAGGCCATCGGGGGATATGGGGAAGAACGGTTTGCTAAACAGATTGCAGCGGCGATTGTTGCTGCTCGCCGGCACGCGCCCCTCCGCACGACCCGCGAACTTGCCGATCTCGTGGGTGCGGCGGTCCGCACACGGGAGCCGGGCCAGGATCCGGCGACGCGCACCTTTCAAGCTCTACGGATTCTCGTCAATCGGGAGCTTGAGGAAGTGTCGCTGATGCTGCCGCAGGCGCTCGCGCGCCTCGCCCCGGAGGGACGGCTGGCGGTGATCGCCTTTCACTCGCTCGAAGACCGCATCGTGAAACGCTTCCTGCAAGCTTGCGCGCGCCCTGCACTGCCCCGGGATTTGCCGCTGCGCGCCAGCGAGTTGCCACAAGCCTTGCTCAGAATCGTGGGCAAGCCGGTGCGCCCGGGGCGCGCCGAAACCGCGGCCAATCCGCGCGCGCGCAGCGCCGTGCTGCGTGTGGCGGAGCGCACGGCCGCCCCCTATGACCCGTCCCTGATCGACCGAATCGAGCCCGACGCGTGGCGAAGCTGAACCTCCTCCTCCTCCTGGTTCTCGTCGTCTGCGCGCTCGGGCTCGTTACCTCCCAGCACAAGGCCCGCAGGCTCTTCTCCGAGCTCGAGCGTGCGCAGGCGCGCGCCCGCGAGCTCGACGTCGAGTACGGCAAGCTGCAGCTCGAGGCGAGCACCTGGGCGCTGCACACGCGCATCGAGCGCGTGGCCACCGGCACGCTCGGCATGCGCACGCCGGACGCGCGCCAGGTGCGCGTCGTCGCCGTGGCGGGGGGCAAGTGAGCGCCGCCGCGCCCGCGCTGGTGCGCCTGCCGGTGTGGCGGGCGCGCTTCGTGATGGCCGGGCTGGTGGCTGCCTTTCTCGTGCTCGCCGCGCGCTCGCTGTATCTGCAGGCGATGCAGACCGAGTTCCTGCAGGAAAAGGGCGAGGCGCGCTACAGCCGGGTGCTGGATGTGCCGGGCACGCGCGGGCGGATCGTGGACCGCAACGGCGAGGCGCTGGCCATCAGCACGCCGGTGCAGTCGGTGTGGGCCATCCCCGGGGACGTACAGGCTTCGCCCGCGCAGCTGAAGCGGCTCGCCGCGCACCTCGGGCTCGAGGCGCGCGAGCTGCGCCGCAGGCTCGAGGGCAGCTCGCGCGACTTCGTCTATCTGAAGCGCCAGATCGCGCCGGAGGCCGCCGACAAGGTGGCGCAGCTCGGCCTCGAGGGTATCTACCAGCACCGTGAGTACCGCCGCTACTATCCCGGCGGCGAAGTGACTGCTCACGTAGTGGGTTTCACCGGCGTCGATGAGGCGGGGCAGGAGGGCGTGGAGCTCGCCTTCGAGTCGCGCCTGGGCGGCACCCCGGGCAACCGCCGCGTCATCAAGGACCGCCGCGGTCGCGTCGTCGAGGACGTCGAGTCGATCCGCGCGGCGCAGGACGGCCGCGACCTGCAGCTCTCGATCGACGGCAAGATCCAGAGCCTCGCCTACGCCGCCTTGAAGGGCGCGGTCGCCGCGCACAAGGCAAAGGCGGGCGCGCTGGTGGCGATCGACGTGCGCACGGGAGAAGTGCTGGCGCTCGCCAACGTGCCCTCGTTCAATCCGAACAACCGCGCGCGCCTTTCGGGCGCCCAGATCCGCAACCGTGCGGTCACCGACGTGTTCGAGCCGGGCTCCACGCTCAAGCCCTTCACGGTGGCGCTGGCGCTCGAGTCGGGGCGCGTGTCGCCCTCGACGCTGGTGCACATCGGCAACGGCGGCCTGCGCATTGCCAACTACACCATCCAGGACCCGCACCCGGAGACCGATCTGAGCGTCGCGCAGGTGATCCAGAAGTCCTCCAACGTGGGCGCGGCGCGCATCGCGCTGGCGCTGCGCCGGGAGGACATGTGGAGCCTGTTCGAGCGCGCCGGATTCGGCGTCGCGCCGCACATCGGCTTTCCCGGCGAAGCGAGCGGCAGGCTGCGCGCAGCCGAGAGCTGGCGCCCGATCGAGCAGGCGACCATGGCCTACGGCCACGGCATCTCGGTGAGCCTGATGCAGTTGGCGCGCGCCTACACCATCTTCGCGCGCGACGGCGAGCTGGTGCCGGCAACGCTGCTCAAGGCGCAGGCGCCGGCGCCGGGCACACGCGTGGTGAGCGCGCAAACCGCGCGCCAGGTGCGCGCGATGCTCGAGCTCGCGGTGCAGCCGGGCGGCACCGCGCCGCGCGCGCGCATCATGGGCTGGCGCGTCGCCGGCAAGACCGGAACCGCGCACAAGCAGGAGAACGGCGGCTACGCCGTGGACCGGTACATCGCCTCGTTCGTCGGCCTCGCCCCAGCAAGCCAGCCGCGCCTGGTGGTGGCGGTAATGATCGACGAGCCCGCCAATGGCCAGTACTTCGGCGGCCTGGTGGCGGCACCCGTGTTTGCGGAAGTGGCGCGGGGCGCGCTGCGCGCGCTCGGCGTGCCCTACGACGCGCCGCTCGAGCCCGTGCCGCTGCCGGGCGCGGGCGACGAAGCGCGGGAAAGCACCTGATGCGCGCATGGACCCGCTCGGACAGCTCGCGCGCCAGGGGGCGATGATCGAAAGGCTCGCCGCGGACAGCCGCCGCTGTGCGCCCGGCGTGGCGTTCTTCGCCTACCCGGGCGAGCGCGCCGATGGCCGCCGCTTCATTCCGCAGGCGGTCGCGCAAGGCGCCGCCGGCGTGCTATGGGAGGCCGAGGGCTTCGCCTGGAATCCGGCATGGCGCGTGCCCAACGCGGGCGTGCCGGATCTGCGGCGGTGCGCGGGCGCGCTTGCCCACGAGTTCTACGGCCGGCCGTCGGCGGCGCTCTGGACCTGCGGCGTCACCGGCACCAACGGCAAGACCACCTGTACGCAGTGGCTCGCGGCCGCGCTCACGGGCGCCGGCGCGAAGTGCGGCGTGATCGGCACGCTCGGCACCGGCTTTCCCGGGCAGCTCGAGCACGCGCGCAACACCACACCGGACGCGCTCGAGCTGCACGGCACGCTGGCCGACATGCGCCGGCAGGGCGCGGTGGCGGTGACGATGGAGGTGTCCTCGCACGGCCTGCAGCAGGGGCGCGTGGGCGGGGTCGCCTTCGACTGCGCGCTGTTCACCAACCTGTCGCACGACCATCTCGACTACCACGGCACGATGGACGCGTACGCGGCGGCCAAGGCACGCCTGTTCGACACCGAGGGGCTCGGCTGCGCGGTACTCAACCTCGACGACGTGTTCGGCGCGCAGCTCGCGCAGCGGATGGCTGCGCGCGGCGTGCGCACCATCGGAACCAGCCTGGTCTCGGCGCCCGCAACCGGCGAGTTCATCGTCGCCTCGGTGCGCGAGGGCGCGCCGCTGCGCATCGCCTCGAGCTGGGGCGAGGCCGAAGTCATGCTCGACGCGCTCGGCCGCTTCAACGTCTCGAATGCGCTCGGCGTGCTCGGCGCGCTCATCGCCCGCGGCATGGCGTTCGGCGACGCGGTGCGCTGCCTCGAGCGCCTGCCCGATGTTCCGGGACGCATGCAGCGCCTCGGCGGCAAGGGCGCGCCGCTCGTGGTCGTCGACTACGCGCACACGCCCGATGCGCTGGAGCAGGTGCTGCGCGCGCTGCGCCCGGTCGCGGCGGCGCGCGGCGGGCGCCTGGTGGCGGTGTTCGGCGCCGGCGGCGAGCGCGACCGCGCCAAGCGCGCGCCGATGGGCGCCGCGGCCTCGCGGCTTGCCGATCGCGTCGTGCTCACCTCCGACAACCCGCGCGGAGAAGATCCGCTCGCGATCCTGCGCGAAATCGAGGCCGGCGTCGACGCGCCGCACACGGTGGAGCCGAACCGCATGCACGCCATCCACGCCGCAATCGACGCGGCTGCGCTCGCCGACGTGGTGCTGCTCGCGGGCAAGGGCCACGAGGCGACGCAGGAGATCGCCGGGCAGCGCCTGCCATTCTCGGACGCCGAAGTGGCGCGCGCCGCGCTCGCACGGCGGGGGAAGGCATGATGAGCCTCGCCGAGACCGCCGCCGCAACGCAGGGCCGTCTGCGCGGGACCGACGCGCGCTACACGGCCGTCTCGACCGATTCGCGGGGCGTCGGCGCGGGCGAGCTGTTCGTCGCCATCCGCGGTGAGCGTTTCGACGGCCACGACTTCATCGCTGCGGCAAAGGCGCGCGGCGCCGCCGCGGCGCTGGTCGACGCGCGCTTCGGCGGCGAGGCGCCGCTACCGCTGGTCGTGGTGGACGACACCCGCAGGGCGCTGGGGCGGCTGGGGCGCCATTGGCGCAGCCGGTTTACGCCGGTGGTCATCGGCATTGCCGGCGCGAACGGCAAGACCACCACCAAGGAGATGCTGGCCTCGATCCTGCGGGCGCACGCGGGCGAAGGCGCGGTGCTCGCCACGAAGGGCAACCTCAATACCGATATCGGCGTGCCGCTCACATTGCTCGGCCTGACCGGCGCGCATCGCTACTGCGCCGTCGAGCTCGGCATGAACCACCCCGGCGAGATCGAGTGGCTCGCCGCGATCGCGCAGCCGACGATCGGCCTGGTCACCAACGCGCAGCGCGAGCACATGGAGTTCATGGGCAGCGTCGAGGCGAGCGCCGCGGAGAACGCGCACGTCTATCGCGCCCTGCCGGCCACGGGCATCGCGGTGCTGAATGCCGACGATGCGTGCCACGGCATCTTCGTCGAGGCCGCCGGTGCGCGCCGCGTCGTCGAGTTTGGCCTCGCGCCCAAGGCCGCGGTCGGCGGCGGCTACGCGCTGCGGCCCCTCGCGAGCGACATCGTGGTGCGCACGACCGACGGCGAGGCGCGCGCGCGCCTCGCCATCGCCGGCCTGCACAACGTGAGGAATGCGCTCGCCGCCGCAGCCTGCGCGCACGCGGCGGGCGTCCCGGTGGCGACGATCGGCCGGGGCCTGGAGGCCTTCAGGCCCTACTCGGGGCGCATGCAGCTCAAGCGCACGCAAAGCGGCGCCACGCTCATCGACGACAGCTACAACGCCAACCCCGATTCGGTGCGCGCGGCCATCGACGTGCTCGCCGCCTGCCAGGCGCCCACGGTGCTGGTGCTCGGCGACATGGGCGAGGTGGGCACGCAGGGGCCGCAGTTCCACCGCGAGATCGGCGCCTACGCCCGCGAGCGCGGCGTTGGCGCGCTCTTCGCCCTGGGCGAGGCGAGCCGCGAGGCGGTCGCCGCCTTCGGCAAGGGGGGGCGCCATTTCGCCTCGCCCGCGCACCTGCAAGCGGCGCTGCCGGCCGCCGCCACCGTGCTGGTGAAGGGCTCGCGCTTCATGCGCATGGAGCGCGTGGTGGCGGCGCTCACCGGCGAAGCCGAAGGGGGTCACTGATGCTGCTCGAATTCGCGCAATGGCTGGCCCGCGACGTGCGCCTGTTCAACGTCTTCAACTACATCACGCTGCGCGCGGTGCTCGCCTGCCTCACCGCGCTCGCCATCTCGCTGATTCTCGGCCCGCTCGTGATCCGCAAGCTGACCGCCTACAAGATCGGCCAGTCGGTGCGCGACGACGGGCCCAAAACGCACCTCACCAAGGCGGGCACGCCGACCATGGGCGGCGCGCTGATCCTGCTGTCGATCGGCATCACCACGCTGCTCTGGGGCGACCTGCAGAACCGCTACCTGTGGGTGGTGCTGCTGGTGACGCTCGGCTTCGGCGCCATCGGCTGGATCGACGACTACCGCAAGGTGGTGCACCGCAATCCGAAGGGCCTGTCGGCGCGCGCGAAGCTGTTCTGGCAGTCGGCGATCGGCCTCGCGGCGGCGGCCTACCTCGCCAGCATCGCGCAGGGCAATCCGGCGCTGAACGAGCTCATCGTGCCGTTCTTCAAGTTCGTCGCGTACCCGCTCGGGCCGATCGGCTTCATCATCCTTACGTACTTTGTCATTGTCGGCACGTCGAACGCCGTCAACCTGACCGACGGCCTCGACGGACTCGCCATCATGCCGACGGTGATGATCGGCGCCGCGCTGGGCATCTTCGCGTACGTGGCCGGCCACAGCGTGTTCAGCAAGTACCTCGGCCTGCCCTATATCGCGGGCGCGGGCGAGCTCACGGTGTTCTGCGGCGCGCTCGCCGGCGCGGGACTGGGCTTTCTCTGGTTCAACGCGTATCCCGCCGAGGTGTTCATGGGCGACGTGGGCGCGCTCGCGCTCGGCGCCGCGCTCGGCACGATGGCGGTGATCGTGCGCCAGGAGATCGTGCTGTTCATCATGGGCGGCGTGTTCGTCGTCGAGACGCTGTCGGTGATGCTGCAAGTCATCTACTTCAAGGCGACCGGGGGGCGGCGCATCTTCCGCATGGCGCCGCTGCACCACCACTACGAGCTCGAAGGCTGGAAGGAATCGCAGGTGGTGGTGCGCTTCTGGATCATCACCATGATGCTCGTGCTGTTCGGGCTCTCGACGCTGAAGCTGCGGTGACCATGTCGATGCGCGAGCCCGTCCTCAACCTGCTGCCGCGGCCCGAGCCGATGCGGCTTGCCGGGCGCGCCGTGCTGGTGCTCGGCCTGGGCGACACCGGCCTCGCGATCGCGCGCTGGGTCGAGGGCCAGGGCGCACGCGCGCGCGTCGCCGATACGCGGGCGGCGCCGCCGCGCGCCGCGGACTTCGCGGGAGAGCTGCGGTCGGGCCCGTTCACGCCGGCGCTGCTCGAGGGCATTGAGCTGCTGTGCGTCAGCCCCGGGCTGTCCCTGCAGGAGGACGTCGTGCGGGCGGCGCTCGCGCGCGGCATCCCGGTGGTCGGCGAAATCGAGCTCTTCGCCTGGCACGTGCGCGCGCATAACCACACGCGCGTGCTCGCGATCACCGGGACCAACGGCAAGACCACCGTCACCGCGCTCACCGGCCATCTGTTGCGCACTGCCGGCGTCGATGTCGAGGTGGCGGGCAATATCGGGCCCTCGGCGCTTGCCGCGCTCGCCGCGCGCGCCAGGCTGCCCGCGGCGTGGGTGCTCGAGCTCTCCAGCTACCAGCTCGAGACCACCTGGTCGCTGGAGCCGGAGGCGGCGGCGATGCTCAACGTCAGCGAGGATCACCTCGACCGCTACGCCGGCATCGACGACTATGCGGCAGCAAAGGCGCGCATCTTCATGGGGCAGGGCGTGCAGGTGCTGAACCGCGACAACTGGCGCTCGCTCGGCATGGGCCTGCCCAACCGGCGCCGCGTCACCTTCGGGCTCGATGCGCCCGCGTCGGAGGAGGACTTCGGCATCGTGGACGGAGCGCTGCACGAGGGCTCGCACGGTTTCGCGCGCGCTGCGCAGCTGCCGATCCACGGCCTGCACAATGTCGCCAACGCGCTCGCCGCCTGCGCGCTGGCGCGTGCGCTCGACGTGCCGCGCGAGCGGCTGGCCGCCGGCCTGGCGAGCTTCCGCGGGCTGCCGCACCGGCTGCAGCGGCTGCGCGAGCGCCGCGGCGTGGACTGGTACGACGATTCCAAGGGCACCAACGTGGGCGCGGCGCTCGCCGCGCTGCGCGGCCTGGGGCGGCCCGCAGTGCTGATCGCGGGCGGCGACGGCAAGGGGCAGGACTTCACCCCGCTTGCGCCCGCGGTGAGCGCGCACGCGCGCGCCGTGCTGCTCATCGGCCGCGACGCGCCGCTCATCGAGCGCGCGCTCGCCGCGGCCGGGGTGCCGCTCGAGCGTTGCGCCACGCTCGAGGACGCCGTGGCGCGCGCGGGGGCACTCGCGCGCGAGGGCGACGCGGTGCTGCTCTCGCCCGCCTGCGCCAGCTTCGACATGTTTCGCGACTACCGGCACCGCGGCGAGGCGTTCGCCGCGGCGGTGGCGGCGCTGGAGGACTGACGCGTGAGCGCCACCTACGTCTTCGCCAAGCCCGCGGCCGCCCCCGAGTACGACCGCTCGCTCGCCTGGGCGGCGCTCCTGCTGATGGCGATCGGCCTGGTAATGGTGTACTCGGCCTCCATCGCCACCGCGGAGGCGAGCCGCTACACGGGCGCCAACCCGGCCTATTTCCTGCTGCGCCACGCGGTGTTCCTGGGCGCGGCGCTGGCCGGTGCGATCGTCGTGTTCCTGCTGCCCGTGCGGTTCTGGCAGAAATGCGCGCCGCTCGCGTTCCTCGCCGGCCTCGCGCTCCTCGCGCTGGTGCTGGTGCCGGGCATCGGGCGCGAGGTGAACGGCGCGCGCCGCTGGCTCGACCTCGGCGCGATCACGGTGCAGCCCTCGGAGCTGGTGAAGCTCGCCGCGGTGCTCTACGCGGCCGATTACACGGTGCGCAAGCACGCGGTGCTGAAGAGCTTCCGCCGCGGGCTGCTGCCGATGCTCGCGGTGATGATGTTCGTATCGTGGCTGCTGCTGCGCGAGCCCGACTTCGGCGCGCTGGTGGTGATCGCAGTGACGGCGTTCGGGATTCTCTTCCTCGGCGGCATGAACGGCCGGCACTTCGCCGCGCTGGTGGCGATGCTCGCGCTCGGCTTCGCGCTGCTCGTGCTGACCTCCGAGTACCGCATGCAGCGCATCTTCGGCTTCATGGACCCGTGGACCGATCCGTTCGGCCGCGGCTACCAGCTGTCGCACGCGCTGATCGCCTTCGGCCGCGGCGAATTTCTCGGCGTCGGGCTGGGCGCGAGCGTGGAGAAGCTCTTTTACCTGCCCGAGGCGCACACGGACTTCCTCCTCGCGGTGATCGCCGAGGAGCTCGGCTTTCTCGGCGTCGCGGCGGTGATCGGGCTGTTTACGTGGGTGGTGATGCGCGCCTTCGCCATCGGCCGGCAGGCGGCGCTGCGTGAGCGCCACTTCGCCGCGCTTGCGGCGCAGGGCATCGGCATCTGGATCGGGTTCCAGGCGCTCATCAACATGGGCGTGAACATGGGGCTGCTGCCCACCAAGGGCCTCACGCTGCCGCTGATGAGCTTCGGCGGCACGGGCCTCCTCGCCAACAGCGTCGCGCTGGCGCTGCTGCTGCGTATCGACTGGGAGAACCGGCAGCTGGCGCGGGGGATGCGCGCATGAGGACCGCGCTCATCATGGCCGGCGGCACCGGCGGGCACGTGTTCCCGGGGCTGGCGGTCGCCGACGAAATGCGCGCCGCGGGCTGGAACGTGGTGTGGATGGGGGCCAGGTCCGGCATGGAGGCGCGCCTCGTGCCGGCGCACGGCTACCGGATGACGTACGTGCGCGCGGCCGCGCTGCGCGGCAAGGGGCTGCTGGCCGCGCTGCTCCTGCCGGCGAACCTGCTCGTCGGCTTCGTGCAGGCGGCGCGCGCCATCTTCCGCCTGCGCCCGGACGTGGTTCTGGGCATGGGGGGCTACGTGGCGTTTCCCGGCGGCATGATGGCGTCGCTCCTCGCGCGGCCGCTGGCCGTGCACGAGCAGAACGCGATTGCCGGGCTCACCAACCGCGTGCTCGCCGCGGTCGCCGACAAGGCGATGACGGCGTTTCCCGAGGCGCTCAAGGGCGCCGAGTGGACCGGCAACCCGGTGCGGCGAGAAATCGCCGCGATGGCGCCGCCCGAGGCGCGCTTCGCCGGGCGCGACGGGCCGCTCCGGCTCCTGGTGGTGGGGGGCAGCCTCGGCGCGCAGGCGCTGAACGACTGTGTGCCGCGGGCGCTGGCGCTGCTCGAGCCGCGACCCAGGGTGGTACACCAGTCGGGCGAGAAGCATCTGGAGGCGCTGCGCGCAAACTACCGCGCCGCCGGCGTGCAAGGGGAACTCGTGGCGTTCATCGACGACATGGCGCGGCGCTACGCCGAGGCCGACCTCGTCATCTGCCGCGCCGGGGCGATCACCGTCGCCGAGCTCTCGGCGGGCGGCGTGGCGAGCCTGCTGGTGCCTTTCCCGCACGCCGTCGACGATCACCAGAGCGCCAACGCGCGCTTTCTCGCGGAGAAAGCCGCGGCGCTGCTCTTGCCGCAGGCCGAGCTCACGCCACACAAGCTCGCGGCGACGCTGCGCGCGCTCGACCGGCCCCGCCTGCTGGAGATGGCACGGCGCGCGCGCGGTCTGGGCAAGCCCGATGCCGCCCACCGGGTGGCCGCGCGCTGCATGGAGATTGCCGGATGAAGCACAAGGTCCGGCACATCCACTTCATCGGCGTCGGCGGCTCCGGCATGTCGGGTATCGCCGAGGTGCTGTTGAACCTGGGCTACCAGGTGAGCGGCTCGGACCTCGCCGAGAGCCCGGCGACGCGGCGCCTCGCCGAACTCGGCGCGCGCGTGGCGACGGCGCACGCGGCGCACAACATCGACGGCGCCGACGCGGTGGTGGTGTCGAGCGCGGTGCGCGCCGACAACCCCGAAGTGCAGGCGGCGCGCGCGCGGCGCGTGCCGGTCGTGCCGCGCGCGCTGATGCTCGCCGAGCTGATGCGCCTGAAGCAAGGCGTCGCCATCGCCGGCACGCACGGCAAGACGACCACCACCAGCCTGGTGGCGAGCGTGCTTGCCGAGGGTGGGCTCGACCCGACCTTCGTCATCGGCGGGCGGCTGAACGCCGCGGGCTCGAATGCGCGCCTCGGCCAGGGCGAATACATCGTCGTCGAGGCGGACGAATCCGACGCTTCGTTCCTGCACCTGCAGCCGGTGCTGGCGGTAGTCACCAACATCGACGCCGACCACATGGAAACCTACCAGCACGATTTCGCGCGCCTCAAGCAGGCGTTCGTGCAATTCCTGCAGAACCTGCCTTTCTACGGCAGCGCGGTGCTGTGCGCGGACGACGCACACGTGCGCGAGATCCTGCCGTTCGTCTCCAAGCCCGTGGTGACCTACGGCTTCGCCGCCGAGGCGATGGTGCGCGCCGAGAGGGTAGAGCACGCCGCGGGCGCGATGCGCTTCACCACTCAGCGCGAGGGTAAGCCTGCGCTCTCCGTGCACCTCAACCTGCCGGGGGCGCACAACGTGCAGAACGCGCTCGCCGCGATCGCGGTGGGCACCGAGCTCGGCGTGGCGGACGCCGCGATCCTCAAGGCGCTCGCCGAGTTCCGCGGCGTGGGGCGGCGCTTCCAGCGCTGCGGCGAGATCAAGGTCGAGGGCGGCGGCCGCTTCACCCTCGTCGACGACTATGGGCACCACCCCGCGGAAATGGCCGCGACGCTCGCTGCAGCGCGCGGCGCCTTCCCCGGCCGCCGGATGGTGCTCGCCTTTCAGCCGCACCGCTACACGCGCACCCGCGACCTGTTCGAGGACTTCGTGGAGGTGCTGTCGACGGCCGACGCGCTGCTCCTTGCCGAGGTCTACGCCGCCGGCGAGCCGCCGATCGTCGCCGCCGACGGCCGCTCGCTCGCGCGCGCCGTGCGCGTCGCCGGCAAGGTCGAGCCGGTCTTCGTCGAGGATGTCGCGCAGCTCGCGGCCGCCATCCGCCGCGTGGCGCGCGACGGCGACGTGGTGGTGACCATGGGCGCGGGATCGATCGCCAACGTGCCGGCGCAGCTGACATGAACATGGCGGACGCGCTCAGACTGCAAGGACTGCGCGGCGTGCTGAAGGCACGCGAGCCGATGTCGCGCCACGTCAGCTGGCGCGCGGGCGGCGCGGCCGCGCGCTTCTACGCGCCGGCGGACCTGGAGGACCTGCAGTCGTTCCTTGCGCAGCTGCCGCCGCGCGAGCCGCTGCTGTTCGTCGGCCTGGGCTCGAACCTGCTGGTGCGCGACGGCGGCTTCAACGGCACCGTGGTGCTGACCCACGCGGCCGGGCTGCACCCGCAGACGCTCGGCGGGCGGCTATATGCCGACGCGGGTGTCGCCGCGCCAAAGGTGGCGCGCTTCGCCGCGCGCCACGACCTGGCGCACGCGGAGTTCCTGGCCGGCATTCCCGGCACGGTGGGCGGCGCGCTTGCCATGAACGCCGGCTGCTACGGCGGCGAAACCTGGGACCTGGTGGAGCGCGCGGTGACCATCGACAGGAGCGGCGCGCTGCGCACCCGGGCGCGCGCGGAGTTCGACGTTGGCTATCGGCATTGCGCGCTTCGCGACGGCCGCCGGCTGGGCGAGGACGAGTGGTTCGCGGGCGCGTGGTTCGCGCTGCGCCCCGGGGACGGCGCGGTGGCGCGTGGACGCATCCGCGAGCTCCTGGTGCGGCGCATCGCCTCGCAGCCACTGCAATTGCCGAACGCGGGCAGCGTGTTCCGCAACCCGCCGGGCGATCATGCGGCGCGGCTCATCGAGTCCTGCGGCCTGAAGGGCCTCGCGCGCGGCGGCGCGCGCGTCTCGGAAAAGCACGCCAATTTCATCGTCAACCCGGAACGCCGCGCGAGCGCCGCCGACATCGAGGGGCTGATCGAGGAAGTGCGCCGGCGGGTCGCCGAGCGGACGTCGGTCGAACTGGTGCCGGAAGTGCGCATCGTAGGGGAGGCGGCATGAGCCCCGGCAGGGTCGCGGTGCTGATGGGCGGAAGGTCCGCCGAGCGCGAGGTGTCGCTGATGAGCGGCACGGGAGTGCTCGAGGCGCTGCGCGCGAAGTCGGTGGACGCGCATGGCTTCGACCCTGCGGAGCGCGACCTCGGGGAGCTGAAGCGCGAGGGCTTCGCGCGCTGCTTCATCGCGCTGCACGGCCGCGGCGGCGAGGACGGCACGGTGCAGGGCGCGCTCGAGGTGATGGGCATTCCGTACACGGGAAGCGGCGTGCTCGGCTCCGCCGTCGCCCTGGACAAGTGGCGCGCCAAGATGATCTGGCTTGCCGGCGGCCTGCCGACGCCGCGCTACCGCATCCTGCAGGCGAACGACGACTGGGACGCCGTCGCGGCGGACCTCGGCCTGCCGCTGATCGTCAAGCCGGCCAACGAGGGCTCGACGCTCGGGCTGACGAAAGTCACCGCCGTGGCGCAACTGCCCGCAGCGTACGAGCTTGCCGCCAAGAAATACCGCGACGTCGCGCTGGCGGAGTGCTTCGTCGACGGCCCCGAATACACCGCCGGCATCCTGGGCGAGACGGTGCTGCCCCTGATCCGCATCGAAGCGCCTCAGGGCAACTACGACTACCAGCACAAGTATTTCAGCGACGACACGAAGTACCTGTGCCCCTGCGGGCTGGCGCCGGAGCAAGAGGCAAAGCTGAAGGCGCTGTCGCTCGAGGCTTTCCGCCTGCTCGGCTGCAGCGGCTGGGGGCGCGTCGACCTGATGCTCGACGAGGCGGGCGAACCGTGGCTGCTGGAAGTGAACACTTCGCCCGGCATGACCGGGCACAGCCTGGTGCCGATCGCGGCGCGTGCCGTGGGCATGTCCTACGAGGACCTGTGCCTGAAGATCCTGGAGGGCGCGCATGTGGGATAACCCGCGCCTGCTCAACGCCGCCGCCGGCGCGCTCACCGCGCTCGCGCTCATGGTGTTCGCGGTGGCAGCGATGCAGCTGCTGCTGCGCTCCGAACTGTTTCCGCTGCGCGAGCTGACGGTGCGCGGCAGCCTCGCGCATACCTCGCACGCCGACATCGAGCGGGCGGCGCACGGCCGCGTCAATGGCAACTTCTTCGCCGTGGACCTGGCGCAGGTGCGCGCCGCGCTCGAGGCCCTGCCCTGGGTGCGTCGCGTCGAAGTGCGCCGCGTGTGGCCCGATCGGCTCGAGGCGAGGCTGGAGGAGCACGTCGCGCTGGCGCGCTGGGCCGCGGGCGGCTTGGTCAACCTGCAGGGCGAGCGCTTCGCCGGGGCCAGCGACGCGATCCTGCCGCAGTTCGCGGGGCCAGCGGGCAGCGAAGCCGACGTGACGCGCCGCTACCGCCGCTTCACCGAGATTCTGGCGCCGCTCGAGCGCGTGCCGGAACGCGTGGCGCTCTCGCCCCGCTACGCCTGGCGCCTGCGCCTGGACGACGGCCTCGCCATCGAACTCGGCCGCGACGCGCCGCAGGACCCGGTCGAGGCGCGCCTGGCGCGCCTGGTGGCGGCCTGGCCGCAAACCCTCGCGCGCATGCCGATGAAGCACGAGCACGTCGACCTGCGCTACCCCAACGGTTTCGCGCTGCGCGTGGCCGAGGCGAAGGGCGGATAGGCCATGGCCAAGGAAACCAAAAACCTCGTCGTGGCGCTCGATATCGGCACGTCCAAGGTGGCCGCGCTGGTGGCAGAGCTGCGCGCCGACGGCTCGCTCGAGATCCTCGGCATGGGCGGGCACGAGTCCAAGGGCATGAAGAAGGGCGTGGTGGTGAACATCGAGGCCACGGTGAACGCGGTGCAGCGCGCGCTGGAGGAGGCCGAGCTGATGGCCGACTGCAAGATCGCCTCGGCCTTCACCGGCATCGCCGGCAGCCATATCAAGAGCTTCAACTCCACCGGCATGGTGGCGATCAAGGACCGCGAGGTGGGTGCGCTCGACGTCGAGCGCGCGATCGAGACGGCCAAGGCGGTGAACATTCCCACCGACCAGCAGATCCTGCACGTGCTGCGCCAGGAATTCATCATCGACGGCCAGGAGGACGTGCGTGAGCCGATCGGCATGTCCGGCGTGCGGCTGGAAGTGAAGGTGCACATCGTCACCGGCGCGGTGTCGGCGGCGCAGAACATCGTCAAGTGCGTGCGCCGCTGCGGACTTGAAGTGAACGACCTCATCCTGCAGCCGCTCGCCTCGTCGCGGGCGGTGCTCTCGGAGGACGAGACCGACCTCGGCGTGTGCCTGGTGGACGTCGGCGGCGGCACCAGCGACATCGCCGTATTCACGCACGGCGCCATCCGCCACACGGCGGTGATCCCGATCGCCGGCGACCAGATCACCAACGACATCGCCATGGCGCTGCGCACGCCGACCGCGGAGGCCGAGGTGATCAAGGTGCGCCACGGCGTGGCCCTGCGGCAGCTCGCCGACCCGAACGAGATGATCGAAGTGCCCGGCATCGGCGACCGGGGCCCCCGCGTCATGTCGCGCCAGACGCTCGCCGAGGTGATCGAGCCGCGCGTCGAGGAGCTGTTTTCGCTGGTGCAGCAGGTGCTGCGCGAATCCGGTTTCGAGGAGCTGCTCTCCTCCGGCGTGGTGCTGACCGGCGGCAGCTCCGTCATGCGCGGCATGGTCGAGCTGGGCGAGGAGATCTTCCACATGCCGGTGCGCGTGGGCGTGCCGCGCTACGCGGGCGGGCTCGCCGACGTGGTGCGCAGCCCGCGCTACGCCACGGCGGTGGGACTGCTGATGGAGGGCGTGCAGCAGGTGCGGCAGGGACAGCTGTCGCGCCACGACGGATCGATGCGTGCCGTGCTTTCGCGCATGCGCGAGTGGTTTCAGAGGAATTTCTGACGTTGGTTCAACTGGCAAGGAGGAAAACGCATGTTTGAGATCGTGGACAGTCAAGCGGCAGGGCCGGTCATCAAGGTGATCGGGGTCGGTGGCGCCGGCGGCAACGCCGTCAATCACATGATCGAGCAGGGCGTCGAAGGCGTGGAGTTCATCGCCGTCAACACCGACGCGCAGGTGCTTTCGCGCAACCGCTCGCGCAACCAGATCCAGCTCGGCTCCAGCGGGCTCGGGGCGGGCGCCAAGCCCGAGCAGGCGCGCGCGGTGGCGATGGCCGAGCGCGACCGCATCGAGGAGGCGGTCTCGGGCGCGCACATGGTGTTCATCACCGCCGGCATGGGCGGGGGCACCGGCACCGGCGCCGGCCCGGTGATCGCGGAGGTGGCGCGTTCGCTCGGCATCCTCACCGTGGCGGTGGTGACCAAGCCGTTCTCGTTCGAGGGCTCGAAGCGCACGAAGATCGCCGAGCAGGGACTCGCGGAGCTTGCGCCGCACGTGGATTCGCTCATCGTGATCCTCAACGACAAGCTCGAGGAGGTGCTGGGCGAGGACGTGACGCAGGAGGAAGCGTTCCGCGCCGCCGACAACGTGCTGAACGACGCGGTCGCAGGTATCGCCGAGATCATCAATCAGCCGGGACTGGTGAATGTCGACTTCCAGGACGTGCGCACCGTCATGTCCGAGCAGGGCATGGCGATGATGGGCTCGGCCGTCGCTGCCGGCGTGGACCGCGCGCGCATCGCCGCCGAGCAGGCGGTCGCCTGCCCGCTGCTCGAAGGCGTGAACCTCGCCGGGGCGCGCGGCGTGCTGGTCAACATCAGCGCCTCGCGCACGAGCCTCAAGCTGCGCGAAACCAAGGAGGTGATGAACACCATCCGCGCATTCGCGGCGGAGGATGCCACCATCATCTACGGCGGCGTGTACGACGACGGCCTTACCGACAACCTGCGCGTGACGGTCGTGGCGACCGGGCTGGGCGCACCGCTGATGGCGCGCCAAGGCAAGCCCCAGCTCGTGGTATCGCAGAAGACCGGCACCGACGACCAGCCGATGACCGGCCAGGGCGCCGTCGACTACCAGCAACTCGACTCGGTGCCCGCGGTGATCCGGCGCAACCGGGCCTCGACGGTCGAGGCGCTGCAGCAAAGCGGGGTCGACAAGTACGACATTCCGGCCTTTCTGCGCAAGCAGGCGGACTAGGATCCGCGCGGGCTCGGGCGGGGCGCCTCTTTTCTCCTCCTAGCCGGAGGCGCTCCGCCGTGCTCGTCTGCTAGAATCCCAAGTTCGCTCAAGAAGTTAGGCATGCTCAAGCAACGCACCCTGAAGTCCCTGATTCGCGCCAAGGGCGTCGGCCTGCACACCGGACAGAAGGTCAACATGACGCTGCGGCCGGCGCAGCCCGACACCGGCATTGTCTTTCGCCGCATCGATCTTGCTTCGCCCGTGGACATCCCGGCGCGCGCCGATCGCGTGGGCGAAACGCGGCTGTCGTCGTGCCTCGTGCACCAGGAGGTGAAGGTGTACACCGTCGAGCACCTGATGTCGGCGCTCGCCGGCCTGGGCGTGGACAACGCTTACGTGGACCTGGATGGTCCGGAAGTGCCGATCATGGACGGCAGCGCAGCGCCGTTCGCGCTCCTGCTGCAACAGGCGGGCCTCGCCGAGCAGATGGCCCCCAAGCGCTTCCTGCGCGTGACGCGGGCCATCGAGGTGCGCGAGGGCGACAAATGGGCGCGCCTCGATCCCTACGAGGGACTGCGGCTCGCGTTCTCCATTGTTTTCAACCATCCGGTGATCGACAAGACCAGCCAGTCGGTGAGCGTCGACTTCGCCGAGACCTCGTACCTCAAGGAAATCGCGCGCGCGCGTACCTTCGGCTTCATGCACGACGTCGAGCGCCTGCGCGAGGATGGCCTCGCGCTCGGCGGCGGCCTGGACAACGCGCTGGTGCTGGACGAATACCGGGTGCTCAATGCCGAGGGCCTGCGCTTTGCCGACGAGTTCATCCGCCACAAGGTGCTCGATGCGCTCGGCGACCTGTACCTCCTCGGGCGGCCGTTGCTCGGCGCCTTCTCGGCGCATAAGTCCGGGCATGCGCTGAACAACCGGCTGCTGCGCGCGCTGGTCGACGACACCGGCGCCTGGGAGATGGCGAGCTTCGAGCATGCCGAGCAGGCGCCGGCCGGCGTGGCCGGCCTAGCTTGGTTGCCGGTCTAGGTGCTGCTGGCGCGCGTCCTCGGGCTGCTGGTGGCGGCCGGACTTGGCGGCTGCGTGCTGATGTACCTCGCGACCGGCGAGCGCCGGTACCTGCGCTACGCGTGGCTCATCTTCAAGTACGCGGTGTTCCTCGCTGCTTTCGTCCTCGTGCTGATCTTTGCGGAGCGCCTTGCGGGCGAGTTTTGACGTTTTGGCGTTTTAGCAACACGCCGAGGGCACGGTGGAGCGGGGAATCCGGACTCAGGCGGCTGTAAAGCTCTGATAATTCAGCTTTTCCGCCCTCCGAAAGGGCGACCCGGGGTGCCGGCGGATGAGCCTCCCGGTGTGACCGAGTTGGTTGCACCCTTACCGAAACTGAACTAACCTTCGTTCCCTGTAGTAACAAGAACTTACGCAAGCTCTCGGCGACCAGTTTGAGCTTCGCGGCGGCTGCCGGATTGGCGGCAACCAGCGAAAGCTCGCCGTCGCGCAGATTGGCGGCGCTTACTTGGCTCCCCAGTCCGGGCGGTAGGAAATCGAGGCAAGCGCGGGTGAGCGCGCGCAGTTCGCGCGCCTTGGCGACGACGCGTTCCATGCCCGCGTCGGTGATCAGGTAGCGATCGGCTTTGGCTGGGTGCAAGGGGAGTTCGGAAACAGGGAGCGCCGAGTGCAGATTATCGTAATCCCGAGTCGTCTGGCCAAAGCGCGGACGCTGAACGTGTCGACGCGGCACTTGGTCGCGTCGCTGTTCGCCGCCCTGGCGCTGCTGGTGGTGATGACCACGGCGCTGTACTGGGTCACCTTCCGCTTTGCCACCGACATCAAGGTACCCTTGGTGCAGGAGCTCGTGCTCTCCGCCCAGCAGGGCGAAGCCGAGCGCGCGCGCCAGTTCGTGCAGCAGAACCTCAACGCCATGGCCGTGAAGCTCGGCGAGATGCAGGCGCAGCTCGCACGCCTTGACGCGCTCGGCGACCGCCTGTCGTCGCTGGCCGGCATCCGGCCGCAGGAATTCCGCTTCAGCGAGGCCCCGGGCCTGGGCGGCGCGCAGCCGACCGCGCTGCCGCCGCAGAACCTGTCGCTTGCCGAGTTCGGCGAGAAGCTGTACGTGGTGTCGCGCCAGATGGAAAACCGGACCGACATGCTCGGCGTGCTGGAAGCGCAGCTGTTCGAGCAGGCGGTGAAGAAGAAGCTGATTCCGACCATGATGCCGGTCAACGCGCCGTTCAACGCGTCCGGCTTTGGCATGCGCATCGATCCTTTCACCGGCATGCAGGCGATGCACGAGGGGATCGACTTCCTCGCCGACTTGGGCTCGTCCATCGTCGCTGCTGCCGGCGGCGTGGTCATCTTCGCCGGCTTTCATCCGCAGTATGGCAACGTCGTCGACATCGACCACGGCAACGACCTCGTGACGCGCTATGCGCACGCGTCAAAGCTGCACGTGCGCGAAGGCGATGTCGTACAGCGCGGCCGCCGCATCGCCGACGTCGGCACCACCGGCCGCTCCACCGGCCCGCACCTGCACTTCGAAGTGCGCTTCAAGGGCGTGGCGCAGAACCCGGCGCGCTTCGTGCTGGCCTCGCAGGGCGCGCAGCACAGCGCCCGCGCCGGCCGCTAGTCAGACCCTCGGGGCGCCCGCCCCGCCGTGCTAAAATTTTGAGTTTCAAGGGTATTTTTCGCGCGTCCGCCGCAGCGGCGGCGACTTCGCAATGGCCAACGTCCTAACCAAGATCTTCGGCAGCCGCAATGAGCGCCTGCTGAAGCAGTATTCACGCACCGTCGCGCGCATCAACGCGCTCGAGACCGGCATCGCGGCGCTCTCGGACGAGGCGCTGCGCGCCAAGACCGTCGAGTTCCGCACGCGGCTGTCCGAGCGTCTCAGCGCCGTAGCCGAGGCCGAGCGCGACGCGGCGGAAGCCGAAGCGCTGGAGGCGCTGCTCCCGGAAGCCTTTGCCGTGGTGCGTGAGGCGTCCAAGCGCACCCTGCGCATGCGCCACTTCGACGTGCAGCTCGTCGGCGGCATGGTGCTGCACGACGGCAAGATCGCCGAGATGAAGACCGGGGAGGGCAAGACCCTGGTGGCCACGCTACCGGCGTACCTCAACGCGCTTGCGGGCTACGGCGTGCACATCGTGACGGTCAACGACTACCTGGCGCGGCGCGACGCGGAATGGATGGGCAAGATCTACCGCTTCCTTGGGCTGAGCGTGGGCGTCAACATCCCGCAGATGGAGCCGGACGAGAAGCGTGCCGCCTACGCGGCCGACATCACCTACGGCACCAACAACGAGTTCGGCTTCGATTACCTGCGCGACAACATGGCGATGCGAGTCGAGGAGCGCTTCCAGCGCCGTCTGCGCTATGGCATCGTCGACGAGGTGGACTCGATCCTGATCGACGAGGCGCGCACGCCGCTGATCATCTCCGGCCAGGCCGAGGACCGCACCGAGATTTACGCGCGCATGAACGAGGTGGCGCCGCTGCTTACGCGCCAGAAGGACGAGAAGGGCGAGGGAGATTTCTGGGTCGACGAGAAGAACCACCAGATTTCGCTCTCGGAGGCCGGCCACGCCAAGGCCGAAGAGGTCCTCGCGCGCGTCGGCCTGCTGCCGCAGGGCGCGAGCCTGTACGAGCCGGCCTACATCAATCTGGTGCACCACCTGCACGCGTCGCTGCGTGCGCACAACCTTTTCCACCGTGACCAGCACTACGTGGTGCAGGACGGCGACGTGATCATCGTCGACGAGTTCACCGGGCGCCTGATGCACGGGCGGCGCTGGTCGGACGGCCTGCACCAGGCGGTCGAGGCGAAGGAAAAGGCGGCGATCCAGAACGAAAACCAGACGCTGGCGTCGATCACCTTCCAGAACTACTTCCGCATGTACCGCAAGCTCGCGGGCATGACCGGCACCGCCGACACCGAGGCCTACGAGTTCCAGGAGATCTACGGCCTCGAGACGGTGGTCATCCCGACGCACAAGAAGATGATCCGCGAGGACCGGCTCGACCTCGTGTACCGCACTGCGCCGGAGAAGCACAAAGCGATCATCGAGGACATCAAGGACTGCTACACGCGCGGGCAGCCGGTGCTGGTGGGCACCACGTCGATCGAGTCTTCCGAGCTGCTGTCGGGCCTGCTGACGAAAGAGAAGCTGCCGCACCAGGTGCTGAACGCCAAGCAGCACGCACGCGAGGCCGAGATCGTGGCGCAGGCCGGACGGCCGAAGATGGTCACCATCGCCACCAACATGGCGGGGCGCGGCACCGACATCGTGCTCGGCGGCAACGTCGACAAGCAGGTAGAGCTGGTGGAGGCGGACGACAAGGTCGCGCCGGAGGACAAGAAGTCGCGCGCCGAGCGCCTGCGCGGCGAGTGGCAGCAACTGCATGACCACGTGATTCGCGAGGGCGGCCTGCACATCATCGGCACCGAGCGCCACGAGTCGCGCCGGGTGGACAATCAGCTGCGCGGCCGCTCGGGCCGCCAGGGCGACCCGGGCAGCTCGCGCTTTTACCTGTCGCTCGAGGACCCGCTGCTGCGAATCTTCGCCGGCGAGCGCATCAACAAGATCATGGTGATGCTGCGCATGCCGGAGGGCGAAGCCATCGAGCACGGCATGGTGACGCGCTCGATCGAGAGCGCGCAGCGCAAGGTCGAGGCGCGCAACTTCGACATCCGCAAGCAGCTGCTGGAATACGACGACGTCGCCAACGACCAGCGAAAGACCATCTACGCGCTGCGAAACGAGCTGCTCGAATCGAGCGACGTATCGGCGCGCATCGCCGACCTGCGCGCCGGCGTGGTCGCGGACCTGTTCCGGGTTCACTTGCCCGAGGAGAGCGTCGAGGAGCAGTGGGACGTGAAAGGGCTTGAGGGCGGGCTCAAGGCCGAGCTCAACCTGGAGCTGCCGGTCGCACGCTGGCTCGAGCAGGAGCCGGATCTCGGCGATGAGGCGCTGCTCGCGCGCATCACCGAGAAGGCGCACGAGGCGTATCACGCCAAGATCCCCTCGGGCGCCGAAGACTCGTTCCGCCAGTACGAGCGCTATGTGATGCTGCAGATCCTGGATGGGCACTGGCGCGAGCATCTCGCCGCGCTCGATCACCTGCGCCAGGGGATCCACCTGCGCGGTTACGCGCAGAAGAACCCGAAGCAGGAATACAAGCGCGAGGCGTTCGAGCTGTTCGGCGCCATGATCGAGGCGGTGAAGCTCGAGGTGACGCGCACGCTCGTGGCGGTGGAGATTCGCGCCAGCGACGCCGTGCCGCAAGCCGATGTCGCGCCGCACGTGGAGAACGTGCGCCTGCAGCACGCGGACTACGACACCGCTCTTGGCGCGGACGAGGCGCCGCAGAAGCAGCAGCCGGCGCGCGCCGGGCAGAAGATCGGCCGCAACGACCCCTGTCCCTGCGGCTCGGGGCGCAAGTACAAGCACTGCCACGGCAAGCTGAGCTAGGCCCATGGCGGTGAATCTGCGGGCGCCTGATCCGGCGCGGCTGCATGCAGTGGACGGCCTCGAGCTGGGCATCGCGCGGGCCGGCATCCGCAAACCCGACCGCAAGGACCTGCTGGTGGTGCGCTTCGCCGCGGGGACGACGGTGGCGGGCGTGTTCACCCGCAACCGCTTCTGCGCCGCTCCGGTGATCCTTGCCAAGGCGCACCTGCGCCATCCGGTTCGCGCACTGGTGGTGAACACGGGCAACGCCAATGCCGGCACGGGACGCGACGGCCTCGCACGGGCGCTCGCCGTGTGCAAGGCGGCCGCGGCGGAGCTGGGCTGCGGCGCGCAGGAGGTGCTGCCGTTCTCCACCGGCGTAATCATGGAGCCGCTGCCGGTCGAGCGGATCGTGGCCGGCCTGCCGGCCGCGGCGCGCGACCTGCGCGCCGCGAACTGGGCCGCGGCGGCCGAGGCGATCATGACCACCGACACGGTGCCGAAAGCGTTCTCGCGCACGGCGCGGCTGGCCGGCGGCGAGGCGACGGTGACCGGCATCGCCAAGGGCTCGGGCATGATCCGCCCCGACATGGCAACCATGCTCGGGTTCGTGGCGACGGATGCGAAGGTGTCGAAAATCGCGCTGCAGCGCATCGCGAAGACGGCGGCCGACCAGTCGTTCAATGCCATCACGGTGGATGGAGACACGTCGACGAACGACGCGTTTATCTGCCTCGCCACCGGAAAAGGCCCGGTGGCGAGATCGAAGAAAGACGTGACGGCGCTGGCCAGTGCCATCACGGACGTTGCGCAAAGGCTGGCGCAAGCCATCGTCCGCGACGGCGAAGGGGCGACCAAGTTCGTCACCGTGCGCGTCGAGCGCGGCCGCAGCGCCGCCGAGTGCCGCAAGGTCGCGTACGCCATTGCGCACTCGCCGCTGGTGAAGACGGCGTTCTTTGCGGGCGACCCGAACCTCGGGCGCATCCTTGCGGCGATCGGCAACGCGGGCGTCGCCGGGCTCGACACCGCGAAAGTGGACCTTTACATTGACGAGGTGCGCGTCGCGAGCAAAGGCGGCCGCGATCCGGCCTACCGTGAGGAGCAGGGCGCGGCCGCGATGAAGAAGGCGGAGTTCCTGGTGCGCGCGGTGCTGAACCGCGGCAAGGCCGAGTGCACGGTGTGGACCTGCGACCTGTCCTACGATTACGTGAAGATCAACGCGGAATACCGATCGTGAGCGACGACCTGGAGAAGCTGCTGGCGCGGCTCGAGCAGTTGCTGCCGCCGGCGCCGCCGCCGACCGACTGGGGCGCGAGTATCGCTTTTCGCTGGCGCAAGACCTCGGGGCTGAACGCGCGTGGCTGGCTGCAGCCGGTGCGCCACGTGCACCGCATGCGGCTGTCGGACCTGCAGGGCATCGGTGCGCAGATCGCCAAGGTGGAGCAGAACACGCGCCAGTTCCTCGACGGCAAGCCGGCCAACAACGTGCTGCTGACCGGCGCGCGCGGCACCGGAAAGTCCTCGATCGTCAAGGGGTTGCTCAACAAGTACCACAAGCAGGGGTTGCGCCTGATCGAGGTGGAGAAGACCGACCTCGTCGACCTGGCGGCGATCACCGACCAGGTAGCGGGGCGCGACGAGCGTTTCCTCGTGTTCTGCGACGACCTGACCTTCCACGGCGCCGAGGACGGCTACATCGCGCTCAAGGTCGCACTCGACGGCTCGATTTCGACCACCTCCGAGAACGTGCTGATCTACGCCACGTCCAACCGGCGCCACCTGATGCCCGAGTACATGGCCGAGAACCTGGAGACCAAATACGTCGGCGACGAGATTCATCCCGGCGAGACGGTGGAAGAGAAGATCTCGCTCTCGGAGCGCTTCGGCGTGTGGGTCTCTTTCTATCCGTTCGACCAGGACGAGTACCTGGAGATCGTGGCGCACTGGCTGAAGACCCTGGGCTGCGGACCCAAGGCGGCGGCCGCCGCCCGCGAGGAGGCGCTGCAATGGTCGCTGCAGCGCGGCTCGAGGAGCGGACGCATCGCTTACCAGTTCGCGCGCGACTGGGCGGGCAAGCACGCCGGGGCGAAGTAGCGTGGCGCTGGAGGTGGCGGCGGCCGTCATCCAGCGCGCCGACGGAGCGTTCTTGCTGGCGCAGCGTCCCGCCGGCAAAGTCTACGCGGGCTACTGGGAGTTCCCCGGAGGCAAGGTCGAGCCGGGCGAGGCCGCCGAGCGGGCGCTGGCGCGCGAACTGCGCGAGGAGCTCGGCATCGAGGCTTGCACCAGCTTTCCCTGGCTGACGCGGGAGTACACCTATCCGCACGCATCGGTGCGGCTGAACTTTTTCCGCGTCACCGCCTGGAAGGGCGATCCACAACCGAAGGAGCAGCAGGCAATTGCCTGGCAGCGCTTCGGTACCCCGCTCGCGGCACCGATGCTGCCGGCAAATGCGCCGGTGCTCGCGGCGCTCGCGCTGCCGCACGAGTACGCGATTACGGATGCCCAAAGCCAAGGTACGCGGGTCATGCTGTCGCGTATCGGCGTGCGGCTCAAGCAGGGGCTTAAGCTGATCCAGGTTCGGGACCGGGAGCTCGCCGGCCGCGAGGCCTTCGTGCGCGACGTCGTGCGCCTTGCGCATCGCCACGGCGCTCGGGTGCTGGTGAGCGGGGCGCCCGCGCCGGAAGCCGACGGCGTGCACTACACCGCGGCGCAGCTCATGCGGCTGGAGTCGCGGCCGCGCGAAGGCCTCGCCGCCGCCTCCTGCCATACGCCGGAGGAGCTGGCGCGCGCGGCTGCGCTGGAGCTTGATTTCGCGGTCCTCGGGGCCGTCGAGCCGACGCGGTCGCACCCGGGCGCCCGGTTGCTCGGCTGGGACGGCTTCGCGCGCATCGCGCGCGGCGCGAGCCTTCCGGTCTACGCGATCGGCGGCCTGCGCCGCCGCGACCTCGAGGCCGCCTGGCGCGCGGGCGCGCACGGCGTGGCGATGATCGGCGGCGCCTGGGCTTAGTCGGTCTCGTCAGGCGGCCGCGGTCCGGACTCCGGCACGCGGTAGCTCTCGGCGGCCCAGTTGCCGAGGTCGATCAGCCGGCAGCGCTCGCTGCAGAACGGGCGCCACGGGTTTGCCGCGGCGAAGGGCGCCGGCATGCCGCAACGCGGGCAGGGGACCGTTCTTACAGGTTGCAAAACGTGAGCTCGAAGCCGACGTCCCAGTCGGCGGCACGCGGCTTCGGATCCTCGCTCGCCTGCGTCAGGAAGCGGATGTTGAGCACGTACTTGTTGGCGCTGATTTCGGGCACGCAGTTTGCGGCCGGGTCGAGTCGCACGCGCAGCATCTGCGCCGTCTTGCCGCCCAGCATCTGCTGAAACGTGCCGAGCGGCGCCGACAGGCGCTGGGGCTTGCCGGACTCGCGCAGGATCCGCAGGATGATCGCGGAGCCGTCGCGCAGCGGGAACAGCGGCCCGGTCCACGCCGCGAGCTGGCCGATGCGCTCTTCGGCCGGGCGGTGCAGCCAGAAGTGGTAGGACGGCAGGTCGAACTCGCAAGCGCCGCCCGGGATGCCGGTGCGCTGCTTGATCGACATCAGCCAGTCGTTCTCGCGGAGATACTGGCCGATCTTGCCGGTCATCGAAAAGAGTGCCGCCGCCGCTTGCTCGATGTCGCGCAGCACGCTGGACAGCGCCTCCTCCGAGATGTCCGGATTGTTGCGGAACGAGAGCAGCACCTGCTTCTGGCGCTCGAGCTCCTGCAGCAGGTCGGACTTCAGGTCGGCGCGGCTCGAGACCTCCAGGATCTCGAACAAGGTCAGAAGCGCGACATGGTGATCGAGCGGGTCGGTGCGCGCGATGAAATGGCGCGAGCGCTCGAATAGATCCTCCAGCCGCAGCAAGGTCCGGATGCGCTCGTTGAGCGGGTACTCGTATGTGATCACGGCCGCCCTGCGAAAATTTGGCGGATTCTGAGTGATTTACGCCGCGATGACAAATTCATGCCGGGGTGCGCGCCATGTCCAGGTAGCGCCGGTGCAGCGCCCGTACCTGCTTGTGCAGCGCGTCAAGCGAACCTGAGTTGTCGATCACGTCGTCGGCCGCGGCGAGGCGCGTTTCCCGCGGGATCTGCGCGTCGATGATGCGCTCGACCTCGTCGATGGCCAGCCCGCTGCGCTGCCCGACGCGCGCCTTCTGCACCTGCGGCGAACAGTCGACGACCAGCACGCGCTGCACGCGCTGGCGGTAGTCCGGCGATTCGACGAGCAGCGGCACCACGTGCACGACGTAAGGGGCGGTGGCCGCGCCGATGCGGCGCTCGGATTCGGCGCGGATCATCGGATGCAGCAGGCCTTCGAGGCGCGCCCGCGCGGCACGGTCCGAGAACACGAGCGAGCGCACCTTGGCGCGGTCCATCGCGCCCGAAGCGTCGACGAACTCGTCGCCGAGCACGCGGCGCACGCCCGCGATCGCGGCACCGCCGGCGCGGGTCAGCTCGTGCGCGATGGCGTCGGTGTCGACGACGGCGGCGCCGAGCCTCGCGAACTCGTCCGCGGCGGCGCTCTTGCCGCTGCCGATGCCGCCCGTGAGGCCCACGATGAACGCCATCAACCGAGGATCGGCAGCCAGCGGCGCGTGATGACGTCGCCCCAGAACAGCGCGATCAGCCCGGCGGCGGCGAGGTAGGGACCGAACGGGATCGGCTTCTCACGGCCGTGGCGTGCGAGCACGATGAGCGCGATGCCCACGGCGGCGCCCACCACCGACGACAGCAGGATCACCAGCGGCAGCTTTTGCCAGCCGAGCCAGGCGCCGATCGCGGCGAGCAGCTTGAAGTCGCCGTGCCCCATGCCTTCCTTGCCGGTGGCGAGCTTGAATGCCCAGTACACCAGCCACAGCGAGACGTAGCCGGCGACCGCGCCGATCACCGCCGTGCGCAGCGGCGCGAACACGGCGCCGAAGTTGACGAGCAGGCCGGCCCAGAGCAGCGGCAGCGTAATGTCATCGGGCAGCAGTTGCGTGTCGAGATCGATCACCGCCAGCGCGAGCAGCGCCCAGCCGAACGCCGCCGCGCCGAGCGCAGCGAGCGTCGCGCCGTAGCGCCACGCGGCGTAGGCGCCGATCAGGCCTGCGACCAGCTCCACGAACGGATAGCGCGCCGCGATGCGCGTGCCGCAGGCGGCGCACTTGCCGCGCAGCGCGAGCCAGCTGACGATCGGGATGTTCTGCAGAGCGGTGATGCGGTGACCGCAGGCCGGACAGGCCGAGCGCGGCACCAGCAGGTTGTAGCGCCCGTGCGCCGACGCGGCCGCGGGCGCCGGCGTGCCCGCGAGCTCGGCGCACTGCTCGCGCCACTCGCGCTCCATCATTTTCGGCAGCCGATGGATGACGACATTGAGGAACGAGCCGATGCACAGACCCAGGGCCAGCGCTACCCAGGGCAGGACCGCAGGCTGGGCCAGCCAGCCGAACGCCGCCATCTAGACGGCTTGGCCCATCTTGAAGATCGGCAGGTACATGGCGATCACCATGCCGCCGATCAGCGTGCCGAGCACCACCATGATCATGGGCTCCATGAGCGAGGACAGCGCTTCGACCGCGTCATCGACCTCGGCCTCGTAGAAGTCCGCCACCTTGCCGAGCATCGCGTCGAGGGCGCCCGTTTCCTCGCCGATCGAGCACATCTGCAGCACCATGTTCGGGAACACCCCCGAGTTCTGCATCGCCATGGTGAGCGAGGTGCCGGTCGAGACCTCCGTCTGGATCTTCTTGGTGGCGGTGAGGTAGACGTGGTTGCCCGAAGCGCCGCCGACGGAGTCCAGGGCTTCCACCAACGGCACCCCCGCCGCGAACATGGTGGCGAGCGTGCGCGTCCAGCGCGCGATGGTCGACTTCAGCACCAGGTCGCCGAACACCGGCAGCTTCAGCATCAGGCGATCCATGAAGATCTGCACAGGCACCGAGCGTTTCCAGGCCTCCAGGAAACCGATCACGCCGCCGATCACCGCGGGAAAGATGATGTACCAGTTGGCGACGAACCAGTCGGAGATCGCCATCACCATCAGTGTCGGCGCCGGCAGGTCGGCGCCGAAGTTGGTGAACACCTCCTTGAACGCCGGGATCACGAAGATCATGATCACTGCCGTGATGACGAAAGCCACCACGATGATGGCGATGGGATAGAACAGCGCCGACTTGATCTTCGACTTGATGGCGAGGATCTTTTCCTTGTAGGTGGCAAGGCGGTCGAGCAGCGTCTCCAGAATCCCCGCCTGCTCGCCGGCAGCCACCAGGTTGCAGAACAGGGCGTCGAAATGCAGCGGGTACTTGCGGAACGCCGCGGCGAGGGAATTGCCGGTCTCGACCTCGGTCTTCACCTCGAGCAGCAGCCGCGCCACTGCCGGGTTGGATGCGCCCTTGCTCACGATGTCGAAAGACTGCAGCAGCGGCACGCCGGCCTTCATCATGGTCGCCAGCTGGCGCGTGAACAGCGTGATGTCCTTGTCGGTGACCTTCCCGCCGGAGCCGTACTTCTGCTTCTTGACCTTGTTGACGATGATGCCCTGGCGGCGCAGGGTGGCGTTGACCGCCGCCTCGCTCACCGAGCGCAGCTCGCCGCGGATGACCTTGCCGCCCTTATCGCGGCCTTCCCAAAGGAAGTTGAACTCCTTGGGCCCCGCGGCCTTCGCCGCTGCTGTTGCCATCGAGCGCTCCCTAGATCCCTATGCCCGTCGCTGCAGGACTGACCGGCGATGATGCCTTGCGGCCAGTGTTTTGTAAAGCCTCAGGTTTCTCGCCTAAGCCGCTGAGCTGTCTTGGTTTTGGGGCGCCCGCAACGCCCGGTTCAGGGTGCCTCGGCGAGGCCGGGCGGCGGCGCCGGCGGGCGAAAGATGCGCACCGTTTTAACGCTCCGGCCCTGCGCATGGACGATCTCGAGCGGCACCTCGCCAACCTTGATCGACACGTCGGCCTCGGGGATGTCGCGCAGGTGCTCCAGGATGAGGCCGTTCAGGGTCTTCGGCCCCTCGGTGGGCAGATCGAGGCCGAGGGCGCGGTTCACCTCGCGCACCGGCGTAGCCCCGTCTACCGTCGCGCTGCCGTCCGCGGCCCAGGCGAGCGCATGCGCCGCGGCCGGCAACGAGGTGGTGAACTTGCCGATGATCTCCTCGATGATGTCCTCGAGCGTCACCAGACCCATCAGCTCGCCGTACTCGTCCACCACCAGGGCGATGCGCTCCTCGTTTTCCTGGAAGTACTGCATCTGCGCGAACACGGGCGTGGTCGCCGGGACGAAATAGGGCGGCGCGAGCAGCGCCTCGATCTGCGCCTTGTCGAGCGTGCCCGCCATGAGCGGCGCCAGCACCCGGCGCAGGTGCAGCACGCCCAGCACGTCGCCGCGCGAGTCGCGGAACACGGGCAGGCGCATGTGGTAGCTGGTGCCGAGCTGGCGCGCGATGACCGCCGTGTCGTCGTCCAGCTTCACCGATTCGATGCGCGCGCGCGGCAGCATGATGTCCTGCACGGTAATCGAGCCGAGGTCGAACAGGTTGAGCAGGATGGAGACGTGCTTTTTGGGCATGAAGCTCGAAGACTCGAGCACCAGCGTGCGAATCTCCGCCGGCGTGAGCTTTTGCACCTCCGTGCTCTCGCCGGGCCGCACGCCCGCGAGCAGCAGCAGCGGCCGCACGAACAGGTTCACGAACCACACCCCCGGCCGCAGCAGGCTGCGCAGCGGCCCCAGCACGTAGGCGAACGGCAGCGCGATGCGCTCGGGATAGGTGGCGCCGATCACCTTGGGCGTGATCTCGGCGAACACGATGAGCAGGAACGAGATCGCCACCGTGCTCACCGCGTAAGCGAGCTTGTCCTGCCCCATCAGGCGCACCGCGATCAGGCCGGCGAGCGTGGCCGCGGCGGCGTTCACCAGGTTGTTGCCGATGAGGATGGCGCCGAGCAGCGTGTCGGTGCGCTTGAGCAGCTCGGCAGCGCGCTTGGCGCCGCCGTGGCCCTGCGCCACGAGGTGGCGCAGGCGATAGCGGTTCAGCGCCATCATGCTGGTCTCGGCGATGGAGAAGAACCCCGAGAGCACGAGCAGCACGGCGAGCGCGCCGAAGGACCAGCCGATCGGCAGGTCTTCCATGTCAGCCGCGTCCGAGCACGACTTCCAGTACGAAGCGGCTGCCGATGTAGGCGAGCAGGAGCATCAGGAAACCGCTCAATGTCCAGCGCAGCGCGATGCGGCCGCGCCAGCCGTACAGGTAGCGGCCGGCGAGCAGCAGCGCGAAGGTCGCCCACGACAGCACGGCGAACAGCGTCTTGTGGTCGAAGCGCAGCGCCCGGCCGAACATCGATTCCGAGAACACGATGCCGCTCGCCAGGGTCAGCGTGAGCAGCACGAAGGCGGCAGCGATCATGCGGAACAGCAGCCGCTCCAGCGTGAGCAGCGGCGGCAGCGCGCCCAGGGGACCCGAGAGCAGGCCGGCGCCCTCGGCGGGCAGCGCGGCGCGTGCGGCCGCGCTGCCATGCAGACGGCGCTCGAGCAGCGCCATCAGCAGCGCGTGCAGGATCGCAATGGTGAACAGGCTGTAGGCGAGCATCGCCATCGCCAGGTGCACCTTGAACTCGAGCGAGGCGGCCAGAACGCTGGCGCGCCCGGGGAACAGCGCCGGCAGGGGCGCGGCGAGCGCCGCCAGCGCCAGCACCGGGGGCTGCATGCCTTCCAGGCTGAAGAACAGGCTTTCGAACCAGTAGATCAGCACCGCGAGCCACAGCATCGTGGAAAGCGCCTGGGCGAAGCCGAAGCGCAGCTCGGACGGCGCGAACAGCTCCGCGTACAGCAGGTAGGCGTGCAGGGCGAGCGGCGCGAGCAGCGCCACTCGCTCCCACGGCCGGGTGCCGGCGAGCGGCACCGTGCCAGCGGGCTGCGCGCGCCAGCGCGTGCGCCAGAAGTGCCACGCCAGCCCCGCATAGGCGGCCGCAGTCGCCGCGTGAATTACAATGTCGGGCACTTCTTCAGTTTATCACCCGTGCTCGAGAACCTGACCGCGCGCCTGGCGCGGATCGTGAAGACGATCCGCGGTGAGGCGCGCCTCACCGAAGCCAACGTCCAGGACGCGCTGCGCGAAGTGCGTGTGGCGCTGCTGGAGGCGGACGTCGCACTGCCGGTGGTGCGCGATTTCGTCGCCGCGGTGAAGCAGAAGGCGCTCGGCGAGGAGGTCGTCGGCAGCCTGACGCCCGGGCAGGCGCTGATCGGCGTGGTGCACCGCGAGCTCGCGGCGCTGATGGGCGGCGCGCATGCCGGCCTCGATCTTGCGGCGCAGCCTCCGGCGGTGATCCTGATGGCGGGCCTGCAGGGCTCGGGCAAGACTACCACCGCGGGCAAGCTCGCGCGGCTGCTCCTCGGGCAAAAGAAGAAGGTGCTGCTCGTCTCCTGCGACGTGTACCGTCCGGCGGCGATCGAGCAGCTCGCCGCTGTCGCGGCGCAGGCCGGCGCGGACGTGTTCCCGTCTGCCGTCGGCGAAGCGCCGCAGGACATCGCGCGCCGCGCGCTCGAGCACGCAAAGACGCGCTACTACGATGTGCTGATCATCGATACGGCGGGGCGCCTCGGCATCGATGAGGCGATGATGCAGGAAATCGCGGCGCTGCACGGCCAGGTCAAGCCAGTCGAGACCCTGTTCGTGGTCGACGCGATGCAGGGCCAGGACGCAGTCAACGTGGCGCGCGCCTTCGGCGAGCGGCTGCCGCTCACCGGCGTCGTGCTCACCAAGCTCGACGGCGACGCACGCGGCGGCGCGGCGCTCTCGGTGCGCCAGGTCACCGGCAAGCCGATCAAGTTCGCGGGCGTGGGCGAAAAACTCGACGCGCTGGAGCCGTTCCATCCCGAGCGCATGGCCTCGCGCGTGCTCGGCATGGGCGACATCCTGTCGCTGGTCGAGGAGGCGCACAAGCAGGTCGACCTCGAGCAGGCGCAGCGCGTCGCCGAGAAGCTGAAGAAGGGCAAGGGCTTCGACCTCGAGGACTTCAAGCAGCAGCTGCTGCAGATGCAGAAGATGGGCGGAATGGCCTCGATGCTGGACAAGCTGCCCGCCCAGCTCGCGGGGCAGATCAACCCGGCGCAGCTGCAGGACGACCGCCAGCTGCGGCGCACCGCGGGCGTGATCAACGCGATGACGCCGCAGGAGCGCGCGCATCCGGAGCTGATCAAGGCCTCGCGCAAGCGGCGCATCGCCGCCGGCGCGGGCGTCCCGGTGCAGGAAGTGAATCGCCTGCTGAACCAATTCGAGCAGATGCAGAAGATGATGAAGATGATGAAGGGCGGCAACATGGCGCGCATGATGCGCAACCTCAAGGGCGCGCTCCCCGGGATGCGCTAGCGCGAGCGCTAGAGCTAGAGCTAGAGCTAGAGCCAGGCGGCCTTGCGGAAGCGGTAGAACAGGTACCCGTCGATTGCCGCCATGATGGCAATGGACAGCGGATAGCCGAAGCTCCAGCCCAGCTCGGGCATGTTCGCGAAGTTCATGCCGTAGATGCCGGCGATCATCGTCGGCACGGCCACCAGCGCGGCGTACGCGGCAAGGCGCTTGGTGACTTCGCTGTCGCCGATCGTGATCATCGCCAGGTTCACCTGAATTGCGGTGGTCACGGTGTCGCGGAGGGTGTCGATCGACTGGTTGAGCCGCACCACGTGGTCGTAGACGTCGCGGAAGTATTCCCCCAGGCCGGCGCAGGCCGGCGGCACGCGGCCGCCAAACAGGCGGCTCGACGTCTCGGGCAGGGGCCCCGCGGCGTGCTTCAGCGTCATCAGTTTCTGCTTAACGTAGTAGAGCGACTCGATGTTCTCGCGCGGCGACTTGCCGGTGAAGATCTGCGCCTCGAGCTTCTCCAGCTGCGATTCCACTGCGGCGAGCACCGGGAAATAGCGGTCCACCACGGCGTCCATCAATGCATAGAGAACGTAGCCCGAACCGTGGCGCAGCAGCTCGGGCTCGCGCTCGCAGCGCGCGCGCACGTCCTGGAAGCCGCGCTCAGTCTTCTGTCGCGCCGAGAGCACGTAGTTGCGGCCGACGAAGACGTCAACCTCACCTACCTTCAGCTCGTCGCCGGCCACTTCCACGGTGTGCAGCACCGCGAACAGGGAGTCACCGTACTCCTCGAGCTTCGGCCGCTGGTTGCCGTGACGCGCGTCCTCGACCGCGAGTTCGTGCAGGTCGAACTCGTCCTGCATCTCGGCAAGCTCGGCGGCGTCGGGATCGCGCAGCGCTACCCACACGAAACACTCGGGCCGCTGCAGGTAGGCCCTGATCTCGCGCTTCTGGATGTCGGCGAGCTTCTTGCCGTCCTGGTAGACCACGCAGTTGACCAGCATGGTCGCGGATCGTAGCACTGTAAAATGCGCGCTTCAGGGGGACCGTATGCCCGATATCAGCCGCCGCGCCCGCCACCTCGGCACCGAGAACGCCTTCGTTGTCCTCGCGGAGGTGAACGCGCTCGCCCGCCAGGGCAAGGACATCATCAGCTTTTGCATCGGCCAGCCGGACTTCCCGGCGCCTGAGCACGTGCAGGAGGCCGCGATTCGCGCCATCCGCGGCGGCAAGCACGGCTATACGCCCTCGGCCGGGATCGACGAGCTGCGCGCGGCAGCCGCGACCTACATGGCACGGATGCGCGGTGGCCTGCCGATCCGTGCGGAGGACGTCGTGGTGGGCGCGGGCGCCAAGCCGTTCATCGCCTACGCCATCCTGTCCACCACTGACTACAACGCGGGCGACGAGGTGATCTATCCCAACCCGGGATTCCCGATCTATGAGTCGCAGATTCTCGCCAACGGCGCGAAGCCTGTGCCGATCCACCTGCACGAGGCGCGTGAATTCGCCTTCGACCCGCAGGAGCTGGAGCGGCTCATCACCCCGAAGACCAGGCTCCTGATCCTGAATTACCCGCACAACCCCACCGGCGGGACGCTGACGAAGAAGGATCTGGAGGCCATCGCCGCGATCCTGCGCAAGCATCCGCAGGTGTGGGTGTACGCCGACGAGATCTACTCGCGCCTGTGCTACGCGGGCGAGTTCTTCTCCATCGCGCAGCTGCCGGAGATGTACGAGCGCACGATCATTTCCGACGGCGCCTCCAAGACCTGGGCCATGACCGGCTGGCGCATCGGCTTTACCTCCAATCCTTCGCTCGCGCCAGTGTTCACGCGCTGGATCACCAATACGGAGTCCTGCGCCTCGCAGATCTCTCAGTGGGCGGCGGTGGAGGCGATTACGGGCCCGCAGGATGCGGCCGAGAAGATGCGCGCCAGCTTCCTCGAGCGGCGCGACCTGATCGTCGGGCTGCTCAACCAGGTGCCGGGCGTCGCCTGCCGCAACCCGGGCGGGGCGTTCTACGCCTGGCCCAATGTCACCGAGGCCTGCAAGCGCATCGGCGCCACGGACTCCGAGGAGTTCCGCAAGCGCTTGCTGAACGAGGCGGGCGTCGCGGTGCTCGCCGACATCCATTTCGGCGCGCGCGTCCCGGGCGAGGGTCAGCACGTGCGTTTTTCGTACGCCGCCTCCCGGCAGGCGATCGAGCAGGGTGTGGCGCGCATGGCGGAGTTCATCAAGAAGAACACGCGCAAGGCGGCATGAGCCGCTGGCGCCCGAGCGTGACGGTCGCGGCGCTGATCGAGCGCGACGGGCGCTTTCTCTTCGTCGAGGAGGAGGCGAACGGGCGGCGCGTGCTGAACCAGCCCGCCGGGCACCTCGACCCGGGTGAGTCGCTCGCGCAGGCCGTGGCGCGCGAGGTGCTCGAGGAGACCGCGCATCGGTTCACGCCCACCGGCCTGGTCGGCATCTACCGGTGGCGCTACGACAAGGAGGACGTGACCTTCCTGCGCTTCGCATTCAACGGCCGGGTGGACGGCGTGCAGGACGGCAGGCAGCTCGACAAGGAGATCATCGCGCTCGCCTGGCTGACGCCTGCCGAGCTCGCCGCGCGGCGCACCGAGCACCGCTCACCGCTCGTGCAGCAGTGCGTGGACGACTATCTCGCGGGCCGGAGCTTTCCGCTCGAGGTGCTGTCCAAGCCGTATGCGTGAAAAGGTCGTCGTCGGCATGTCGGGCGGGGTCGACTCGTCGGTCGCGGCGCTGCTGCTGAAGCGCGCCGGGTACGACGTCGTCGGCCTGTTCATGAAGAACTGGGAGGACGACGACGATGATGCCTACTGCTCGACGCGCGAGGACCTGATCGACGCCGCCGCGGCCGCCGACGTCATCGGCGTGCCGCTCGAGGCGGTGAACTTCGCTGCCGAGTACCGCGAGCGCGTCTTCGCGAGCTTTCTGGCGGAGTACTCGGCCGGGCGGACGCCCAACCCGGATGTGCTGTGCAACGCCGAGATCAAATTCCGCGCGTTCCTCGACCACGCCCTGCAGCTCGGGGCGCACAAAATCGCCACCGGGCATTACGCGCGGCTGCGCACGGGCGCCAACGGCGTGGAGCTGCTGCGCGGCGCCGATGCTGCCAAGGACCAGAGCTATTTCCTGCACCGCCTGACGCAGGCGCAGCTCGCGCGCGTCATGTTCCCGGTCGGCGATCTGACGAAGACCGAGGTGCGGCGCCTCGCCGCGCAGGCCGGACTGCCGAACCACGCGAAGAAGGACTCCACCGGCATCTGCTTCATCGGCGAGCGGCCGTTTCGTGAGTTCCTCAATCGCTACCTGCCGAGAACGCCGGGCCCGATGGTGACGCCGGAAGGCCGGCGCGTGGGCGAGCACATCGGGCTCGCGTTCTATACCATCGGCCAGAGAAAGGGCATCGGCCTGGGCGGCGCCGGCGAGCCGTGGTATGTCGCCGAAAAACGCATGCACGCCAACGAGCTCGTCGTGGTCCAGGGGCACGACCATCCGCTGCTCATGCGCTCGTCGCTGGACGGGCTGGACTCGAGCTGGGTGGGGCCGGCGCCGGCGCCCGGGTCGATGCATGGGGCGAAAACCCGCTACCGCCAGGCCGACGCCCAATGCACGGTGTCCCGCATCGCGGATAGTGAAGTCGCGGTGAGCTTCCCTCGGCCGCAGCGCGCGATCACGCCGGGCCAGTCGGTAGTGCTCTACGACGGTGAGGTGTGCCTCGGCGGGGCGGTGATCGCCTAGGCGGCAGGAACGGTGTCGGCGAACGCCGGTCGCTCCATCAGCTTGTCGTAGTGCTTCGCCAGATCCTTGTAGTCCGCGCGCCAGTCGATGCCGGCCGGCTTCCTGAAGCCGATCCACCCCACGCAGCAACCGAGCGCGATGTCGGCGAGCGTATAACGCTCGCCCTGGCACCACGACCGGCCACCGAGGTCGGCCTGCAGCTGTGCCAGGCCGCGGCGCATGCGCGCCGCCTGCTTTTCGGTCCACGACGCGCTTTGCTCGCTCGGCGGCCGAATCGACTCGTAGCGGATAAGAAGGCCCGCATCGAGCACCCCGTCGGCGAGCGCTTCCCAGCGGCGCACCGCGATGCGCTCGCGGTTGTCCTGCGGGATGAGGCGGCTGTTGGCCGTCATGTTGTCGAGGAACTCGATGATGACGCGCGAATCGTAGATCGCGGTGCCGTCGTCCAGGATCAGCGTCGGAATCTTGCCGAGCGGGTTGTGGGCGTTGACCGGGTTGTCCTGCGGCTGCACGTCCACGCGCTCGAGGTCGCAGTCGATTCGCTTCTCGGCGAGCACGATGCGCACCTTGCGTGCAAAGGGACTGGCGGGTGCAGAGAGCAGCTTCATGGCGGGCGCGAATTATAGCGTCCGCAGGCGCCGGCGGAGCGCCGGGACGACTTGTCTTGCGAACCAGGGGTTGTTGCGCATCCAGATGCGGTTGCGCGGGCTCGGATGCGGTAGCGGAAAGAATTCCGGCAGGTACTCCGCATACGCGCGCACGGTCTGTGCAAGCGTGCGCTTGCGCCGCGCGCCGAGGTAATAGCGCTGCGCATGCAGGCCGATGAGCAGCGTGAGGTGCACGCCGGGCAGCGCGGCGCGAAAGCGCGGCTGCCACAGCGGCGCGCACTCAGGGCGCGGCGGCAGGTCGCCGCGGGCGCCGCTGCCGGGGTAGCACAGGCCGGTGGGCAGGATGGCGACGCGCGTGGGGTCGTAGAAGCGCGCGCGGTCCATGCGCAGCCACGCGCGCAACTGCTCGCCGGACGGGTCATTCCAGGGGATGCCGGTCTCGTGCACCCGTCGCCCGGGCGCCTGGCCGACGACGAGCAGCCGCGCCCCCGCCCCGACCATGAACACCGGGCGCGGGCCGAGCGGCAAGTGCGGCGCGCAGACGCGGCAGCGCCGGGCCTCCCGGATGAGGGCTTCGAGCATGCCCCTCTATAATAGGCGGCATGCCTTCCCCGCTCGCCGCGCTGTCGCCGCTCGACGGGCGCTACGAAAGGTCCACCGAGGCGCTGCGGCCCTACTTCAGCGAGGCGGCGCTCATCCGCTACCGGGTTCTCGTCGAGCTGGAATGGCTGAAGGCGCTCGCCGCCGAGCGCCGCCTGCGCGAGCTGAAACCCTTCTCGCGCGCCACGCGCCTCGCGCTCGACCGGCTGGTCGCGGGCTTCGGGGAAAAAGATGCCACGCACATCAAGAACATCGAGGCCGAGACCAATCACGACGTCAAGGCGATCGAGTACTGGCTGAAGGGCCGGCTGGCGAAGAACGCCGAGGTGCAGCGCTCGCTGGAGTTCATCCACTTCGCCTGCACCTCGGAGGACATCAACAATCTCGCCTATGCGCTGATGCTGGCGCACTCGCGCGATCGTGTCCTGCTGCCGCGCCTCGACCAGCTCATCGTCGCGCTGCGCGGGCTGGCGCGCCGCCATGCGGCGCGGCCGATGCTCTCGCGCACCCACGGCCAGCCGGCCTCGCCCTCGACGCTCGGCAAGGAGATGGCCAATTTCGCGCACCGCCTGGTGCGGGCGCGCGCGGCGATCGAGCGCGTGGCGCTGCAGGGCAAGTTGAACGGCGCCGTGGGCAACTACAACGCGCATGCCGCGGCGTACCCGGGCTTTCCGTGGGAGGCGTTCTGCCGGCGCTTCGTCGAGCGCCTCGGCCTGCAGTTCAACCCGTTCACCACGCAGATCGAGCCGCACGACTCGTACGCGGAGCTGTTCGACGCCTATGCGCGCGCCAACACGGTGCTCCTCGATCTCGATCGCGACCTGTGGGGCTACGTGTCGCTGGGCTACTTCCGGCAGAAGCCGAAGAAGGGCGAGGTCGGGTCTTCGACCATGCCGCACAAGGTGAACCCGATCGATTTCGAGAATTCGGAGGGCAATGTGGGCGTCGCCAACGCGCTGCTACGGCACCTCGCCGACAAGCTGCCGGTGTCGCGCTGGCAGCGCGACCTTTCCGATTCCACAGCGTTGCGCAACGCGGGCGTCGCGCTCGGCCACACGCTGCTCGCCTACGGCGCGTGCGTGCGCGGACTCGCGAAGCTCGAAGCGGACCCGGCCCGCATGGCCGAGGACCTGGAGGCGAACTGGGAGGTGCTCGCCGAGCCCGTGCAGCAGGTGATGCGCAAGCACGGCGTGCCCGATGCCTACGAGAAGCTGAAGGCGCTCACGCGCGGCAGGCGCCTCGACCGGCGCCAGCTTGCGGCGTTTGTGCGCACGCTGCCGATCCCGGCGGCGGCGAAGAAGCGCCTGCTCGCGCTCACGCCCGCCGCCTACACTGGCCTTGCCGCCGACCTCGCCCGGCGCGTCTAGCTAGACCACCGCGCCTTCGTGCTCGTCGCGGCCGGTCTTCTTCAGCGGCTTGACGAACTGCGCGCGATCCACGCCGAGCCACATGAGAAGCGGGCTGGCGACCAGCACCGACGAGTAGATGCCGAACAGGATGCCGATGGTGAGCGCCAGCGCGAAATAATGCAGCGCCGGGCCGCCGAAGATCAGCATCGTCGTCACCATCGCCTGCGTGCTGCCATGGGTGATGATGGTGCGCGAAATGGTCCCGGTAATGGCGGTATCGATCACCTCGGGCACGCTCGCCTTGCGCAGCTTGCGGAACATCTCGCGCACCCGGTCGAACACCACGACCGACTCGTTCACCGAGTAGCCCAGCACGGCAAGGACCGCGGCGAGCACCGGCAGCGAGAACTCCCACTGGAAGAACGAGAAGAAGCCGAGGATGATGATCACGTCGTGCAGGTTGGCGATGATCGCCGACAGGCCGAAGCGCCACTCGAAGCGCATCCACAGGTAGAGCACGATGCCCACCGCGGTGACCAGCAGGGCGAGCGCGCCATACTCGGCAAGCTCTTCGCCGACCTGCGGGCCGACGTACTCGACGCGCCGCAGCTCCACGGCGGCGTTCCCGGTGCGCAGCACGCCCAGCACCTTCTCCGACAGGTCGGCGCTGGACTGGCTCTTCTCGACATGCATGCGGATCAACACGTCGCGCGAGGAGCCGAAGTTCTGCACCTCGGCCTTGTAGCCCGCCTGCTCCAGCTGTTGGCGCACCGCGTCCACGTCCGCCGACTGCTGGTAGCTCACCTCGAGCAGCGTGCCGCCGGTGAACTCGATGGAAAAGTTCAGCCCGCGCGTGGCGAGGAAGAACACGGCGAGCAGGAACGTGACCACGGAGATGACGTTGAACACGAGCGCATGCCGCATGAACGGAATGGTGCGGCGGATCTTGAAGAATTCCATGCGCTAGCTCACTTCCAGGCCGTGTCGCCGATCATCAGCCGCTGCACTTTGCGACGGTGCCCATAGAACAGGTTGACCATGGCGCGCGACACCACCACCGCCGAAAAAATCGAGGTCAGGATCCCCAGGCAGTGCACCACCGCGAAGCCGCGCACCGGCCCGGAGCCGAAGATGAGGAGCGCCAGGCCCGCGATCAGCGTGGTGACGTTCGAGTCAAGGATCGTGCCCCAGGCGCGCTCGTAGCCTGCGGCGATCGCAGCTTGCGGCGTGGCACCGCCGCGCAGTTCCTCGCGGATGCGCTCATTGATGAGCACGTTGGCGTCGATCGCCATGCCCAGGGTGAGGGCGATGGCAGCGATGCCGGGCAGGGTGAGCGTCGCCTGCAGCAGCGACAGCAGCGCCACGAGGAACAGCAGGTTGATGCCCAGCGCGAGCGACGAGATCACGCCGAACGCGACGTAGTACACCGACATGAAGGTGACGATGGCAACGAAGCCCCAGCGCGTGGCGTTGAAGCCCTTCTCGATATTGTCGCGGCCGAGGCTCGGCCCGACGGTACGTTCCTCGATGATCTCCATGGGCGCGGCGAGCGACCCGGCGCGCAGCAGCAGCGCGATGTCGTTCGCCTCCACCGTGCTCATGCGCCCCGAGATCTGCACGCGGCCGCCGCCGATCTCGGTGCGGATCACGGGTGCCGTGACGACCTCGCCTTTGCCGCGCTCGATCAGCAGGATCGCCATGCGCTTGCCGACGTTCTCGCGCGTCACCTCCTTGAAGATGCGCGCGCCGGCGCCGTCCAGCGTCAGGTGCACCGCAGGCTCGTTGGTCTGCGAGTCGAATCCGGGCTGCGCGTCGGTGAGCCGGTCGCCGGTGAGCACCACCTGTTTTCTCACCAGCAGCGGTGCGCCGTTCCTTTCCACGTAGTACTCGGTGCCGAACGGCACGTCGCCGCGTGCCGCCGCGGCGAGCAGGTCGGGCGTCATCTTCTCCTCGTCGACCATGCGGATCTCGAGCGTGGCGGTGCGCCCGAGGATGTCCTTCGCCTTGGCGGTATCCTGCACCCCGGGCAGCTGCACGACGACGCGGTCGGCGCCCTGTTGCTGGATCACGGGCTCGGCGACGCCGAGCTCGTTGATCCGGTTGTGCAGCGTGGTGATGTTCTGCTTGAGCGCATACTCCTGGGTACGCTTCGCCGCATCGGGCTTGAGCGTGGCGACGAGCAGGAACTCGTTCGCCTGCTCGCGCGCGGCGAGCGCCAGATCGCCGAGGCCCGAATCGAGCACGGCGCGCGCCCGCTCGCGCGACTCGGCGTCGCGGAAGCGCACGCGCAGAGTCTGGCCTTCGCGGGTCACGCCGCCGTGGCGGATCGATTTTTCGCGCAGCAGCGAGCGGATGTCCCCGGTCAGGCTCTCCAGGCGCTTGGTCAGCGCCGCCTGCATGTCCACCTGCAGGAGAAAGTGCACGCCGCCACGCAGGTCGAGCCCGAGGTACATGGGCAGGGCGCCGAGCGCCGTCAGCCAGCGCGGCGAGGACGGCAGCAGGTTCAGCGCCACCACGTAGTCGGGGCTCTGCGGGTCGGGGTTGAGCGACCGGTCGACGAGGTCCTTTGCCTTCAACTGCGTGTCGGTATCGGCGAAGCGCACGCGCACGCTGCCGGCATCGAGCAGCGCGCCCGTGTAGCGGATAGTCGCCTGCGACAGGGCGCTTTCCACGCGTTGCAGGAGCGCCGTGTCCGCCTTCAAGGTGGCGCGCAGGCTCGAGACCTGGATTGCGGGCGACTCGCCGAAGAAGTTCGGCAGCGTGTAGAAGAGCGCGACGGCCACGCATAGCGCGACCAGCGCGTACTTCCAGGCCGGAAAGCGGTTCACTCCGGGTCTACTGGATCGTCTTCATCGTGCCCTTGGGCAGCAGGGTCTGCACCGCCGCCCGTTGCACGCTGATCTCGGTGTTGGGCGCGATCTCCAGCGTGACGTAGGCGTCGCCCATCTTGCTGATGCGGCCCACGACGCCGCCGGAGGTGATCACCTCATCGCCCTTCTGCAGCGCCTCGACCATCTGCTTGTGTTCCTTGGCGCGCTTCATCTGCGGGCGGATCATGAGGAAGTACAGCAGCACAAACATCAGGACGATGGGCAGAAGGCCCACGAACCCCGGGTCGCCGCCGCCGGCGGCCTGTGCGTACGCGTTGGAAATCATCGCTGCAAACTCGCTGGGAAAGGGCGCGAATTATAGCAGTAGCCCGCGCTCCTCCAGAAGACGCGCGGCGGTCGGCGCGAGGCGGGCGCCCTCGATGGCCTCGCGCAGTTCGCGCATCAGCGCCTGGTAGTAGTGCAGGTTGTGCAGGGTGTTGAGGCGGGCGCCGAGGATCTCGTTCGACTTCTGCAGGTGATGCAGATAGGCGCGGCTGAAGTTCGAGCAGCAGTAGCACCGACAGAGCTCGTCCAGGGGCCGTTCGTCGGCCCGGTACTTCGCGTTACGGATCTTGACGTCGCCGCGGCGCGTGTACAGCCAGCCGTTCCTCGCATTGCGCGTCGGCAGGACGCAGTCGAACATGTCCATGCCCGCGAGCACGGCCGCGATCAGATCTTCCGGCGTGCCCATGCCCATCAGGTAGCGCGGCTGGTCCGCCGGCAGCCGGGGCGCGGTGTGCGCGAGGACGCGCGCGCGCGCCTCCTCGGGCTCGCCGACCGCAAGGCCGCCGACCGCGTACCCGTCGAAGCCCAGACGGGTGAGGCCGTCGAGCGATGCCTCGCGCAGATCCTCGTAGAGCCCGCCCTGGACGATACCGAAGAGCGCGTTGGCGGAGCCCTGGAACGCCGCTTTCGATCGCTCGGCCCAGCGCAGGCTGAGAGACATCGACTTCTCGGCCTGCTTTTCGGTGGCCGGATACGCCGTACAGTCGTCGAACACCATGGCGATGTCGGAATCGAGCGCGCGCTGAACGCGCATGGACTCCTCGGGTGTCAGCAGCAGCCGGTCGCCGTTGATGGGCGAGGCGAACGTCACCCCTTCCTCGCCGATCTTGCGCAGGGCGCCGAGGCTAAAGACCTGGAAGCCGCCCGAATCGGTGAGGATCGGGCCGTCCCAGCCCATGAAGCCGTGCAAGCCGCCGTGCCGGGCGATGACCTCGACGCCGGGCCGCAGCCACAGGTGGAAGGTGTTGCCGAGCACGATCTGGGCGCCGACCTGGCGCAGCTCGGCGGGCGACATCGCCTTCACGGTCCCGTAGGTGCCCACCGGCATGAACGCGGGCGTGTCCACCACTCCATGCGCGAGCTCGAGGCGGCCGCGGCGCGCGGCACCGTCACGATGGCTGAGCGTGAATTTCACGGCGCGCGCTCGATGAGCATGGCGTCGCCGTACGAGAAGAACCGGTAGCGCTGCTCGATGGCATGTGCGTAGGCGCGCCGTATGTTCTCCAGCCCTGCGAACGCAGCCACCAGCATCAGCAGACTCGATCTGGGCAAGTGAAAGTTGGTGAGCAGGCGGTCGACGAGCAGGAACTGGAATCCGGGGCGCACGAACAGGTCGGTGTCGCCGTGCAGCTGTCCGGTAAGCGCGGCGCTCTCCAGCGCGCGAAGCGACGTGGTGCCCACCGCCAGCACACGGCGCCCGGCGATCGCGTCCATGGTGAGGCGCGGGACGTCGTACCGCTCCCTGTGCATGCTGTGCGCTTCGATGTTCTCGACGCGCACCGGCTGGAACGTTCCGGCGCCCACGTGCAGCGTGACCCGCGCGATGCGCGCGCCGCGCTCTTCGATGCGCTGCAGCATCGCGCGATCGAAATGCAGGCCCGCGGTCGGCGCCGCCACCGCGCCGGGGCGCTCGGCATACACTGTCTGGTAGCGCTCGGCGTCGGCTGCGTCTGGCGCGTGCCGGATGTACGGCGGCAGGGGCACTTCGCCGCTGCGCTCGAGCACCGCGGACAGCGCTCCGGCGAAGCGCACGCGGTACAGGTCGTCCTCGCGCCCAACGACCGTCACGCGGGCGCCGTCGCCCACGACGAGTTCGTTGCCGGCGCGCGGCGCGTGGCTCGAGCGGATGAGCGCCAGCGCCTCGCGCTCTCCGAGCACGCGCTCGATGAACAGCTCGATCCTGCCGCCGCTCGCCTTCTTCCCGGCAAGGCGCGCCTTGATCACGCGTGTGTCGTTCAGCACCAGCGTGTCGCGGGTGCCCACCAGGGAGGGCAGGTCGGCGAATTTGAGGTCCCGCAGTCGGCCGCTCGCCGGATCGAGGTGCAGCAGGCGGCTTGCCGTGCGTTCGGGCGCCGGGCGCTGGGCGATCAGTTCTTCGGGCAGCGCGTAGTCGAACTCGGCAAGCCGCATGCCGCGGCATTATAGGGTTCTATAATTCGGCTCCCGCGCGCCGGAATGGCGGAATCGGTAGACGCAGCGGACTCAAAATCCGCCGGTGGCGACACCATGAGAGTTCGAGTCTCTCTTCCGGCACCAGCACGAGGGCGGGGCTGCGGTGCGGCGGACCAGGCATCGTGCTGCCATCGCGAAAAGTGCTGCAAGCCGGCATGCGGGGCGCCTGCCGCGATCGGAGCCGGCGCGCGCGGGCCAACGACCGCGCCATCACGAATTCTTTCTTTCGCTTCAGACTGTTAACTGGACAATAGGAACGACGCGGCGTACGCTTGCGCCGTTTCGTTTTCACCCGGAAAGTGGCATGGCAAAGGCGCAGGTTTTCGTAATGCCGGCGGCGCGCAATACCGCGATGGTCGTCGACGACCAAACGACCGGCCGCGCCATCCTCGAGCAGGTGGTGCGCTCGCTCGACGAGCGCGTCGGCGTCGAAGGCTTCGGGCGCCCCGTGGACGCTGTGGTCTGGGCGACGCGCAACGTGGCCGACCTGGTGCTGATCGACTACATGATGCCGGACATGAACGGCATCGAGTTCGCCAAGCGCCTGCGCGCGCTGCCCGGCTACGAGCACGTGCCGATCATGATGGTGACGGCGCACGACGACCGCAAGGTGCGCTACGACGCGCTCGATGCAGGCGTCACCGATTTCCTCATCAAGCCGGTGGACGCGCGCGAGTGCATGGCGCGCTGCCGCAACCTGCTCACCCTGCGCCGCCAGCACCTCGCGCTCGAGGACCGGCGGCGCCTGCTCGAGGGCATGGTCGACGAGGCCACGCGCGAAGTGCGCAACCGAGAGAAGGAGACGCTGATGCGCCTGGCGCGCGCCGGCGAGTTCCGCGACGAGGAGACCGGCTACCACCTGGTGCGCATGGCGCGCTACTCGCGCCTCATCGCCGACACCATCGGCCTGGAGCGCGACGAGGCGGAATCCATCGAGCTCGCCGCGCCGCTGCACGACATCGGCAAGATCGGCATCCCCGACCAGATCCTGCTCAAGTCGGGGCGCCTCGACGAGGCCGAGTCGAAGGTGATGCGCCGCCATCCGCTCATCGGCCACGAGATCCTCAAGGGCAGCGCTTCCAAGTACGTGCGCATGGGCTCGCTCATCGCGCTCGGTCATCACGAGAAGTACGACGGCTCGGGCTATCCCAACGGCCTGGTCGGTGATCACATCGCGCTATGCGCGCGCGTGGTGGCGGTCGCCGACGTGTACGACGCGCTGACCTCGATCCGCCCCTACAAGCAGGCCTGGTCCGCGGACCAGGCGTTCGAATTCCTCGATACGCAGCGCGGCAAGCACTTCGATCCGCAGCTGGTAGATGCCTTTTCCGGAGTGCGGGGCGCGGTCGCGCGCATCCAGGACGAGCTGCGCGACCCGGAGGCGAAGCGCTCATGAAGCTGCCGGGTGCGGTCTGGTGGCGTTGGCTGCGCGTACGGCTCGCGGGGCGTGCCGACACTGAGCACGAACAGGCGATCGTGCGTCTGGTGGTCGGGGTGCTGCTGGGCCTTTACCTGCTGCCCGAGATCCTGCAGCGACATGCCGAGGGCCTGCCCGAGCCGCATATCGTAATTTGGCTCGGCTTCCTCGCCTTATCGACCGTCATTTTCGGCGGTATTCTCGCCTCTCCTGGGGTGTCGGTGGCGCGTCGCATCGCCGGCATGGTTCTCGACACCGCCGCCACCAGCTGGTGTATCGCGTATTTCCAGGAGTTGGGCATTCCGCTGTTCCTCGTCTATCTGTGGTTCACGATCGGCAACGGTTTCCGCTACGGCGCGCGCTACCTCGTTATTTCGATGATGCTGAGCATGCTCGGCTTCGCGATCGCGCTGAACGTGAGCGAATACTGGCAGGCGCGTACCAGCGTTGGCACGGGCATGATGGTCGGGTTCGTTGCGCTGAGCCTGTACGTGCTGACGCTGGTGAGGCGCATGTTCGACGCCGTCGCACGCGCCGAGGCTGCCAACGAAGCCAAGCGCCGATTCGTTTCGGTGGTCAGCCACGAGATGCGCACGCCGCTCAACGCCATCATCGGCATGGCCGACCTGATGCGCGACACCGCGCTGACGCGCGAGCAGGCGGACATGCTGCAGACGCTGCGCGGTTCGAGCCAGATAATGCTGGGGCTGGTGGAGGACGTGCTCGACTTCTCCAAGATCGAGGCCGGCAAGCTCGTACTGGAGCGCACGGATTTCGACCTGCACGCGCTGGTCAACAGCACCAGCCGCATCCTGCAGGCGCAGGCGAAGGCCAAGGGTGTCGAGTTCGTGGTCTCGATCATGCCGGAGGTACCGCCCGCGCTGCGCGGCGACGCGCATCATCTGCGCCAGGTCCTGATCAATCTGGCGGGCAACGCGGTCAAGTTCACCGAGCGTGGCAGCGTCACCGTGCACGTGTCGCTGCAGGAGGAAACCGAAACCAGCGTGCGTCTCAAGTTTTCGGTGCGCGATACCGGTATCGGCATCGCACAGGAGGCGCAGCGGACCATTTTCGAGAGCTTCACGCAGGCGGACCAGTCCACCACGCGGCGCTTTGGCGGCACGGGCTTGGGCACCACCATCGCCAAGCAGTTGGTCGAGTTGATGGGCGGCAAGATCGGGCTGGAAAGCGCCGTTGGTCTGGGCAGCACGTTCTGGTTCGACATCACTTATGAGAAGCAGCCCGAGCGCCCGAGTGCCGGTGCCGGCGAACTCGCGGGGGCGCGGATCCTGCTGGTCGGCATGCCCGCGCACCAGGCGCAGCCCATCGAGGAGGCCCTCGAAGCCTGGGGCGCCATGGGCGTGCGCGCCGCCAGCGTGGAGGAAGGGGCCGACCGCCTGATCACCGACATCGCCCTCGCCAAGCCCTATCACAGCGTGCTGATGTACTCCGAGGGCGGCGACACGCAGCTGGCGCGGCGCCTGCGGCGCGCCGCGCCCGAGCCGGCGCCGCCGGCAGTGCTGGCTGTGCCGCGCGAGGCCGAGGCGCAGCGCTTTTCGGCGCTGTCGGCCGGATTCAGTGCCGTGCTCGAGCTGCCGTTCGAGAAGCGCCAGCTGTTCAACGTGCTGCACGCGATCTCCTCCTCGCACGAAGTGCGCGAGGGCGTGGTGCGGCTGCAGGACTACGCCAAGCGCGGCCAGGGCGCCAGGGGCCTGTCGGTGCTGGTGGCGGACGACAATCCCACCAACCGCGAGGTGCTGGGTCGCATCCTCGAGCGCGCCGGGCACGCGGTATCGCTGGTCGCCGACGGCGACCAAGCGCTCGACGCCCTGGAGACTGGCCACTACGACATCGTGCTGCTCGATCGCAACATGCCGGGTCTGAGCGGCCTGGAAACCCTGCAGGCGATCCGCCTGATGACGCGCGGCCGGGAGCGGCTCCCGGTGATCCTGCTCTCGGCGGACGTTACGCTGGAGGCGAAGCGCGAGTGCCTGGAGGCGGGGGCCGATAGTTTCGTGCCCAAGCCGGTTGAGGCCTTGCGCCTGCTCGAGGAGATGCGCAGCTTGACGGGGGGCAAGCCACAGGAGGCGGCGCGCGCCGCGCCTGCGGCCGTGGCCGTGGCGGCGCCGACCGGCGCCGAGCCGGTAAACATCGAGACCCTGGCGCGCCTCGAAGAACTGGGCTCGACGCCTGATTTCCTCGAGCGGCTTGTCGGCGTTTTCGTCGCCGACAGCCAGTCGCTGCTGGCAAAGATGGAAGCCGCGGTGGCGGCGCGCAACTTCGGCGAGTTCCGGGCGCACTTGCACGCCATGAAGGGGTCTGCCGCGAGCATCGGCACCGAGCGCCTGACGTGGCTGTGTTCGAAGCTGGGCAAGTACTCCGACGCCGAGCTGCGGCTGCAATCATCGTCTCTGGTACGCTCGCTGAACGAGGAGTTCGCTCAGGGGCGCTCCGCCCTGGAGCGCTATATACGGGAAAAGCGCAGCCGCTCGGCGGGCTAGCGCCGCGTCGACCGCCGTCGCGCGGCGGCGAGCCGCTGTCCTATACAATTCCGGCTCCTCGTCCAAGACCTTGCGGTGTGAAAATTGGCTGGCAGCGACCGACTCGAGCCGGCGGTTGACGAGCGGAAGCTGCGGATCCGCGCCGCGGACGGCTATGAGTTGGGCGCGATCCTTTACTCTGTGCCCACGGAAGCGGCGCCGCCCCGCGCCGCAGTCCTGCACGGCGGCGGCGGGATCCCGGCACTGAGCTACCGGCGGTTCGCTCGCTTTCTCGCGCGCTCGGGCATACCGGTGCTCACCTACGATTTCCGGGGCATCGGACTGTCGCGACCACCCGCATTGCGGGGTTTCCAAGCGGTGATCGAGGACTGGGCGGAACATGACTGCAGCGCGGCGATTGGCTGGTTGCGCGAACGCTTCCCGCGCACGGAACTGATCGGTATCGCCCATTCGGTCGCTGCGCTGCTCTTTGGCGGAGCGCACAATACTGCAGAGCAGGCGCGCATGATCCTGATCGGCGCGCATACGGGCTACTACGGCGATTATCTTCTGCGCTACCGATTGCCGATGGCCATGCTCTGGCACGGACTGATGCCAGCGCTCACTCGCCTGGTAGGCTATTTTCCTGCGCGCCGCCTGGGTCTGGGCGACGACATGCCCGCGGGTGTGGCGCTGCAATGGGCTGCGCGCCACTCGCCCGACCTGCGACCCGCCGGCGCCAGTCCGGCCGCCGAGCGGACGCGGCGCCTCCTCGACCGTTGCGCCGCGCTGGACCGACCCGCGCTCGTCATACGGATCAGCGATGACGCGTTTGCCACGGCCGAAGGCACGCGGCGACTGCTTGCCTACTATCCAAGGCTGTCGCCGCAGCACCTTCTCTTCACGCCCGCTGACGCTGGCGTGCGCAAGATCGGGCATTTCGGCTTCTTCAGCCGCAGGGCGGGACTCGCCTTGTGGCCGCGGCTGGTGGCGTGGCTGCGGCCGCCGGATTCCTGAGTAACGTCGACGGGCGCGCTAACGGGGCGCGTCGCGCTCCGCGGCCAGCGCCGCGACCGGCGCGCGGGCGCGCGAATTCTCCGGAATGCCCGCGGCGCGGCGGATCATCCGGGTGGTTTGGCCCGAGCCATCGGCTTTCCACCCCGGCGGGCCGAAGGCAAGGCCGAGTGCCTCGCGCAGACTGCGCGCAGCACGCAATTCCCTGAACATCGCCACCCACTCGGCGAACGCGATCTTTACCGGGTTGAGCGTGTCGATCTGGCGCACCAGCCCGTACGTGCGGGGCGCGCCATCGCGCTCCTTGGCATAGGTGCCGAACAGCCGGTCCCAGATGATCAGCACGCCGCCGTAGTTGCGGTCCAGGTATTCGGGCTCGACGGCGTGATGCACACGGTGCAGCGACGGCGTATTGAGAACCGCTTCGAGCGGCCCAAGCTTGGGCACGACCTCGGTATGCAGCCAGAACTGGTACAGCAGATTGATCGCGTACATCAGCACTACCGCACGCGGATCGAAACCGATCCAGCATACCGGCACCAGGAACAGCCACGGCCCGGCAAAGAACTGCGTCCAGCCCAGGCGGTAGGCGACCGAGAGCGTGATCTGGCGCGCGGAGTGGTGCACGCTGTGTTGCGCCCACATCCAGCGGATCTCGTGGCTGAAGCGGTGCAGCCAGTAATAGGCCAGCTCGACGGCGAGAAACAGCGCTACCCAGCTTTCCCAGCGGTCCAGCGGAATGTCAAAGGGCCGCAGCTGATAGGCCGCAACGTACACTGCCGCAACCAGGGCCTTGGTGAAGGCGTCGGTCCCGAGGCGGCCGATGGCCACGGCGAGGTTGGAGACCGTGACCTTCCAGCCGTAGGGCCGGTGCAGTGCGACACGGTAATAGAGCGCCTCGACCGCGATGGCGGCGAGGAATACCGGCAGTATCAGCAGGTAGAGCCTGATCGGGTCCATCGGCGTCTTCGCAATTGCCGCGGTCGAAAGATCGGGACTGGCGCTACAATTTCGCGATGTCCTTCTTCATCCAGCTCGTGGAAAGCACCGATGCGAGTCGCCGCGCCCTCGAGGCCGAGCCGCGCGTGCACGCGATGGTCCACCACGGGCTGACGTTGCCCGAATACCTCGCCTTCCTGCACGACCTCTACCACATCGTGTGGCATTTCTGCCCGGTGATGGCGGCGGCCGTGGCGCGCTGCGGCGACGACTTTCGCGACGTGCGCTTCGAACTCTACGGGCGCATCGAAGAGGAGAAGGGACACGAGGGATGGGTGCTGGAAGACATCGAGGCAATGGGGGGCGATGTCTCCGCAACGCGTGCCGGGCTGCCGAGTGCTCCGGTGCAGGCGATGATCGCGTTCAACTACTACGCGGCGGAACACGTGCATCCGTGCTCCGTGCTCGGCATGCTCTACGTGCTCGAGGTGATTGCGTCGGTGTACGGGGGGCGCGTGTCCGACGCGATTGCGCGCAAGCTCGGGCGCGATGTGGCGGCAGGCGGCTTCAAGTTCCTTTCTTCGCACGCGACCATGGACCTCGACCACATGGCGAGCCTCAACCGCCTGGTCAAGACGATCCTGGACCCCGCCGCGCAGGCGGCGATCATCCGCTCGACACGGGTGAACTTTCACCAGTTCAGCCAGGTCTTCAGGACCGGCGGGCCGCTCGGCCCGGCATAGGCGCTCAGCCCGCGGCGGCAAGCGCCTCGGCCTCGGCGATGATGTCGGTGACGCCGCCTTCCTCCAGGCGCCGCATCTGCGCACGCACCACGCGACCCATCATGCGCAGGTCACGGTCCTCGAGACGCAGCGCGCAATCCACCCAGGTATCACCGATGGCGTCGAGCTCGGCGCGCGTGATCGGGAAGACGTGCTGGCGCGAGCGCAGCACGCCTTGCAGCCCGTTGCGGCGCTTGGCGTTGGCGGCGATCCATGCGTGCACCGCGGTCTCGCCCTCGCCGTCCTTCGCCAGTACGTCGACCACGCCCATTTCGTGCAGCTTGGCGGCCGAGAGCACGCGTCCGGACAGAATCAGGTCCTCCGCGGCGCGCATGCCGATGCGGCGCGCGAGCAGGCTGTAGGCGCCCATGCCGGGGAACAGGTTGAAGATGATTTCCGGCAAGCCCATCTGCGCCGACTCCTCGGCGATGATCACGTCCGAGGACAGTGCGGTCTCGAAGCCGCCGCCAAGGGCGTCGCCCTGCACCAGCGAAATCGTGGTTACGTTCGGGCAGCCGTAGTTGGTGATGCGCGCGTAGACGTTGTCGATGCAAAGGCGCGCGTAGTGCGCGAGCGCGTCGCGGTCACGCGCCTTGATCAGCAGCAGGAACAGCGCGAGGTCGCCGCCGAGATTGAACACCTTGGGCACGCGCGAGGCCGCCACGTACCAGTTCACGCGCTGCAGCGTGCCTTCGAAGTCGACGCAGCCACCATTGGCGGAGAGCGCTTCGTCGTGGTCGCGGATGTCCTTCAGGATGCCGAGGTTGAAGCAGGCGTTGCCGCGCTGCTTCATGAAGCCCCACAGCGTCCCGCTTACTGGCTCGAACTCGTACTCCAGCTCCGTGTAGCGGCGCGTGCAGGGCGCGCGCAGGCCGACTGCATCGAACATGTTGCTCATGTGCTTCTCCTTCCCCAGTTGAAAAAGCCCCCGCTTGCCGGGGGGCCGGTTGCCCCGGCCCGGACGCGCTATGCGCGTCCGGACCTCCCGTATTCCATTTAACGCTGTTTGACAATCACTATGCAAATCAGGCGAATCCTGAGGGTATGACGAGGGATTACCTTAGACCGCGTGAACTACTTCACGGAGAAACTGTTGAGATTTCGACAGATGTCACCGGGCCGCGTTTCGGGCCCGCGGGCACATGGTGATTGGCGCAACGGTGTCGCGCGCTGCAGCGTCGCGCATCATGGCGTTGACTTGACGCGCCGCATTGCGCGCACGGCACGCGCTCACACGATTGCTCGTGCGGAAATATTTTCGCGTCGACTCGGCGGGCCGCGCACAATCGTCAACGTCGCGCAGCGCCGCGGGCTTGGCGGGGCCGGAGGGAATCGGTTATAAGGGACTCATCGCAGCGGGACGAAGGCAATGCGAAGGGGGCAGCATGTATGCGATCGTCCACAAGTCCGACGGCTTCCCGATCTGCCGGCAGGTCGCAGGGGTCAGCCCCGACCCGGTCGTGACCTGGAACACCGAGGACGCCGCGAAGGCCTTCATCTCCGCTAAGGGCGGCGACAAGGATTTCAGTCCGGTGGCGCTCACCGACGACGCGATGGACAGGATCGCGGTGTCGATGGGCTGCCCGGTGGAGTCCATCACCTTCGACCCGTATCCGGCGTAGGCGCGGCGCTCAGCCCAGGTTGAAGTACTCGCGGCGGCTTTTCATGGCGCGCATGCGCGACACGAGCAGGTCGAAATCGGCGTCGCGCTCCACGAAGTTCAGGTTCTCCGAGTTGACGATCAGCACCGGCGCCGCGGCGTAGTGGTAAAAAAAGCGCGCGTAGCCTTCGGCGAGCAGCGCGAGGTACTCCTCGCCGATGCCGCGCTCGTAGGCGGCGGCGCGGCGTCGCACGCGCTCGATGAGCACCTGGGGCTGCGCCTGCAGGTAGATCACCAGGTCCGGCGCCGGCGCCTGCGGCCGCAGCGCCTCGTAGATGCGCTGGTACAGCGTCAGTTCGTCGCCGGAGAGCGTGATGCGTGCAAACAGCGGATCCTTGTCGATGAGGAAATCGGCCACCGTAGCGCGCCCGAACATGTCGGGCTGGGCGAGGGGCTCGAGCTGGCGCGCGCGCTGGAACAGGAAAAACAGCTGCGTCGGCAGGGCGTAGCGCGCCATGTCCTCGTAAAAGCGGGCGAGGAACGGGTTCTCCGCAGGCTGCTCGAGCAGCAGATCGGCGCCCAGCCGCGCGGCGAGGCGCCGGGCGAGGCTTGTCTTGCCTGAGCCGATGGGACCCTCGACGGCGATGTAACGGTAGCGCTCCATCTACCCGATGCGCTCGATGCGCTGCGCCGCGCAGGCGCGCAGCAGCGCCCGCGCTGAGCCGCGACCCGGCACCTCCGCGCGCGGGTCAAGATCCAGCAGCGGCCGCAGCACGAAGGCGCGCTCGTGCATGCGCGGGTGCGGCAGCGTCAAGGTTGGGGAGGCGAACGCGGTCTCGCCGAACAGCAGCAGATCGAGGTCCAGCGTGCGCGGCGCGTTGCGGTGCGGGCGCTCGCGGCCGTGCCGCGCCTCGATGGCCTGCAGCGCGTCGAGCAGCTGCGGCGCCGACAGATCGGTATCGACGGCCGCGACCGCGTTGACGTAGTCCGGCTGCCCGGGCGCATCGAGCGGCGCGCTGCGGTATAGCGGTGAACGGGCGGCGAGCCGCGTTGCGGGGAGCGCCGCGAGCTCGGCGAACGCCTGGTCGATCTGCGCGCGCGGTTCGCCCTGGTTGGCGCCGAGCCCGATGTACGCCGTGATCACGCCTGCTCGGTGGTGGCGGCGGCGTCCTGGCGCCGGCGCCGACGCCGGCGCTTCTTGCGCGGTCCCGTGTCGGGCAGCAGCATCGCGCGGCGCGAATCGGCGTCGGCCTGCTGGAAGGCGCGCCACCAGGCTTCGAGCTCGGCGCTTACTTCGCCGCTCGCCGCGCGCAGCGCGAGAAAGTCGTACCCCATGCGAAAGCGCGGTGCTTCCAGCAGCCGCGACGGGCGCTGGCCCCCGCGCTGCTCGAACCGCGGCTGCATCGCCCAGATCTCGCGCATCGTCGCCGTGAGCTTGCGGGTAAGCGCGAGCTTTTCGCATTGTGCGTCCAGCACCCTGTCCATGGCCGCCTCCAGCGCGGGGAGCGGTCGCTCGCCTTTCGCCAGCCGCGCCTTCCACGCCGCCAGCACCTCGTGCCAGAGCAGGGCGGCGAACAGGAACGCGGGCGAGACCGACCGGTCGGTGCGCACGCGCTCGTCGGTCTGCGCCAGGGCCAGCGTGACGAAGCGCTCGCCGAGCGGTTGCTCTAGGATCACGTCGAGCAGCGGCAGCACGCCCTTGGAGAGCCCCTCTTCGCGCAGCTGGCGCACGCAGGCGCTGGCGTGGCCCGAGAGCAGCAGCTTCAGCATCTCGTCGAACACGCGCGCCGGCGGCACGTGCTCGATGAGGGGGGCGAGCCTACGGATCGGCGCGCGCGTCCCCGCCTCGATCGTCAGTCCCAGCTTTGCCGCCAAGCGCACTGCGCGCAGCATGCGAACCGGGTCCTCGCGATAGCGCGTCTCCGGGTCGCCGATCATCCGCAGCACGTGCCGGCGCAGGTCTGCAAGGCCGCCGTGATAGTCGATGATCTCCTCGGTGGCGGGATCAAAGTAAAGCGCGTTGACCGTGAAATCGCGCCGACGCGCATCCTCCTCCTGGCTGCCAAACACGTTGTCACGCAGTACGCGCCCGTGCTCGTCCTTTTCCGTGGTCCCGGCGTCGGCCGCGCGGAACGTCGACACCTCCACGGTTTCCGGCCCCAGCATCACGTGCACCAGGCGGAAGCGCCGGCCGATGATGAGGGCGCGGCGAAACAACGGCTTCACCTGCTCGGGGCGCGCATCGGTGGCGACGTCGTAATCCTTGGGCACGATGTCGAGCAGCAGGTCGCGCACGGCGCCGCCGACCACGCTGGCGGAATGACCCGCATCGCGCAGCACGTCGCAGACCTTGAGCGCGGCGTGGCTGAGCGCCGCGCGCCGCAGCGGGTGCCGCGCGCGCGGCACACGCTGCGGCGCGTGCGAAGGAAGGCCCAGGACGCGGCGGATGAAGCGCTTGATCATCGAGGCCGCGATTCTAGCGCAGCGAGATCACCGGCCAGCCGCGCCGCTCGGCCTCGGCGGCGAGCGGCGCGTCGGGGTCGACGGCCACGGGGTGGCGTACGCGCTCGAGCAGCGGCAGGTCGTTGTGCGAATCGCTGTAGAAGCGGCTGTCCTCGAAGTCTTCGAAGCGGCGGCCGAGCGCTGCGAGCCACTCATCGACGCGCCGGAGCTTGCCTTCGCGAAAGCACGGCGTGCCGGCGAGCCGCCCGGTGAAGCGGCCGGCGATGCGCTCGGGCTCGGTGGCAACGAGGTGCGGTACGCCGAGCTCGCGCGCGATGGGTGCGGTGACGAAGCTGTTGGTCGCGGTGACCACCGCGCACAGCTCGCCCGCGGCGAGGTGCCGCGCCACGAGCTCGAGCGCGCGCGGCAGCAGCATTGGCCGCACGCGCTCGCGCATGAAGTCCTCGTGCCAGCGCGCCAGATCCTCGGGCGTATGCGCGGCGAGCGGGCCGAGCGCGAAGCCCAGGTACTCATGGATGTCCAGGGTGCCGGCCTTGTACTGCTCGAAGAAGCGCGCGTTCTGCGCCTCGTACTCGGCGCGCGACAGCACGCCGCGTGCGATGAGGAACTGGCCCCACTCGTAGTCGCTGTCGCCGGCCAGCAGGGTGTTGTCGAGGTCGAACAGCGTCAACGTCACTGCTCGAACGCCTTCAGCGCTTCGCGTACCAGCGGCAGCGTCACGGGGCGACGCTGCTCGAGCGAAGCGCGGTCAAGCTGCTCGAGCAGTGCGCGCAGCGACGGCATGTCGCGCTTGACGTGCGTGAGCAGGTACCAGACCACCTCGTCGGCGAGCCGCAGGCCGCGCCGCGCCGCCTCGGCACGCAGGTATACGGCGCGCTCGGCATCGGTGAGCGGCTTCACTTCGTAAACCAGCCCCCAGCCCAGGCGGCTGCGCAGGTCCTCGCGAAGCGCGAGCTGCGCCGGCGGCGCCGCGCCCGCGGCGAGCACCGTGCCGCCGTCTTCGCGCGCCCGGTTGATGGCGTTGAACAGCCCCTGTTGCCCTGCCGCGTCGAGGGCCTCGACATCGTCGGCGAGGGTGACGCCGGGCCGTGCGCTCGCCGCGAGCAGGTGGCTGCGTCCGCAGCCGGCCGCGCCCCAGAGATAGATTACGGCCTCGCGCAAGCGCCCCGCGGCGAGCTCGCGCAGGCGCTCCAGCAGCTCGCCATTGGCGCCCGGGACGAAATTCTCCAGCGTCGGCACCGGCGGCGCCGAGAGCGGCAGCGCCAGCTGGCGCGTCACTTCCCGCCGCCGTACAACGAGCTCGCCAGATATCCCTCGCGCACGTGTCGCAGGGCGACGAGCAGCGCCGCGCTGGCGGGCAGCGCCATCAGCACGCCGAAAAAGCCGAACACCTGCCCGAAGGCGAGCAGCGCGAAGATCACGGCTACCGGGTGCAGGCCGATACGCTCGCCAACCAGCCACGGCGTCACCACCATGCCCTCGAGTGTCTGCCCGACACCGAACGCGAGCCACACCCAGGCGAGGCCCCACAGGCTGTCGAACTGCATGAGCGCAGTCACCGTGCCGAGCGCGAAGCCGAGCAGCGCGCCGACGTACGGCACGAACACCAGCAGGCCGGTGATCAGGCCGATCGGCAACGCGAACTCCAGCCCGGCGAGCCACAGGGCGAGCACGAAGTACACGCTCATCACCAGGATCACGGCGAGCTGCCCGCGCAGGAACTCGGCGAGCACCGAATCGACTTCGCGCAGAATTGTGCGCGTCCTCTGGTGCAGGTGGCGCGGGATCAGACGGTCGACGCGCGCCAGCATCTGGTGCCAGTCGCGCAGCAGGTAGAACAGCACCACCGGCACGAGCAGCAGGTTGACGAGGAACGCGAGAAGCGCGAGGCCGCCGATGCGCAGCGATCCCAGGAGCTTGCCGACCAGGTCCTGGTTTTCGGCCACGACCTCCGTGGCCAGCGCGCGTACGCTCGCCACGTCGAGCTGCAGCGCACCGCCGAAATAGCGCTCTGCGAACGGCACCAGCTTCTGGTTCAGCCAGGCGATGAACGCGGGCAGCCGCTCGGCGAGCAGGCGCAGCTCCTTGGCGAACAGCGGCAGCACGACGAGCGCGAGCGCGACGAGGAGCGCCAGCACGCCGCTCATCACCAGGACTACCGCGAGCGTGCGCGGCACGAACTTGCCTGTGAGGCGCTCGACCAGCGGGTCGAGAATGTAGGCGAGGATCGCGGCGAACAGGAACGGCGCGAGAATGGGCGACAACAGGTACAGCAGCCCGCCCACCACCAGCGCGACAGCGAGCCAGCCCCAGAGATGCGGGTTGGCGGAGAGCGGCATGGGCATCTAAAGTAGAATCGCGCGGAAAACGAGAAACTCTAGCATGGCCGACCCGCTTTCCTACCGCGACGCCGGCGTCGACATCGACGCCGGCGACGCGCTCGTCGAGGCCATCAAGCCATTTGCCCGGCGCACCATGCGCCCCGAAGTGATGGCGGGCATCGGCGGCTTCGGCGCGCTGTGCCGAATCCCGAGGAAGTACCGCCAGCCGGTGCTCGTATCCGGCACCGACGGCGTGGGCACCAAGCTCAAGCTCGCGTTTGCCTTCGGGCGCCACGACACCGTGGGCATCGACCTGGTGGCGATGAGCGTGAACGACGTGCTGGTGCAGGGCGCCGAGCCGCTGTTCTTCCTCGATTACTTCGCCTGCGGCAAGCTCGAACCGCGCGTGGCGGCCATGGTGGTGAAGGGCATCGCGCGCGGCTGCGAGCTCGCCGGCTGCGCGCTGATCGGCGGCGAGACCGCGGAGATGCCCGGCATGTATCCTGCGGGCGAGTACGACCTGGCGGGATTTTGCGTCGGTGTGGTGGAAAAGCGTCGCATCATCAGCGGCCGCTCGATCCGGCCCGGCGACGTGCTGCTCGGGCTCGCCTCGAGCGGCGCGCACTCGAACGGCTACTCGCTGATCCGCAGGATCCTCGAGCGCGAGGCGCCGGACGGCGCGCTCACCGACGCCTTGATGCAGCCGACGCGGATCTACGTGCGATCGATCCTGCAGCTCCTGCGCACGGTGAACGTGAAGGGGCTCGCGCACATCACGGGCGGGGGCCTGGTGGGCAACGTTCCGCGTGCGCTGCCGCCGCGCACTCGCGCGGTGATCGACGCCCGCGCCTGGCCGCGGCCGGCGCTGTTCCAGTGGCTGCAGCAGAAGGGCGCCGTCGACGAGGCCGAGATGCACCGCGTCTTCAACTGTGGCATCGGCATGGTCGCGGTGGTCGCCGCGAGCGACGCCCGGCGCGCAACGAAGCGCTTGCGCGCCCTGGGCGAAACGGTCTACGAGATCGGCCTGATCGAAAGGGCCCGGGGCGAAGCCGAGGCCGTCGTCAGCTAGTTACCTTGTAGACCACGTCGTGCTCGCGCACGTGCTGGTCGACGCGCACGCCGAAATCGTCTTCCGGCCCCACTTCGTTCACCGGCGCGTGCTCCACCTGCAGCGAGGCGACGCGCTGGCTGAAGTCGGTGGTGTGTCCCCGGATATGGATCGTGTCGCCGACGCGCAGCATGCCGGTCTCGAGCTTCACGATGGCGACAGAAGGCTCGCCATAGAAATGCGTCACGACCCCGATGCGCTCACCCGGCGCGGCGGGTTCGGGCGCCGCCGCCGGCCGCGGCTCGGGCGCCCGGCGCTTGACGATCTTGCGCCTGGCGGCTTTCGGCGCCGCGCGCCTGACCGGCGCCTTGCGCGCGGGCTTGCGCGCGCGCTTTACGACCTTCCTGCGCGCCGCCGGCCGCTTGGCCAGTGCCTTGCGGCGCTTGGGCTTGGCCTTCGCTTTCTTCCGGGTTGCCATGCGTATCCTCCTCGCCTGAGGTGACGCGCTATTCTGTCCCCAGGGAACTGCGGCGCGCAAGATAGATCCCCGCCAGCACGACAACCCCGCCGGCCACCTGCAGGGCCACCAGCGGCTCGCCGAGAAGCACCCAGGCGAATGCAGCCGCCATCACGGGCTGGAACAGCAGGCCGACGGAGGAGAAAGCCGCCGGCAGGTGCGCGAGCGCGTAGGCGATGAGCCCCTGGCCTCCCGCGTGCGTGATCCAGGCCAGGCCGAGAAGCACCAGCCAGCCGCCGGCACCGGCCGGCAGCATGACCTCGCCCGAGGCGAGCGCCGCGGGCAGCAGCACCAGGGCGGTCACGGTGCTGGTCACCGCCATTAGCCGCAGCGTCGCCGCGCCACGATCGCGCAGCCCTTTCACCGTGAGCAGGTACCAGGCGTAGAACATCGCCGTGACCACGCCCAGGGCGTCGCCCAGCAGCGCGCGCGGCGCGAAGTCCACGCTGGTGCGTACCAGCATGCCGACGCCGACCAGGGCGAGCCCCAGCGCGACCAGGAACAGCGCGCGCGGCTTCTGCCGCCACAGCAGCCATGCCGCCAGCGTGACGAAGATCGACGCGAGATTGGCGAGCAGCGTGGAATTGGCGACCGAGGTGAACTGGATCGACCAGTGCCAGAACGCGAGATCGCCGGCAAAGGCAACTCCCGCGACGCCGAGCATGCGCCAGTCCGCGCGCCGCGCGCCGCGTGCGCCCGGCGCGAGCGCGTACGCTGCCCAGAGCAGCGGCACGGCGAGCGCGACGCGCCAGAATGCGCTCGCGGTCGGCCCGACGTCGGCGAGCCGCACCCAGATCGGCGACAGCGCGATGAACGTCGCGCCGCAGAGCAGGGCGAGCAGGGCCGGAGCGCGCATGCGCGGATGGTAAACTTTCGCTGCTTCCCATGGCTGCACCTCGCTTCGTTCATCTCAGGCTGCACAGCGAGTACTCGGTGACGGACGGCATCGTCCGGCTCGATGCGGCGGTCGGGCGCGCCGCGCGCGACGGCATGCCCGCGCTGGCCCTCACCGACAGCGCCAACGTCTTTGGCATGGTGAAGTTCTACCAGGCGGCCCGCGCCGCGGGCGTGAAGCCGATCGTCGGCGCGGACTGCTGGGTGCAGGGGGCGGCCGAAGCCGACAAGCCGGCGCGGGTCCTCCTGCTGTGCGCCTCGCGCACCGGCTACCTGCGCCTGTGCGAGCTGCTGTCGCGCGCCTGGCTGCAGAACCAGCGCCAGGGGCGCGCGGAGATTGCGCGCGCGTGGCTCGCCGAGTCCGATAACGAAGGCCTGATCGCGCTCTCGGGCGCGGGCGCGGGCGACGTGGGCGCCGCGCTCGCCGCCGGCAACGCGGCCGCCGCCGAGCGGCTGGCGCGCGAATGGTCGGCGCGCTTTCCGGGGCGCTTCTATCTCGAACTGCAGCGCGCGGGCTTCGCCCACGGCGAGACGCTGGTGGCGCGCAGCGTCGAGCTCGCCGCGCGCCTCGGCCTGCCGGTGGTCGCCACGCACCCGGTGCAGTTCCTCGACCCCGAGGACTTCAAGGCCCACGAGGCGCGCGTGTGCATCGCCCAGGGCTACGTTCTGGGCGACCAGCGCCGGCCGCGGCAATTCACGCCCGAGCAGTACCTGAAGTCGCAGGACGAAATGGCGCGGCTGTTCGCCGACCTGCCGCAGGCGCTCGACAACGCGCTCGAGATCGCACGCCGCTGCAACCTGCAGATCGAGCTCGGCCGCAGCCGCCTGCCGGCGTTTCCCACGCCCCCGGGCGTGACGCTGGACCAATACCTGCGCCGGCAGGCCGAGCAGGGGCTGGCGACGCGGCTGGCGAAGCTCTTTGCCGACGCGGCCGAGCGCGCGCGCGCCGCGCCGCACTACCAGGAGCGGCTCGATTTCGAGATTCGCACCATTATCCAGATGGGCTTCGCGGGCTACTTCCTCATCGTCGCCGACTTCATCAACTGGGCCAAGCAGAACGGCGTACCCGTGGGGCCGGGCCGTGGCTCGGGAGCGGGCTCGCTGGTGGCCTATTCGCTCGGCATTACCGACCTCGACCCGATCACCTACAGCCTGCTGTTCGAGCGCTTCCTCAACCCGGAGCGCGTGTCGATGCCGGACTTCGATATCGACTTCTGCCAGGACGGGCGCGATCGCGTCATCGACTACGTACGCCAGAAGTACGGCGCGGACAGCGTGTCGCAGATCGCGACCTTCGGCACCATGGCGGCGCGCGCGGTGGTGCGCGACTGCGGACGCGTGCTGGACCTGGGCTACAACTTCTGCGACCAGGTGGCGAAGCTGATCCCGGTGCAGCCCGGGCGCACCATCACGCTCGAGGATGCGCGCAGCATGGAGCCGCTGCTCGCGCAGCGCGAGAAGAAGGAGGACGAGGTGCGCGAGCTGCTCGCGCTCGGCGAGAAGCTCGAAGGCCTGACGCGCAACGTCGGCATGCATGCGGGCGGCGTGCTCATCGCGCCGGGCAAGCTCACCGACTTCTGCCCGCTGTATGCGGCCGAGGGCGGCGTCAACGTGATCTCGCAGCTGGACAAGGACGACGTCGAGGCGGTGGGACTGGTGAAGTTCGACTTTCTCGGCCTCACGACGCTCACCATCCTCGACTGGGCCGAGCGCTACGTGCGCCAGATGGGCGACGATCAGTTCGCCCTTGACCGTATCCCGCTCGACGACGCAGCGACGTACCAGCTGCTCTCGGCCGGCAACACCACCGCCGTGTTCCAGCTGGAATCGCGCGGCATGCGCGATCTGATCAAGCGTGCCCGTCCGGACCGCTTCGAGGACGTGATCGCGCTGGTGGCGCTGTACCGGCCCGGGCCCATGGACCTGATCCCGGACTTCATCGCGCGCAAGCACGGCAGCCAGCGCGTCGAGTACCTCGATCCGCGGCTCGAGCCGATCCTGCGGCCGACCTACGGCATCATGGTCTACCAGGAGCAGGTAATGCAGATCGGCCAGGTGATCGGCGGCCTGACCCTGGGCGGCGCGGACCTGCTGCGGCGCGCGATGGGCAAGAAGAAAGCCGAGGAGATGGCGCAGCAGCGCGACGTCTTCGTCGCCGGCGCCGAGAAGAACGGCTTGTCACGGACCAAGGCGACGCAGCTGTTCGACCTGATGGAGAAGTTCGCGGGCTACGGCTTTAACCGCTCCCATGCCGCGGCCTATGCGCTGCTGGCCTACCAGACCGCCTACATGAAGGCGCACCACGCCTCCGCGTTCATGGCGGCAAACCTCTCGCTGGTGATGGGCGATACCGACAAGGTGCGCCAGTTCCACGACGATGCGCTCGCCAACGGTCTCACGATACAGGCGCCCGACATCAACGCCTCCGAGTTCCGCTTTGTGCCGGTCGATGAAAAGACCCTGCGCTACGGCCTGGGCGCGGTACGCGGCACCGGAGAGTCGGCGATCCATGCCATCGTCGAGGCGCGCAAGGCCGGGCCCTTTGCCGACCTATTCGATCTGTGCCGCCGGGTCGATAAGCGCGCGGTGAATCGCCGTGTCATCGAAGCCCTGGTGCGCGCGGGCGCGCTCGATGCGCTCGAGCCCAATCGCGCCAGCCTGCTGGCCACCGCGGGCCGCGCGCTCGAGGCGGCCGAGCAACGCGAGCGCCAGGCCGCCCAGGTCAGCCTGTTCGGCGATGCCGCCGATGCCGACGGCGCCGAGCGCGCCCTGGTCCCGGCGCAGCCGTGGGGCCTGAAGCAGAAGCTGACCGAGGAGAAGGCGGCGCTCGGCTTCGCGCTTTCGGGCCACTTGTTCTCGGTCTACGAGCACGACCTGGCCGGTTTCCCGCGCGTGCCGCTGGCGCAGCTCGCGGCGGCCGAGCATCGGGTGTGGCTCGCGGGCGTGGTGGCCTCGGCGCGCACGCAGATGACGCGCCGCGGCCGCATGATGGTAGTGATGCTCGACGACGGCAGCGCGCAGCTCGAGCTGTCGGTGTTCAATGAGCTGTTCGAAAGGCACCGCGACAAGCTCAAGGAGGACGCGCTGCTCATCGTGCAGGGCAAGGCGCAACGCGATGAATTCTCCGGCGGGCTGCGCGTGACGGCGGACGAGCTCTACGATCTCGGCGCGCTGCGCGAGCGCTTCGCCGCGCGCCTGCGCCTGGAGATGAATGGGCACTCGGACGCGCGCCAGTTGATGGAGCTGCTCACGCCGTACCGGGCGCAAGGGGCCTGCCCGGTCTTCGTGCACTACGAGACCGGCGCGGCGGCCTGCGACGTCGCGCTCGGCGATGCCTGGCGGGTGCGTCCCGACGGCCAGTTGCTCGAGCGCCTCGGCGCCTGGCTGGCGCCGGAGAATGTGCAGGTGGTGTACGCGGGCGGCGTCTAGTCCTTCGCCCAGCGCACGCGGCAGCTCTCGGCGCGCCACACGCGGCGCGTCCCCCGGTACCAGGCACTCAGCACCCGCTCCGCGGGATCCAGTCGGCGCTTTTCGGCGAGGAAGGCGCCCAGCATCGGGTAGCAGGCCTCGGCCTGGGCGCGCGTCGCAAGTGGCAGGCTGCCGGGCATGAAACCGCCGCCGGCCGCGAGCGCCAGATCGATGAGGTGCGTGCGCAGTTGCGCTGCGCTTGCGCATGCGCCGAGCGTGGCGCGGGTATCAAACTCGATGTGCAGAGCCACATACTCGCTGCGCGCCCAGCGCAGAAAGGTCTCCGCCTCCGGATGGACGCAGCGCGCCTCCAACAGCCTCAAGCAGCAGCGCCGTTCAGCGAGCGCCGCGCGTGTCCGGTCCACGACCTCGTCGCTGCGCTGCGGAGGCACCAGCAGCTCGAGCGCGGTCGACTGGCCTCCCGGAGGCTCGTCGGCAAGCTCGATGCGCACGGGCGCGGCCGACCGAGCTGCGCTTCTCGCCAGCGAGGCCACGTCAAGCGTCAGGCTGTAGAACGGCCCGAATGCCCCGAATCCCCCCACCGCCAGCCGGAACAGGTCCGCCGCGCGCTCACGGCTGACGCGACGCAGTTCACCGGCGCCTGTTGCCAGAGTGAAGGCATGCAGATGCCTGACGACCGGCTCGCCGTCGGGCCCGGCCCGGTTGGCCGCAACGCTTTCGCCAACGCTTCCGGGCAGGAAGTCGGCGCCGACATAGGGCCGCAGGCTGCGCCAGGACGCGCCTGCCTGGACTTCGAGCAGGCCGCGCGCGGCGTCGTGGCGCAGGGTGCGATCGAGGCAGGCGGCCTCCAGGGGCCGGGCGTACGCGCCTTCCGCGAGCATCGCCCGGCAAAGGTCGCTCGCGGAGTACACGCGAGGTGCGGAAAGCGTACCAAGGGACATCGGGAACGTGGCGAGCATCGGCAGCCTCGGCGGGTTAGCGGTCGACCCATTGTCGAGGCGGCGCCTGTTGCGCCGCAATAACGCAGCGGCAAGGTCTCGCTTTACGATACCGGCGGTTCCCTGGCCTGCACCCATGCCGCTCACCCACCGCATTGTCGATGCGCTCAAGCGCTCCCTGCGCGCCCGCGGCATGACCTACGCGGCGCTCGCGCGCGAGCTGCGGCTCTCGGAAGCGAGCGTCAAGCGGCTGTTCTCGCGCCATACATTCACTCTGTCGCGCATGGAGGACGTCCTGCGGGTGCTCGATCTCGACCTGGCGGAACTGGCGCGCATGACGCGGGGCACGCAAGGCCAGGACATCGAACTCAGCCTGGAGCAGGAAACGCTGCTGGCGAGCGACGAGCGGCTGCTTTCGGTGTTCTGGCTGCTGCTGAATGGCTGGCGCTTCGACGACATCGTCGAAGCGTTCGTCATCACGCGTACCGAGCTGACGCTCGCGCTCGCCAAGTTCGAGCGCGCGCGCCTCATCGACTGGGATGCTGGCGAGCGCGTGCGGTTGCGAGTGGCAAAGGACTTCGTGTGGCGCGCCGGCGGACCGGTCAAGAAGGCCTACGGCCTGCGCGTGACTGCGGAGTTCCTGCGCTCTCGCTTCAGCGGGCCGCTCGAGATGCTGCGCTTCGAGGCACGCGACCTGTCGCCGGCCTCGGCGGCGATGCTGCGGCGCCGCCTGGAGCGTGTCGCCGCCGAGTTCAACGAGCTTGCCGAAGTGGATGCGGGGCTGCCCGCACGCCGGCGCGAAGGCGTCGGCCTGCTGATCGCCTGCCGGCCATGGGCGTTCTCCGCGATGAACGCGCTGAAGCGCCGCGATACGGGCCGCGATCAGGCGGTCGGCCAGCGCTCGAATCGCGCATAGCTGCGCGCATGCTCCGGCGCGGGGGGGCCGCAATCGACGCCCTCGACGCGCGCCGCGGTCGGCCCGCGTCGGGCCCAGGCGGTCAGCGCCTCGAGGGCCGCGGCGTCACCCTGCGCTACGGCCTCGACATCGCCGCCGGCACGGTTTCGCACCCAGCCGGTGAGTCCCAGCCGCTCGGCTTCGCGGCTCATGGCGTCGCGAAAGCCAACGCCCTGGACCCGGCCGCGGATGCACAGCCGGATTGTGCGTACTTGCAAAACTTCTCCAGCGTTCGGCGCCGCTCGCTGCGAGCGCGGGCGCTCCATGGTAAGCTGAATAGAGTCTTATCCTCCAATCTGGCGCGGATGGAAAGACACGGGCAAAAGGGGGCGACTCGATGCGTGCAGCTCTAATCGTCGTGGCGATTCTGGCTTTGGCGGCATTTCTCGCGGTCGCGGTCGTGCTGCCGCAGATGGCGGGCAGCGAGGCGCGCGAAGCCGCGCAGGCGTTGATCGCGGGCACCGAGGGTGCTCAGAAGCAGATTGCGGCGGCGGCGCAGAGCGCGGGCTCGCTCACCGGCACCGGCAAGGACCTGAAGATGCCGGCCCGCAGCGACCCCAAGCACGGCGAACTGAAATGGATCATCGAGACAAACGGCGCCATCCGCGGCTGGAACGAGAAGAATGCGATCGAAATCTCGATCACGCCGATCCTTCAGGGCGGCACGGTGACGTGGAACTGCCGCGGCTACCCGATCACGGCGATGCCGGCCAACTGCGGCGGCAAGTCCTGAGCGCCGCCGCAAGGCGCCGCGGCACTACAACAGCACGATAATCGCCGCGGCGATCAGCCCGCTGATCGCGCCCGCGGCCACCACCAGCGTATCGCGCAGCCGCCAGCCGCCGCTCAGGGCGGTCGACGTGGTCTGCATGCTGAGCTGCAGCGGGTGGTTCGCCGCCGGATCTCGGGTCAGTGCCGCGTCGCTCAGCGCCACCAGCCGCTGCGTCGCCTCGAGCGAGTCGAAGGTACGCGACAGGCCACGGGCCGGCGCCGCGTCCGGGGCCGGCGCACCGTCCTCGGCGCGGCGCGAGCGCTCCAGGGTCTGCGCCAGGATGGCGCTTTTCACGTCCTTGTCCACCACCGTCGGTGTCGCGCCTTCCGCGAGCGAGCCGAGCGGCAGCGTCGAGGTCGCGCTGGTGGCCGCCACGCCGTGCACCTGTCGCTCGCACTCGCGCAGGCCGCGCGCGACTTCGGCCGCGCTCTGGAAGCGCTCCTCGAGCGATTTCGCCAGCATGCCGGCGACAATGCCGTCAAGAACGGCGGGCGCCGCCGGGTTGATCGCGCTCGGCGCGGGCGGCACGAAGTTCACGATCTGATACATCACGGCATTGACGCTTTCGCCGCTGAATGGCGTCGAGCCAGTCAGCATCTCGTAGAGGATCACGCCGAGCGAAAAGATGTCGGTGCGATGATCGGCGCGCTTACCGATCACCTGCTCGGGCGACATGTACTTCGGCGAGCCCATCATCATGCCGGTCTGCGTCTGGACGTTGGACGAGCGCATGCGCGCGATGCCGAAATCGGTGATTTTCACTGCGCCGGTTTCCGGCACCATGATATTGGCCGGCTTGATGTCACGGTGCACGACGCCGCGCTCGTGGGCGTAGGCCAGGCCTTCGGCCACCTGCGCTGCGATCGACAGGGCGCGCGGCACCGGCATCGGCTTGCCAGGCAGGAGCAGCGTGCGCAGCTCCGCGCCCTCGATGTACTCCATCGCCATGTAGCACTCGGTGTCGGTCTTGCCGATGTCGTACACCGTGACGATGTTGGGATGATTGAGCCCGCCCGCCGCGCGCGCCTCCTGATTGAAGCGCTTCTCGTACATCTCGGCGCCGTCGCGGTCCATGCTCATGTTGATGGTCTTGATGGCGACGGTGCGCTCGAGCATCGGGTCCTTCGCCTTGTAGACGATGCCCATCGCGCCGCGGCCGATCTCGGCAAGGACTTCGAAGCGGCCGAGCTTTTGGTCGTCCATCGCGCCCATTGCGGCGGCTTAGCGGCCGGCCTTGACCGCGCGGAACACCGGGCCCCAGATCGGATGCCCCACCTCGGCGGCGCTCAGCTCCATGCCCGGATCGATGGCCAGCGCGCGGTCGAATTCACGCCGGCAGGCGGCCGGTCGCCCTGACACGCAATCGATGAACGCCAGATACTTGTGCGCCTTTACGCGGTCGGGGCTCGAGAGTCCCTGATACAGGCTGGTGTTGAGGCTCTCGGCAGCCTCGGCGTACTTGCCTTCCTCGTACTGGCGGATGCCGACGGCGAGCGCCGGCCCGCCTTTGGCGCTGCCGAACAGGCTCCTGAAGTCCTCCTGCAGGGCGCGCACGGACGCGCTCTGGCAGCCGCTGAAAGCCAAGCCCGCAACGCTCAGCGCAATCGCCAGCCTAATTTTCATCCCGCCAGTTTCCAGACTGCGCCATCGTCCATCGGCAATCCCCCGAAGCTACCGGGCGGAAGATACCGCGAGAGCACGCTTAGCGAAAGCGATGGCGGATGCGCACCGGCTCGCCCGAGCGTACTTCGACGCGCCGCGTATGGGTTGGAAACGAGGTGTTGCGCACCTCGACGGTGTGCGTTCCCAGAGGGACTTCCAGCGAGCGCAGCGGCGGACTGACGCCGCGGCTTTTGCCGTCTACGAAGACTTCGCCCCAAGGCAGGATCGCGAGCTGGATGGTGCCGGCGGCAGCCGACGCGGCGATCTGCGCCGGCGCGGCCGCCGGGGCAGCTTCCGGCTTGCGTGCCTCGCGCGCCGGGCGTGGGGTGCGGGCGGCCAGCGTTTCGCGCAGTTGCCCGCGTTGCGTGGGCGCGGCTGCCACCGGCGCTGGCGTCGCGGGCGGCTGCGGTTGCGCCGACTCAGCGGCAGCCGGCTTTTCGCCGTTGGCGGGCGCTTCGGCGCGCGCAGGCTCCGGGGCCGCCATCTGCAGCGCCGCCGGTCCGGGCTTGATCGCGAGCGGCGGATGGCTGATCTGTGCCTTGACGGCCACCCCCCCGCTGACGAGCAGCACGAAGGCGAGGGGCGCGCCGAGGAACGCCAAGCGGTGCACGCCGAACGGCCGCACGTCGGTGAGCTCGCCGATCAACCGAGGGCCGCGGCGGCGCCGCGGCGCCACGCGGCGCGAGCTGGTCTCAATCACCCTGCGCGCGGCGTCGGTGCCGATGCCGACCGAGTACACCTCGTGCTCGCGCACGTGCTTGTCGGTGCGCGCGCCGACGTAGCTGAACAGGCTGGCGTAGTCGAGCGACAGGCAGGACACCACCTCGTAGAAGGAGCGCGACACCAGCAGCTGTCCCGCCTGGGCGAACGTCATCACGCGCTGTGCGACGTTGATGCCGTCGCCGATGATGTTTATCTGGCCGTTGATGTCCTTCACGAGGCGCACCGGGCCCAGATTGATGCCGATGCGCACGGCGATGGCACCGCTCGATTCCGCGCGCGCCGCCGCGCGCAGCGACATGGCGACGAACAGCGCATCTTCGGGATCGCCGAGGAAGGTAATGCCGGCGCCGTCGCCGGTGTCGAGGACGACGCGATCGCGCGGCGCCACGTTTTCCAGCGCCGAGCTGAGCAGCTTGTTGAACTGCTGCTTGAGCAACAACTGCTCGGCCACTGGCTTCGCCGAGTACTCGACGATGTCCAGGAACACGATGCTGCAAACCAGCGTCCGGCTGGGCTGTTCGATCATGCGTGCTTCGTGGGTCGACCCGAAGGCCGTAACGCGTTCATTTTACGCGCATACCCGGAACCGCTCCGCTATCGGGGGAAATGAGAAATATGCCCGCTCCGTCGCCGGAAGCGGCGAGCACCATGCCTTCGGAGACGCCGAATTTCATGGTGCGCGGAGCGAGGTTGGCCACGACGACGGCCAGCCGCCCCTCGAGCTTTTGCGGCTCATAGGCCGACTTGATGCCGGCGAACACCTGGCGCGTGGTGCCGCCGAGATCGAGCGTGAGCTTGAGCAGCTTGTCGGCGCCGTCGACGTACTCGGCCTTTGCAATTCGCGCCACGCGCAGGTCAATTTTTGTGAATTCTTCGAGGCTAATGGGGTCGGGCACGGCGTTCTCCTTCGCGGCATGCTGCTGGGTCTCGGCGTGGCGCTGCGGGGCGGCGGGTTGCGGGACCGAGGCGACGTCGAACAGGGCGTCGAGCTGCCTGTCGTCCACGCGCGTGAGCAGGTGCTTGAACGGCCGAATGCGCGTCGCGCGCAGCTTGCGGTCCTCGAAGCTCAGGTCGCGCTCGAGGCCGAACAGCTCGCGCGCGACCCGTGCCGCCGTCGCCGGGAGCAGGGGTGCAAGGTAGACCGTGAGCGCAAAGAACGCGTGGATCGCGTCGCTGCAGGCGCGATGCAGTTCGTCTCGTTTGTCCGCGTCCTTGGCCAGCTCCCAGGGCCTGGCCTGGTCGAACCCCTGGTTGACGCGATCCGCGACGGCCATCACCTCGCGCACGGCGCGGCCGAATTCGCGCCCCTCGTAGGCCGCGGCGATGTCGTCGCCGATCGCGACGGCGGCGGCCCAAGCCGGCGCGGGCGTCGCGCCGAAGTCGTGCAGCCTGCCGTCGAAGTGCCGGGTGATGAAGCTGGCCGCGCGGCTCGCGATATTGACGTACTTCCCGACCAGATCGCTGTTCACCCGTGCGACGAAATCCCCGGGATTGAAATCGATGTCCTCGACGTTGGCGTTGAGCTTCGCCGCGATGTAGTAGCGCAGCCACTCCGGATTCATGCCCAGCTCGAGATAGCGCAGGGGGCTGATGCCCGTGCCGCGGGACTTGGACATCTTGTCCCCGGACACTGTGATGAAGCCGTGCACGTAGACATGGTCGGGCACCCTGTAGGGCTTGCCGGCGAACTCCAGCATCGCCGGCCAGAACAGGGTGTGGAAGTAGATGATGTCCTTGCCGATGAAATGGATTTGCTCGGTGCCGGGGTCCTGCAGGAACTTCTCGAAGTCGATCCCGGCCTTGGCGCAGTAGTTCTTGAAGCTTGCCAGGTAGCCGATCGGCGCATCCAGCCAGACGTACAGGTACTTTTCCTCTGCAATGTCGGGAACGCGGATGCCGAAGTAAGGCGGGTCGCGCGAGATATCCCAGTCGCCCAGGGCCTTGTCGCCCTCGCCGTCCAGCCACTCGCGGGCCTTGTTGACGACCTGCGGCTGCAGCCGCCCGGGCCGCTCCAGCCAGTCCTTGAGGAACGCTTTGCACTTCGGATCGGACAGCCGGAAGAAGTGGTGCTCCGAGGTCTTCAGCACCGGCTTCGCGCCCGAGAGCGTCGAATACGGGTTCTTCAGGTCGGTGGCGGCGTAGGCGGCGCTGCAGTTCTCGCAGGCGTCGCCGTATTGGTCCTTGGCGCCGCAGTTCGGGCACTCGCCCTTGATGTAGCGGTCGGCAAGGAACATGTTCTTTACCGGGTCGTAGAACTGCTCGACGGGCCGGATGTCGATGAGATTGGCGCGCTTGAGCCGCCGGTAGATGTCCTGCGACAGCGCGGTGTTTTCCGGCGAATGCGTCGAATGCCAGTTGTCGAAGCCGATATGAAAGCCCTCCAGGTACTGCGCACGGCCACGCGCGATCTCGGCGACGAACGCGTCCGGGGCCTTGCCGGCCTTCTCCGCCGCGAGCATGATCGGCGCGCCGTGCGCGTCGTCGGCGCCCACGAAATGCGCCTCATGGCCGCGCATGCGCTGGAAGCGCACCCAGATGTCGGCCTGGATGTACTCCATGATGTGGCCGATGTGGAACGCGCCGTTCGCATAGGGCAGCGCGGTGGTCACGAAGAGGCGGCGTCGAGACATGGAGTTACGCGAAAAAGCGCAATTTTATCCGTGTTTTAGGTACACTACCGGGCCCCTTCGTCTATTCCCGCCATGGCCATCTCCGAAGCAGACGTGAAAGCCGCGCTCGGCGCGCTCATCGATCCGAACACCGGCAAGGATTTCGTCAGCACGCGCTCGGTGAAGGCAATCCGCGTCGCCGGCGCGGACGTCGAGGTCGACATCGAGCTCGGCTATCCCGGGCGCAGTCAGTTCGAGCCCATTCGCCGCGAGGTGATTGCGGCGCTGAAGAAATCCGGTGCCGCCAGCGCCAACGTGAAGGTGGTGGCGAAAGTCGTACCGCACTCCGTGCAGCGCGGCGTGAAGCTGGTGCCGGGGATCAAGAACATCATCGCCGTGGCCTCCGGCAAGGGCGGCGTCGGCAAGAGCACCACCGCGGTGAATCTCGCCTTGGCGCTGGCCGCCGAGGGTGCTGCAGTGGGCGTGCTTGACGCGGATATCTACGGGCCGTCGCAGCCGACGATGCTCGGCATCGCTGGCCGGCCGGAGTCCAAGGACGGGAAATCGCTCGAGCCGATGGTCGGGCACGGGCTGCAGGCGATCTCGATCGGCTTTCTCATCGACGTCGATACGCCCATGGTGTGGCGCGGGCCGATGGTGACGCAGGCGCTCGAGCAGTTGCTGAAGGACACGCGCTGGCGCGAGCTCGACTACCTGGTGGTCGACCTGCCCCCGGGCACTGGCGATATCCAGCTCACGCTCGCGCAGAAAGTGCCGGTGACCGGCGTGGTGATCGTGACCACGCCGCAGGACATCGCGCTCATCGATGCGCGCAAGGGCCTGAAGATGTTCGAGAAGGTCGGCATCCCGATCCTCGGCGTGGTGGAGAACATGTCGCTGCACGTGTGCCCGAAATGCGGTCACGAGAGCCACATTTTCGGCAGTGGCGGCGCCGCGCGCATGTGCAAGGAATACGGCATGGAGCTGCTCGGCCAGCTCCCGCTCGACGAGTCGATCCGCGAGCAGGCCGATTCCGGCAAGCCGACCGTGGTCTCCGATCCCGAGGGCCGGGCGGCCGAGATCTACCGGCGCATCGCGCGGCGCTGCGCGGTCAAGATCGCGGAGTCGCAGAAAGACATGACCTCGAAGTTCCCCAACATCGTCGTGCAGAACACCTGAGCGGCGTGACGCCCGCGGCCGTCCATCAGAGCCACAACTTATAGTAGGCTGGAAGCTTAGCAGCGGTACCTATTGTGGTTTCTCAGAGCCGGCGCCCGCCTCCTCCCAGTGCGGCGCCCCGAAAATCAGTGCACAAAGCGCTTGACTCGCGAGGGGTCATCCCTATAATCGCCCGAAGTTTTCCCTGATGGCTCAACGAGCTATGAAGGAGGTCATCATGACAGGCCAGAGGACCGTGTACCCGGTGTACGACGTCGTCGTTCGCGACATTCCTGAGACCTAGATAGCCCCTGGGAGAACATTGATGGGCGATCGCCCTGGCAGCCTCGCACGCAACCGACAGCAGACCGCAAACCCGCAAGAGCAGCTCTTTGACACGCACCCCGAGGTCAGCCTCGACTTCGAGGTCGTCCGCCAGGCCGCGCGCCAGAAGTACACGCGGCCGTTCCTGATCCTCGACACCGCCATCGTGCGCGAAAAGCTGCGCCGCTTCCGCGCGGCCATGCCGCGCGTGCGGCCGCACTACGCAGTCAAGGCCAACCCCGACCGGCGCGTGCTGAAGGTGCTGGCGCAGGAAGGCGCGGGCTTCGAGATCGCTTCCACCGCCGAGCTCGACCAATTGCTCTCGCTCGGGGTGCCGGCCGCCGAGGTGTTCTTCTCCAACCCGATGCGCTCGCGCGACGCGGACGCCTACGCGGTGGCGAAGGGCGTGCGCTGGTTCGTGGTCGATAGCGTCGATGAGCTCAAGCGCATGCACGCGGTGGACCCGACGGCGTGCCTGTACCTGCGTATCGCCACGCCGAACATTGGCAGCGACTGGCCGCTCTCGGGCAAGTTCGGTGCCGGCGCCGCGGAGGCGCGCGAAATCATCGCCACCGCGTCCAAGCTGGGTGCGGATCTGGGGGGCGTCACCTTCCACGCCGGCTCGCAGTGCCGCAACCCGGAGAACTGGCGCGTCGGCATGGAAAAGGCGCGCACGCTGTTCGACGCCATGGCGAAGGCCGGCCTCAAGCCGCGCCTGCTGGACATCGGCGGCGGCTTCCCCGTGCGCCACGTGAAGCCCATTCCGTCGATCGAAGTGATCGGCGCAGTGGTCAACGAGGCGCTACAGGCGTTTCCCGACGACGTGCAGGTGATCGCAGAGCCGGGCCGCTACCTCGTGTCCGATGCCGGCTACTTCGTGTGCCGCGTGCTGGGCACGGCGATGCGCGCCGGCAAGCGCTGGATGCACTGGGACGCGGGCCTGTTCGGCGGCGTCATCGAGACCACGGAAGGCCTGAAGTACAAGATCCGCACCGAGCGCTCGGGCCCGGACATCGCGTGGAACGTGGCGGGGCCGACCTGCGACTCGGTCGATGTCGTGATGCGCGACGAGCCGCTGCCCTCAGACCTGCAGGAGGGCGATTTCATCTACATCCGCAATGCGGGCGCCTATACCACCGCCTACGCCAGCGGCTTTAACGGCTTTCCGCTGCCCGAGGTCAGGGTTTTCGAGTCGCGCTCGCGCTCGTAGAGCACGAAGTCGAAGCGCAAGCCGTCGGCGGCGGTGTGCGGCTTGCGCTGGGTCTCGCGCCAGGCCGAGCGGTCGTACGGTGGGAAGTTCGTGTCGCCGGGGAACTCGCGCCCGATCTCGGTCAGCACCATGGCGTCGGCAAGCGGCAGCGCCGCCGCGTAAAGCTCGCCGCCGCCGATGACGAAGGCCAAGGGTTCGCCCGCGCACAGGGCGAGTGCCGCTTCCAGTGAGCCGGCCACATGCGCGCCCGGGGCATCGAAGCCGGGGGCGCGGGTCACCACGATGTTCTCTCGGCCAGGCAGCGGCTTGCCGAGCGACTCCCAGGTCTTGCGCCCCATGATCACCGGGTGTCCGAGCGTCAGTTCCTTGAAGTGCCGCAGGTCTTCGGGCAGGCGCCAGGGCAGCTTGCCCCCGGATCCGATGACCCCGTTGCTGGCCACGGCCGCGACCAAGTAGACGCGCGTCCCGGCGGGGTGTGACATAAGGCTCGTCCTGACGTTGTTTTACGTGAGATTATAGGGTTATGGCACCTCAGGAGAGTGCTCCGAGGCCGGCCCTGCGCCATCCGCGCTCCTTTCTCGGATTGCTCGTTACCGGCTTCCTGCTGGTGGCGCTGCCGCTCGCCGGCGCGCTGCTGTATTCGGCCTGGAGCACGCAGCGCCTCGCCGAGCAGAGTCGTCATGCGGTGTACAACGCGGCGCAGGCCGCGCGCGGCAGCCGATCGCTCGTCAATCGCATCGCTTCCGTCGAGCGCCTCGCGCAGCAGGTGGCGGTCCTTCCGGACGCCGGCCTGCTGCAGGACTACGAGCGCCTGCACGAAGGCTTCCAGCTGCTCACCGCCGACCTGGCGCGCCTGCCGCTCGACGTCCAGCAGCTTGCGGCGCTCGATCGCACGGTGGCGCGCGAGCAGGTGCTCTACGAGCTGCTCGCGGCGGCGCCGCAGGCGCCGCCCGACATCGCCACGGTGCGCGCGCGCGTCGGCGAGCTCGCTGAAAGCGCGCACGAGGTGCTCGCGATCAGCGCGCGCGTCGCCGACCAGGAGGTGGAACAACTGCGCTCGAGCGCCGAGATCGTGCAGCGCCGCCTGCTGAATCTCGTGCTCGTCGCCATCGCGGTCGCCCTGGTCGCGGCGCTCGCACTCACGCGCGTCATCGCGCGGCCGATCGCCGAGCTCGACGCCGGCATCCGCCAGCTGGGCGGACCCGATTTCTCCGCCCCGATCCGCGTCAGTGGGCCGCAGGACCTGCGCGACCTGGGCGAGCGGCTGGACTGGCTGCGCCAGCGGCTCACCGACCTGGAAGCGCAGAAGAACCGCTTCCTGCGCCATCTGTCGCACGAGCTGAAGACGCCGCTCGCCTCGCTGCGCGAGGGCGCGGAGCTGCTCAACGACGAGGTGGCCGGGCCGCTCGCGCCGGCGCAGCGCGCGGTGGTCGGCATCATGCGCGACAACAGCGTGAAGCTGCAGCGGCTGATCGAAGACCTGCTCGATTACCAGCGCGCGCTGCACGCGGCCGCCTCGCTCGAGGTGAGTACGGTGCAGCTCGACGCCCTGGTGCGCGAAGTAGCCGACGCGCACCGGCTCTCGGCGCTCGCCAAGGGCCAGAACGTGGCGCTGGAGCTGGCGCCCGCCGTGGTCGAGGCGGACGCGGTGAAGCTGCGCTCGATCGTCGACAATCTTTTCGGCAACGCGGTGAAGTTCACGCCGGCAGGCGGTACCATTACGGTGCGCGCGCACGAAGCCGACGGCAAGGCGGTGATCGAGGTGATCGACTCTGGTCCCGGCGTGCCGCTGGTCGAGCGCGAGGCAGTGTTCGAGTCGTTCTTCCGCGGGCGCAACAAGGCCGGCGGCCGCGTCGCCGGCAGCGGGCTCGGCCTGGCGATAGCCCGCGAGTATGTCGAGGCGCACGGCGGGCGCATTGCGCTGGTCGCCGAAGGCGAGGGCGGGCATTTTCGCGTCACGCTGCCCAAGCGCCCGGCGCTGCTGGCGATGGAGGAGGCGACATGAGGGTGGCGGCCCTCCTCTGCGCCGCTCTGCTTGCCGGCTGTGCGCTGCTGCGGCCCGACGCCCGCGAGGTCGTGCAGGTGCGCGAGATTGTCGGCGCTGCTGTAAGCGCGGCGCACGCGCCTGCAGCTGAGCAGCGCCGCCAGCTCGTGCACGCGGAGCAGACGTACGTGGCGGTTCCGGACGAGGTGAACCGCGTGCGGCTCGCCGCACTGCTCGCGACGCTGCCGGCACCTTGGCGCGACGAAGCGCGCGCGGCAAGCCTGCTGGAGCCGCTGGCGACGCGCCGAGCCGACACCCCGGTGGCGCAGCTCGCCGGGATGCTCGCGGCGAACGTGGCCGAGCGGCAGCGCCTCGCGCGTGAACTGCGCGCGGCGGAAGCGCGCACGTCTGCGGCGGAGTCGCGTGCGGCGGCGGCGGAGTCGCGCGTGGCGGCGGCCGAGTCGCGTGCGGCGGCCGCCGAGCGGCGCGAGGAAGCGGCGGCGGCGCGTGCTGGCGTCCTGCAACACCAGGTAGACGCACTGAAGGCAATCGAGCGCGGTATCCTCGAGCGTGAGGAGCGGCGCAGGAAACAGCAAAGGTGAAACCATGAGCCACGAAGCCCCCTCCATCCTGCTGGTCGACGACGACCGCGGCCTGCTGCAACTGATCTCCATGCGGCTGACGGCCGCGGGCTACCGCGTCACAGCGGTGGAAGCGGCGGAGGCGGCGCTCGCCAGCCTGGCCGTGCAGCGCCCGAACCTGGTGATCACCGACCTGCGCATGCAGGGCATGGACGGCCTGGGCCTGTTCGACGCCATCCATCGACAGGCGCCCTCGCTCCCCGTGGTGATACTCACCGCGCACGGCACCATCCCCGACGCCGTGGCGGCGACGCGCCGCGGCGTGTTCAGCTTTCTCACCAAGCCGTTCGAGCCCAAGGTACTGCTGGAAACGGTCGCCGACGCGCTGCGGCTATCCACAGCGCCGAGCGGCGACCGCGCGCACTGGCGCAGCGAGATCATCACGCGCTCGGCAGCGATGGAAGCGCTCCTCGGGCAGGCGCAGCGGGTCGCGGCGTCGGACGCGAGCGTGTGCATTTTCGGCGCGAGCGGAACCGGCAAGGAGCTGCTGGCGCGCGCCATTCACCGCGCCAGCCGGCGCGCCGAGGCGCCCTTCATTGCAGTGAACTGCGGCGCGATTCCCGAGGGCCTGCTCGAATCGGAGCTCTTCGGCCACAAGAGGGGTGCCTTCACCGGCGCGGTGCAGGACCGCCGCGGGCTGTTCCAGGCTTGCGAGGGCGGGACCCTGTTTCTGGACGAAGTGGGGGACATGCCGCCCGCGCTGCAGGTGAAGCTGCTGCGTGCGCTTGAAGATCGCGTGGTACGGCCGGTCGGCGCGAACGACGCCGTGCCGATCGACGTGCGCATCATCTCGGCCACGCACCGCAAGCTCGACGAGCGTATTGCCACGGGCGAGTTCCGCGAGGATCTGTTTTACCGGCTGAACGTGGTGAAGCTCGAGCTGCCGTCGCTTGCGCAGCGGCGCGAGGACATCCCGCTGCTCGGGGGGCATTTCCTTGCGCGCCTCGCCGAGCGCTACGGCCGCCCGCGGCTCGGCATCTCGCCCGAGGCGATGGAGCAGCTGGTCAGCGCCGCCTGGCCCGGCAACGTGCGCCAGCTGCTCAACGTTATCGAACGCGCGGTGGCGCTCACCACGACGGAGATGATCTCGGCGTCGCTGGTGCGGCAGGCCCTGGACGTCGGCGCGGGCTCGCTCACGCCGCTCGACGAGGCGCGGCGCGCTTTCGAGCGCGAGTACCTGGTGCGCATTCTCAAGATCACCGGCGGCAACGTCACGCAAGCCGCACGGCTGGCCGGGCGCAACCGCACCGAGTTCTACCGGCTGCTCGAGCGCCACGCGCTCGAGCCAGGCATGTTCAAGACGAAGGTCGCTGCCGAATCCTGACCGGTTGTCGCCGAGCGGCGACAGAGAAAGCTGCGCGCAGTCAGTCCCTTGCCGTCGGTGTGAAATCGTTCGTCGCTGCCGGCAGACGTTTGGGCCACGTTTGCGGGCGCGTACTTGTTCACGCAAGGGCGCCAACCCATTGAAGAAGATGATTTTTCCTGCGCGGGCACGGAGCTTGCAAGGATTTGTGCGAGTCCGATGGAACACACCAAGGGAAAGTTCGAGATTCCGATCCTGGCACAGGTCGCCGGCGGCTTTGCCATTAGCGCGCTGGTCCTGATCGGCATCAGCGGGTCGATCTACAAGCTGGTCGCGCCGCAGGGCTGGGTGGTGCAGGCATTCGGACACAGTTTTGGCCTGGGCGCGGCGCTGCTTGCGGCCTTGCTCGGCGCTGCCGCAGTGGTGTGGGCGGTGCCTGGCTATATGCCGGTGCAGCGCGCTCGCCTCGCCGATGCGGTGGTGTATGGCTTTGCGGCAGCGGGGTTGCTGTACCTGGGCCAGATGCTGGCTCTCGGAGGCTTCTAAAGAAGGAACGCCTCGACCCTGTCGCACCTCCTCCCCCGGGCCCGTCCTTCCCCCCTACAGGCGGGCCCTTTTTTTTAGACCGCGATCGGCGCCCTGATCGCCGGGTGCGGGTCGTAGTCCTCGAGGGTGAAGTCCTCGTAGCGGAACCCGAACAGGTCGCGCACCGCCCGGTTGAGGCGCATGCGCGGGAACGGGCGCGGTGCGCGCCCGAGCTGTTCGCGCGCCTGCTCGAGATGGTTCAGGTACAGATGCGCGTCGCCCAGCGTGAGTACGAACTCGCCCGGGCGCAGGTCGGTGACCTGCGCCACCATCAGCGTGAGCAGCGCGTAGGACGCGATGTTGAAGGGCACGCCGAGAAACAAGTCGGCGCTGCGCTGATACATCTGGCACGAAAGCCGCCCCCCGGCGACGTAGAACTGGAACAGCGCGTGGCAGGGCGGCAGCGCCATCTTGTCGACGTCGGCCGGATTCCAGGCGCTTACCAGGTGCCGGCGCGAATCCGGGCGCGTTCGCAGGCTGTCGAGCACCTGGCGGATCTGGTCGATCTCGCGCCCGTCGGGCGTGCGCCAGTGGCGCCACTGGTAGCCGTACACGGGGCCGAGCTCGCCGTTCTCGTCGGCCCATTCGTCCCAGATCGTGACGCCGCGCTCCTGCAGCCAGCGCACGTTGGTGTCGCCGCGCAGGAACCACAGCAGCTCGACGATGATCGACTTCAGGTGCAGCTTCTTCGTCGTGAGCAGCGGGAAGCGCTCCTCGAGCCCAAAGCGCATCTGGCGCCCGAACACCGAGCGCGTGCCGGTGCCGGTCCGGTCCGACTTCGCCGCGCCGCGCTCCAGCACTTCGGCGAGGAGGTCCAGGTACTGGCGTTCGCCGCTGTCCGGGCTCATATGGCGATCATCGCAAAAAGCTCGTGCGCGCTCTGGAAGCGTTCTGCCGGCGTCTTGGCGAGCAGCCGGTCCAGTATGCCCTGATAGCCGGCCAGCCGCGCGGGCAAGCGCGGAATGGGGCCATGCACGTGCTGGTAGACGAGGCCGGCAGGGCCCTCGCCCTCGTACAGGCGCCGGCCGCTCAGCATCTCATAGAAGATGACGCCGAGCGAATACAGGTCGGAGCGGTGGTCGGCGGGCCGGCCGAGGCACTGCTCGGGGCTCATGTAGCGCGGGGTGGCGATCACCATGCCGTGGCGGGTGAGCGTGGTCTTCGCCGACAGGTTCTTCGCCAGCCCGAAGTCCACCAGCACCGGGCGGCCGTTGTCGCGAAACAGGATGTTGGGCGGCTTCAGGTCGCGGTGGATCACGCCGCGCTCGTGGATCGCACCCAGCGCGCGCGCCACCTGCGAGGTGATGCGCAGTGCCGTGAGCGAGGTCATGCCCTCGTGAATGCGCACCGCAAGCGTGCCGCCGGCGAGGTACTCCATGGCGATGAACGGGTGCTCGCCGGCAAAGCCCTGATCGTAGATGTGCGCGACGTACTCGTTCTGCAGGCCCGCGATCAGCCGATACTCGCGCACGAAGCGCTTGAAGAAGGTCTCGTCGGCGCGCAGCTTCGCATCCAGCACCTTGAGCACCAGCTGCAGGCCGTCGCGCTCGCGCTCGGCCAGGTACACCTGCGCCATGCCGCCTTCGCCGATCTTGCGCAAGCTGCGGTAGCCGGGGATGCGCCGCTCGTCGCCCTCCAGGGGCGCACCGATGCGCTGCGCGTCGAGCTTGACGGTACGCTCGAACGGCGCCATCGGGTTGGCGGCCTCGGTGCGCCGCGCCTCCTGCTCGCGCACCGCGTCCTCGATCGAGCGCACCAACCGCTCGCCGGTGAGGTCCGGCTTGCGCAGGAAATCCGCGGCACCGGCCTTCAAGCCCTGGAGCGCCAGATTCTCGCCGCCCGATTCGGTGAGCAGGATCACCGGCGGCGCGGCCGGATCGCGCAGCATGCCCGCCATCCACGCCAGCGCGTCGCTTGCGGTGGGCTCCACGTACATGAGGATCGCGGCGTAGCTCGTCAGCTTGGGCGCGGCCTCCGGGCTGCCGCGCTCGCGCGGATCCCATTCCTCGATTGTGGCGTCCGGCCAGCGCGCGCGCAGCATGCCGGCCACTGCGCCGCGCAGGTCGCGGGATGGATCCACGATGAGAAATCGCATCACAGAACCGCGCGCAGCCAGGCCGCGATATCCGCGATCTCCTCCGCGCACACCGCGTGCGGCATCGGGTATTCGTGCCAATCGACCTTGCAGCCGAGGGCGTCGAGCGCGGCGCGCGACTGCCGGGCACGCTCGATCGGAATGATGTCGTCGAAGCGGCCATGGGCCATGAACAGCGGCGCGCCGAGGTTGGCCGCGGCGTGCTCCGTTGCAACCGTGCCGGCGAGCGGCAGGTAGGTCGACAGCGCGAGGATGCCGGCGAGGCGCTCGGCCTGCCGCAGCCCGGTGTGCAGCGCGATGGCGCCGCCCTGGGAGAAGCCGGCCAGCACGATGCGCCCGGTTGCCACGCCGCGCGCGCGCTCGCGCGCGATCAGCGCTTCGAGCTGGGCCTGCGAGGCGCGGATGCCGGCCGCGTCCTCGGCCCCGCCGCCGAGCTGCGCGATGTCGTACCAGGCGCGCATGTGCATTCCCATGTTGAGGGTCACCGGGCGCACCGGGGCGTGCGGGAAGACGAAGCGCACGCGCAGCGCGCGAGGCAGTTGCAGCTGCGGCACTACCGGCTCGAAATCGTGGCCGTCGGCGCCCAGGCCGTGCAGCCACAGCACCGCGGCGTCGGGCGACGGCGCGCTCTCGATCTCGATTGCTTCGAGCAGCGGCGTCACGCCGGGCGCGGCCGCTGCGCCGACTTTGGCCGGAACGCCTTCACCACGGCCTCGTCGGTCTCGATGTAGGGGCCGCCGATCAGGTCGATGCAGTAGGGCACCGCGGCGAACACGCCGTCGAGCGTCTCCTTGATCGCCTTGGGCTGGCCCGGCAGGTTGATGATCAGCGCCTGCCGCCGCACCACCGCCACCTGGCGCGACAGGATCGCCGTCGGCACGTACTTGAGGCTGACGGCGCGCATCTGCTCGCCGAAGCCGGGCAGCACCTTGTCGGCGACCGCGAGCGTCGCTTCCGGCGTCACGTCGCGCGGCGCCGGGCCGGTCCCGCCGGTGGTGAGCACGAGGTGGCAGCCCCTGGCGTCAACCAGCTCCACCAGCGCGGTCTCGATCACGGCCCGCTCGTCGGGAATCAGGCGCTCCTCGTAGCGCACCCCGGGTGCGACGATCGCCCGGCCGAGCCAGTCCTTCAGCGCCGGGATGCCCTCGTCCTTGTAGACGCCGCCTGCGGCGCGGTCGCTCGCCGACACCACGCCGACGACCAGCACGCTACTCACCGGCGGCCTCACGCAGCACGCGGAACAGCTCACGGAAGGCGCGCGGCGGACGGCCCGCGGCCTGCTCGCGGCGCGCGTTGCGTATCAGCGCGCGCAGCTGCTGCAGGTCGCCCGACGGGTGCGCTTGCGCGAACTCGGTGAGGGCGTCGTCGTCGTCGATCAGGCGCGCGCGCCAATGCTCGAGCCGCTGATGACGCGCGCGCTCCTCGGCCGAGCCGCCATGCACCGCCGCGAGCTGCGCGCGAATCGGCGCGGCGTCGACGCCGCGCATCAGCTTGCCGATGTACTGCACCTGGCGCCGGCGCGCTTCGTGGCTATCGATGCTGCGCGCCTCATGCACTGCCCGCGCCAGCTCGGCGGGCAGCGTCATGCGCTCAAGGTGCGCGGCGGACAGCGCGACCAGCTCGGCGCCGAGCGCCTGCAACTCGTGCATCTCCTGCTTCCTGCGCGTCTTGCTGACGGTGTCGTCCCGCATGCCGCTGCTATGATAGCGCGCCATGAAAAGCGGCGGCCGCTTCACCTACACGCAGGATCAGCTTAAGGCGCTCGCCGCGCAGGTGCTGGCGCACGCCCGCCGCCTCGGCGCGAGCGCCTGCGAATGCGACGTCTCGGAAGGTCAGGGACTGTCGGTCACGGTGCGCAAGGGCGCCGTCGACACCATCGAGCACAACCGCGACAAGAGCATCGGCGTCACCGTCTATCTCGGCGAGCGCCCCGCGGCGCGCCGCGGCCACGCCAGCACCTCGGACTTCTCGGCGCCGGCGCTGGCGCAGACCGTCGAAGCCGCGCTCGCCATCGCGCGCCACACCGCGGTCGACGACTGCGCCGGGCTGCCGGAGCCGGAACTGCTCGCGCGTGAAACCCCGGACCTCGACCTCTACCATCCCTGGGACATCGGCACCGAGGAGGCGATCGGCATCGCCCGGCGCTGTGAAGCGGCGGGGTTTGCGCTGTCGCCGCGCATCCGCAACTCGGAGGGCGCTTCGGTCTCGGCGCAGCACGCGCAGTTCGTCTTCGCTAACAGCCATGGCTTCATGGCAGGCTTCCCGACCTCGCGCCATTCGCTGTACGTGGCATTGATCGCCGAGGACGCGCGCGGCATGCAGCGCGACGACTGGTACAGCGCCGCGCGCGTGCCGCAAGCACTCGCCGACGCCGAGGCGCTCGGCCGCTACGCCGGCGAGCGTGCGCTGGCCCGGCTCGGCGCGCGGCGCATCGGCACGCGCCGGGCGCCGGTGCTGTTCGAGGCGCCACTCGCGACACAGCTGCTTGGCAGCTTCGTCTCGGCGGCGAGCGGGGGCAGCCTGTACCGCAAGGCCACGTTCCTCGCCGACAGCCTCGGCACGGCGGTTTTCGCGCCCGGGATCACGATCGAGGAGCGGCCGCTCGAGCCGCGTGCGCTCGCGAGCTCGCCGTTCGACGACGAGGGCGTGGCGACGCGCGCGCGCACCGTGGTGCGCGACGGCGTGCTCGAAGGCTACTTCCTCGGCTGCTACGCGGCGCGCAAGCTCGGCATGACGAGCACCGGCAGCGCCGGAGGCAACCACAACCTGGTGCTCGCCTCCAACGGGCCGGATTTCCGCGGCATGCTTGCGCGTCTGCACCGCGGCCTGCTGGTCACCGAGCTGCTCGGCCACGGCGTCAACCTCGTGACCGGGGACTATTCGCGCGGCGCCGCGGGCTACTGGGTGGAGGGCGGCGAGATCGCCTATCCGGTCGAAGAGCTCACGATCGCCGGGAACCTGCGCGAGATGTTCCGCGGCATCGCCAGTGTGGGCGGCGACGTCGTGGTGCGCGGCTCGCGCCGCAGCGGCTCCGTGCTGGTGCAGAACATGACCATTGCGGGGGAGTAGGCCGGCGAGAACCTGCCGGGTTCCATACGGTCCAATACCGGCACGGACCTTGCATTGCGCAAACCATGACTTCAACCCTTAGGCCGGAACCTAATAGTGAACACCCGATCGTCGCCTGGGCGGGTATCCTTGCCGTGGCAGTCGCCATCCTCTTGATTCTCTGGGCGCGATTCGAGGTGCACGGCACGAAAGATCTGGAAGAAGCGCTGTCTGAGGACGCGGCGCCCGCCTCGGCAGTCAAGCCCAAGCCGTCGCCCGAGGCCGACAGGTCGCACGGCTCGAAAGTGGAGGAGGCAGTCGCCGCGGGCCGTTGGGCCGCGGGGTTCTCGCCGTGAAGGAAGCGCAGCCCGCTAGGCCGTAAAGTCGAGCCGGTCGTCCCGCAGGACCCCGTAGATGCGAATCGAGGGGCGGTTGTGCAGCTCGAGCGGCGGCAGCGGCTCCGCGTCGAGCTCAAGCTCGGCCACCGAGATCACCTTCATCAGCGCATCCGAGAGCACCAGCTCGCCCGCGCGTGCGCGATGCACCAGGCGCTCGGTGATGCTGACGCAGTCGCCGAACACCACGGCATTTCGCTGCGCGCCCGGACCGGCTTCGCCGTAGACCGCCTCGCCGCGGTGCACCCCGAGCGCGATCGCGGTGCGCAGGCCGTACTCGCGCTCCCAGGCCTGCACGATCGCGTCGAAATCTCCGAACATCTGCTGCGCCGCGCGCACCGCGGAGCGCGCCAGGGCGTTGATCGCGGCGCCGTGGAATACCGACATCAACGAGTCGTTGTGCACCGCCATGCTGCGGCCGCCGTTCTTGGCCACCGCGCCCGCAGCGCACTCGAAGAACTGGTCGGCCAGCCCGAGCACGCGCTGCGGCTCGAGCATTTCGGACATGTGCGTGAAATTGCGCAGCTCGGCGATCAGGATCACCGATTCCACGCGCTCCGCCTGGTTCTCGCTCTGCTTGGCCACGGCTGCTACGTTGGCACCCATGTCGGCATCTCCCCGCAACGCCACCGGGCCATCGTAGGCAAGCCCCCTACGGCACGGGGAGGAAATAATTCCGCCCGGCGCATGCACCGGGACCGGCGGCGCCGCGCCCCCGATGGGCGGCCCGGCTCAGGCAAGGAACACGACCATGCCAACGACGAGCACCACCAGGGCGCCGGCGGCGAGAAAAATCAGTGAGGTGTTGGAGACTTTCGGCAGGTCCGGGTCGGGCGGCACCGGGCCGGAGGCGTGGGCCTCGTGCGCGTCATGCGCGTCCGTGTCCGCGCCTGCCGCGCCATGCTGCGCGCCGACCTTCTCGTTGAACGCGGCGAAGAAATCCTTGGAGATCTTCTTCGCCGCCGCATCGACCAGCCGCGAGCCGATCTGGGCGAGCTTCCCGCCGACGCTCGCCTTCACCTCGTACTTGAGGAGCGTGCCGTCGCCTTCGGGGGCAAGCTGCACCTGGGCCGAGCCCTTGCCGAAGCCGGCGGCGCCGCCCTGACCCTCGAAGGCAATGGCGTAGGAGACCGGCGGGTTGAGGTCCGACAGCTGCAGCTTGCCCTTGAACTTGGCGCTCACCGGACCGACGCGCGCCACCATCAGCACTTGGTACTCGTTCTCCGCCACGCGCTCGATCGACTCGCAGCCCGGCACGCAGGCCTTGAGGATCTCGGGGTCGTTGAGCGCGGCCCAGGTCTGGTCCTGGGTGGCCGGGATGCGCTCTTCGCCGCTCATTTCCATGCGCTTGCCTCCATGGGTCGCGCCAGCGGCCGGCTCAGGGTACGCGCCAGCTCGACCAGGCTTTTCAGATTATGCACCGGCAGGAACAAGTCCACGTGCGGCAGCATCGCGCGTACGCCCGCGGGCTTGGCCTCGAAGCGCTCGTAGCGAAGCAGGGGATTCAGCCACACGAGGTAATGGCTCGCCTTGGCGAGGCGCTCCATTTCCTCGGCGAGGCCCTCGCCGGCCTCGCGGTCCAGGCCGTCGGATACCAGGAGCACGCAGGCATTCTGCCCCAGCACGCGCCGCGCCCAGCGCCAGTTGAACTCGCGCAGGCAGACGCCGATGCGCGTTCCTCCCGACCAGTCCTTGATGGCGTCGGCGACCTTCGCCATGGCGACGTCGACGTCGCGGTGCCGGAGTTGGCGCGTGACGTTGGTGAGGCGCGTGCCGAAGACAAAGGTGTGCACGCGGTCGCGGTCGTTGGTAATGGCGTGCAGGAAGTGCAGGAACATGCGCGCATACGGGTTCATCGACCCCGAGATGTCGCACAGCACGACCAGGGGCGGGTGCACGACACGCGTCCTGGCGCGCACCAGCGGAATGATGTCGCCGCCTTCGCGCAGGCTCTCGCGCATCGTGGCGCGCAGGTGCACGCGCGTGCCGCGGCGGTGCGGCGCGAGGCGGCGCGTGCGCACCATCGGCAGCGGCAGGCGCAGCTCGCGCATCATCTTCTTCGCCTCCGCCAGCTCCGCCGCCGACATGGTGTCGAAGTCCATGCGCTGCAGCATCTCGCGCGAGGAAAAGGTGAGCCGCGCGTCGAGCTCGATCTTGCGCTCCTCGCGCTCTTCCTCGGGCTTGTTCTGCCCAAGGAGCGCATCGGTGAGGCGCTGGCTTTGCTGCTCCTCGGGCTTTGGCGTTCGCCCTTCGGTCTTCGGCAGCAGCATCTGCATCATCTTCTCGGTGAGCTTGGGGTCGCGCCAGAACAGGCGAAACGCCTGGTCGAAGATCGGCCGCTGCTCCTCGCGCGACAGCAGCACCGAGGACATGGTCCAGTACCAGTCCTCGCGCCGCTCGGCCCCGGCGATTCTCAGCGCGCGCACGGTGTCGATGACGCGGTCCGGTCCGACGCGCAGCCCCGCGGCGCGCAGCAGGCGCGCGAAGTGCATCACGTTCTCCGACAGCTTGCCGCGGCCTGCTGCGGACTCGAGCTGCGGCGACATCCTAGGCCGCGGCGGCGGCGCTCTTCGCCTCGGCCACCAGGCGCGTCGCTTCGTCGCCGGCGATCTTCTCGATGTCGTCCTGGTACTTGAGGAGCACGCCGAGCGTGTTGTTGACGGTCTCGGGATCCAGGGCGATGCGGTCCAGCGCCACCAGGCAATTGGCCCAGTCGATGGTCTCGGCGACGCCGGGCAGCTTGAACAGGTCGACGCCGCGCAAGCGCTGCACGAAGGCCACCACTTCGCGCGACAGCGCCTGCGCCGCCCCCGGCGCTTTCTTCTTCAGGATCTCCAGCTCGCGCCGCGCATCCGGGTAGTCCACCCAGTGGTAGAAGCAGCGGCGCTTCACCGCGTCGTGGATCTCGCGTGTGCGGTTGGACGTGATGACGACGATGGGCGGCTCGGCTGCGCGCAGGGTGCCGATCTCCGGCACCGTGATCTGCCAGTCCGAGAGCACCTCCAGCAGGTACGCCTCGAACGGCTCGTCGGTTCGGTCGAGCTCGTCGATGAGCAGCACCGGCGCCGCGCCTGGCTTTCCTTCCAGCGCCAGCGCGAGTGGCCGCTTGATGAGAAAGCGCGCATCGAAGATGTCGTGCGACATCTTATCCTTGGATTTCTCGCCCGCGGCCTCGGCGAGCCGGATCTCGATCATCTGCCGGGGGTAGTTCCATTCGTAGGCGGCCTGCGCGATGTCGAGGCCCTCGTAGCACTGCAGGCGGATCAGCTCGCGGCCGAGCGACTGCGCCACCACCTTGGCGATCTCGGTCTTGCCAGTGCCGGCCTCGCCCTCGAGAAACAGCGGCCGCTGCATGGCGAGCGAAAGGTACAGCGCGGTGGCGAGGCTGCGGTCGGCCACGTAGTCGGCCGCGGCGAGCAGCGTCTGGGTCTGGTCAATCGATGCGGGGAGCGGTTGCGGCATGCGCCATTTTAGCGCGGGGGCGCGCGCGGGCGCAGCCGGACGGAGAGCAGCCACAGCAGGTTCACCAGCACCCAGACGATGATGCCGCCAACGAATGCGAACACGGCGAGCCCGAGCGCGAGCGGCTTGCCGATCGCGCCGAAGCGCTCGCCCCAGGTTTTCGGATCATCGATTGGCGCCCGCGCCTGCTCTTCGACGTGCGCCTGCTCGACGGGGTCAGGCACTTGTCCCAGCAGCGCGGTGCCGGTGCGGTGCGCGAGCACGAAGATCGGGCCGTAGGTGAGCGGGTTGGACACCAGCGTGGATACGGCCGCCACCGGCAGGTTGGCGCGCAGCAGGAGCGCGACGAGCGCGGAGGCGAGAATCTGCGCCACCGGGATCATGAAGCCGAAGAACACGCCGAGCGCCGCGCCCAGCGCGACGCTGCGGCGGTCGAAATGCCAAAGCCCGGGACGGTCGAGCAGCGGCCCGAGCCAGCGCAACGTGCGATGCTCGCGCAACTTCTCCCGCGAGGGTAGCCAGCGGTGCAGCGCGCTACTTCAGCGCCGCCTCGACCGCGCGCTTGGCCATCACCGTGATCAGGTGCGCGCGGTACTCGGCGGACGCATGCAGGTCGCTGTTCAGACCGTCGGCCTTCACCTTGAGGTTCGCCACCGAATCGGGCGCGAACTTCGCCGTCAGCGCCTTCTCCATCTCCGCGAGGCGCAGCGCGCAGGGGCCCGCTCCGGTGACCGCCACGCGCACCCCGTTGCCCATGTCGGCGACGAACACGCCGACGATGGCGAAGCGCGACGCAGGGTTCTTGAACTTGGCGTACGCGGCGCGCTTGGGGATCGGGAAGCTGACCGAGGTGATGACCTCGCCGGGCTTGAGCGCGGTCTCGTACAGGCCCTTGAAGAACTTGTCGGCGGCGTGCGTGCCCTTGGTGGTGGTGATGGTGGCGGCGAGCCCGAGCACCGCGGCCGGGTAGTCGGCCGCCGGGTCGCTGTTGGCGAGCGCGCCGCCGAGCGTGCCCATGTTCCTCACCTGGCGGTCGCCGATCATGCCGGCGAGCGCCGCGAGCGCGGGGATCGCCTTCTTCACCTCGGCGGAGCCCGCGACTTCGGCGTGGCGCGCCATGGCGCCGATGATGACGGTCTTGCCGTCGACCTTGATGCCGGCAAGATCCTTGATCATGCCGAGATCGACGATGTCCGTAGGCGCGGCGAGCCGCAGCTTCATCGCCTGCACCAGCGACTGCCCGCCGGCGAGGAGCTTCGCGTCCGCGCTCTTTGCCGCAAGCGCGGCGGCGTCGTTCACATTGGCGGGACGGTGGTAGTTGAATGCGTGCATCGTGATCTCCTCAGGCCGCTTTCTTCTGTTGCAGGGTGCGCCAGACGGTCTGCGGCGTCGCCGGCATGGCGATGTCCTTGACGCCGAGCGCGTCGGTGATGGCGTTGATCAGCGCCGCGGGCGCACCGATCGCGCCGGCTTCGCCGCAGCCCTTCACGCCGAGCGGGTTGTGCGTGCAGGGTGTCTCGCGCGTGTCCACCTGGAACGAAGGCACGTCATCGGCGCGCGGGATGCAGTAGTCCATGAACGAGCCGGTAACCAGCTGCCCCGTCGAGTCGTACTTCGCACCTTCCGTCAACGCCTGGCCGATGCCCTGAACGAGCCCGCCGTGCACCTGGCCCTCGACGATCATCGGGTTGATGATCTTGCCAAAGTCGTCCACCGCGCTCCAGCGCTCGATCCTCACCACGCCGGTGTCCGGGTCGACTTCGACCTCGCACACGTAAGTGCCGGCGGGGAAGGTGAAGTTGGACGGATCGTAGAACGCGTTCTCGTTCAGTCCGGGCTCGAGCTTGTCGTGCGGGTAGTTGTGCGGCACGTAAGCGGCGAACGCCACCTCGCCGAACATCTTCTGCTTGTCGGTGCCCGAGACCTTGAATACGCCGTTGGCGTATTCGATGTCGCCTTCGGCGGCCTCCAGCAGGTGCGCGGCGATCTTCTTGCCCTTGGCGATGATCTTGTCGAGCGCCTTCACGATCGCCGTGCCGCCCACGGCGATCGAGCGCGAGCCGTAGGTGCCCATGCCGAAGAGGATCTTGGAGGTGTCGCCGTGCACGATGTCGACGTTCTCGATCGGCAGGCCGAGGCGGTCGGCGACCACCTGGGCGAAGGTGGTCTCGTGGCCCTGGCCGTGCGAGTGCGAGCCGGTGAACACCGTCACCGAGCCGGTCGGGTGCACGCGCACTTCGCCCGCTTCGAACAGGCCCGCGCGCGCGCCGAGCGACCCGGCGACCGCCGAGGGCGCGATACCGCAGGCTTCGATGTAGGCCGCGTAGCCCAGGCCGCGCAGCTTGCCTTTAGCCTCGGAGGCCTTCTTGCGCGCGGCGTAGCCCGCCACGTCGGCGAGCTTCTGCGCCGCGTCCATCGTCGCGTCGTAATTGCCGATGTCGTACTGCAGCGCCACCGGCGTCTGGTAGGGGAACTGGCGGATGAAGTTCTTGCGCCGGATCTCGGCGGGGTCGATCTTCATCTCGCGCGCCGCGGTCTCCACCAGCCGCTCGACCACGTAGGCCGCTTCGGGGCGGCCGGCGCCGCGATAGGCGTCCACCGGCGCGGTGTTGGTGAACACCGCCGTCACCTCACAATGGATGAGCGGCGTCGTGTACTGTCCCGAGAGCAGCGTCGCATAAAGGATCGTCGGCACGCAGGAGGCGAACGTCGACAGGTAAGCGCCGATATTCGCCGTCGTCTTGACCCGCATGGCGAGGAACTTTCCGTCCTTGTCGAGCGCAAGTTCGGCGACCGTGTGGTGGTCGCGTCCGTGCGCGTCCGAGACGTACGATTCCGAGCGATCGGCGGTCCACTTGACCGGGCGCCCGAGCTGCCTGGACGCCCAAGTAACGACCACGTCCTCGGCGTACAGGTAGATCTTGGAGCCGAAACCGCCGCCGACGTCGCCCGCCACCACGCGTACCTTGTGCTCGGGCAGGCCCATGACGAAGGCGGTCATCAGAAGGCGCTCGACGTGCGGGTTCTGGTTGGCGACGTACAGCGTGTAGCTGTCGTCCGCGCGGCTGTAGGAGCCGTTGGCCGCGCGCGGCTCGATCGCGTTCGGGATCAGCCGGTTGTTGACGAAATCGAGCTTGGTAACGTGCGCCGCATTGGCGAAGGCCGCGTCCACCGCCGCCTTGTCGCCCAACGCCCACACGTAGCAGGTGTTATTCGGCGCGATCTCGTGCAGCTGCGGCGCGCCCTTGGCGCGCGCCAGGCGCACGTCGGCCACCGCGGGCAGCACTTCGTAATCCACCTGCACCAGCTCGGCGGCATCCTGCGCCTGGTCCTGGGTCTCGGCGATCACCACGGCGACCTGCTCGCCGACATGGTGCACCTTGCCCTGCGCGAGCACCGGGTGCGGCGGCTCCTTCATCGGCTGGCCGTTGACGTCGGTGATCAGCCAGCCGCAGGGCAGGCCGCCGAGCTTGGCGGCGGCGATGTCCGCGCCCGTGAATACGTCGAGCACGCCCGGCGCGGCTTTCGCCTTGGCCGTATTTACCGACTTGATCTTGGCGTGGCCGTGCGGCGAGCGCACGAACGCGGCGTAGCTCTGGCGCGGCAGCGTGACGTCGTCCGTGAACTGGCCGGCGCCGGTGAGAAAGCGGTAATCCTCTTTGCGCTCGACGCGAGCGCCGATCAGGGGTGCACCCATGGGCGCCTCCTTACTTGGCAGCCGTCATGGCCTTGGACCCGGCCATGATGGATTTCACGATGTTGTGATAGCCCGTACAGCGGCACAGATTGCCTTCCAGCGCCTCGCGCACGTCCTGCTCGCTCGCGTTCGGGTGGCGCTTGGCGAAGTCCACGGCGTTCATCACCACGCCCGGGGTGCAGAAGCCGCACTGCAGACCGTGGTGCTCCTTGAACGCCGCCTGCATCGGGTGCAGCGTGCCGTCGGCCTTGGCCAGGCCCTCGATAGTGAGGATGTCCGCGCCCTCGGCCTGCATGACGAGCATCGAGCAGGACTTCACCGCCTTGCCGTTCATTTGCACGGTGCACGCGCCGCACTGCGCCGTGTCGCAGCCCACGTGCGTGCCCGTGAGGCGCAGCTGCTCGCGGATGAAGGTGACCAGAAGCGTGCGCGCCTCGACCTCCCCGGAAACGGCCTTGCCGTTGACTTTCATGGATACCTTGATAGCCATGCGGCCTCCTTCGGATGGTGGTGTCTGGCAGTACTGGCGGGACGGCCATCCTAGCCAAGCGCGCCCCGTGGATCAATGTTGCGCCGCAATAGCGGCCGCGGAGTAAGATCTCCGGCATGGACTCCGTCGATATCGAGGTGCTGCGCAGCGCCGAAGCCTGGCGCAAGTCCGGACACGGCGTGACGCTCGGCACCATCGTCAAGACCTGGGGCTCGGCGCCGCGGCCGGTGGGCGCGCTGGTGGCGATCCGCGATGACGGCCAGGTGGCGGGCTCGGTGTCGGGCGGCTGCGTCGAGGACGACCTGATCGAGAAAGTGCGCGAGAAGGCGCTGGCGAAGGACGCGCCGCAGCTCGTCACCTATGGCGTGACCAACGAGGAGGCAACGCGCTGGGGCCTGCCCTGCGGCGGCACCCTGCAGGTGGTGCTCGAGCCGGTGAGCGAGGCGAGCGGGCTCGGCGGCCTGCTCGACACGATCTCGCAGCAGCAGCTGGTCAGGCGCCGGCTGGACATGGATTCCGGCCGCGTGACGGTCGAACCGGGGCGCTGGAGCGACGCGCTGGAATTCGACGGCAAGGTGCTGAGCACGGTGCATGGGCCGCGCTGGCGGCTTTTGCTGATCGGCGCGGGCCAGCTCACGCACTACCTCGCCGAGATGGCGAAGATGCTCGATTACCACGTGAGCGTCGTCGAGCCGCGCGAGGAGTACGCCGCGGGATGGAACGTGCCGGGGGTGAAGCTCGACCGGCGCATGCCCGATGACGTCATCGCCGAATCGAACCTCGACGGCCACAGCGCGGTGGTGGCGCTCACGCACGATCCCAAGATCGACGACCTGGCGCTGATGGAAGCGCTGAAGTCGGCGGCGTTCTATGTCGGCGCCATCGGCTCCAAGAAGAACAACGACGCGCGCCGCAAGCGGCTGCTGGAGTTCGACCTGTCGCAGGCCGAGATCGCGCGCCTGCGCGGGCCGGTGGGCCTGTACATCGGATCGAAGACGCCCCCCGAGATTGCGGTGGCGATCATGGCCGAGATGACCGCGGTGCGCCACGGCGTTACCGATCCCAGCTGGGCGGCGAAGCCGCAGCCGCGCTTCGATCCCTCCGCGTGCGAGGTCAAGACTTGAAGCTCGTCGGCCTGCTGCTCGCGGCAGGCTCGGCTACGCGCTTCGGTTCCGACAAGCTGCAGCATCCGCTTCCGCACGGCGTCTCGATCGCCGTGCAGGCCGCGCGCCACCTGAAGGCCGAAGTGCCCCGCGTCATCGCCGCTGTGCGGCCGGACGGATTGGCGACGGCGCGCGCGCTTGCCGCCGAAGGCTGCGAAGTGGTCGTGTGCGAGCGCGCCGCCGACGGCATGGGCGCGAGCCTCGCCTGCGCGGCGCGCGCGGCGGGCGCAGTCGACGGCTACCTGGTCGCGCTCGCCGACATGCCGTTCGTGCGCCGCTCCACCATCGCCGCGGTGCGCGAGGCCCTGGAGCGCGGCGCGCTGCTGGCGGCGCCGTACTGGCGCGCCCGGCGCGGCCATCCGGTGGCTTTCGCCGGGCGGCTGCGCGGCGAGCTCGAGGCGCTCGCCGGCGACGAAGGCGCGCGTCGGGTGCTGGACGCGCACGCCGCAGCGCTGGTGAAGGTGCCGGTGGGCGATCCCGGCGCCGTGCGCGACATCGACCAGCCCTCCGACCTGGCGCCGCCGCTCGCGGTGTAGGCGCGCGGCTTTCCGGGTAGACTCGCCACAGGGGTTCTTGAGGCACAGCGCAGCGTGGAAACCGCCCAGCGCGCGATACTGTTCGCGGACGTCACCGACAGCACGCGCATCTACGAGTCGATCGGCGACGCGCGGGCGCATGCCCTGATCGAGCAGCTGCTCTGGCTGCTGGGCAATGCCGCCACCAGCCACGGCGGCACTGTTGTCAAGAAGCTCGGCGACGGCATGGTGTGTGCGTTCCCCAACCCGGACGCCGCCTGCCAGGCGGCGTGCGACATGCAGCTCGCCGCCCTCGGCACGCCGGCGGCGCGCGCGGCCGATCGCCTCGCGGTGCGCATCGGCTTCACCTTCGGCCCGGTGGTGCTTTCGGAAGGCGACGTGTTCGGCGACACGGTCAACGTGAGTTCGCGCCTGGTGGCGCTCGCCAATCCCGAGCAGGTGCTCACCACCCACCAGACGATGGCGGCGATGGCGCCCGCGCTGCGCGCGCGCTGCCGCGAGCTGTTTCCGATCCGCGTGCGCGGCCGCCACGAGGAGATCATCGCCTGCAACGTGCGTTACCGCGAGGACCCCGACGCGACGGAGACCAACCTGACGCGCGCCGAGCTCACGCGCGAGCGCGAGATGGTGCTGAAGCTCACCTACGGCGGCGAGCTGCGCGTGGTGCGCACCTCCGGCAGCGGCCTGCGCGTCGGGCGCGACAAGGAGAACGACCTCGTGGTGGAGAGCCATTTCGCCTCGCGCGCGCACGCCCGCATCTACCCGCGCGAGGGACACTTCGTGCTGCAGGACCTGTCGTCCAACGGGACCTACCTCCTCGGCGACGGCACCACCACCGAAATCCTGCTGCGGCGTGAAGAAGCCGTGCTCACCGAGCGCGGCTGGATCGGCCTCGGCAACAGCGCCGCGCGCCACGGCGACCATACGCTGCGGTTTCGCGTCGAGCCGGAGTCGGACTAGCCTGTAGAATCGGGCGCTTTCGCACTTGCCCCCCATGTCCGCCGCCGACCTCCTCGCCCGCACCGACCCCGAGCTCTGGGACGCCATCAGCCTGGAGAACCGCCGCCAGGAGGACCACGTCGAGCTGATTGCCTCGGAGAACTACGTCAGCCCGGCGGTGCTCGCCGCGCAGGGCTCGGCGCTCACCAACAAGTACGCCGAGGGCTACCCGGGCCGGCGCTATTACGGCGGCTGCGAGTATGTGGACCTGGCCGAGACGCTCGCCATCGAGCGCGCCAAGCGGCTGTTCGGCGCGGAGTGGGCCAACGTGCAGCCGCACTCGGGCTCGCAGGCCAACCAGGCCGTTTACTTCGCGGCGCTCAAGCCCGGCGACACGGTGCTCGGCATGTCGCTCGCGCACGGCGGGCACCTCACGCACGGCTCGCCCGTCAACCTCTCCGGCAAGCTCTACCGCTTCGTATCCTACGGGCTGGACGCGAAGGAAGTCATCGATTACGACCAGGCCGAGAAGCTCGCGCTCGAGCACCGGCCGAGGCTGATCGTCGCCGGTGCCTCGGCGTACTCGCTGGCCATCGACTGGAAGCGCTTTCGGCAAATCGCCGACCGGTGCGGGGCCCTCTTCATGGCCGACATGGCGCACTACGCGGGCATGGTGGCGGTCGGCCTGTATCCGACGCCGGTGGGTGTCGCCGATTACGTTACCAGCACCACGCACAAGACCCTGCGCGGGCCGCGCGGCGGCTTCGTCATCGGCAACGGCGATCTGGGCAAGGCGATCAACAGCACGGTGTTCCCGGGCCTGCAGGGCGGGCCGCTGATGCACGTCATCGCCGCCAAGGCGGCCGGCTTCGGCGAGGCGCTCAAGCCCGAGTTCAAGGTTTACCAGCAGCACGTCCTGGACAACGCCAAGGCGATGGTGAAGGTGCTGCTCGAGCGCGGCGTGCGCATTGTCTCGGGGCGCACCGAGTCGCACATGATGCTGCTTGACCTGCGCTCGAAGAAGCTGACCGGCAAGGAGGCGGAAGCCGCGCTCGGGCACGCGCACATCACGGTGAACAAGAACGCGGTGCCGAACGATCCCGAGAAGCCGATGGTGACCTCGGGCATCCGCATCGGCACGCCGGCGATGACGACGCGGGGGTTCCGCGTCGGCGAGGCCGAGAAGCTCGCGCACCTGATTGCCGACGTGCTCGACAAGCCCGGCGACGAAACGCTGCTGAGGCGCGTGGCCGGCGAGGTGCGCGCGCTGTGCAGCGCGCACCCGGTGTACGCCTGAGATAGCGCGATGCGCTGCCCGTTCTGCGGCCACGACGATACCCAGGTGGTCGATTCGCGCTCGAGCACGGAAGCGAGCGCGATCCGGCGGCGGCGCAAGTGCCCGTCCTGCGACAAGCGCTTCACCACCTACGAGCGCGTCGACCTCAAGATCCCGCGCCTCGTGAAGAAGGACGGCAGCCGCGTCGAGTTCGACCGCGAAAAGCTCGCCGGCAGCATGAAGATCGCGCTGCGCAAGCGCCCGGTCGCGACCGAGGCGCTGGAGGCTGCGATCGTCAAGATCGAGGACCGGCTGCGCGCGCTCGGCGAGCGCGAGGTGCCGACCTCGCGCGTTGGCGACCTGGTGATGCGCGAGCTCGCCAAGCTCGACAAGATCGCCTACATCCGCTTCGCTTCCGTCTACCGGCGCTTCGAGACGCCGGAGGATTTCCGCGAGGCGCTGCAGGAAGTGAAGGCGAAGAAGCGGCGCAAGTGAGCACCTTCTCCGAGCTCGACCACGCCATGATGCGGCGTGCGCTCGCGCTGGCGGAGAAGGGGCTGTATACGGCGACCCCCAATCCCCGCGTCGGCTGCGTCCTGGTAAAGGGCGAGCAGGTCATCGGCCAGGGCTGGCACGAGAAGACCGGCGGGCCGCATGCGGAGGCGCGGGCCCTGCTGCAGGCGAGCGCGGCCGCCAAGGGTGCCACGGCCTACGTCACGCTCGAGCCCTGCAACCACCACGGCAAGACGCGGCCGTGCGCCGAGGCCCTGATCAAGGCGAAGGTGGTGCGCGTGGTGGCGGCAATGCGCGATCCGAACCCCGAGTCGAAAAAGGGCGGCGATGCGCTCGCCGCTGCCGGCATCGACTTCGAATACGGGCTGCTGGAGGAGGAAGCGCGCGAGCTCAACATCGGGTTCGTTTCGCGCATGACGCGCGGGCGGCCCTGGGTGCGGATGAAGATCGCCGCGACCCTGGATGGCCGCACGGCCCTTAGTAATGGTGTGTCGCAGTGGATTACCGGAGAAGCGGCGCGCAAGGACGGGCATCGCTGGCGCGCCCGCGCCTGC
>DATHYT010000028.1:0-40343 GCA_035459025.1 Burkholderiales bacterium | reverse complement strand
TCGCGCTGCTGATGGGGACGTTCGCCTCCCACGTCGGCCTCGCGGTGTCCAATCTGGCGGCGCGACGCAACGTGGTGTTCGTCGCCGCGGAGCCGCTCACCGACAAGATCGTCTGGGAGAGCGGCAATCGCTATACGTTCCGCTTGCGGCCCTCGACCTACATGCAGGTGGCGATGCTGGTGCCGGAGGCCGCGCGCCTGGGCAAACGCCGCTGGGCGATCGTCTATCCCAACTATGAATACGGCCAGTCGGCCACCGCGTCCTTCAAGCAGCTGCTCGCAGCGGCACAGCCCGGCGTGGAATTCGTTGCGGAGCAGGCGCCGCCGCTTGGCAAGATCGACGCCGGTGCGGTGGTGCAGGCACTGGCCGATGCGCGGCCGGACGCGATCTTCAGCTCTCTGTTCGCCACCGACCTGCAGAAGTTCGTGCGCGAAGGCAATCTGCGCGGCCTGTTTCGCGACACACCGGTGTTCAACCTGCTCGCCGGCGAGCCCGAGTATCTCGACACGCTCAAGGACGAGACCCCCGAGGGCTGGTGGGTCACCGGCTATCCATGGCGCCAGATCGACACGCCCGAGCACCGCGCATTCCTCGAGACCTACCGCGCGCGCTGGCAGGACTACCCGCGCCTGGGCTCGGTGGTTGGCTACGCGGCGCTGCACACGGCGGCAGGCGCATTGCGCGCCGCTGCGTCCACCGACAGCGAGAAGCTGGTCGCAGCGCTGAAGGGCTTGCGCGTGCGCACGCCCTTCGGGCCGATCCAGTACCGCGCGATCGACCACCAGTCCACCATGGGCGCCTACGTCGGCCGGCTGGCGCGGCGTGATGGCGAAGGCGTGATGGTCGACTGGCGCTATGCCGACGGCGCCGAATACCTCCCCGCGGACGCGGTGGTGCGGGCGCTGCGCAAGGAGTGAGCGGCTCCACGTTCCTGCTGCAGTTCCTGAACGGCCTGGCGAGCGCCTCGGCGCTATTTCTGGTCGCGGCCGGCCTGTCGCTGATCTTCGGCGTCACGCGCATCGTCAATTTCGCGCACGGCTCGTTGTTCATGCTGGGCATGTACGTCGCACTCGCGCTGGTGCCTCATGTCGGCTTCTGGTGGAGCGTGCCGCTCGCTGCGCTCGCCGTGGCGGCGCTCGGCGCGGCCCTCGAGGCCCTCGTGCTGCGCCGCTTGTACGCCGCGCCGGAACTGATGCAGCTGCTTGCCACGTTCGCGCTGGTGCTGCTGATCCGCGACTTCGCGCTTTGGGCCTGGGGGCCGGAGGACATGCTCGGGCCGCGGGCACCGGGACTGGATGGCGCCGTGACAATCGCCGGCGAGCGCTTTCCAGAGTACGACCTGTTTCTCATGCTCTGCGGTCCGCTGGTGCTGGGCGTGCTGTGGGTCCTCCTGCGGCGCACGCGCTGGGGCGTGCTGGTGCGCGCCGCGACCCAGGACCGCGAGATGACCAGCGCGCTCGGCGTGAACCCGCGGCGCCTGTTCGCCAGCGTGTTCGCGCTCGGGGCCCTGCTGGCAGGCTTGGGCGGCGCGGTGCAGATCCCACGCGAGCCGGCGACGCTTTCCATCGACCTGCAGATCATCGCCGACGCCTTCGTCGTGGTCGTGGTCGGCGGACTGGGTTCGATTCCCGGGGCGTTCCTCGCCGCCCTGCTGATTGGCGAGATCAAGGCGTTCAGCATCGCGCTGGGCTATTCCGAATTCACCCTGGCGCTGGAGTTCGTGGTCATGGCGATCGTGCTGGTGCTGCGGCCCTGGGGACTGCTCGGACGCGCACCCGCGGCGGCGCGCGGCGCCGCTGCGCTGGTGCCACCGCTCCCGGTTCCTGCCCGCGGCGTGTGGCTTGCCCTGGTGGCGATGCTGCTCGGACTCGCCGCGGTGCCGCTCGTCTCGGGTGGCTACGCCCTCGTGCTGCTGACCGACATCCTCGTCTTCGCGCTGTTCGCGGTGAGCCTGCACTTCATCACCGGCCCCGCGGGGCTGCTGTCCTTCGGCCATGCCGCCTACTTCGGGCTCGGCGCCTACGGTGCTGGCTTGCTGCTGCTGAAAGCAGGCGCACCGATGGCCGCCGCACTCGTCGCGGCGCCGTTCGTCGCCGCGCTTGCCGCGCTCGCCTTCGGCTGGTTCTGCGTTCGCCTGTCGGGCGTGTACCTGGCGATGCTCACGCTCGCGTTTGCGCAGATCACCTGGTCGGTGGTCTACCAGTGGGATGCATTCACCGGCGGCTCCAATGGCCTGATCGGCGTCTGGCCCGCGCCGTGGCTCTCGGGCAAGGCTGCGTACTACTACCTGACGCTGGCCACCAGCGCCACGGCGGTCGCGTTTCTGTGGCGCCTGCTGTACGCGCCGTTCGGTTACGCGCTGCGTGCGGGGCGCGATTCGCCGCTGCGCGCGGAATCCGTCGGCATCGACGTACGGGCGATGCAGTGGGCGGCTTTCGTCTTCGCGGGGCTGTTCGCCGGCCTGGCCGGCGCGCTGTACGCCTTTTCCAAAGGCTCGGTCTCCCCAGAGGCGCTGGCCGTGCCGCGCTCAGTGGACGGCCTGGTCATGGTGCTGCTCGGCGGCTTGCACACGCTGACTGGCCCGGTGTGGGGCGCAGCGCTGTTCACGTGGCTGCAGGACGCCGCGTCTCGCGGCTTCGACTACTGGCGCGCGGTGATCGGCGGCATCGTGCTGGTCCTAGTGCTGGTGCTGCCGGGCGGGCTAGGCGGGTTGCTTGCTCGGAGGGCCGCACGATGAGCGCGCTCGCGGTGCATAGCCTGGCCAAGTCCTACGGCGGCGTGCAGGCGCTGCGCGGCGTGAGCTTTAGCGTCGCCGCAGGCGAGCTGGTGGCGCTGATCGGTCCGAACGGCGCCGGCAAGACGACCTGCTTTGACGTGCTCAACGGGCTGACGCCTGCCGACGCCGGCTCGGTCGAGCTTGGCGGCCGCAGCCTCCTCGGCCTGCCGCCGCGGCGCGTCTGGCGCCTGGGCGTCGGGCGCACCTTCCAGCTCACCGCCACCTTTGGCTCGATGAGCGTGCGCGAGAATGTGCAGACCGCCCTGCTCTCGCACCGGCGCCGCCTGTGGTCGCTCTTCAGGGTCGCGGCGCGCGCCTGCGCCGACGAAGCCGATGTGCTGCTCGAGCGCGTCGGAATCCTGCAGCACGCGGAGCGACCGTGCGCCGTGCTCGCCTACGGTGACCTGAAGCGGGTCGAGCTCGCCATGGCGCTCGCCAACCGGCCGCGCCTGCTGCTGATGGACGAGCCGACGGCGGGGATGGCAACCCAGGAGCGCGGCGCGCTGATGCGGCTTGCCGCAGCGCTGGCGCACGATACGGGCACCGCGGTGCTGTTCACCGAGCATGACATGGACGTCGTCTTTACCCACGCTGACCGTGTCCTGGTACTCGCCGAGGGTGAACTGATTGCCGCGGGCAGCCCGGCAGCGGTGCGCGCCGATCCGCGCGTGCGCGAGGTCTACCTAGGGAGCGGCGATGCTTGAGGTGCGCGCCCTGGGCGCCGCCTATGGCAAGGCGCAAGTCCTGTTCGGACTGGATTTCACCGCGCGGGCCGGCGAGGTGCTGGTGCTGCTCGGACGCAATGGCGCCGGCAAGTCCACCGCGCTGAAGCGGATCATGGGGCTGCTGCCGCCCCGGGCGGGCGAGATCCGCTTCGACGGCGTGCGCATCGACGCGTGGCCGCCCCATCGGATCGCGCGGCTCGGGCTCGGCTATGTGCCCGAGGAGCGGCGCATCTTCACCGATCTCACGGTGCGCGAGAATCTCGAGGTGGGCCGCCAGGCGCCCCGGTCGGCGGCCGCGTATTGGACGCCCGAGAAGCTGTTCGAGCTGTTCCCGAACCTCGGGCGCATGCAGGACCGCCTCGGCGGCCGGATGTCGGGCGGCGAGCAGCAGATGCTTGCCGTCGCGCGCACGCTGATGGGCAATCCGCGCGCCATCCTTCTCGATGAGCCCGCCGAAGGCCTGGCGCCCATCGTTGTCGGCCAGGTGGCGGCGGCGGTCCGCGAGCTCAAGGCGCAGGGACTGTGCGTGGTGCTGAGCGAGCAGAACGTGCGCTTCGCGCGCGGGGTCGCCGATCGGGCGTGCCTGCTCGAGCAGGGCCGCGCGGTCGCCTCGGGTCCGCTCGAGGACGTGCAGGCGCGGCTTGCACTCGGCTGAAGCGCTCAGGCCACGACGGCAGGCGGCGCAGCGCCCGCGGTGACGACCCGGTTGCGGCCGGCGTCCTTTGCTTCGTACAGGGCGGTATCGGCGGCGGTCAGCAGCGTGCCCCAGTCTTCGCCGTCGGCGCCGTAGGTGGAGATTCCCCCGCTCACCGTGACTTCGATGCGCGTTCCGTCCACGGTGATGCCGCGCGCGTCCAGGTCGCGGCGCACGCGCTCGACAACGCGCAGCGCGGTTTCCTTGCGGGTGTTCGGCATGAGCAGCGCGAACTCCTCCCCCCCATAGCGACCCACGACATCGTGCCTGCGAATGTCGGCGCGCAGGACGTCGGCAAAGGCCTGCAGCACCCGGTCGCCGGTCGGGTGCCCGTACAGATCGTTCAGGCGCTTGAAGCGGTCAAGGTCGAAGATCGCCAGGCTGAACGCCGGGCTGCCGCGCGCGCAGCGTGATACCTCGCGCTCGAATTCTTCCAGGAACGTGCCGCGGTTGTAGACCTTCGTGAGCGCATCGTAGCGCGCAGCACGCACGAGATCGCCCTGCAACGACTCGATCTCCATCCACATGACGCTCAACGTGGAGACGATGATGAGTCCGGAATAGAACAGGAACACGGAAGCATTGAACGGGCCGGCGGCCAGCGACGCGACCGGCGGAAACAACACCGTTCCGACGATCCGAACGAAGCTGAGCGCGGCCACGCCCCAGAAGATGTACTCGGTGACTTGCGAAGACAGCTTGCAGTTGGCGGGCGCCCTCAAGTGCAGGAGACGGGCCGCGCGCCAGGCGATGATGCCAAGCGCCGCGGAAATGGCAATCGTGCGACCGATATGGGAGGGACGCACCTCCGTCAAATACAGCAGCATCAGGAACAGCGCCGCCAGCAAGGCCCAGCTCGTTTCGTCGCGCGGCGTGCTGCCGACGAAAGTGCGCAGCGCGCGCATCGCCAGAGCGATAGCCGCGACGATCAGCAGATTGCCCACCACGGCAGAGAGCCAGAGCGGGATCGCGTCGCGCAATGCCAGCCCGAGCAGGCCAATCGCGAGCACCAGCATCGCCCTGCCCCAAGCGCCGATGATGTGGCTCGACCCTTGCACCTCGGCAAACGCGATCGAAACCGATCCCAGCAGGAGCGCGGCAAGCACGCTCGCGACAACCAGGGTGCGGGGATCGAGTTCCATGGCTAGAGCGCCATGGCTGAAGGGTCCTGCCCTGTGCTACGAGCCCGGAAACTCAGGGCCCGGCGTGGACCCGTCGGCGCGTTAGTAGCGATATGGCTCAGCGCACCTGACGATCTCCGCCGTGGTCGGCAGATCGAGGCAGTGCCGGGCATCCTCGTTGATGCGCGTCGGACGCCTGCCCGTCGCGGCGGCGGTCTTCAGCGGCTTTTCGGTCGCTGCCGCGGCGTCGGGTTTGCCCTGCTCGAGCTTCATCCCGCCCGGCTTCGAGGCCTCGGTCTGAGCCCAAGCCGCGTTCCCGGGAAGAACTGCAAGTACTGCGATAAGAGCGGCCGCTAACGCGTTGTTTGTCATGGGTCTGTCCTTGTTGGGGAACCCCGGATGCCATGCTAGAACCATCCGGGCCCGGACGCAATCCCCTGATAGGCTTCGGGCCGATGGTCTCCCTCGCCCGCTACGCCTGGCTTTCCGTGGCAACGGCCCTCGTCACCATGGCGCTGAAGGGTATCGCGGCATGGCTGACAGGCTCGCTCGGACTGCTCTCGGACGCGCTGGAATCCTTCGTCAACCTCGGCGCGGGACTCATCGCGCTCTATACGCTGCGCGTGGCGACGCGGCAGCCGGACGAGAAGCATCCATTCGGCTATACCAAGGCAGAGTATTTCTCGTCGGCGGTCGAGGGCGGGTTGATCGTCGTTGCGGCCATCGCGATCGTCGCCGCGGCGGTGCCGCGGTTGATCGAGCCGCAGCCCATCCTGCGCTTTGACGTCGGCATCTTCATCTCGCTGCTCGCGGCGGCCCTGAACCTGGGCACCGCGCTGGTGCTGCTGCGTGCGGGCAAGCGCCATGATTCGATTGCGCTGGAAGCCGACGCGCACCACCTGCTCACCGATGTGTGGACGTCCATCGGCGTCGTTGCCGGTGTCGGCGCCACGGTGCTGACCGGCTGGCTCGCGCTCGATCCGCTGATCGCCATCGCCGTCGCGGTGAATATCCTGTGGGTCGGCGCGCGGGTCATGCGCCGTTCGGTGCTGGGGCTGATGGATCGCGCGCTGCCCGAACCCGATTTGGAGCGCATCCGCGCCATCCTGGACGGCTACCGCGCCGACGGCCTCGACTACCACGCGCTGCGCACGCGGCGCGCGGGGCGCCTGCGCCTGGTCGAGATGCATCTTCTGGTGCCCGGCGAGATGAGCGTGCGCGAGGGGCATCGCATCGCCGACGAGATCGAGGAGAAGATCCGGGCGAAGCTGCCTGGTGCCGCGGTGATGACGCACCTCGAGCCGATCGAGGACCCCGCCTCCTACCGCGACGACACGCTGATCCGCTAGACGCTAGAGCGTCCTCGCAGTCTCGCGCAGCACGTACTTCTGGATCTTGCCCGTGGCCGTGGTGGGCAGATTGCCGAACACAACCTTGCGCGGCACCTTGTAGCGCGCGAGATTGTCGCGGCACCACTGAATGAACTCCTCCTCGGTGGCTTGCGCCCCGGGCTTGAGCTGCACGAAGGCGCACGGCGTCTCGCCCCACTTCTCGTCGGGCCGCGCCACCACCGCCGCCAGCGCCGTGGCCGGGTGCTTGTAGAGTGCGATCTCGACTTCGACCGACGAGATATTCTCGCCGCCCGAGATGATGATGTCCTTCTTGCGGTCCTTGATCTCAATATAGCTGCTGGGATGCCAGACCGCGAGGTCGCCCGTATGCATCCAGCCGCCGTGGAACGCCTCGGCGGTGGCTTTTGCGTCCTTCAGATAGCCCAACATAACCGTGTTGCCTTGAACCAGGATCTCGCCCAGCGTGCGGCCGTCCTTCGGCACCGGCTCGCAAGTCTGCGGGTCGCCGACGATGTGGCCCTCCACAACCTGGTAGCGCACCCCCTGACGCGCCATTTCCACCGCGCGCGCCTCCAGCGGGAGCGCCGCCCAGGCGTCCTGCTCCGCGCAGAACGTGGACGGCCCCTGCAGCTCGGTCATGCCGTAGATGTGCAGCACCTTGAAGCCCAGCTCTTCCATGTCCCGGATCACCTTGGCGGGCGGCGGCGAGCCGCCCGTCATGATGTGCACCGGCCCCGCGAAGGGGCGCCGCTGCTCATGCGGCGCCGAGATCAGCATTGTCAGCACCGTCGGCGCGCCGCACATGTGCGTCACGCCGTGCTCGACGATCATGGGAAAGATGAGCGCGGGGTCCACCGCGCGCAGGCAGACGTGCGTGCCGGCCATCGCCGTCACCGACCACGGGTAGCACCAGCCGTTGCAGTGGAACAGCGGCAGGGTCCACAGGTAGACCGGGTGCGCGGGCATCGCCCACGCGACGATGTTGCCGAGCGCTTCCAGATAGGTGCCGCGGTGGTGATACACAACGCCCTTCGGGCGGCCCGTGGTGCCCGAGGTGTAGTTGAGCGCGATCGGGTCGTCTTCCGAGCGCGGCTGGCGCCAGGCGAAGCCGGCATCGCCGCCGGCGAGGAACTTCTCGTACTCCATCGATCCGAGCCGCTCGCCCGGACCGGAGTACAGCGGGTCGTCGACTTCGACGACGAAAGGCTTGTTCTTCAGTTTCTTCAGCGCCGGCCCGACGACCCCGGCGAACACCCGGTCGGTGATCAGCACCTTCGCGCCGGCGTGCTCCAGGATGTAGGCGACGGTATCCGCGTCGAGGCGCGTGTTGATCGTGTTCAGAACGGCGCCGAGTACGGGCACGCCGTAGTGCGCGTCGAGCATCGCCGGGACGTTGGGCAGCATCGCCGACACGACGTCGCCGCGCCCCACGCCGCGCCGGGCGAGCGCCGAGGCGAGGCGACGCGCTCGCTCGAAGAACTGCGCGTAGGTGATACGGGCGGCGCCGTGGATCACCGCGACCCGTTGCGGATAGATCTCCGCTGCTCGCGGCAGGAACGAGAGCGGCGAGAGCTCCTGCCGGTTTGCCGCACCGGGCTTGAGCGCCGCCCACGGATCGGTGTTGCGCACCGCAACAACGCGTTTCTTCTTGGCCATCGGCCCCTCCCCGTTCTACACTGGCTGCGCAAATCTACTCCTAGGAGGGGGTCCCGTGAAAACACTTGCTCTGGCAGTCTCGCTGGCGCTGGCCGCCGGCGTCGCGCACGCCCAGACCATCAAGATCGCAGGCTTCGGCGCTCAGTCAGGCCCGGTGCGCTCGTTCGGCGTCAATAGCGAAGCGGCCCTGCGCGCCGCCGCGGACGTCGTCAACAAGGCGGGCGGCGTGAAGCTCGCTGACGGCTCCAAGGCCAAGATCGAGATCGAGTTCTACGACGACCGCTGCAACGCGGAAGAAGGCATCTCGGTGATCCGACGCATCGCCGGAACCGACGCGGTGGTCGCGGTGGGGCCGACCTGCTCCAACGTCGCCGAGCCCCTGTTCGGGATCTTGCAGAAAAAAGTCGGCGACAGCGGCGATTCCGGACTGCAGATGCCGGTGTTCACCGACGTCGCCATCAAGGTCGGCCTGGCGAAGATCTCCGAATGGGCGTTCCGCAACGTGCCCAACGAGATGACGATGTACAACTCGCTGTTCTACTGGCTGAAGACCAAGCACCCCGAACTCAAGACCGTGTACGGCGGGGTGGAAGAGGACTTCGCGCACTCGCGCGCGACCTGGTACGTCGTCATGAAGGACCGTGCGGCGGCAAGTGGTTTCGAGGTTCTGGGTAACACCAAGTGGCTGCTGGCCGACACCAATTTCGCTACGCAGGTGCGCGAGATGAAGAAGGCGAATGCGGACGTGATCGCCATCTCGGCTCATCCGTTCTCTGCTTGCGGTGCTCTCAAGGAGATGCAGCGCCAGGGCGTAAAGCCCAAGTTGCTCGTCGGCCTGACCAGCTCCTCGAGCCTGGAGACGCTGCAGGGCTGCGCCAAGCAGGCCGAAGGAATCATCATTCCGACCTCGTTCGCGCCGATCAACAAGGACGCGACCTTCGCCGCCAAGACCACTGCCAAGTTCAAGGGTGCGGCCGACCTGCACTCGATGGCGGCCTGGGAGAACGTGTTCATCCTGAAGCAAGTGATGGAATCCGAAGGCATCTCGGGCAAGCCTGGCGACGTGCAGTCCGACCGGCGCAAGATCCGCGACGGCCTCGCGAAGCTGAGAACCACCGACGGACTGATCGGGACGAGCAAGCGCGACGCCGAGGGCGAGGCGGACAAACCCTACGTATTCGTGCAAGCAAGAAAGGGCGAGTGGAAGGTCCTGCACAACCCGCTCTAGCCTCACGGAGGCACAGCCGACGGGCGCGGTGATCCCGCGCCCGTTTCTTTGCCCATGCTCGACTTGCTGCAGACGGTGTCCGATGGCGTGCTGTTCGGCGCGACCTACGCGCTGATCGGCATCGGCTTCACGCTGGTGTTCGGCGTGATGCACAAGATCAACATGGCCTACGCCGCGGCCTCGGTGGGCGGCGCCTATGCCGGGCTGCTCGTGCTCACGGTGATGGCGCAGGCCCCGCCCGCGCTGGTTTTCTTCGGCGCCTTCGTCGCCGGCGGTGTGCTCGGCTGGGTGGTGTACCTGACCTGCTTTCACTTCATCCCGCTCTCCAGCCCGCTCGCCACGCTGATGTCCACGGTCGGCATGCTGCTGTTGATCGACGAGGTCATCGTGCACGTGACCGCCGGCATGCCGCAAAGCTACCCGGCGATGTTTGACGACGTCATGCTGCGCGCGGGCGAGTTCAGCATGCGCGGCGACCTGCTGCTCGTGTTCGGCGTGTCGGTGCTCGCCATGATCGCTCTGCTGCTGCTGCTGTACCGTACCTCGCTCGGCCTGGCGACGCGCGCGGTGTCGCAGCAGCCGGTGGCGGCGCAGCTCTGCGGCATTCGCCTGGTGCGCGTCAACGCGCTCACTTTCGTCGTCACCGGCCTGCTCGGCGGCCTGGCCGGCGCCCTCATCGGCGCGTCGGTCGGCACGCTCTCGCCGCTGCTGACCACGCCGCTGACGGTGAAAGGGCTGATCGTCACCGTCATCGGCGGCCTGGGCAGCATCCCCGGCGCGATCGTCGCCGGCCTGCTGGTCGGCGGCTTCGAGAACGTGCTGCAGCTCTACCGCGGCGTCACCGAGCGCGACCTGTACGTGATGCTGCTGCTGTTCGTGTTCCTCACGTTCCGGCCCGGCGGATTGTTCGCTCCAAAGGGCGGCAGGGACTAAGCGTGGACTTCTACTTCGGGCTGGCGCAGCTGATCGGCGTGCACACGCTGCTCGGCCTGTCGGCGTACATCGTGCTCCTGACGGGCCAGGTCAGCCTGGCGCAGGCCGGGTTCTTCGCCGTCGGCGCCTACACGGCAGGCATGCTGACGGTGCTCGCCGGCTGGCACTTGGTGCCGGCATTGGGGGTCAGCGCGCTGACCGGCGCCAGCGTCGCCTGCGCCGTGGGCTTTCCCGCCCTGCGCGTGAAGGGCCTGATGCTGGTGATCGCGACCCTGGCGTTCGGCGAAGGCGTGCGCCTGTTCTTCTTCAATTTCGACTACCAGGTCGCCAAGGGCAACCTCAAGGTGGGCCCGCTGGGCGGCGAGGGCTTCCGCCAGATCCGCTTTTTTCCGGAGAACGGCTGGGAGACCTGGGACGTGATGCTGCTCATATGGGTATTCGTGGTTGCCGCCATGGCGCTGCTTTGGTGGTTCGATCGCTCGCGATACGGCAGCGTGCTGCGCGCCGTCGGCGAGGACGAGCTCGCGGCGCAGTCCGTGGGCATCAACCTCACGGCGGTGAAGGTCAGCGCCATGACCGTGGGCGGCGCCATCGCCGGCGTGGGCGGCGGACTGTACGCCCACTACACCACCCATATCGAGCATGCAAGCTTCAACATCCTGGTCGCCACCTTCGCCATCGCCTACCCGATCGTGGGCGGCCTGCGCAACGTCTTCGGCACGCTGCTCGCGGTGATCTTCGTACAGGGCTTCCTGGTGGAAGGGCTGCGCTTCCTCGGCGACTGGCGCAACCTCCTGTTCGGCGCGCTCATCGTGCTCGCCATGAACCTGCGCCCGAGCGGCATCCTGGGCCGGCGGCGTCATGCTTGAGCTGCGCTCGCTGTCGCGCCATTTCGGCGGCGTGCGTGCGGTGGACGGGCTCGACCTCACGGTCGCGGACGGGCAGATCTTCGGCCTCATCGGCCCCAACGGCTCGGGCAAGAGCACCACGGTGAACGTGGTCGCCGGACTGTTCGCGCCGACCGCGGGCGCGGTGCTGTTCCGCGGCCGCGACATTGGCGCGCTGCCCACGCACCTGCGGCTGCGCGAGGGCATTGCGCGCACGTTCCAGAATATCCGCCTGTTCGGGCAGCTCTCGGTCTGGCAGAACCTGTGGGTGGCGCAGAATTCCGCCGCCGACCGGGCGCGCCAGGGGTTCTTTTCGCGCTGGCTCGGCGGCCAGGCCGGCGTGCGCGAGGAGATCGGCCGCCTGCTCGAGTTCTCGGGCCTCGCGCACAAGCAGAACGAGCTTGCCGCCAACCTCGCCTTCGGCGAGCAGCGGCGCCTGGAGCTCGCGCGCGCCATGGCGGCAAAGCCCAGGCTGCTGCTGCTCGACGAGCCTGCCGCTGGCATGAACAGCGAGGAAATCGGGCAGCTGCGCGAGCGCATCCTCAAGCTGCGCGCGAGCGGCGTCACCATCCTGCTGGTCGAGCACGTGATGGAGCTGGTGATGGGCGTCACCGACCGCATCGCGGTGCTCAACTTCGGCCAGAAGATCGCCGAGGGCACGCCGGCCGAGATCCAGGCCGACGCGGCGGTGCGCAAGGCCTACCTCGGAGGCGGTGCCGCGTGAACTTCCTGAGCGTCCAGGACATCGTCACCGCCTACGGCAAGATCGAGGCGCTGAGGGGCGTATCCCTGGAGGTGGCCGAGGGCGCCATCACCTGCCTGCTCGGCCCCAACGGCGCGGGCAAGACCACGCTCATGCTGACCCTCGCGGGCATCCTCAGGCCGAAGCGCGGCAGCATCCGCTTTGCGGGCGAGGAAATCGCCGGGCGAGCGCCGCATGCCATCGTCGCGCGCGGCGTGGCGCTGGTGCCGGAGAACCGGCTCGTGTTCCCGGCGATGACAGTGGCGGAAAACCTCCAGGCTGGCGCCTATCACCGTCGCGACAAGGCAACCGTCAGGAGCGATATGGAAGGCATGTTCGCTCGCTTCCCGCGACTGAAGGAGCGCGCGGCACAGCAGGCGGGCACCCTCTCGGGTGGTGAGCAGCAAATGCTGGCGGTGGCGCGCGCCTTGATGTCGCGCCCGAAGCTGCTGCTGATGGACGAACCCTCGCTCGGCCTCGCGCCCCTGGTGGTAGAGGAGATCTTCCGCATCGTCGCCGAGCTGCACCGCGACGGCACCACCATCTTCCTCGTCGAGCAGAACGCGCACATGGCGCTCAAGGTGGCGCAGCACTTCTACCTCATGGAGCAGGGACGAGTGACCTTCAGCGGCGACCCGGGCTCGCTCGCCGAGGACGAGGTGATCCAGAGGGCGTACCTGGGATCCGTGCAGCGCTGATCACGAACCGGAGTCGAGCCGGTGCTCGCCGATTTCCTCCAGAACACGCTCGACGGCCTGAGCGCCGGTGCGTCCTACGCCCTGCTCGCCCTGGGCTTCACTTTGATCTTCGGCGTTCTGCGCCGCGCTAATTTGTCCTTTGGCCCGTCGATCATGTTTGGCGCGTATTGCGCGACATGGGCGCACGTGAATTTCGGCGCCGGCCTGCTGCTGCTCGCGCTGATCTCGGTCGGCGGCGCGGTGCTGGCCGGCGCCTACGTGGAGCGCCTGTGCTTCGCGCCGCACCGCGGGGGTTCGGCCATCGCCGCCATGGTGGCGAGCTTTGCGCTGTGGATGCAGTTCGAAGAGCTGGCGACGCTCGTCATGCCCCGGCATTTGTACGCCTTCCCCATGCTGTACGAGGGCGATCCGCTTTCGCTGGGGCCGTTAACGCTTCGCGTCGACACGCTGGCGATGCTCGCCGCGGCGCTCGCGGCTTGTGCCCTGCTCTGGTGGACGCTGTATCGCACCCGCTTCGGCCTTGCCGTGCGCGCGCTGATCGAGCAGCCGGCCGCCGCCGCGCTCGCCGGCATCAACGTACCGTGGGTCTTCATGCGCGTGTTCGCGCTTGCCTCGGCGCTGGGCGGCATCGCCGGCTATCTCGTCGTCGCGACCCACGGCCAGATCACGCCGATGCTCGGCATGTGGGCCACCCTGAAGGGTCTGCTGGCGATGATGCTCGGCGGGCTTGGCTCCCTGCCCGGCGCCGTGATCGGCGGGCTCGCCCTCGGTCTCATCGAAGCGCACACGCAGTGGTACCTGGGGCCGCAGCTGCGCGATCTCGTCGCCTACCTGCTGCTTTTCGTCCTGCTGGCCGCGAGAGTGCCATGGATGACTACGCGATCGGCGTCCTGACCAACATCGGTCTGTTCTCGTTCGTCGCCCTCTCGGCGTACCTGCTGCTGATCGCAGGGGAGATGTCATTCGGCCAGCAGGCGTTCTTCGGTGTTGGCGCGTACGCTGGCGGTATCCTGACCGCGCTCTACGGATGGCCCTTGCCGCTCGCTGCGTTCGCCGCCATGGGGCTCGGCGCCCTCGCCCAATTGCTGGTCGCGCTGCCCACGTTGCGGCTGCGGGGGCTCTATTTCGCCATGGCGACGCTGGCCGCCGCCGAGATGGCGCGCATCCTATTCGAGCTGCTGCACTGGCGCCGGAAGGTTGACGGTGAGCTCGCCGGCCCCGACGGGACGCAGGGCTTCCGCGGCATCCGCTGGATCTTCGAGCACGGCATCGAGCCGCTGCACTATCTCGGCATCGTCGGCGTGCTGCTGGCGCTGGTGTTGGCGCTGTTGCTCGTTGTCGAGCGCTCGAAGCTCGGCGCCACGCTGCGTGGCGTCGGTGAGGATCCGGAGCTCGCCGCATCCGTGGGCATCGACGTGCAGCGCGTTAAGCTTGCCGTCGCCGCAGCGGCGGGTGCGCTCGCCGCGTTGGGAGGCGTGCTGTACGCGCACCACAATACCTACATCGAGCCGCGAAACTTCGACATCATGCTCGGCGTGCACAGCCTCGCCTACGCGCTCATCGGTGGTCTCGGTACCGCGTTCGGGCCGCTGTTGGGCGTGCTCCTGGACATCGGCGTGCTGGAGAGCACGCGGATTTTCCAGGGCTATCGCATGATCGTGTTCGGCGGCCTGGTGGCCGTAGTGCTGATTTACCGGCCGCGCGGCCTGCTCGACGAAAGGATTGTCCAATGGCTCAAGCAGCGCTTTTCCTGATCTTCTTTGCCGCTCCCCTGCTTGCGCACGCGCAATCTCCCCAGGCCGAGCTGCGCTGCAAGGCGACCGGCGAGGATTTCGTCTACGACTGCATCATCACGCTCAGCCGCGGCGGCCGGCCGCTCGCCGGCGCGGAAATGGCGGTGGCTGCGGACATGCCCACGATGCCCATGGCGCACAACGTCCGGCCTGCCCGCGCCAGGCCCGGCGCGAAGCCGGGCGAGTACAAGGCACGGCTGGATCTGGAGATGCTCGGCGAATGGACGATAAAGTTGCGCCTTGACAGCCCAGTGCGCGATCTTCTGGTGCTGCACTACGAATTCGACAGCAAGGGCGCAACGCCCAGGAAGCGATGACGCAACTCCCCTTCAAGCAAGTGGACGTGTTCACCGGCAGACCGTTCCTCGGCAATCCGGTGGCGGTCGTGATCGGCGCCGAGGGCCTCGATGCCAAACAGATGCAACGCATCGCGGCGTGGACCAATCTTTCGGAGACCACGTTCCTGCTCAGGCCGACCCAGTCCGCGGCCGACTACCGGCTGCGCATCTTCACGCCGCGCCGGGAGCTGCCGTTCGCCGGGCATCCGACGGTGGGAAGCGCGCACGCCGCGCTCGAAAGCGGTTTCGTCAAGGCCAGCAACGGCACGCTGCGGCAGGAATGCGGTGCGGGCATTCTCGAGCTCGCGCTGGAGGAGCAGCGCATCTACGTGCGCGCACCCGCGCCGAAGGTTTCCGCCGCCACCGTGCCGCTCTTCGGCAACGCGCGCGCGTTACGGGTGGATGTCGGGCCGGTGTGGGTCGTGGTCGACCTCGGCGACGCCGGCGCGGTCGATGGCTTGGCGCCGGACATGACGGCCATCGCCGAGCTCAGCGATGCGCTGGATGCGACCGGCGTCACGGTGTTCGGGCGTACCGGGAACAAGGCGGCGCCGATCCACGTGCGCTCTTTCGCTCCCGCGCACGGCATTCCCGAGGACCCGGTGTGCGGCAGCGGCAACGTCTCCGTCGGCGCTTTTCTGCGCGAAACCGGGCTGCTGAAGGAGTTCGGCGCCTCGTACACCGCGCGCCAGGGCATGCAGGTAGGACGTGACGGGCGCGTGGCGGTGCGCGTCACCGCCGATGCGATCGAGATCGGCGGGGAGGCAGTGACCTGCGTCGACGGGACGTTGCGCGTCGCCTAGTCCTACTCGATGCGGCAGGCTTCGTCGAAGCTCAGTCGCGGGTTGCGCGGGAACACTTTCGCCGGGTCGGCCTCACCGAGGTTGATGAGGAAGTTCGACTTGCAGCGCCCGTCCGGAAAGAACGCCGCGTCCACCTTGGCGTTGTCGAAACCGGACATCGGGCCGCAGTCCAGGCCGAGCGCGCGCGCGGCGATGATGAAGTAGGCGCCCTGCAGCGAGCCGTTCCGCAGCGCGACGCGGTCGTTCGAGGCCTTCTTCTCTTCGCCTGCGAAGTTGTCCTTTGCCTTCGGGTTGTTGGGAAAGGTCTTCGGCAGGTTCTCGTAGAAGCGCGAGTCATAGGCGATGATCGCCGTCACTTGCGCCTTCATCGTCTTGTCGAGGTTGCCCGAGCTGAGCGCGGGCGCAAGCTTCTCTTTCGCCGCCTTCGAGCGCACGAACACGATGCGCATCGGCTGCGTGTTCATGGTGGTGGGGCCCCATTTCATCAGGTCGTAGACCTGTTTCAGCTTCGCGTCCGGTACCGGCGAGTCGAGAAAGCCTTGCGGCGTGTGCGCTTCGCGGAAGATCAGGTCCTGCGCCTTGTCGTCGAGCATCGTGCCTCCCTGGGGCGATGTTAGCATCGGCCGCATGCAGCTCTCGCGGTGGATTCGCCCCGGCGACGGAGTGATCTTCGGGCAGGCCTGCGCCGAGCCGCAGACGCTCGTCGAGGCGCTGGTCGCGCAGCGCGCCGAATACACCGGCGCGACGCTCTTCATGGGCGTGAACTGGTCGGGAACGGTAAAGCCGGAGCACGCAGATCATCTTCGCCTCACGGCCTACTGCGGCTCGGGACTCAACCGCAAGCTCGCGGATGCGGGCGTGCTCGACATCCACCCGCACCCGTACTCGCAACTGGCAACGCTCATTCGGCAGAAGCGGATAAGGGCCGACGTCGTGCTCGTCCAGGTCAGCCCGCCGAACGCGAGGGGCGAGTACAGCCTCGGGCTGTCGGCGGAATACCTGGTGCCGGCGCTCGAGGTGTGCCGCAGCGTGATCGCCGAGGTGAACGAGCGCGTGCCCTGGACCTTCAGCGAGCGGTTACTGAAGAAGTCGGACTTCGCTTCCATGATCGAGACCTCGCGCGAGCCCGTCACCCTGCCCTACGGCGCGCCCGGCCCCCAGGAGCTCGCCATCGCCCGCAACGCACTCGAGTTCATCCCCGACGGCGCCACCCTCGAGACCGGACTTGGCGCCCTGCCCGACGCCGTGCTGCAGCTCCTCGGCGATCGAAAAGACCTGCGCATCCACTCCGGCTCGGTCGGCGACGGCGTTGCCGCGCTGATGCAAAAGGGCGTGGTCGCCGGCGTGCAGGGCGGCACGTTGATGGGCACACGCCGGCTGTTCGATTTTGCGCACGAGAACCCGAAGCTGCGCCTGCGCTCGATCGAGTACACGCACAACGCGCGAGTCCTCGGCGGCATCGAGCGCTTCGTGGCGATCAACTCCGCCATCGAGGTGGACACCACGGGCCAGGTGAACGCCGAGGTGGCCAAGGGCAGCTACCTCGGCGCAGTCGGCGGCGCGCTCGATTTCGTGCGCGCCGCCAATCAATCGCCGGGCGGCGTCTCGCTGATGCTGTTGCCCGCCGCCCGCATCGTCGAAACGCTGCAGGGCCCGGTGGCCACGCCGCGCAGCGAAGCCGGGGTCATCGTCACCGAGCGCGGCGCCGCCGACCTGCGCGGCTGCACGCTGCGCGAGCGCCTCGAGCGCATGCGCGCCATCGCTAGCGGAACTCCCTGAGCTCCTTCACGGTCCAGAACGGCGCCACCGCCAGTCCCACGGCGCAGACCGAAAGCGCGAAGCCGGCGCGGTAGCCGCCGCTCAGGTCGTGCAGCACGCCACCCATCAGCGAGCCGAACGCGGCGCCGACGGCGTTGGCGGCATAGATCAGGCCGTAGATGGTGGCCACCTTGGGGCCGGCGAAGCGGCGCGTGGCGATGGACGAGACGATCGGGCCGCGTACGCCCATGCACAGCCCGAACACCCCGACGAAGATCGCAAGCAGCGTGCCCGACGGCCATGCCGACATCACGGCGAGCAGCCCCACGCCCAGCGCGGTGCCGGCGAAGCTCGCGCTTACCGTGTTGCGGTAGCCGAAGCGCTCGGCGGCGAGGCCGCTTGTCGACACCGAGACGACCGAGAGCATGCCCACGACGCCGAACGCGGTGGCCGCCGTGATGGGCGAGAAGCCGAGATCGATGAAGTAGACCACCGCCTGCACCAGCACGATGAACATGGCGGTGGCGGTGAAGAAGAACACCCGCACCAGCGCCCAAAAGGTGCGCGTGCGCACGGCCGCGCGCACCGTCACGCCCTCGCCGCCGGCGCGCGCGCGCAGTCCACTTACGCTGTCCTGCAGGCCCGCTACGTACAGGCGCCAGGGCACGACGAACAGCGCGAACGGCACCGCCAGGAAGACCAGGCCGGCGAGTACCTGGTAGGCGCCGCGCCAGCCCAGCTGCCCGATCAGCCATTGCGAGAAAGGCACGAACAGCAGCACGCCGGTGCCGGTGGCCGAGAACGCGATGCCGATGGCGCTCGACAGGCGCGCGCGAAACCAGCGCGTGAGCAGCGCCGACGCCGGCACCATGCCGACCAGGCCCACGCCCACGCCGATGGTCACGCCGATGAACAGGTAGAACTCCCACAGATTGCCGAGCGTGGACGCGAGGAAGAACGCCACCGACAGGCACAGCAGCCCGCCGCTGTAGGTGACGCGAGGGCCGAAGCGGTCGAACAGCGTTCCGGCAAGCGGCGCCATGAACGCGCCCACCAGCAAGTACATCGAGTACACGCTGGTGAGCTGGGAGCGTGCCCAGCCGAACTCGCGCTCCAGCGGCAGGAGGAACACGGCATACGTATCGCCGCTGCCACGGCCCAGCAGGTTGAACAGGAACACGGTCGCCAGCACGGCGACCGCGGTGCGGCCCTGGCCCGTCAACGGGGCGCTGGCTCCAGCCCGTACACCCGGCGCAGGTACGCGAGGTAGCCCGGATCGGTGCTCACCGTCTTGCCCGGGGCGTCGGAAAGCTTGGCCACCGGCTGGCCGTTGCACCCGGTCATCTTGATGACGATGTTGATCGGCTCGAAGCCCACGTCGTTGGTGAGATTGGTGCCGATGCCGAACGCGGTGCGCGCCCGGCCGTGGAAGCGCCGCGCGATCTCGATCGCGAGCGGAAACGACAGCTGGTCGGAGAAGATCAGCGTCTTGGTGTGCGGGTCGACGCGGTTCTTCTGGTAGTGCGCGATCATCTTCTCGCCCCAGGCGAACGGGTCGCCCGAGTCGTGGCGCGCGCCATCGAACAGCTTGCAGAAATACAGGTCGAAGTCGCGCAGGAAGGCGTCCGTGCCGTAGGTGTCCGAGAGCGCGATGCCGAGGTCGCCGCGGTACTCCTGCGCCCACTTGTCGAGCGCGAACACCTGCGCGTCGCGCAGCCGCGGCCCCAGCGCCTGGCAGGCCTGCATGTACTCGTGCGCCAGGGTGCCCAGGGGCGTCACGCGGTGCTGCATCGCCAGCAGCACGTTGGAGGTCCCCGCGAAATACTGCGGCACCTCGCTTTTCAGCGTCTGGACCACTTCCTCGTGCCAGGCGAGCGAAAAGCGCCGGCGCGTGCCGAAGTCCGAGATCCGGAACTCGAGCTCGGGCTCGACCTTGCGTACCAGCGCGATCTTCTGCGCCAGGCGCTTGCGGCCCTCCGCAAGGTCCGCCCCGGGCTGCGTGCGGCGGAAGTACACCTCCGACACGATGGCCAGCACCGGAATTTCGTACAGGATGGTGTGCAGCCACGGCCCCCGGATGGTGATGTCGACCTCGCCCGTCTTGCCGAGCGGCGCGAGGCGGATGTATTTCTGGTTGAACTGGAACAGCCCGAGAAAATCGACGAAGTCGGACTTCATGAAGCGCAGCCCGCGCAGGTAGGCGAGCTCCTCATCGCGAAAACGCAGCCGGCACAGGTCCGCGATCTCCGCGCCGATCTCCTCGAGGTGCGGCACCAGATTCACGCCCGGCGTGCGGCAGGTGAAGCGGTACTCGACCTGCGCGCCCGGAAAGTGATGCAGCACCACCTGCATCATGGTGAACTTGTACAGGTCGGTGTCGAGCAGCGAGCGGATGATCATGCGGGGATTCTACCGGCGGCGAAACGGGCGGTAACCTCAGGTTCGCCGCTGCGCCGCCAGGCGTGCGGCATCGCCTCTGTGCCGTGCACGACGCCCAGGCGGCCGCGCGCATCGAGCGCGATGGCGCCGATCGGCTCGCCGAAGCGGCGCGCCATATCGTCGAGCGCTTCACGCAGCGCTGGCTCGGGCAGCGCGCCGCGCGCGATCCTCGTCGCGACATCCTTGGCCGTGACGTAGCGCAGCATCTGCTCGCCCCACCCGGTCGCCGACACTGCGGCGGCCGCGTCCGCGTAATTGCCGGCACCCGGGACTGGCGAGTCGCCCACGCGCCCCGGCGGCTTGCCTTCGCGCCCGCCGGTCGACGTCGCCGCGGCCAGGCGCCCAGCATCGTCCAGGGCCACCGCGCCGACGGTGCCGCCGCGCCGGCCGGCGTGCGCGGCGCGCGGCCGGCCCGGATCGTAGTCCTCGAAGCCCTGCTCCCGCGCGAACGCGGTCGCCGCGGGCCCTGCCAGCAGGACGCAGTCGCTCACCTGAAGCACGCGCTTTGCCACCAGCACGGGATTGCGCACCCTCTGGATGCAGGCGACGCCGCCGGCGGCAAGCGTGTCGCCCGCCATCACGCTGGCGTCCATTTCCACGTCGTCACGTGCGTTCAGGACCGAGCCAGTGCCGGCGTTGAAAATCGGGTCGTCCTCAAGGCTCGCGACCGCCTCGACAACGGCATCGAAGGCACTGCCCCCTGCGGCCAGCACGTGCCAGCCCACGGCCGCGGCGCGCGCCACACCGGCGACGGCCAGCGTGCGATCAGAGGCCATCCAGCGCCCCGCACCCCCGTGCACAGCGATTGCCGCCATGGGCCATTCTACTTGCGCGCCGCCGGATACTGGATATACTTCCATCACTGTAAGGAGACACAGTATCTTGGGGAACCGCATGGGCGCCATCGAACCGCTGACCGAACGACAGGGCGAGATTCTGAAGCTGATCCGCGAGCTCACCGAATCCTCGGGCTTCCCGCCGACGCGGGCGGAAATCGCGGAGAAGATGGGCTTTCGCTCGGTGAACGCCGCCGAGCAGCACCTGCGCGCGCTGGAGCGCAAGGGCGCGCTGGAGATCCTGCAGGGCGCGTCGCGCGGCCTGCGCGTAAAGGAAAAATCCGCGCCGCGCCATGGCCGCCTGATGGAGCTGCCTGTGGTGGGCCGCGTCGCCGCGGGCAGTCCGATCCTGGCGGAGGAGCACCTGCAGGGTCGCTATCAGGTCGATCCCAACCTGTTCACGCCGCGCGCCGACTACCTGTTGCGCGTGCGCGGCATGTCGATGCGCGACGCCGGCATTCTCGAGGGCGATCTCCTCGCGGTGCACCGTACGCAGGAAGCGCGCAGCGGCCAGGTGGTGGTTGCCCGGCTCGCCGACGAGGTCACCGTGAAACGCTACCGGCGCCGTGGGCACGCGGTGCAGCTGCTGCCGGAGAATCCGGATTTCACGCCGATCGACGTGGACCTGCGCCGTGATCCCCTCACCATCGAAGGCGTCGCGGTCGGCGTGATTCGAAACGGTCGCGGGCTGTAGCCGCGGCCTCGGCACTTCGCGGCAGCCGATATAATCGGGGGGCGAGTCCCGCCCAACGATGACTTCCGGAAGCGCAGCACCCGTCACTCTGGCGCCCACGCGCGAGGCTTCCGCTCGCGCCGAAGATGCGCCGGGCCACGCCGACCCGCAGCGCGTACTTGCGGACCGCGTCGAGCAGCTCTACGGCCAGATGCCGCTCGGCATGCTCGCCCACCTGCTGCTCGGCGGTATCGCCACCTACGAGCTCTGGGACCAGCGCACCCGCGACCTGGTGCTGTTCTGGTGGGGCCTCGTCCTGCTCGTCACCGCAGCGCGCGCCGTCCTCTACTACGGCTACCGTGCCAGCGGCAACAAGCTGGTGGAGGCCGACCAGTGGATGCGCTGGATGGCGATCAGCGCGCTCGCCAGCGGCGTGACCTGGGGCTTCGCCGGCGCCGTATTCTTTCCCTCGCACCCCGACGAGCAGCAGGTGTTCCTCGCTTTCCTGCTCGCCGGCGTCACCTCCGCCGGGATCCCCGCCTATGCCGCGTCGTGGCCGATGTTCGCCATGTATGCCGGCGCCATCGTGCTGCCGTTCACCTACATGCTGGGAACTTTCGGCAACCGGCTCTTCACCGAGATCGCCGTGCTGGTGCCGATCTTCTATCTGATCAACGTCGGTATCGCCTACCGGCTGAACCGGGTATTCCTCTCCGGCTACCGCCTGCGGCACGCCTACGACCGCCTGACCGAGGACCATACGCGCCTCAACAAGCAGCTCGAGCAGCAGATCGAGGACCTGCTGGAGGCACGCCAGGAGGTCGAGGCCTCCGGGCGCAAGCTGACGCTGTTCGCCGAGCGTGCGCCGATCTCGGTGATCGAAATGGACGCCAACTCCACGATCCTGGAGATGAACCCCGCGGCCGAGCACATGCTCGGCTACTCGACGCTCGAGCTGATCGGCCGCAGCGCGTTGAACACGCTGTTCCCGGCCGACGAGGCCACCCTCACGCCGCAATGGTGGGCCGGATTCGTCGCGCGCCGGGAGCCGGTGACCCGCCTGCGCGTGCGCTGCCTGCGCCGCGACGGCCTTGAGATCATGTGCGAATTCACGATCACGCCGCTGGTCAGCGAAAGCGGCGATCTGGTGTCGATCATCGCCCAGTGCCAGGACATCACGCAGCAGCTCGAGGCCGAGCGCCTGAAGAAGGAATTCACCTCGACGCTGTCGCACGAGCTGCGCACGCCGCTGACCTCCATCATCGGCTCGCTGCAGCTGGTGAATAGCGGCGTCGTGGGCGACGCGAGCGGCGAGATCGCCGAGCTGGCATCGGTTGCCGAACGCAACGCGCAGCGGCTGCTCGACCTGATCAACGACCTGCTCGACATCGACAAGATCGAGTCCGGCAAGTTCACGCTGCAGCCCGAGCGCATGCGCCTGGACGAGCTGGTGCAGGAGTCGCTGGTCCTCAACAAGTCCTTCGCAGACCGCTTTCGCGTCGCGCTCGAGGTGCATGGCGAGTTGCCCGATGTACAGGTGCACGTGGACCGCAAGCGGCTGATGCAGGTGATGACCAATCTGCTCTCGAACGCCGCCAAGTTCTCGCCCGAGGGTTCCGCGGTCGAGGTCAGCACGCGTTGCTCCGAGGGCATGGTGCGCGTGGCGATCAGCGATCGCGGCCCCGGCATCCCGGAGGATTTCCGCTCGCGCATCTTCACGCGTTTTGCCCAGGCCGACTCGACCACCACGCGCCACAAGGGCGGCACCGGCCTGGGTCTGGCGATCTGCAAGCGCCTGATCGAGATGATGAACGGCCGCATCGGCTTCGAGGACCGCCCAGGCGGCGGGACCACGTTCCATTTCGAGCTGCCGCTGATGGCCGATGCGGTCTCAAACTGAAAAGAGGACTGAATGCCTGATCGCCCGCTGCTGCGAATCTGCTACGTCGAGGACGACGAGGACATCCAGCGCGTCGCACGCCTGGCGCTGGAGCGCGTGGGCAAGATGGAGGTGTCGATCATCGGCGATCCCACCGTCGCGCTCGAGGGCATCCTCGCCTTCAAGCCCGACCTCGTGCTGCTCGACTGGATGATGCCGGTGATGGACGGGCCGACGCTGTTCAAGCGCATGCGGGAAACCGACGGCTTGCGCGACCTGCCGGTCGTGTTCATCACCGCCAAGGCGTCGCAGCGCGAGCTCGACGAGCTGCGGGAGATGGGCGCCGCCGGCGTGCTGTCAAAGCCCTTCTCGCCGAAGGACCTGCCCGAGCAGCTGCGCGCGATCTGGCGCACGCTGCCTTAGCCCGCGCTAGCCGACGAGCACCTCGTCGACCGATATCCCGGCGCGACCGAATTCCAGGGTGCGGCGAATGCGGTAGGGCTCGGCGCCGGAGGCCTTGGGCAGCCTGGCCAGATTGAGGAACTTCTGCGGCCGCAATGGCTGGCCCCCGGCATCGCGCACCACCATGACCTTGGGCTGCAGCCGCTGCTCGGCATTCTGCGCGATCACCACGCCAACTTCGCCGCTATTCAGCTCCACGATGCTGCCGACGGGAAAGTAGCCGACGCAGCGGATGAACTGCTCGACGAGCTGCGGGTGGAAGCTGCGGCCGCGCATCCGGAACAGCAGGTTGAGCGCGTTCGACGGGGACATCGCCTCGGCATACGGCCGCTTCACCGTCAGCGCGTCGAAAGTGTCGACAATGCCCGCCATGGCGCCGATCACGCCGAGGGCATCGCCCTTGAGACCGCCCGGGTAGCCCGAGCCGTCGTAGCGCTCGTGATGCAGCGCTGCGATCTGCGCCACGTCGGCCGGCAGGCCGCTGGTCCCGGCGAGCACCTCCCGGCCGCGCGCCACGTGGCCGCGGATGATCTTGAACTCCGCCGGCTCCAGCCGCGTCACCTTCTGCAGCATCTCCTGCGGCAGGTCCAGCATGCCGATGTCCTGCAGCAGTCCCACGTGGCCCGCGCGCTCGATGTCCTCCTCGTCCATGCCGAGAAAGCGGGCGAACGCGATCATGTAGACCGATACGTCCATGGCGCGCTCGAGCTGATAGCCGCCGCGATGCCGCATCGCCGCGAATAGCATCAGCGCGTCGGGATTGCGCAGCATGCTTTGCGTCATGTTGCCCACCGCCGAACGCGCCTGGGTTGCGTCGAGCAGCTTGCGCACGCGCACCGATTCGAACACGTCGGTCAGCGCCGTGCCGGCGCCCTCCAGGGCATCCCGGGCCCTGGGCCACTCGACCTCCACTGCCACGGTCTCCCGGTGCTCGATGCGCCCGGTCCCCGGCAGCCCGGGAATCGCGGCCCGCGAGGCCGGCCGCGCCACCGAACGGTCAGCCTTTTCCGTGTCGATGTACACCTCGCGACAGTACTTTCTGAGCGCTTCGAGCTCCTGCGGTTCGCGTACCACGAAGCCCTGGTACAGGAACGGCGTGCCGATCCATGGCCGGTCCAGCTCGCCGACGAACATGCCGAGCTGCAACTCCTGCACAGAAATTTTTTTCCGCATCGACGCAGGGGCGTCGGGCTACTGGCCCTGGTAGAACTTGCGCGACAGGTAGCCGATGACCTCATCGGCATTGCGAAAGCGCGCGTCGCGGTCCTTCTCCAGAAGCTTGTCGAACAGGCGCTGATAGCGCTGCAGGCGCTCTGGAAGGCCGGGCGGCGGCGTGTTCAGATGATGCAGCGCCACTTCCACCGCGGTTTCGCCTTCGAACAGGTGCGATCCCAGCATCATCTGGTACAGGAGCACACCCGCGCTGTAGATGTCGGTGCGCAGGTCGAGCGCCCGGCCCTGCACCTGCTCCGGGCTCATGTAGCGCGGCGTACCGAGAATTTCGCCCTTGTTGGTATGGTCGATGGAGTCAATGTGCTTGGCGATGCCGAAATCGACGATCGCCAGGCTGCCGTCGGCGCGAAACATCAGGTTCTGCGGCTTCAGGTCGCGATGCAGGATGCCCTGCTCGTGGATGTCGCCCAGCGCGAACATCAGCTCGCGAAAGACCCCCAGCGCCTCCTCCGCAGGCAGGGCCTTCCCGGCCAGACGCTTGTTGAGGTCGCCACCGTCGAAAAACTCCATCACCAGGTAAGCGTTGTCCTCGGATACGCCGTGACCATGGATGTGCGCCACGTGGCGCGTGCTGATGCGCTCGACGAGGTTGTACTCCTCGATGAAGCGCGCCAGCGCGCGCTTGTCCTGGGTTACCTCGCTGCGCAGGATCTTCACCACCAGCGGCTCGTCGTCCGACTCGCGCGAGGCCAGGTACACACGGGACATGCCGCCCTCGCCGATCAGGCGCAGCACCTTGATCCCCGGGATCCGGATCCGCGCGCCGAGGATATGGCCTTCCATGCGCGCCGCGACTTCCGGCGGCACGGTCTTCTCGATCCTGTCGTGCGCGACATCGCGGATCGCGGTGATCAGGCGCTCCTTGGTGAGCTCCTGCTTGCGCTGATACTCGTCCGCGCCCGCCTTCATGGCGCGCACGGCGATGATCTCGTTGCCGGCGCCGGTGAGGAAGATGATCGGCGGGCAGTCGGCCCGCTTCTTGAATTCGCTCAGCCACTGCAGGCCGTCGCCGCGACCCAGCATGTAGTCGAGGATGATGACGTCGTACGCGCCGAGCGCGAAGCGCGCGTCCGGCTTGTCGCGCTCCAGCGGGTCGTACTCCTCGACTTCTCCTTCCGGCCATTGCTGGCGGATGTAGTGCGCCAGCAGGTTCCGCAGGTCGGGATCGTCGTCGATGATCAGCACTCTCATGCCGTGCGCTCCGCCACCGCACGCACCGCGAACACCGGAATGGGTTCCGAGCGCCCGCGCAGCGCCACATCGCCGCGCCCGTCCACGCGATGGCCGGAGAGCAGGTGCCGGATGCGCTCGAATACCGGGCCGCAAACCAGGACCTCTCCCGCAGCGGCCATCTGCATGAGGCGTGCCGCGGTGTTTACCGGGTTGCCGATGATGGTGTAGCTCGCGTAGTGCTCGGAGCCGACGTTGCCGATGATGGCCTCGCCGGCGCAGATGCCGACGCCGACCCCGAGCTCCAGCCCGAGCGTGCTGTGCCAGCCGGCCGCCACCGGCGCGAACCGGCCCACCATCTCGAGCGCCGTGTGCCACGCGCGCTCGGCGGCATCGGCCTGCGGGAACGGCACATTGAACCCGACCAGCAGGCTGTCGCCCGCCATGTTGAAGATGGTGCCGTCATGCTGGTAGGCCGCCTCGGTCAGGATCGCGAAGTACTCGTTCAGCATGCCGACCACCGCGCTCACCTCGTTCTTCTCCGTCAGGCGCGTGAAACCCCGCAAGTCGGCAAACAGGGCGACCAGATTCGTGCGTTGGGCACGGCCCTGGAACGGGTCGCCCTGCTCGCCGGCCGCCTCGGCGATACGGTCCGCCAGCCGCGGCGAAATGTAGCGCGAAAAGGCCTTGCGGATCGCTTCCTTGCGCTGCACCTCGGCGGCCAGGCGCCGGCTCTCCAGCTCCTTGCGCGTCTCGTGCAGCCGGCGCAGCGTCTTCACGCGCGCGATCAGCTCCTCGCGCTTCACCGGCTTGGACAGGAAGTCGTCGGCGCCCGCCTCGATGCCGCGCACCCGGCTCTCGCTGTCTTCCAGCGACGTAACGAGCACGACGGGGATCAGCGCGGTCAGTTCATCGCTCTTGAGCCGCCGGCAAACGTCGAAGCCGTTGGTGCCGGGCATCATGACATCGAGCAGCACCAGGTCCGGCGGCGATTCCGCGATGCTGGCGAGCCCGGTTTCCCCGCTCAGCGCGGTCTGCACCTTCATGCCCTCCTGGGCGAGCAAGCGGCCGAGGAACCTTGCCATGTCGACGTCATCGTCCACCACCAGAACGCGGAACGGCGGCGGCGCTGAACGAGGCGCGTGCCGGCGATCGGCGCTCGACCTACTCATAGACAACCTGCACCGTTGCCAGGTAGTCCGCGTACTCGCCGATGCAAGCGTCGATGACGCCGCGGTTCGAGCTGCGCGCCCCGTCTTCGATGCGCTTGCCGATCTCCGAGATCGTGGTGAATCCGTAGGATGCGCCAACCCCCTTCATGCGATGCCCGAGGTGTCGGAGCTGCTCGAAGTCTGCGCCGGCGAGCGCCCCGCGCAGCAGCTCGAGCTCCTTGTTTCGGTTCGTGAAGAACCCGGGTATCAGGTCCGCCAGGTCCTTGGCGATGATCGCGGTGGGATTGGGCTTTGACATTGGCGCAGAATTATAAGGGTTGCGCGGGAGCCCGACGTAGCGGAATGTCAAAGGCGGTCAGGGGCTTAGCGGACTCAACGGAAGTCGCGCGACGGCGCGAGCAACTGCCCCAGCAGCGCGCTGCGATCGCTCAGCCGCCCGGCGATCAGATGCACGACTTCGCCATCGCGCTCGATGCGGCCCTCGACCGCGAGCAACCGCGCCCCCAGCAACGCGCGGCGCTGGCGCTCGATGAGATCGCGCCATACCACCACATTGACGCAGCCGGTCTCGTCTTCCAGAGTGACGAAAATCACGCCGCTCGCCGTGTCCGGCCGCTGGCGGCAAGTCACCAGCCCCGCTGCGCGCGCCGTGCTGCCATGCGCACGGGCATGGACCGCCGCCGCCGGCAGCAGGCCGAGGCGGCTCAAGCGCGGACGCAGCAGCGCCAGCGGATGCCGGCCGAGGCTCAAGCCCAGGCTCGCGTAGTCAGCGACGATGTCCTCGCCTTCACTGGGTGGCGGCAGTGCGAGCGACGGCTCGTCAATGGGCGCTTCGCGCAGCACGCCCGCGGCCTGCACGATCCCCGCCGCGGTCCAGTGTGCCTGGCGCCGATGCCCGGCGAGACCGGCGAGCGCGCCACCCGCCGCCAGGCACCTGAGGTCGCGCCGGTTGAGCGCGGCGCGGCGCGCGAGATCCTCGACCGAGGCGAACGCGCCCTGCGCCCGTGCGGCGACGATTTTCGCTGCCGCCACCTCCGCCAGTCCGCCGACCAGGCGCAGCCCCAGGCGCAGCGCGCCGCCCTCCAGCGCGCAGTCCCAGGCGCTCACGCAAACGTCCGGCGCCCGCACTTCGACACCGTGGCGCCGCGCATCCTGCACGAGCTGCGACGGCGCGTAAAAGCCCATCGGCTGGCTGTTGAGCAGCGCGGCGCAGAACGCCGCCGGGTGGTGACACTTGAGCCATGCCGAGACGTACACCAGCAGTGCGAAGCTGGCCGAATGCGACTCGGGAAAGCCGTACTCGCCAAAGCCGAGGATCTGGCGATAGATGGCATCGGCGAACTCGCGCGGATAGCCCCGCTCGCGCATGCCCTGCGCCAGCCGTTCCCGGAAAGGCTCGAGCCCGCCCTTTCGCTTCCAGGCTGCCATCGAGCGGCGCAGCCGGTCCGCCTCGCCCGGTGTGAAGCCGGCGGCGACCACCGCGAGCTGCATCACCTGCTCCTGGAAGATCGGCACGCCCAACGTCCTTTCCAGCACGCCCTGCACCGCCGCGCTGGGGTAGACCACCGGCTCCAGGCCCCGGCGCCGGCGCAGGTAGGGATGCACCATGCCGCCCTGGATCGGCCCGGGACGCACGATCGCCACCTCGATCACCAGATCGTAGAAGCATGCCGGCCGCAGGCGCGGCAGCATGCTCATCTGCGCGCGCGACTCGATCTGGAACACACCGATCGTGTCCGCCTTCTGGATCATGGCGTACACGGCGGGGTCCTCCGCAGGCACCTCGTGCATCTGCATGCCGAGGAAGTCCAGCGCGCGGCGGATCGCCGAGAGCATGCCGAGCGCAAGGACGTCGACCTTGAGCAGCCCGAGCGCCTCGAGATCGTCCTTGTCCCACTGAATCACGGTGCGCTCGGGCATGGCCGCGTTCTCGACCGGTACCAGCTCGGCAAGCGGCCCGCGCGAGATGACGAAGCCGCCGACGTGCTGCGACAGGTGGCGCGGAAAGCCCACCAGCTCGCCGGTCAGCGTCACCAGCCGCTGCAGGGCCGGGCTAGACGAGTCGAGGCCGCTTTCCGCCAGCCGCTCGGGAAGCACCTGGCGCCCGTCCCACCAGGCAAGCGAGCGAGCCGCGCGCTCCACCTGCTCCGGGGCAAGACCGAGCGCCTTGCCCAGGTCGCGCACGGCGCTGCGCGGCCGGTAGCAGATGACGGTGGCGGCGAGCGCAGCTCGACCGCGGCCGTACTTGGCGTAGAGGTACTGGATCACCTCCTCGCGCCGCTGGTGCTCGAAGTCGACGTCGATGTCGGGAGGCTCGTTGCGTTCCTTGGACACGAAGCGCTCGAACAGCGTCTGCAGACGCCCCGGGTCCACCTCGGTGATGCCGAGCGCGTAGCACACCGCCGAGTTCGCCGCCGAGCCGCGGCCCTGGCACAGGATGCCGCGCCCGCGCGCGAAGCGCACGATGTCGTGCACAGTGAGAAAGAACGTCTCGTAACGCAACTCGGCGATCAAGCGCAGCTCGTAGTCGACCAGCGCGCGCACCTTCTGCGGCACGCCGGCGGGAAAGCGCCAGGCAAGCCCCTGCGCCGTGAGCTCCGCCAGGTGCGCAGACGCCGTCTTTGCTTCGGGCACCAGCTCCTCGGGGTACTCGTAGCGCAGCTCATCGAGCGAGAAAGTGCAGCGCCCGGCGATGGCCATGCTCTCGGCGAGGAGCTCGGGCGGATAGAGCTGCGCCAGGCGCACGCGCGCGCGCAGGTGCCGCTCGGCATTGGGGAACAGGGCACGCCCGCAACGCTCGACCGGGGTGCCAAGGCGAATCGCCGTGAGCGCGTCCTGCAGCCGCCGGCGCGAGCGCAGGTGCATGTGCACGTCGCCCGCCGCCGCCAGCGGCAGGCCGCTCGCTCTCGAGAGCGCGCGCAGGGATTCGAGCCGGGTGCGGTCATTGGGTCCGCAGTGCAACTCCGCCGCGATCCAGGCGCGGCCGGGGAAATGCCCGGCGAGCCAGTGCGCGTCCCCCTCCAGCAGCAACGCGAGCAAGCCGCTCGCCGCACAGGCTTCGACGTCGGCGCGTGCCAAGATGTAGACGCCCTTCTTCGCGCGCCGGCGCCCCGTCGTGATCAGGCTGCAAAGCGCGCCATAGGAGCGGCGGTCCGCGGCGAGCAGCGCGAGCCGCACGCCGTCCTCGAGCCGCAGCTCGGTGCCGGCAATCAGCTTGAGCTTGTGCTCCTTGGCCGCAACATGCGCGCGCACGATGCCGGCGAGCGAGCACTCGTCGGTGAGCGCGAGCGCCGCGTAGCCGAGCGCCGCCGCGCGGGACACCAGCTCCTCCGGATGCGACGCCCCGCGCAGGAAGGAGAAGTTCGACAGGCAGTGCAGCTCGGCGTACTCAGGCAAACAGTCCATGCAGGAACCACCCCTCGCCGCCGCGGAAGATCCACCCCAGGGAGCTGCCGCAGGCGGCGATGTAGTAATCGCGTCTCACATCGTCGCCGTCCCACCAGCCCGATTCGATGCGCTCGGGCCCGGCGAGCAGCTCGAATTCCCCGTCGCCGAGGCGGCGCGGCGGCTCGAGCAGCCAAAGCGGGCGCGGCCCGGGCGCCGCGTCGTCCGCGGCCGCGGCGTCGGCGGCCAGCGTCCGCCAGGCGCGCTCGGGGCGGTGCTCGGCGTGCGTCGCCAGTCCATGCACCTGTGTGCCGCCCAGCCGCGCCTGCAGGCGCTCGGTCAGCCGCTCCCAGGCTTCCGCCTCGCTGCGCGTATCGCCGAACAAACCGGACGAGACGCCGGAGAACGGGGTGAGCCCGGCAGCCTCGATGCGGATCGCCTCCGCCGGGCTCTTCACGGCGGTCGCCTCGAGGCGCTCGCGCAGCAGCCGCTGCCAATGCTCGATATCGCGATGCGGGGTGGCGGAACCGATCTCGATCCGCGTCACCCGTCCATCCCGGTGCGACAAGTGCAGCGTGAAACCCCGCACGCCCGCCTGGCGCGCGGCGAGGAAGCCTTCCAGTTGCAGCAACAGCCGGCGCGCCGCGAACAGCACGCGCTCGGCCTCCATCACCGGCGCCGGCAGCTCGAGCTGCATGCTGAAGCGCTCGGGGGGCGCGAAAAAGGTGCGCGCTTCCGGCACCCGCCCCACGGCCCGGTCGAGCGTCACCAGGAGCCCCGGGCCGAAGCGCGCCGCAACCCCGGCGCGTGGCAGCCGCATCAGCTCCCCCAGCGTACCGACGCCGACCCTGCGCAGCAGAGCAAGCGTTTCGGGCTCGAGGTCGATCGCGGCAACCGGCAGCGCCTGCAGCGTTTCTCCTCCGCCTCGCGCCAGCCAGAATGCAGCTCGCGCGGTCGGAGCGGCGGCGAGCAGCGCTTCGAAGCCCAGCTCCGCGAGGCCGCTGCGCAGGCGCACCATCAGCCGGGCAGCGCCGCCGAACAGCCGCAGGCTGCCTGCGACTTCGAGCAGCACGCCCTGCGGCGGCTCCAGGGAAACTTTCGACGTGAACTGGCCTGTCCAGGTGGCGATCGCCTCCAGCGCCCGGCTTTCCGCAGTGGCGTCGCGTGGCAGGGTGCGCAACTGCGGCGCGAGCGCCCAGGCCGTGGTGAGCGCATTCCCCGGGCGCACGCCCAGGGCCTCGGCGGCGCCGTTGCAGACCAGCACCGAGCGATGATCGACCACCGCCCAGGGCTCGTCGGCCGCCTCAGACGGGGCACGGCCGCGCAGCCGGGCTTCGAGCGGCAACCGGGGAAGGCAAAGCGCCACCCACAGCATGGACGGGCCTCGGGATTGGTATGCGCAGGGGCGCGGCCAGCTGCGCGCCGCGGCGCTTGAGAATGCGCACGGTGAGCAGCCCGCCGTCCGGCGCGAGCGCCAGCCGCAAAGGCGCCGGCGAGGATTCCTGCGCCGCCGGCAGCGGCCGGAACAGCAGGACGATCGCCGCTCCCGCCTCCGCCGCCAACGCGAGCCGTCGCAGCTCGCCGTAGCCCGTGCGCGGCAGCCACATGAGCAGCGCCCGGCAGGTGCCGGCACGCAGCACCTGCTCCGCCGCCCATAGCGCATCGCGCCGGCCGGGCGCCCTGACGACGGTCAGGACTTTAAGGTCCAAGCCGGCTGCGGCCAGCGCCGGGGCATAAGGCAGGTGCGGTGGCGCCAGCCAGGCAATGCGCCCTCCTGCACGCGACAGCGCAGCAAGGGCGGGCAGCACCAGTTGCAGCTCGCCAATGCCGTGGCTTGCGCACAGGATCTCGGTCAGCGCGCCGGCTGGCCAGCCCCCTCCCGGCAACTCGCGGTCGAGCGCGGTGTAACTGCTCGGCTCGGTCCGCACCGGGGACTGCCCCACGCTCCCGCCACGCCAGACGGGGTGGCGGCGCAGGACGGCTTCGAGCGCTGCGATCGGGACGGCCATGGGGAGATGCCAGTACTGTATTTATATACAGTATTGGCGGCGCAGGCAAGCACCCCGCCTCCCCTTCGCGGCGCGGCTAACGCCGCAGGCAGCGATAGACGTCGAAGGTCTGCTTGCCGTCGACGATCTTCGAGGCCGGCACGATGGTGTCGGCGCCCATGTCGGCGGCGGCGTTGCGCGCCGTCACGTTGATGTTGTCCTGCACCGCATCCGGATGGCGCGGCAGGAAGCCCACCTTGGCAATCACGTCCGCCGTGATCCGGCCCAGGTTGGTGCAGGTCACCACCGCCTCGGCGCTCGCCAGGCGCACGCCCGCGCCGGCCGGCGTGAGATCCACCAGAGAGCAGCCGCTCGCCAGCACAGTCGTAAGGACAACAGGGAGCAAAATGCGCATGGGGAATCCTTTCCAAAGACGCGGCGGGACACGAGAATTCTACACGCGCCCCGTGCCAAACTAGCGCGGATGAACGGACCGGGCACGCCTTCTGCGACGCCACCGCGCACGCTCATTCGCAGCGCGCCCAGCCCGACCTGCGTCGCCTGCGGCAGCGCGGGCGCTTCGCTCTACGAGGGACTCACCGACTATCTAGCCGGTACGCCTGGAAGCTGGCGCATGGTGCGCTGCGCGCGCGAATCCTGCGGCCTGTTGTGGCTCGATCCCAAGCCGCTCGCCGCCGACCTGATCAAGGCTTACGCGTCCTATCACACGCATGGCCGCCGCTCGCGCAGCGCAGCCGAGCTCGGCCTGAGCGCCCTCAACACCGCGTGCAAGCTCGCGAGCCGCGCCGTCGATCTCACGAGCGGGCTGGCGCGCCAACGCCGCGCCTTGCGCATGATGTACCTCGGTGACGCGAAGCCCGGACGGCTGCTCGAGGTCGGGTCCGGCGCCGGGCGCTTTCTGCACCGCATGCACCGGGCGGGCTGGCGGGTACAGGGCACCGATTTCGATCCCGCCGTGGCCGAGCGCGTGCGGCGCCGGTACGGCCTGAGCGTGGACATCGGCAGCCTCACCGATCTGTGCTACCCCGCGGAGAGCTACGACGCGGTGGCGATGAGTCAGACGCTCGAGCACCTGCACGACCCGCTCGCGCAGCTCGAGGAATGCCGCCGCGTGCTGCGCCCAGGCGGGCGCCTCGTGCTGACCACGCCCAATGCGCTGGCGCGCGCGCATCAACTGTACGGGCGCCGCTGGCGCGGGCTGGAGCCGCCGCGCCATCTGCACATCTTCACGCCCGCGGCGCTCGAGCACTGCGCGCGCGCCTGTGGCTTCGAGGTGCTCAGGCTGGAGACGCTCTCGGCTGAGTCTGCGGGGATCTACCGGGCCAGTGCCGCCTCGGGCGCCGAGTCGGCCCGGGTACTGCGCTCCTGGTGCCTGCGCCAGGCCGAGCACCGCGAGAACCGACGTCGTCCGGGCGTGGGACAGGACATCCTGCTGGTCGGCGCGAAGCCCGCCTGAGAGCGCGACATCGGCAGTCAACGCTGGCGCGCCTCGCCCAGGCGGGGCTATTCCATGCTGAAGTGCACGATCTCGGCCCGCGCGTCGCTCGAGGGATGCCCGATGGCCAGCAACCCTTGGCCGCCGAGCAGGACCTGCTCGCGCCGCAGCAGGATCTCCGCCTGGCCGGCGAGCGACACGTACGTGCCGTTGGTGCTGAGATCGACGTAGAAGAACTGACCACGGCGCTGCTCGAAGCGCCCGTGCAGGCGCGACGCGGTGCGGTGCGCGATCACGACCTGGTTGGCGCGATCACGGCCGACGAGCGCAACCGGCAGGTCAGGGCCTACGCAGAGCGTACGCCCGGCGTGCATGACCTTCAAGCGCACCTCGGCGGCCCGCCGCATCGGCGCGCGCGTCGCAGTCTGCGTGAGGTCGCCTGCATCCTCCCAGAGTAGTTCGTGCACGCGTAGCTCCTCCTGCTTGCCCTTCAGTGCGAGCGCATCCAGGTCGCGCGTCGCCTCCTGCAGGGGCGGCGGCAGCGCCCCCACGCTTGGCGCGCTGGTGATGATCTGTCCCGGTTTCGCCAGGCCCGCGAGACGCGCGGCGGTGTTCACCGTGTCGCCGAAGACGTCGTCGGCCTTCTCCAGCACCGGCCCGAAATGAAAGCCGATGCGCACCGCGAGCCGCGCGTCGCCGAACGGCGGCAGTTGGGCGACGCGTGAGTGCATGTCGACGGCCGCCCGCGCGGCGGCAGCAGCGTCGGGAAACACCGCCATGATCTCGTCGCCGATGGTCTTCACCACGCGCCCCTCGGCGTCGCTCGCCGCTCCGCGCAGCACGTCGATCACCGACGCGACCGCCGCCAGGGCGCCCTGGTCGCCGAGGCGCTCGTACAGGGCGGTACTGCCGCACACGTCGGCGAACAGGACGGCGAGAACGCGTGACGTCATGGTTTGCACGTATCCTATACCCGCGCTAACGTGACGCCACGAATGAGCCAGCGCGAGCATCTCGGCAAGTACGAGCTACTCGAGGTCCTGGGCAGGGGCGCCATGGGCGTCGTCTACAAGGGCTTCGACCCCGGCATCGATCGCACAGTCGCGATCAAGACCGTGCGCAAGGAGCTCATCGAGGACGACGGACGCGCCGGCATGGCACTGGCGCGCTTCCGTAACGAGGCGCGCGCCGCCGGTCGCCTGTCGCACCCCGGCATCGTCGCCGTCTACGACTACGGCGAGTCCGACGCAGTTACCTACATCGCCATGGAGTACGTGCAGGGCAACAGCCTGCGCGAGTACTTCAATCGCGGCACGCGCTTTTCCGAGGCGGACATCGTCAGCATCATGGCGCAGCTGCTCGAGGCGCTGCAGCACGCGCACGATGCCGGCGTCTGGCACCGCGACATCAAGCCCGCGAATCTCATCATCATGGGCAACGGGCGGCTGAAGGTCGCGGACTTCGGCATCGCGCGCATCGAAACCTCGCAGCTCACGCAGACCGGCGTGGTCATGGGGTCACCGGGCTACATGGCGCCCGAGCAGTATTCCGGCGGCCCGGTTGATTTCCGTGCCGACCAGTTCGCGGCCGGAGTCGTCATGCACCAGCTGCTCACCGGCGTGCGGCTGTTCACCGGCAGCGCCGAGCAGGTGGCCTACAAGATCTGCCACCAGGAGGCGCCGCTGCCTTCGACGGTCGACCCGGGCAAGGGCTGGGAGCGCTATGACGCAGTAGTGGCACGCGCACTGTCCAAGGATCCCGCACAGCGGTATCCGTCGGCACGGGCATTCAGGGACGCGATCGTCGATGTCTATGCGGCGCCCGCGAACGCGGCGATTTCCGAGGAGACCATCATCGCGGCGCCGACCCTGCCGGCTGCCGTGTTCGAGCCCAGCAATCCCTCGGCGCGGACCGGCGATCGTGCTGGGTCGGCCCCGGGAACGCCACCGCCACTGCCGCCGCCGCCGATCGGCGCCCCGTCCGGTGCGGTGCCGGCGCCAGCCGCGGCCGCGACACCGGCTGCCCGCAGTTGGCCCGTGCTGCTCGGGGCATTGGTCGCGGTCGTGATCGGCGCCGTGCTCGGCGGTTGGTGGGTGCAGCGCGCGCACACGCCATCGGCCGCCCCTGCGCCTGTGGCCGTGGTAAGTCCAGTGCCCGAGGCCAAGCCTGCCGCGCCACCGCGCCCGCCGGACGCGGCCGAAACGCCCAAGGCCTCCCCGCCGCGGGTCGAAGCAGCGGCACCGCCCGCCAAGGTTGCGGTATCGACCCCTGCGTCGCCTCCGAAGCCAGCGCTCAAGCAACCTGAGCCAGCGAGCGAGCCGACGACGAGGCCTACGAAACCGGAGGCAGGGGCGACGCGGTCACCCAGGCCGCCAGCGCCGCGGCCCGTCGGGTCAAAGCCAGCAACGGAAGCCGCGGCAACGACGTCACCCAAGCCAACCGCGCCAAGGCCTCTCGAGTCAATGCCCGCAGTAGTTACACCGAAGCCACTGGCGCCCTCGCCGGTGGGACGCGACACGGCAGCAGCGCCCGCGGCGGTCGAAAAACCGAAGCCGCCGAAGCCTGAGCCGGTTGCGGTGGCGCCTCCCGCCGCCCCGCTCGCTCCGCCTGCGCCGGCACAGCCCGAGCCGCAGTCCGAGCCCCGGCCCGCGCCACCGCCGGAACCGAGCGTCTGGCGCGATCAGGGCATCACCATGAAGGTCGCGAGCAAGATCCAGTTCAATCGCCGCCTGTGGAGCAGCGGCATCCAGGTGGAGACGGTCGCGGGCGTGGTGACACTGCGCGGCACGGTGGGCTCGCAGGAGCTCTCGGCCGAAGCCGAGCGCCTCGCCGCGGGCGTTTACGGCGTGCACGCGGTGAAGAACGAGATCAAAGTCAGTCCATGAAGCGCGGGAAGAAGGAGGGCGTCATGCTTCGTTATCCGCTGGTCGCCGCCACGTGCGCGGTGCTGCTGGCAATCTTTTCAGTCCAGGCACGCGGGTCGACGGGGGGCGAGATCGTTGACACCGCGTATGTTGCGGCTGCGCTCGAGCGCGGGGCGCTACTGTGGGATGTGCGCGACGAGCGCGAGTACCTGAGGGGGCACATCCGCGGCGCGGTCAACATCGGCGCGGCCACCGGCGCGCTGCGCGACGACAACAGGGAGGACTATCTGCCGGCGCCGCAGATCGCGCGAGTCCTGGGCGCAGCCGGCATCGACCTCGGCAAGGAAATCATCGTCTATGGCACCAAGGGCGATGCGGGAGCCTATTTCGCGTTGCTGACGATTCGCCATTTCGGCGGACGTTTGGGCCGCGTGTATCACGGCGGCATCGACGACTGGGCGGCGGCGCGCATGCCCCTGTCCACCGAGCCAGCGCGGCGCGCGACGGTGGCGCTCGAACTGCGTGAAGCCCCGGGCGTGTCCGTGTCCACCGATGACGTGCTCGCGCGGCTCGAGCGGCGCGACGTCCAGATCCTCGACGTGCGCACGGCCGACGAGTTCAGGGGCCAGGACATCCGCGCGATTCGCGGCGGACGCATCAAGGGCGCGATCAATATTCCCTACGAGGAAAACTGGCTCGACCCCGAAACGCCCCTCAAGCTCGCGCTGCGACAGGCAAACAGCCGCGACGGCATGGCATTGAAGCCCCGTACGGCGCTGCAGGCCTTGTACGCCAAGCTCGATCCGCAAAAGGAGACGATCGTCTACTGCCAGAGCGGCGTGCGCGCGGCGCAGACCGCGACCGTGCTGCGCGAGCTGGGGTTTCGGGACGTGAAGCTCTACGACTCGTCGTGGCTCGGCTACGCGGGCAGGTTGGAAGCCCCCGCCGAGGACGTCACGTTCGTCAACGTGGGTTTGCTCAACGCCAAGATACGGGCGCTGCAGTACCGGGTGGATTACCTGGAGCGGCAGCTCGCGACTGCCCGCGGGCGCTGAACGCTGCGCACCGGGCCAAGAAAAGAAAAACCCCGGCGCTCTCCCGAGCCCGGGGTTTGTCTCTTGCATATGGCCTGGCGGTAACCTACTTTCGCGTGCGACTGCACACTATCATCGGCGCAAACCCGTTTCACGGTCCTGTTCGGGATGGGAAGGCGTGGTTCCAGGCTGCTATGGCCGCCAGATTGACTTGGGGCTCGCCCCGCGCGCGGATAACCCGCAACGGCACGAGCCGCGATCCGGAATGAAGTGAAGCCTGGGCGCAAGATTGCGCCAAGCGTCCGTCGAGCGTGCTGCCATGCTCACGGTTATAGGGTCAAGCCGCACGGGCAATTAGTACAGGTTAGCTCAGAGCCTCACAGCCCTTGCACACCCTGCCTATCAACGTCCTGGTCTAGGACGACCCTTCAGGGAGGTTAAACCCCCGGGAAGTCTCATCTTGAGGCAAGTTTCCCGCTTAGATGCTTTCAGCGGTTATCTCTTCCGCATGTAGCTACCCGGCGATGCCACTGGCGTGACAACCGGTACACCAGGGATGCGTCCACTCCGGTCCTCTCGTACTAGGAGTAGCCCCTCTCAAACTTCCAGCGCCCACGGTAGATAGGGACCAAACTGTCTCACGACGTTTTAAACCCAGCTCACGTACCACTTTAAATGGCGAACAGCCATACCCTTGGGACCGGCTACAGCCCCAGGATGTGATGAGCCGACATCGAGGTGCCAAACTCCCCCGTCGATGTGAACTCTTGGGAGGAATCAGCCTGTTATCCCCAGCGTACCTTTTATCCGTTGAGCGATGGCCCTTCCATTCAGAACCACCGGATCACTATGTCCTGCTTTCGCACCTGCTCGACTTGTCAGTCTCGCAGTTAAGCACGCTTTTGCCCTTGCACTTTAGGCACGATGTCCGACCGTACCTAGCGTACCTTCGAGCTCCTCCGTTACTCTTTGGGAGGAGACCGCCCCAGTCAAACTGCCTACCATACACGGTCCCCACCCCCGTATAGGGGGCTAGGTTAGAACCGCAAACAAACCAGGCTGGTATTTCAAGGTTGGCTCCACGAGAGCTAGCGCCCTCACTTCAAAGCCTCCCAGCTATCCTACACAGATCGGTTCACAGTCCAATGCAAAGCTGCAGTAAAGGTGCACGGGGTCTTTCCGTCTAGCCGCGGGTAGATTGCATCATCACAACCATTTCAACTTCGCTGAGTCTCGGGAGGAGACAGTGTAGCCAGCGTTACGCCATTCGTGCAGGTCGGAACTTACCCGACAAGGAATTTCGCTACCTTAGGACCGTTATAGTTACGGCCGCCGTTTACCGGGGCTTCGATCCGGAGCTTGCACCCCATCACTTAACCTTCCGGCACCGGGCAGGCGTCACACCCTATACATCCACTTTCGTGTTAGCAGAGTGCTGTGTTTTTGATAAACAGTCGCAGCTACCGATTATCTGCGGCCCCCCTGGGCTCCGGCTGTACGCCTTCACCTACCGAGGGCACACCTTCTCCCGAAGTTACGGTGTCAATTTGCCGAGTTCCTTCTCCCGAGTTCTCTCAAGCGCCTGAGAATATTCATCTCGCCCACCAGTGTCGGTTTGCGGTACGGTCTCACTGCGACTGAAGCTTAGAGGCTTTTCCTGGAAGCATGGTATCTGCAGCTTCCCGCCCCGAAGGGCAGTCGTCATCGCGTCTCAGCTAAGCCGCACGGATTTTCCTACGCGGCACGCCTACACGCTTAAACCAGGACGTCCAACACCTGGCCTGCATAACCTTCTCCGTCCCCCCATCGCATCGCAGCGAGGTACAGGAATATTGACCTGTTTCCCATTAGCTACGCCTTTCGGCCTTGCCTTAGGGGCCGACTCACCCTGCGCCGATGAACGTGGCGCAGGAAACCTTGGGCTTACGGCGAGCGGGCTTTTCACCCGCTTTAACGCTACTCATGTCAGCATTCGCACTTCCGATACCTCCAGAGAACCTCTCGATCCTCCTTCGCAGGCGTACGGAACGCTCCCCTACCACGCACGCATTGCTGCGCGCATCCGCGTCTTCGGCTGCTAGCTTGAGCCCCGTTACATCTTCCGCGCGGGACGACTCGACCAGTGAGCTATTACGCTTTCTTTAAAGGATGGCTGCTTCTAAGCCAACCTCCTGGCTGTTTGTGCCTTCCCACTTCGTTTCCCACTTAGCTAGCGATTGGGGGCCTTAGACGGCGGTCTGGGTTGTTTC
>DATHYT010000027.1:0-64729 GCA_035459025.1 Burkholderiales bacterium | reverse complement strand
CGAGTCGAGCTCGCGCCCGTACCAGACCGGGAGGCTGCGGTTGTAGACCTTGCCGTAGCGATGGTTGAACGCGACCTGGCCGAACGTGTTGTGGGCGTTCGTCCACAGGTACTGCTTGACGTCGTGGCGCTTCCAGCCGGCTTTCGAGATGGTCGTCGCGTGCTCGGGGCCGAGCACCACGGCGCAGTGCCCGCTCGAGACCGCGTTGTTGTGCGCGAAGGTGCTCATCGCCGAGACGATCGAGTCGAGGATGCCCTGCGGATCGTTGGCCACGTGGTTGGTGACGCTGTGCGGCGGCTCCGCCGCCATCACGAATACGGTGGAATCCTCGGCCCTGAAGCCCTTTTCCACGTGGTAGGGCGCGAGCAGCCCCAGCTCCTCGTTCTCGGCCACCGCGTAGGTGTACTTGCCGGGATGGCCGAGCGTCGATTTGTCGAGGTCGCCCGGCCAGCCGCCGCCGACGTTCAAGAGGACCAGGCGGATTGCGCGGCCGATGGTGGCGTTGGCGCGGTTGCCCGAGCCGAACGCGTTGCAGCCGGCGTTCATGCCGATCTTCCTCGCCATCGGGCCGTTGACGACGAGCAGCGGGCTCGCCATGTGCGTGGTCGCCTGCACGCCGTTCAGATTGAAGGCGGTCTCGCAGAGCGCGAGCATCGCCGCGCGCACCACCGGCGCGTACTCGGGCTTGCAGCCCGCCATCACCATGTTGACTGCAAGGACTTCGCGCGTCAGGCTGCCCCAGCGCGGCGGCACACGCGCTTCGACTTTCTCCGGCTCGCCGCCAAGCGCCTCCAGCATCGCGGCGACCTTTGCGGGCGTGGGCGGCACGACGGGCAGGCCGTCGGAGAAGCCTTTCTCGTAGTACCACTCGATGAGGTCGGTGCCCTCGGGCACCGAGGAGGGTTCGACGGGTCGGGCCGGAAGCTGCATATTTCTTAGAATAACCTTGTAACGGTACGATGCACACATGCGGCTCGCAGCCATCCCGTCGGTCGACCGGATCCTGCAGGATCCGCGCCTTGCCGCGGCCATCGGCCGGCACGGGCGCCCCCTGGTGGTCGGGGAGTTGCGCGCGCTGCTCGCCGAATACCGCAGTTCGCTGAAGGCCGGCGCCGCGCTGCCGCCGACCGGGGACGCGATCGTGCTGGGCCTGCTGAACCGTCTCGACGCCGTGGCGCAGCCGTCGCTGCGCCGCGTGTTCAACCTCACCGGCACCGTGCTGCACACGAACCTCGGCCGCGCGCTGCTGCCGCCCGAGGCGATCGAGGCGGGCAGCGCAGCGCTGGCCCAGCCGTCGAATCTGGAATACGACCTCGAGGCGGGCGAGCGCGGCGAGCGCGACGCGCACCTCGAGTCGCTCCTGTGCCGCATCACGGGTGCCGAGGCCGCCACGGCGGTGAACAACAACGCCGGCGCCGTGCTCCTGGCGATGAACGCGCTCGCCGCCGGGCGCGAGGTGATCGTGTCGCGCGGCGAGCTGGTGGAGATCGGCGGCTCGTTCCGCATCCCCGAGATCCTCCAAGCCGCGGGCTGCCGCCTGCGCGAGGTCGGCACCACCAACCGCACGCATCTCGCGGACTACGAAAAGGCGATCGGGCCGGCGACGGCGGCGCTGCTCAAGGTGCACGCCAGCAACTACGCCGTCGTCGGTTTCACGGCCGCGCCGGCAGAGGGCGAGCTGGCCGCGCTCGCGCACGCGCATGGCCTGCCATTCGTGACCGATTTGGGGAGCGGCAGCCTCGTTGCCCTCGAGCGCTACGGCCTGCCCGCGGAGCCCACGCCCATGCAGGCGCTCGCGGCGGGTGCGGATCTCGTCACCTTCAGCGGCGACAAGCTGCTCGGCGGGCCGCAGGCGGGCCTTGTCGTCGGCAAGCGCGAGCGGGTGGCAACGCTGCGCAAGAACCCGATGAAGCGCGCGCTCCGCCTGGACAAGGGTCGCATCGCGGCGCTGGAAGCGGTGCTGCGGCTGCACCTCGACCCCGAGCGGCTGCGCGAGCGGCTGCCGACGCTGCGGCTGCTGACGCGGCCGGCGGGCGAGATCGCGGCGCTGGCCGAACGCCTGCGCCCCAGCGTACAGCGCTATGCGGGCGACAAGGCTCGGGTGAGCGTTGAAGAATGTGCCAGCCAGGTCGGCAGCGGGTCGCTGCCCGTGGATCGGCTGCCGAGCGCGGCGCTGCGCGTTGCCGCGGCGGCGATGAAGCCCGCAGCGATCGCCAAGGCGCTACGCGCGCTGCCGATCCCGGTGATCGGCCGCATCCACGACGACGCGGTGTGGCTCGACCTGCGCTGCCTCGAGGACGAGGCCGCGTTTGCGCACCAGCTGGAGGGCCGCGCGCTGTGATCGTCGCCACCGCCGGGCACGTCGATCACGGCAAGACCGCACTGGTGCGCGCGCTCACGGGCGTCGACACCGACCGGCTGCCCGAGGAAAAGCGCCGCGGCATGTCGATCGACCTCGGCTTTGCGTACCTGCCGCAGTCGGGCGGCGAGCCCATCGCCTTCATCGATGTTCCGGGGCACGAGCGCTTCGTGCGCAACATGACCGCCGGCGTCACCGGGATCGATCTTGCGCTGCTCGTCGTCGCCGCCGACGACGGCGTGATGCCGCAGACGCGCGAGCACCTCACGATCCTCGAGCACCTGGGCGCGCCGCGGCTGCTGGCGGTGCTGTCCAAGATCGATCGCGTGGCGCCCGAGCGCCTGCTCGAAGCCGAAGCGGAACTGCGCGAGCTTCTTCCCGATACGGAAATCATGAAGGTCTCGTCCGCCACCGGCGAGGGGGTGGACTTCGTGCGCGGGCGGCTCCTGGAACTGGCCAGGGAGATGGCGCCGCGCGAGTCAGGACAGCGCTTTCGCATGCACGTCGACCGTGCATTCGTCATCGACGGCCTCGGCCTCGTCGTCACCGGCACCGTGGCTTCGGGCGCGATCGCCGCCGGGGACGACGTGCAGGTGCTGCCCGCGGGCCGCAAGGCGCGCGTGCGCAGCCTCCGGGCGAATAGCGATGCGGCGGAGCGCGCGCGGGCAGGCCAGCGCTGCGCGCTTGCGCTGCACGGCGTCTCGCGGGACGAAGTCGGGCGCGGCGACGTGATCGCCGACGCCGGGCCGGTTCCCGTGTCGAAGCTTCTCGACATCGAAGTAGCGTGGTTCGGGGCGCCGGTCGCGCGTCCCAGAGCGGTCGGCGTGCACCTGGGCACGGCCATGCTCCAGGCGCGCCTGTCGCCGTTCGGGCGCTTCGCCCGTCTCGCCTTTGCGCACGGCGTGAGCGCATGGCAGGACGACCGGCTGCTGCTGCGCGACCCGGGCACGCAGCGCCTCATCGGCGCCGGCAGGATCGTCGATCCGCTGCCGCCCGCACGCGGCGCGGGGCGGCGCGAGCGAATCGCGGGCCTCAACGCGGAGCAAGTCCGCGACGCGCTTCTCGCGGACGGCATGCTGGACGTGGAATGGTTCGAAAAGGCGTTCCATGTTCCGTTTCGCGACGCAGCGGGGCTGATCAACTTCGAAGTGCGCGGCGTACGCCACGTCATGCGCGAAGAGCGCTGGCACGCGCAGTGCAACGCGCTGGAGCGTGCCGTAGGCGAGTGGCACGCCGCGCATCCGGAATCGGCCGGGCCGCGGCCCACCGAAGCCGGCGCGCCGCTTGTCGCCGTGGTCGACTTTCTCGTCGACGCGGGTCGCCTGGTGCGGGACGGCGCGAGCCTGCGCCTGCCGGGTCATCGCCCGGTGCTCTCGCCTCGGGACGAAGCGCTGTGGCAGAAGTTCGCGCCGCTCCTCGAAGGCGATGGCACGAAGCCGCCGCGCGTGCACGAGCTGGCGGCGCAACTTGCGATGGAGCCGAAGGCCGTGACCGATTTTCTCCAGCGCGCGGCGCGCGCCGGACGCGTGCATCGCGTCGCGCCCAACCGCTATTTCCTGCCGCGCGCCGTGGAGCGCCTGGTCGATCTCGCGGCGTCGCTGGACGAGGAGTCGGGGCACCACGGCTTTGGCGCGGCGACGTTCCGCGACCGCTGCGGCCTCGGCCGCAATCTCACCATCGAGGTGCTGGAGTACCTCGACAGCTCGGGCTATACGCGCCGCGCGGGCGATGTGCGCCGCGCGCGCAAGATTTCCCTGGAAGAGAAACGTCCCCGGTGGGGCGCCCGGACTTCAAATCCGGAGCGAGGCGTCTGACGTCTCGGGTGGGTTCGACTCCTGCCTCTTCCGCCATGCTTATCGCGGCGCGCGCGGGCGCGGCTAGTCCAGCCTGACGCGCTGCGGCACGCGGGGCCAGACGCCGCGCGCGGCGGCCTTCGCGCCCTCGAACGCGATCCAGCTCTGCCGGCCGTAGTGCGGCAGCGGGCGCGCGAGCGCTTCGAGCGCCGCGGCATCGCGGGCTGACACCACCATCAGCGCGCGGCCATCGCGCCGCGTCGCCGCCCACGCCTGCGCGCTGCCCTTGGCCGCGACCTCCGGCGGCCGCGGCGCGAGCCCCTGCTGCGCCAGCCACGCGTCGACCTCCGCGGCAAGCCCGATTGCCAGCACCGGCACATCCGGGAGCTCCGCGGTAGCCGGGTGCACCTGCGGAGCATGCTCGAGCACGCGGCCCGCCAGCGCGCGTGCGGCCCGCGCCGCGTCCCCGCCGGAGACCAGCACCACGGCGGTTGCCGGGTCGAGCATCGCCTGGCGCAGGATCGGCGGGGCCTCGCCGGGCGCGAGGCGCCTGAAAAGCCGCAGCTCGGGGTCGAGCTCGAGCGCTCTTGGCCGGGCGGTGGTGCGAAAGGCGACGCTCTCGCGTGCGCTGCGCAGGTCGACGAGCTCCGTGTGCGCGCCTTGATCGGTGTGCGCCACCAGCGGCACGCGCAGGCGGTACGGCGTCGCGTCCTGCGCCAGCATCGCGGTCACCTGCCAGGACGCGCCGTCCTGCGCCGCGCGCGCCTCGACGAGGCGCAGTGCGGGGGCGCCCGTGCGCTCGAGCCATTGCGCGAAGAAGGCCGCGAGATCGCGCTGCGCCGTCTGCTCGAACGCGCGCTGCAGGTCGCCCCAGGAGGCCGCGCGGAAGCGCTGCGCGCGCCAGAACTCGCGGATGCCCGCGTCGAACGCCGGCTCGCCGATCAGCTCGCGCAGCATGAAGAACGTCATCGCCGCCTTGTGATAGCCGACGATCTGCGAGGCGCCGTGGTGGCGCGCCACGAACTGCGCGAGCGGCCGGTCCTCGCCCGGCGGCAGCGCGGCGAAGTCGCGCAGCCAGGCAAGCCGCTGGTCGCGCGCCGCCTGCTCGCTGCGCTCCTCCTGGTACCGGTAGTCGGCCATGAAGGTCGTCAGGCCCTCGGACCAGTTGCCCTGCGCAGGATCGACGTGCACCCCGTTGCCCCACCAGTTGTGCAGCACCTCGTGGCCGAGCGAAGTAAAGCGGATGAAGGGCAGGCGCAGCACGTCGATGCCGAGGTAAGTGAGGCTGGGCATGCCGAATCCCGTCGGGGTGGGGCTGGAGACCACGCTGAACTCCGTATGCGGATACGCGCCAATCCAGGCCTCGTAGCGATCGAGGTAGCCGAGCACCGCGTCGAGGTAGCCGGGGCCGAGCGGCGCGATCTCGGGGTGAAAGTACGTGCGCAGGCGTACCGCGCTGCCCGCCGCGGTGCGCACTGCGCGGTCCTCGATCCGGTAGGGGCCGGCGATCAGGTCGATATCCTGCGCCGGATGCGGGTATTCGAAGCGCGCGCGGTAGCGAGCGCCGCTCACGCGCTCTTCGAGCAGGCGCCCGGCAACCAGCGCGCGCTGTCCCTCGGGAACCTCGATCGTCACCCGGTAACCCTCGAGCGCCTCGCCGAGCGCCGGGTGCCACCGTGCCGCGCCAGGCAGGAAGCTGCCGCGCGCGCCCGCGACCGGCCGCGGCTGCCCGAGCGTGTCGCGGTGCAAGAGCGTCTCGTCGAGCGGGTCGAGCGCGCCGTGCCAGGCGATCTCGACACGGCGCTCGCGGTCCGCCGCCGGCAGGCGCCACACATGCAGGCCGTCGCGCAGCGTGCCGGCCAGTTCGCCTCGCCGGCCGTCGAGCGCGACGGCATCCACCGCGAAGCGCGCAGCGAGCGAGATTTCGGCGGCCGCGCGGCCGACGACGAGCACGGCACGCGCGCGCAGCGTGCCGTGCGCGGGATCGAGCGCCGCCTCGAGCTCGAGCTGCGCGGCACCCGCGAGTGCCGGCGCCGCCGCGAGCGCCAGCGCGAGCGCCCTTGCGCGCGCCTTCATGAGGCGCGCGGCGGGAACTTGGCGACCAGCTCGAGCGTCGCCTCGCCGCGGCGCACCTTGAGCGGCAGCCAGGTGCCGGGCGCCTGGCGCTGCACCACCTCGACCACGTCGCCGACCTGCTTGGGCGTCACGCCCGCGATCTCGCTGAGCAAGTCGCCGTCGCGCACGCCCGCCGCCTCGGCGAGGCTGCCCTTTTCCACCTTGAGGATGCGCACGCCCTCGCTCGCTGCCTCCAGGTAGACGCCGAGCCGCTGCCGCGCCTGCGCGCGCGCATCGGCCGGCTCGGCGAGGCCGAAGACCGCGTCGGCGAACCCGGCGACGAAGTTCTTGCACTCGGCGCCGCGATCCCACGGCAGGAGCGTCGTGAGATTGGCGATGCCCAGTGCCTTGAGCTGGTGCGGCACGCCGTAGCCGTGGGCGACATGCCCCGTGCCCATGATGCCGATCACCAGCGGTGCGCCCGGGCGACGCGCGGCCGCCGCAAGCGCCTCGGCCATCGCGCGGTCCCACGTGGTCTGGCTCTCCACGAAGCGGCGAAAGTCCGGGTCGTCGCGCTCCAGCTTGGCGGGCTTGCCGCCGGGCCGCTCGTGCTCGCCCCACACCGGCAGCAACCAGTCGATGTAGGCTTCGCTCGCCGGCGCGGGCCGCCCTACGCCTTCGCGGCGCTCCGCGGGCACCGCGTCGTAGCCCTTGCGTGTGATCTCCCGCGTCAGCGACTGCTCCACGTTCAGCGCCAGCATCGGGATGCGCTGCATGCGCGCGAAATGAAACAGCGGCAGGTAGAGCTCGGCGTCCACGCGCCACACGCTGCGCCAGTCGGAGCGCTCGAGGAACTCCTTTTCCGAGAGCTCGCCGGCCACCCAGCGCTCGAGCACCGGCTGCACCCGGCGCGGGAAGGCCTCGACGCCAAGCACCAGGTCCGGTCGCTGCGCGTGCAGCGCGGCGACGGTCTGCAGCTGCCAGCGATGATGCTCCGCGCTTTCGTGCGATTCGCCGAGCAGCACCACGGACGCCTCGGCCGCCCGGCTCAGCACGTCGCGCGCAGCGAGCTTTTCGCCTCCCGGCGCGACCCACGCCGCCACGGGCACGCACTCGGCGCGCGCCGCGGGCGCCGGCGCTTCGTGCGCGGCGGCCGCAGCCGCCAGGGCGAGCAGCGGCGGAAGCAATAGGCAGCGGATCATGAGACAGGCACCTTGCGCATGCCCAAGATTACGCCAGTTCGCCGCTGGACTGCGTTGGACAGGAACGGTATAGATGCCCCTTTCGCCGATTCCAACCAAGGACCCCGATGAAAACGACCTACGCCACGCTGGCCCTGAAAGAGGAGGGCGCGCACGTCCTTGTCGTGACGCTCAACCGCCCCGAGGTGCTGAACGCGATCAGCACGCAGATGGGGCGCGACTGGCTCGAGCTGTTCAACGGCCTCGCCGCCGACCCCGGTGAACTGCGCTGCATCGTGCTCACCGGCGCGGGCGAGCGCGCGTTCTGCGCCGGCGCCGACCTCAAGGAGCGCGACGGCATGTCGGTCGAGACCTGGCGCACGCAGCACGCGCAGTTCGAGCAGGCGTTCGTCGCGCTGATGGAGTGCCCGGTGCCGATCATCGCCGCGGTGAACGGGCATGCCTACGGCGGCGGGCTGGAGACGGCCCTGTGCTGCGATTTCATCTACGCGGCCAGGGGGGCGAAGCTGGCGTTGTCGGAGCTGCGCCTGGGCATCATGCCGGGGGGCTGCGGCACGCAGAACCTGCCGCGCGCGGTGGGCGAGCGCCGCGCGAAGGAGCTGATCCTGACCGCGCGTGCCTTCACCGCGGAGCAGGGCGCCGAATGGGGGCTCGTCAACAAGGTGTGCGAGCCGGGGAAGACCCTGGCGGACGCCCTGGAGACGGCGCAGGCGATCGCGGCGAACGCGCCCATCGCGGTGCGCCAGGCGAAGAAGTCCATCCACTACGGGCTGCAGATGGATTTGCTCACCGGCTATCGGTTCGAGATCGAGGCTTACAACCGCCTCGTCGATACGGAGGACCGAAGGGAAGGCGTGCGCGCCTTCAATGAGAAGCGCGCGCCCGCGTTCAAGGGGCGCTGATTACGCCGCCTTCTTCGCCCACTGCTCGAGGGTGTCCCAGCCGCCGATCCTCACGCCGTTGATGAACACCTGCGGCACCGTCTGAGCGCCGGAGATCGCGCCCACCACCCGCGTGCGCACCTTGTGGTCGAGCGGGATCTCGGCGTAGTCGTAGCCCATCTCGGTGAGCAGCGCCTTCGCCTTCGCGCAGAAGCCGCAGCCCTCGCGCGTGAGGATCGCCACCTGGTCGGGCTTTTTCGCCGACGGATTGATGTAGGCGAGCATCGTGTCGGCGTCGGACACTTCGAACGGGTCGCCCGGCTTCTGCGGCTCGACGAACATCTTCTCGATCACGCCGTCCCTCACCAGCATCGAATAGCGCCAGGAGCGCTTGCCGAAGCCGAGGTCGGCCTTGTCGACGAGCATGCCCATCTTTTCAGTGAATTCGCCGTTGCCGTCGGGGATCAGCCGCACGTTGGCGGCTTCCTGGTCCTTCGCCCACTCGCTCATCACGAAGCCGTCGTTCACGGACACGCACACGATATCGTCCACGCCACTGGCGCGGAAGGCGGGCGCGAGCTCGTTGTAGCGCGGCAGGTGCGTGGACGAGCAGGTCGGGGTGAAGGCGCCCGGCAGCGAGAACACGACCACCGTGCGGCCCTTGAAGATCTCGTCGGTGGTCACGGTTTGCCACTCGCCGTTGGCGCGCGCGCGGAAAGCAACCTGGGGTACCCTCTGTCCTTCGCGGTTGGGAAACATCTATCAAGTCCTCGTTAGTGATTGACTAAGGCTACGACTCTACGGGCGCTTTGCCACCCGATCCAATGACTTGTCCGCATCGCGCCCATAGGCCATAGCTAATTTCCATGGATCACCGCAAGCCTTTGGATGCACAGGCGTTTTTCCTCATGGTGCTGCTCACGGCATTGTGGGGATTCCAGCAGGTGGCGATCAAGCTGACGGCGCCGGACGTGTCCCTCGTGATGCAGGCGGCGCTGCGAACGCTTCTCGCCGCGGCGCTGCTCCTCGCCTGGGCGCGCTGGCGCGCCATTCCGCTGTTTTCCCGCGACGGCACGCTGGCGGCCGGTATCGGCGCCGGGTTGCTGTTCGGCGGCGAGTTCGTCTTCATCTACGCCGGCCTCGAGTACACCGCGGCCTCGCGCATGGTGGTGTTCATCTACCTCGCGCCCATCGTCACCGCCCTCGGCGTGCACTGGTGGGTGCCCGGCGAGCACCTCGTGCGTACGCAATGGGTGGGCGTGGCGCTCGCTTTCGGCGGCGTGGCGCTCGCCTTTGGTGACGGCTTCAGCGCTGCGCAGGGCGCGACGCTTCTTGGGGACGCCTGCGGCGTGGTGGCCGCCGTGCTGTGGGGGGCGACGACGGTGCTGATCCGCACCACCTCGCTTTCCCGCGCCACGGCGGCGAAGACGCTGTTCTACCAGCTTGCGGTGGCCGTGCCGTTGCTGTTCGGCGCTTCGCTGCTGCTCGGCGAGCCCGGCGTCGTCGCGCTCTCGCCCTTCGCGCTCGCGAGCCTCGCGTATCAGGGTGCGATCGTCGCCTTTGCCAGCTACCTTGCGTGGTTCTGGCTGCTCACCCGCTACCTGGCGGGGCGGCTGGCGGTGTTCTCGTTCATGACGCCGCTGTTCGGCGTGCTTGCCGGGGTGGCCGTGCTCGGCGAACGGCTCACGCCGACCTTCGCCGCCGCGGCGCTGCTCGTCGGCGCCGGCATCGTGCTGGTCAACCGGCGCTAGGCTTGCGCGCGACGGCCTCGGTCTCGGTGCGCAGCAGCCGCTCGAGGTCGTCGCGGCCGCGCTGCTGCATCGCGATCAGCTGCTTGATCTCGCCGCGATGCGGTGCCTGCTCGGCGAGTATCTCCTCGTCGTGGCGCCGGAAGCGCGTCACGATGCGCCGCGCCGCCATGGGGCCGAAGTCGAGCGCGCGCAGCGCAGCCTCCGCGGCATCCAGCGCCGAGCCGAACGTCTCGCGCACCGCCGGCACGCCCAGGTCGAGGTACTCGAAGGCGTCGCTGCGGCCGTGCGCGCGCGCGATGACCTTGAGCCCGGGATAGCGCTTACGCACCTCGCGCACCAGGCGCAGCGCGGCGACGTTGTCGTCGATCGCGACCACCAGCAGCCGTGCGCGCGCCACGCCCGCCTTCTCCAGCACGTCGAGGCGCGTGGCGTTGCCGTAGTAGGCCTTGGAGCCGAAGCGGCGCACCAGCTCGATCTGGTTCGGGTCGTGGTCGATGAGGGTGGCGTGCACGCCGAGGCCGTTCAGCACGCGCGTCACCACCTGGCCGAAGCGACCGAAGCCGGCGACGATCACGGGAAGCGCCTCGTCGACCACGTCGGCCTCGCGCTCGGCGCCGCGGGCGAGGCGCGGGGCGATCCCGCGCTCGTACAGGATCATGAGGAACGGCGTTGCCACCATGGACACGGCCACGACGGCGTTCAGCACGTTGTAGGTCTCGCGCGGCAGGATGCTGCCGGCGGCGGCGAACAGCACGAACGCGAACTCGCCCACCTGCGACAGGCTCAGCGCGAACACGAACGCGTCGGACGGCGCGCAGTAGCCGAAGTAGCGCGCGATCGGGTAGAGCAGCAGCGCCTTCAGCGCCACGACGCCGAGCGCGAGCCCGAGGATGAGAAGCGGCGTGCGCAGGAACAGGTTCAGGTCGATCGACATGCCGACGGCGATGAAGAACAGGCCGAGCAGCAGCCCCTTGAACGGCTCGATGTCGAGTTCGAGCTCGTGGCGGTATTCGGACTCCGCCAGCATGACGCCGGCGAGGAACGAACCGAGCGCCATCGACAGTCCGAGGCTCTCCATCAGCGCCGCGATGCCGAGCACGAGGAGCAGCGCAAAGCCGATGAAGATCTCGCGCTGGCCGGTGTTGGCGACCACGCGCAGCAGCGGCCGCAGGCCGAAATGGCCGACGGCGATGAGCGCCGCGATGACCACCCCCGCCCGCGCGGCGGCCATCCAGTCCATGCCGCCGCTCGACGCGCCCGGCGCGAGCAGCGCCAGCAGCAGCGCGAGCGGGATCACGGCCAGGTCCTGGAACAGCAGCACCGAGAAGCCGGCCTGCCCGCCGGGCGTGCCGAGCAGGCGCCGCTCCTGCAGCGTGGCAAGGGCGATCGCGGTGGAGGACATGGCGAAGCCCATGCCGGCGACGACCGCAATGGGGAGCGGCTGATCGAGCGCCCAGCCGATCGCGGTCACCAGCAGGAGGGTGGCGACGACCTGCGTCCCGCCCATGCCGAAGATCGGGCGGCGCATCTGCCACAGGCGCTGCGGGTTGAGCTCGAGCCCGACGAGAAAGAGAAGCAGCACCACGCCGAACTCGGCGAAATGCAGCACCGCCTCGGGCTTCGAGACGAGCTTCAGGCCCCAGGGGCCGATCACCATGCCGGCGGCGAGGAAGCCGAGCACCGAGCCGAGGCCCAGCTTCGTGAACAGCGGCACCGCGATCACGCCGGCGGCGAGATAGATCAGCGCCTGGTACAGAAAGCCATGCTCAGCCATAGGCTGCTCCGTGGAAAGATGCGCGGGGGGTGCGTGCAATAATCGCGTGCATGGACCAGCCGGTCAACGCCGACCAGTTCAAGCTCGGCATGCGCGGCCTGGCGCACGCGGTGAACGTGATCACCGCAGCGCACGCCGGGCATCGCTACGGCCTCACCGCGACGGCGGTGTGCTCGGTGACCGCCGAGCCGCCGACGCTATTGGTGTGCGTGAACCAGCGCGCGGCGACGCACGGCGCGCTGGCCAAGAGCAAGGCGTTCTGCGTGAACGTGCTGCGCGCGGAGGATTCGGATCTGTCCAACCTGTTCAGCGGCGCGCAGTCGGGCGAGAAGCGGTTCGACACGCGCGAATGGACCAAGCTCGCCACCGGCTCGCCGGTGCTGCTCGATGCGCTGGTGTCGTTCGACTGCCGCGTGGTGAAGAAGCTCAAGCACGGCTCGCATACCGTCTTTCTCGGGCAGGTGCAGCAGGTGCTGTTCGGCAAGAAGGGCAAGCCTTTGCTGTACGCCGAAGGCCAGTACGCCAAGCTCGCGTCGCTCGCGCACGGCGAGCCGCTGCCCGAGGGGCTGGATTACTGGGGGTTCTGACGGCTTTCCGCTATAATCTGCGGCCTCGCGCCCGTAGCTCAGTTGGATAGAGTACTTGGCTACGAACCAAGGGGTCGTGGGTTCAAATCCTGCCGGGCGCGCCAAATACAAAGGGCCAGCAAGCGCTGGCCCTTTTCGTTTCGACGCCGCGGCGTCCGTCTTCTACTTTGCTTTCGTCGGCGGCGTGTAGGCTGCGCTTACTTTCTTGGCGATTTGCGAGGCCTTCACCACGTCGCTCGCCTTGTAAAGCGGGATCGATTTGAACGCCGTGAAGGTTCCAGCCATCAGCGCAGGAGCGATCGCCCCGATGTATTCGGCGTTTCCCGGCACCTCTGCGACGATGGCGACGTTGTAGTCCTGGCCGAACATCCCGTAGAAGCCGAGCAGCTTGCCGCCCGCCGCTTCAAGCGCCGTCCTGGCGGCCGCCTCCCGATCCGAGCCGGTTTCCATAATGGTTTTGATCGCCTCCGGTGAGTACTTTCCCATCAACATGAACAGTGCCATGACGTCCTCCTCCTCTAAAGTGATCTCCTGGGCTTCAAGAAGTACCATGCGCGGCTGCGCAAAGCAACGCGCCGGCGAGCTCGCTGGGTGGTACAGGCTGTACCCTAAAAGCGGGACCTGCGGACCCGAAGGGTGAGGCAACGAATCGGTCTGCTACGGCCGATTCTTTGTTTTGATCCTGCGTGGTGAAGTATATCCTTCGACGCCGTCCGTGGAATCACGAGTCGGCAGTATCTCGAACCTGTGGGGCCCGGGTGCGAGCCGATCCAGGGAGGTGCCCGTGCGCTGGCTGATGCTGCTCATCCTGTTTCTCGTCCGGCTGGCGATGGGCTTCCAGTTCCAGTCGGTCGCCTCGACCTCCGCGCAGCTCATTGACGCCTTCGGCCTCAGTTACGCGCAAGTCGGCACGCTGATCGGCCTGTTCCTGCTGCCGGGGGTGTTCATCGCGATTCCCAGCGGCGCCCTGACGCGCGCGATCTCCGACAAGAACCTGCTGATGCTCGGCGCAGTGACGATGACGGTCGGCGCCTACGTGATGGGATCTGCCGCGGACGCGACCGAGCTGTATGCCGGCCGGCTCATCACCGGCGTGGGCGGCACGATCTTCAACGTGATTCTCACGAAGATGGTCACCGAGTGGTTCTTCGAGAAAGAGATCGTGCCGGCGCTGGCCATCATGCTGACGGCCTGGCCGATCGGCATCGCGCTCGGACTGCTGATTCACAATCCGGTCGCGGCCGCCTACGGCTGGAACTCGGTGATGTACGTCACGGCGCTCGCGGCGCTGGCGGCCTTGCTGCTGACCGCGCTGTTCTACCGCGCACCGCCCGCACCTCTTGATCTGCACGGCGAGCCGCTGAGATACGGGCTGCCAATGCGGCAGCTTGTCCACACCAGCGTGGTCGGCGTGGCCTGGACGCTCTACAACGCTGCGTTCATTCTTGTGGTCAGCTTCATGCCGGGCGCGCTCATATCGCTGGGCTACGAGCGCGGCGCCGCCAGTTCGGTCACCAGCCTGTTCATGTGGACGATGATGGTCTCGGTACCGATCGGCGGGCGACTGCTGCAGTCCACCAGGCATGTCACGCTGGCGCTCGCGGCGCTGCTGCTGGCCTCGTCGGCCATGCTCGTCGTCATCACCACCGGAACATTGCCTGAGGCAGGTCTTGTCCTGGTGGGAATCATTTCCGGAATACCGGCTGGCGCGCTCATGTCGCTGTCGGCCGAGGCCGTAAGCCGCGAGAACAGGGGCCCCGGACTCGGCATCTTCTACACCTGGTACTACCTCGGCATGACGCTGATGCCGGTGCTCGCGGGCTGGCTGCGCGACTGGACCGGGAGCGCGAAGGCCCCGGTGCTGCTCGCGGCACTGCTCATGGCGAGCGTTGTTGCTTGTGTCGCGCTGCTGCGCACGCTGCAAGCCAGGTGGCGGATAGACGAACGGGGATCCGGGGTTTCGGCGGCAGCCGATTGATGGCGCCGACGACTTGGCCGGATTCGTTTGCGAACGAAGGGGCCGTGCGTGGATTAAGATGCCGCTCTGCAATCCTTGACCGAAGGGCAATCCACCGTGTCGGACATCCGTCTTGATCACATGAACATCCCGGCCCGGGATCCGCTCGGTCTGGCCCAGTGGTACGCGCGCACGTTTTCCCTAAAGGCGGAAGAGCACCTGGTGCGCGGGCCCGGCCTGCTCATCGCGTTCCATTCGGGCGCGCCGGTCAATCGCAGCCCCGACGAGCTGCACATGGGCTTTCGCGTGCCATCGCTCGAGGCGCTCAGTGAATGGGCGAAGAAGTTCGATGCCACGCCGAAGGCGGGACCGGAATTCACGTCCTTCAGGATCACGGATCCGGAAGGCAACGGCATCGAGCTGTACACGCCCAGCCGCGCCTAGTTCATGGTGCCAGCCAGGCGGCGGGAGAGCTGGAGCGTCGCGAGCTTCGAAAACAGCGGTACGGCGCGGACCTCGTCGACGGTCAGCATGGCCGAACAGAGATTGCACGCTTGCGCCCAGGGCATCCGGCATGTCTTGGCCGGCGCGTGAGAAATGCAATACGATGACTCCATGCTCGCCGCTCACGTAGGCGCGTTCGGCCGACCCGAAGCCGCGATCGAGGTGCTCGAGCAGCCCGATCCCGGCGCGCCCGGCCCCGAAGAAGTGGTCGTGGAGACCGAGTTCTTCCCGATCAATCCCGCTGATGTCCTCAACATCGAAGGCAAGTACGGCGCGGTACCGCCCGCGCTGCCCATGACGCCGGGCGCGGAAGGCGTCGGGCGCATCGCCGCGGCGGGCGCGGCGGTCCGCCACGTAAAGCCCGGCGACCGGGTGTTGCTGCCCGGCCCCGGGTGCTGGCGCGAGCGCATCAAGGCGCCCGCGAAGGCGGTCTTCGCGCTGCCGGAAGGTGTGGACCCGAAGCAGCTCGCGATGCTGCGCGTGAATCCGCCGACCGCCTACCTGATGCTGCATCAGTTCGTCGCGCCCAAGCCCGGGCAGTGGGTGATCCAGAACGCGGCCAACTCCGGCGTCGGTCACTGCCTGATCCGGCTCGCGCGTCAGGCAGGCGTGAAGACGGTCAACGTCGTGCGTCGCGAGGAGCTGATAAAGCCGTTGCAGGCGTTCGGCGGCAACGTCGTGCTCACCGACGGACCGGATCTGGACAAGCGCGTGCGGGCGGCAATCGGCGAGGCGCCGCTGCCGCTCGCCATCGACGCGGTGGGCGGCTCGGCCACGCAGCGGCTCGCCCGGTGCGTGAGCGACGGCGGGACGGTGGTCAACTACGGCGTGCTGAGCGGCGAGCCCTGCATGGTGGACGGGCGGGATACAGTGTTTCGCGACGTGCATCTGCGGGGCTTCTGGCTGCGCAAGTGGTATGTGGACACCCCGCCCGCGCAGGTCGCGGCCCTGTATCGCGAGCTCACGTCATGGGTGGCCGACGGCACGCTCGCCGTGGAAGTCGAGGCCGTGTACCCGATCGGTAAGATCAAGGAGGCGGTGGCGCACGCCGCGCGCGGCGGCCGCTCCGGCAAGATCCTGGTGTCTTTCGCGAAAGGCTGACCGCTTGCTGCGGGTCGCCATCTGCGGGGCTGGCAACTGGGGCACGCGGCTGATCGAGTCGGTTCAAGGCGTGAGCCCGAAGATCCGCTTCGTCGCGGCGGTAACCCGCGATCCGGCCGCACTCAAACCGCTCGGCGAGCGCTTCGGTCTGGCGCTGACATCGCGTTACGCGGATGTGCTGGCCGATTCCGCCATCGACGCGGTGGTGCTGGCGACGCCGCATTCGCAGCACGCCGCCGAGATCGCGGCGGCGGCGCAAGCCCGCAAGCACGTGTTCGTGGAAAAGCCCTTCACCCTGACGCGCGAGAGCGCGGAGCGCGCGATCGAGGCTTGCCGCGCGGCCGGCATCACGCTGCACGTCGGCTTCAATCGGCGCTACGCGCCGGCCTATGCCGAGATGAAGCGGCGCATCGCGGCCGGCGAGATCGGCGCGCTGCGCCATATCGAGGGCAACTTCTCCGGCCCGCCGAGCTATCAGATCGCGCCGGGCAACTGGCGCTCCAACCGCATCGAGAGCCCGGGCGGCTCGATGACCGCACGCGGCTGCCACGTGCTCGACGCCATGGTGCATCTCGCCGGGCTCGCGACCGAAGTTCTCGCCATCAGCGAGCGCCAGCAGCTCGACATCGATGTCGACGACACGACCTCCTGCCTGTTGCGCTTCGCGGGCGGCGCGACCGGCACCCTGGCGACGCTGCACGCGGCGACCCGGTTCTACCGCCTGCACGCGTTCGGCGCGAAGGGAGCCCTGGAATTGCGCGGCGATACCGCGCTCGAGCTCTCCGATCTCGAAGGCAACGTCCGGCGCTTCGCCTTCGCGGCGACCGACAAGGAGCGCGCGGAGCTGGAGGCGTTCGCCGACGCGGCGGCAGGCGGGTTGAAATTCGTGATCGCGCCCGAGGAGATCGTGAACGTGGTGGCGGGGACCGAGGCGGTGGTGGCGTCGGCGCGTAGCGGCAACGCGATCAAGATCGGCTGAGCGCGGCTACACTAGCGGCGATGAAGATCCTTCCCGCTCTGCTGCTCGTGACCCTGATCGGCGCCAGCGCCTGCGCCGCCGCAACCCGGCAGGAGCGCCAGCGGGTAGTGAAGAACTGCCTGCGCAACCGGGGCTACTCGGTCCTCAACTGAAAGGCAGCAAACGTCCCGGAATCGCGCGCACGGCGTGGCACAGGCTGCGCCACGCGCCGCTCTGGTCGCAGATCGGCATCGCGCTTGCGCTCGCCGTCGCGCTGTGGCTCGCCGCCAACGCGCTGGTGCAACTCGCGCGCAAGCCCACGGAGATCTTCTCGCCGGCGAGCGGCGCGCTCGACAAGGCGCCGGCGGAAACCTGGCGCAGCTACGAGCCGATCTTCCGCGCGCACGCCACCGCCGTCATCACCCCCGACTTCCTCGCCGCGCTGGCGCAGGTCGAGGGCGCGGGCAACCCGCTCGCGCGCACGCCCTGGCGCTGGCGGCTCACCGAGGATCCGTTCGACGTCTACCGCCCGGCCTCGAGCGCGGTCGGCATGTACCAGATCACCGACGGCACCTTGCAGCAGGCGAAGCGCTACTGCATCCACGACAACCAAGTCGCCGAGGACGGTCCGTGGCACGACTGGCGCTCGTGCTGGTTCAACGGGCTGTACTTCCGCGTGGTGCCCAGCCACGCGGCGGAGATGACGGCCGCCTTTCTCGACAAGAGCGTGTCCCGCACGCTCGAGGCTCGCAAGATCGACGCCACGCTGCGCCAGAAGCAGGACCTGGCGGCGATCATGCATTTGTGCGGGGTGGCGGCAGGCGAGGCATTCGCGAAGCGGGGGTTCCAGCTGGGCTCGAACCAGCGCTGCGGCGGGCAGAACGTGGGCGGCTATCTGGGGCAGGTGCACGCCCTGCAACGCACCTTCGCCACGCTCGGGCGCTGAGCGGCGCCGGCGCACGACACTGGCGCACCGGGCCTGCGCAGGCTACCCTTCACGCTTCAAGGAGGCTGCATGAGACTCGTGACCCGCGGGCTGCTCGCCGCATGCGCCGCGCTCAGCATCGCGCCGGCGGCGGCGCAGCAGCCCACCTACCCGACGAAGTCGATCCGCTTCGTCGTCGCGTTTGCGCCCGGCGAGCCCGGCGACGTGCTGGCGCGCGCCATGGTGCCGCTGCTCGCGGAGCGGCTGCGCCAGCCGGTGGTGATCGAGAACAAGCCCGGCGGAAATGGCAGCGAGGGCATCGACCTGGTCGCCAAAGCCGCGCCCGACGGCTACACCATCGGCCTCGGCGGCTCGGGCGCGCTTGCCACCAACTCGAGCCTGTACGCGAAGATGCCGTACAACCCGGTGACGGACCTGGCGCCGGTGACGAGCATCGCGCAGTTTCCTTTTCTGCTGGTCGCGCCGCCCACGCTGCCGGCAGCGACGCTCGAGGAGCTGTTGGCGCTCGCGCGCGCCAAGCCAGGCGAGATGCTCATCGGCTTCGGCGGCAACGGCACCGCGACGCACCTGGCGGCCGAGCTGTTCAAGCTGATGGCGAAAGTGCAGATGGTGAACGTGCCGTACAAAGGCGATGGCGCCGCGGCGGCGGACGCGGCCAACGGCAAGCTCTCGCTCGCCTTGGTCGACGTGCAGTCGGCCCTGCCGCACGTCAAGTCGGGCAAGCTCAAGGCGCTCGCGGTGAGCAGCGCGAAGCGCGTGTTCGCCGCGCCCGACGCGCCGACCTTCGCCGAGGCGGGTCTGCCCGGATACGAGGCCGGTGATTGGCTCGGCATCGTGGTGCCGGTGACCACGCCGGGCGCGATCGTCGCGCGGCTCAACGGCGATTTCGTCGCGGCGCTGAAGCGCGCCGAGGTGCGCGATCGCATCATCGCCGCGGGTGCCGAACCCGCGCCGAGCACGCCGGTCGGGTTCGGCGCGGTGATCGCGGCAGAAGTCGTGAAATGGTCGGAGGTGGTGCAGCTCTCGGGCGCGCGCGGCGACTGAGCGTGGCGCGGCGGAGCATTCCGATCCTGCCCTCGCGGGTCACGGTCGAGGGGCTGGACCGCGCGCCGCACCGCGCATTCCTGCGAAGCCTGGGCGTCGGCGACGCCGACCTCGGCAAGCCCTTCGTCGGTGTCGTTTCGACCGACGGGCGCGTGACCCCGTGCAACGCGCTGCTCGGTGAGTTCGCGCGCACGGCCTGCGACGGCGTGCGCGAGGCGGGCGGTGTGCCGTTCGATTTCGCTTCCGTGTCGGTCGCCGACTCGATGTCGATGAACCATGGCGGCATGCGCTACTCGCTGGTGTCACGCGAGCTGATCGCCGACGGCATCGAGGCGGTGGCGCGCGGCCACGCCTACGACGGCCTCGTCGCCTTTGCCGGCTGCGACAAGACGCTGCCCGGGATGATGATGGCACTGGTGCGGCTCGATCTCCCGGGCGTATTTGTATATGGTGGGGCAGCGCTGCCGGGCCGCTGGCGCGGGCGCGACGTCACCGTGCTGGACACCTATGAAGGCGTCGGCGCGGTCCTCGCCGGAGACATGCCGGCTTCCGACCTGGACGAGCTGGAGCGCGCCTGCCTGCCGACCCTCGGTTCCTGCCCCGGCCAGTTCACCGCCAATACCATGGCGATGGTGTCCGAGACGCTGGGGCTGGCGCCGCCCGGCACGGCGACCTTGCCGGCGGTGGACGCCGCGCGCGGCGCGGCCGCGCGTGCCGCCGGCGCGGCGGTGATGCGGCTGCTGCGCGATGGCGGTCCGCGGCCGCGCGAGCTGGTGACGCGCAAGAGCCTGGAGAACGCCTGCGCCGCAGTGGCCGCCACCGGCGGCTCGACCAACGCCGCGCTGCACATCCCGGCGATTGCGCACGAGGCCGGTATCCGCTTCGACATGGACGATTTCGCGCGCGTGGCGAAGCGCACGCCGCTCATCGCCGACATGAAGCCCGGCGGGCGCTATTTGGCGAAGGACCTGCACGCCGCAGGCGGCGTGTATGCCGTGCTAAAGGCGCTGCTCGAGCGCGGTGCGCTGCACGGCGGCTGCCTCACGCTCTCCGGCAGCACGCTCGAAGCCGCCCTGGCGGATCATGCGGGGGCCGACGGCGACGTGGTGCGAAAGGCCCCGATCCTGAAGACCGGGGGGCTGGTGGTGCTCAAGGGCAACCTCGCGCCGGAAGGGGCGCTCATCAAGGTGGCGGGTCTGAAGACGCTCGTGTTCGAGGGCCCGGCGCGCGTATTCGACTCCGAGGAGGCCTGCGCCGATGTCGTGCGCCGAGGCAGGTACCGGCCGGGCGACGTGCTGGTGATCCGTTATGAAGGACCGAAAGGCGGCCCCGGCATGCGCGAGATGCTCGGCGTCACGGCGCTCATCTACGGCCAGGGGGCGGGCGAGAAGGTGGCATTGCTCACCGACGGGCGATTCTCGGGCGCGACACGGGGCATGATGGTCGGCTATGTGTCGCCCGAGGCGGCGGCAGGCGGCGCACTTGCCCTGGTCAGGAACGGCGACCGCATCCGCATCGATGCCGCGGCAGGCGAGCTGACGCTGCTCGTGCCGCGCGTCGAGCTGCGCAGGCGCAAGATGAAGGCGCCGCGGCGCGCGCCGCTCTCGGGCGTGCTTGAGAAGTATGCCGCGGTGGTCGGGTCGGCGCATCGCGGCGCGGTTACCCATAGCGGAGGGAGGAAATGAGCGAACAGCCGCGCCTGGGTTACATCGGCATCGGCCTGATGGGTCGCCCGATGAGCCTGCGGCTGCTCGCCGCGGGCTACGCGCTCACGGTGTGGAACCGCAGCCGGGACAAGCTCGTGCCGCTGACGGCGAAAGGCGCGCAGGCCGTGGATTCGCCCGCTGCCGTAGCCCGTGCGGCCGACATCGTGATGATGTGCGTGACCGACCAGCACGCCGCCGGGCAGGTGTTGTTCGGGCCCGGCGGCATAGCTGCGGGCGGCGCTCCCGGCAAGCTGTTGGTGGATTTTTCGAGCCTCGCGCCGTCCTCGGCGCGCGAGTTCGCCACGCGTCTCGAGCACGAATGCGGCATGGGGCTGGTGGATGCCCCGGTGTCGGGCGGCACGGTGGGCGCCGAGCAGGGCACGCTCGCCATCATGGCGGGAGGCAAGCCGGAGCACATCGAGCGCGCACGCCCGGTGCTCGCGCACCTCGCGCAGCGCTTCACGCGCATGGGGGAGTCCGGCGCGGGCCAGGTGACGAAACTCTGCAACCAGGTCATCGTCGGGTGCCTGTTCCCGGTGATCGCCGAGGCGGTGCGGCTCGCGGAAGCCGCCGGCGTCGACGCCCACGCGCTGCCGCAGGCGCTGAAGGGTGGCTTCGCCGATTCGCTGCCGCTTCAGGTATTTGGCGCGCGCATGGCGGCGCGGCAATTCGACCCGCCGCTCGGCGCCGTGGCGACCATGCTGAAGGATCTGGAGAACGCCGCCGAGGTGGCCAAGGACGCGCGCGTGCCGCTGCCGATGGCGCGCACTGCGGCGGAGCTCTACCGCCTGCTCGTCGCGCAGGGACGCGGCGAGCATGAACCGAGCGCGCTCGTCGATCTGCTCGCGGGTAAGCGCTAGCACAAATTCCTTCAACGTCCGCGCACGACTTTGCGCGCACGCGATCTTTTGGCGTTGTATTCGCGCGGCGATCTGATTATGATTTCGGCTCGCTTGAAGTTAGTGGAGACAACAACGCCATGCGATCCGTCACCAAGGCTGATCTCGTCGAAGCGGCCGCACGGGCCGGCAACCTGACAAAGTCGAGCGCGGGAGAAGCGGTGAACGCGGTGTTCGATGCGATCGTGGCAAGCGTGGCCAAGGGCAATCGGGTGACGGTGGTGGGCTTCGGCACCTTCCTGCCGCGCAAGCGTAAGGCCCGTGCCGGGCGCAGCCCATTGAACGGCAAGGAGATCCGCATTTCGTCGAAGACCGTGCCGGCCTTCGCCGCCGGGCAAGGCTTCAAGGACCGCGTCGCCAGCCGCTGAGGCCGCCCGCGTCTCGCTGGCGGGATCATTGCCAAGTTGCTGAACCCTTGGCAGAATCTCGGCGGTCATGGACAACCTGCTGATCCTGTCGCTCGATAGCCACGGCGTGCCCCATCGCTGGATCAGCTGGCAGCAGGCCTGCTTCTACTACGCCAAGAACCTCGTTGCCTGGACGCTGGGCGAGCGCACCTTCACGTTTCGCGGCGGCATGTCGCGCCTGACGGGAGAGCGCTCCAGCATCACCGCGCACTCGATCATCGCCATCCGCGGTCGCGCGCTCGCCGCACGCGGCTTCCATCAGGTGCCGCCGCTCAACAACCGGGAGCTGTTCCGCCGCGACCGCCATACCTGCGCCTACTGCGGCCACGAGTACGGCTACTTCCGCCTCACGCGCGACCACATCACGCCGCTGTCGCGCGGCGGGCGCGACACCTGGATGAACGTGGTGACCGCGTGCCGGCACTGCAACGGCCACAAGCGCAACCGCATGCCGCAGGAATGCGGCATGGAGCTGATGTACGCGCCGTACGTGCCGAACAAGGCCGAGTACCTGATCCTCACGAACCGTCGCATCTTCGCCGACCAGATGGAGTTCCTGCGCCAGCACGTCGCGGCGCATTCGCGGTTGGTCGCGTCGCCTGCCTGATTTCTGGCGCAATAGCGGTTTCCACCTCCTAGAGCGCGACCCGGCCGGCCGGCTGCGGGTCACCGACGACTTCCTGCGCGCCTACTACCTGCGGCCGGAGATCCACCCGGTCGAGGAGTCCTGCGACGCGGAGCTGCGGCTGCATGCGTCGTTGATGGAGACGCCGCGCCGTGCGGTGGCCGCCGCCGAGATCGACGCGCTTGCCGACCAGGACGCCCGGCACAACTACCGCATGCTGCTCAGGTTCCGCGACCGCCTGCTCGCCGCGGGCACGCTCGAGGGCTGCTACATGACCCTGTTCAAGGGCGACATCGACGTGCCGCCGCTGTTCATCGAGCAGCTGGCGCACGTCATCCTGCGCAACATCCTCGATGGCGCCGAGGACCCGCTGCGGCTGCGCGCCGCGGAGCTCTTCTTCCGCGACCAGAAGGCCACCCTGCAGGACGGGCATGTGCTGCTCGCCGACCACGAGACCGTCGAAATGCACGCCGCGGGCAACCGCTACGGCAGCATCGGCAAGCTGATCGTCGAGGCGCAAGGGACCCTCGGCAAGGTCGACCTCGACGTGCTGGACCGCGCCAACGCGGCGCTCTACTGGGAGCGCGAATCGCGCCACGACACGGTCATCAGCCTGACCTACGGCCGGCCTGCGCTCGAGGCGCTGTGCCGGGTGATCGAGGGCTGGATCGCGCATTTCCATGCCGTCGAGGTGAGGGTGAAGCCGCTGCGCAAGATCGACGAGGCGCGCTGGGCCTGGCACATCGGGCTCGATGCAGAGTCCACGGACATTCTCAACGAGCTATGGTCGGGCAGCCAGGTCGATGCCGGGCGCATGCGCAACATCGTCGCGCTGTTCTCGATGCAGTTCGCCGATCCGGCGCTGATGCGGGAAAGCGTGTCTGGCCGCACCGTCTATCTCGCCTTGAGCGTGAACGAGGCGCAGGTGGTGCGCATGAAGCCGCAGAACCTGCTGCTCAACCTCCCACTGCGTGAAGCCTGAGTACTGGCACCGGGCCAAGCGCACGCTGGCGCGACGCGACCCAGTCTTGGCGGCGATCATGCGCGCGTGCCCCCGCGTGCACCTGGTGCGCCGCGGCGAGCCGTTCATGACGCTGGCGCGCGCCATCGTCGGCCAGCAGATCTCGGTGAAGGCGGCGCAAAGCGTCTGGGATCGCGTGATCGCGTGCGTCGGCGACTGCACCCCGCAAGCCGTGTTGCGGCGGGAGCCGCGCAGCTTGCGTGCCTGCGGCCTGTCGGACCGCAAGACCGAGTACATCGTCGATCTGGCGCGGCGCTTCGACCGGGGCCTCGTGCACCCGCACCGCTGGCCGGCCTTGTCCGACGAGGAGATCATCGCCGATCTGGTGCAGGTGCGCGGCATCGGGCGCTGGACCGCGGAGATGTTTCTCATCTTCAACCTGTTGCGCCCCGACGTGTTCCCGCTCGACGACCTGGGGCTGCAGGCGGCATTGCGGCGCCACTATTTTGGCGGGCGCCGGACATCGCCCGCGCGCATGCGGCGGCTGGGTGAGCAATGGGCGCCCTGGCGCTCGGTCGCGACCTGGTACCTGTGGCGGTCGCTCGATCCGCTGCCGGTAGAATATTGAGATGAGCGAAGGGACGCTGGCGTCGTCGGCCGCGCTCGGAGACGAGCAGGCGCGCCAGTCGCTGCGTCTGCGGCGCTACCTCATGGGCGCGGGGACGTCGCTTCTCGTGGCGGCGTCGCTCTTGCTCTGGCACTGGTTCGGCCTGCTGCCGCTCAAGATCGCCATCGGCGGCGCTGCGCTGATCGGTTTTTTCATCGTGCTCTTCTACGGCATGTTCCGCTCGGGCCTCAATCAGCGCTTTCGCGATCCGAGCCTGACGAGCGAGATGATCGTCGCTGCGCTGATGACGCTCGCCTACCTCATGTACCACGCGGCGTCCGCGCGCGATGCGCTGAGCCTGTTCTATCTGGTGGCGCTGCTCTTCGGTGTGCTGCGGCTGGGTACTGCGCGGCTGCTCGTGCTGGCGCTCATCGCCCTCGCCGCGCATGCGGGCGTGCTGTTCGCAACCGGGGCGCTGCAGGGGCAAGGCGCACGCGCCAATTGGCTACAGCTCGCAGCGCTCGCCGTCGTGCTGCCGTGGTTCGCGGTGATGGGCGGATACGTCAACGGGCTGCGCCTGCGGCTCTCGGAAAGCAACCGGCGGCTGAAGGAAGCCGCCGATCGCGCGGAGGAGCACGCGATTCGCGACGTGCTGACCGGCGTGCACAATCGGCGCCACCTGCTGGACATGCTGCAGCGCGAGATCGCGCGCGCGGCACGTCTGGGCAGGCCGCTTTCGGTCTGCATGATCGACATAGATCATTTCAAGAGCATCAATGACACGCTCGGGCACGCAGCCGGCGACACGGTCCTCAGGCACTTCGCGGTGCTCGCGAGCAGCGGCTTGCGCGCGATGGACGTCTTCGGCCGCTTCGGCGGCGAGGAGTTCATGCTCATCCTGCCCGATACCGAGGCGTCCGGTGCGGCGGCGACGGCGGAGCGCCTGCGCTCGAGCGTCGAGAGGCGCGAGTTCCCGGGCTTGCCCGCGCAGCGCCGCGTGACCGTGACGATCGGCATCGCCGCCCACCTCAAGGGCGAAAGCGGCGAGGCGCTGACGGCGCGCGCCGACGGGGCGCTGTACCGCGGCAAGCATGCGGGCAGAAACCAGGTCGTCGTCCTGCGCTAGAATCTCGCGCGCGGATGAAGACCACCTTCCTCGACTTCGAGCAGCCGATCGCGGAGCTCGAGCAGCGCATCGAGGAGCTGCGCTTCGTGCAGGACGATTCGGCGGTCGACATCTCCGACGAGATCCAGCGCCTGGCGAAGAAAAGCCAGGCGCTCACCAAGGAGATCTACGCCAAGCTCACGCCCTGGCAGGTGGCGCAGGTCGCACGCCACCCGCAGCGCCCCTACACGCTCGATTACGTGGGAACACTGTTCACCGGCTACGAAGAGCTGCACGGCGACCGCAGCTTCGCCGAGGACGCTTCGATCGTGGGCGGCCTTGCGCGCTTCGACGGCCTGCCCTGCGTCGTCATCGGCCACCAGAAGGGGCGCGACACCAAGGAGAAGATCCTGCGCAATTTCGGCATGCCCAAGCCCGAGGGCTACCGCAAGGCGCTGCGGCTGATGAAGCTCGGAGAGAAGTTCGAGCTGCCCGTGTTTACCTTCGTCGACACGCCCGGCGCCTATCCCGGGATCGACGCCGAGGAGCGCGGGCAGTCCGAGGCCATCGGACGCAACCTCTACGCCATGGCGGGGCTGCGCACGCCGATCATCGCCACCATCATTGGCGAGGGCGGTTCGGGCGGGGCGCTCGCGATTGCGGTGGGCGACGTGACCCTCATGTTGCAGTACGCGACCTACTCGGTCATCTCGCCCGAGGGTTGCGCGTCGATCCTGTGGAAGAGCGCCGACAAGGCGCCGGAGGCCGCCGAGACGCTCGGCATCACCGCCACCCGCCTGAAGGCGCTCGGGCTGGTGGACAAGGTGGTGCCCGAGCCGCTGGGCGGTGCGCATCGCGACCCGCAGGCAGCGGCGCAGTCGCTGAAGAAGGCGCTGGCCGAGGCCTGGCGCGACCTGCGCAGCACCAAGCCCAAGCAGCTCGTCGAGGACCGCCTCGAGCGACTCATGAGCTATGGCAAGTTCAAGGAAGCCGCCGAGCGCTGACCTGGGCGGGCTGGACCTGCGCGGCAAGCGCGTGGCGGTCGGGCTCTCGGGAGGTGTCGACTCGGTGGTGCTGCTCGATCTGCTGCGCACGGCAGCGCCGCGCCACGGCTTTCGCGTCGAGGCGCTGCATGTCAACCACGGACTGAGCCCGCGCGCCGGCGAGTGGGCGCGTTTCTGCCGCTCGCTCTGCCGGAAGTGGGGCGTGCCGCTCACGGTGCGGCGCGTGAAGGTCGACAAGCGCGGCCACGGGCTCGAGGCGGCGGCGCGCGCGGCACGCCGCACCGTGTTCGCGCGCCATCCCGCACCGGTCATCGCGCTTGCGCACCAGCTCGACGATCAAGCCGAGACGGTGCTGCTGAACCTGCTGCGCGGCGCCGGCGTGCGCGGGGCGAGCGCCATGCCGACGGTGGGCCGGGTCGGTGACAAGACCCTGTTGCGCCCGCTGCTCGCGGTGCGGCGCCGCGAGATCGAAGCGTACGCACGCTCGCGCGGGCTGCGCTGGGTCGAGGACGAATCCAACCGGGACGCGGCGCTGACGCGCAACTTCCTGCGCCTGCGGGTCGGGCCGCTGCTCGCGACGCGCTTTCCGCGCTGGCGCGAGAGCCTCGCGCGGGCGGCGCGCCACTTCGCCAGCGCCGACGACAGGGCGCGCCTCGCGCTGCGCGAGTTCCTGCGCGGCCATGGCCTGCGCGCGCCGAGCGAAGCGAAGCTGGTCGACATGCTCAGGCAGCTGACCGGCAAGGGCACGCGCACTGCGATCGAGCACGACGGCGCGCTGCTGCGCGTCTACCGCGGCCGCGTGTCGATCGACAGGGGCGCGCGCGGCGAGCTCCGCCTGCGGCCTGCGCGCGGGCGCGGCATCGACGCCGCGCGCCTGGAGCGCGCGCGGCTCACGCTGCGCGCGCGCACCGGGGGCGAGCGGCTGCAGCTCGACGCGCGGCGGCCACGGCGCACGCTGAAGAACCTGTTTCAGGAGGCGGGCGTGCCGGCGTGGCGGCGCGAGCGGCTGCCGCTTCTGTACTGCGACGATGAGCTGGTGTGGGTGCCGGAGCTCGGTGTCGCCGCCGGCTGGCAGGCGGCGCGTGGCGCGCGCGGCCTCGTCCCGGAGTGGCGCGAGACTTCCTAAGCCCTTGTTTTTACGAAACTCGCGACGCGCCCGTGATAGAATCGCGGGCTAACAATTTCTTGGGAACTCCGGGGGAAACGGGAATATGGCGCTCGAGCGCACCTTGTCCATCATCAAGCCCGACGCGGTGAAAAAGAACGTGATCGGCAAGATCCTTGCGCGCTTCGAGGCAGCGGGCCTGCGCGTGATTGCCGCGCGCATGATGCACCTGTCGCGCGCCGAAGCCGAAGGCTTCTACGCCGTGCACCGCGAGCGCCCGTTCTTCCGCGATCTGGTCGACTTCATGATCTCCGGCCCGGTGGTGGTGCAGGTGCTCGAGGGCGACAACGCCATCGCGCGCAACCGCGACCTGATGGGCGCCACCGATCCGAAGAAGGCGGCCAAGGGCACCATCCGCGCCGACTTCGCGGACTCGATCGACGCCAACGCCGTGCACGGCTCCGATGGGCCCGACACCGCGCGCGTCGAGATCGCCTATTTCTTTCCCGCCTGCGAGGTATTCTCGCGCTGAGAGCGATGAAGGCCAACCTCCTCGACCTCGATGCCGCCGCGCTGGCCGCATTCTTTGCGGAGCAGGGCGAGAAGCCGTTCCGGGCGCGCCAGGTGCTGCGCTGGGTGCACCAGTCGGGCGAGAGCGATTTCGAGCGCATGAGCGACCTGGCCAAGGCGCTGCGCGCGAAGCTCGCGGCGAGCGCACGCGTCGAGGCGCCGCGCGTCGTCGGCGACAGCACCGCCGCAGACGGCACGCGCAAATGGCTGCTGAAGGTCGATGGGGCGAACGCTGTTGACGCGGTGTTCATCCCCGAGACGGGTCGCGGCACCTTGTGCGTGTCGAGCCAGGCGGGGTGCGTGCTCGACTGCGCGTTTTGCTCGACCGGCAAGCAGGGCTTCAACCGCAATCTGTCCACGGCGGAGATCGTCGGCCAGCTGTGGCTCGCGAACCGTCTGCTGGAAGGCGAGCGCCCGGTGACCAACGTCGTGCTGATGGGCATGGGCGAGCCGCTCCTCAATCTCGAGAACGTGATTCCGGCGCTGCGCCTGATGCTCGACGACAACGCCTACGGGCTGTCACGCCGCCGGGTCACCGTGTCCACCTCGGGCGTGATCCCGGGCATGGACCAGTTGCGCGACGCCTGCCCGGTGGCGCTCGCGGTGTCGCTGCACGCGCCCAGCGACGAGCTGCGCGACCGGCTGGTGCCGGTGAACCGCAAGTACCCGATCCGCGAGCTGCTCAAGGCCTGCCGGCGCTACCTGGAAAAGGCGCCGCGCGACTTCATCACCTTCGAGTACGTGATGCTCGAGGGCGTCAACGACGGCGAGGCCGAGGCGCGCGCGCTCGCGCGCCTGGCTGCACAGGTCAGCTGCAAGTTCAACCTGATCCCGTTCAACCCCTTCCCGCGCACGGAATTCCGCCGCTCGCCGCCGGAGCGCATCCGGCGCTTCGCGCAGGTGCTGCAGGCGAAGGGCGCGACGGTCACCACGCGCAAGACCCGCGGCGATGCCATCGACGCCGCCTGCGGTCAGCTCGCCGGCGAGGTCGCCGACCGCACGCGGCGCAGCCGCGCGCTGCGCGTGGCGGAGGCGCAGCCGTGAGGCGCCTGCTCGCCTGCGCGCTTGTCGCGCTTGCCGGCTGCGCGGCGCAGCCCACGGGGCCGGTGGGCAACACCGGCACCATCGTCGGCGAGCCGTCGGCCCCGCGCAATCGTGCGCGCATCCACACCGAGCTCGCCACGATGTACTACGCGCGCGGCAACATGAGCGTGGCCCTGGAGGAGCTGCGCACCGCGGTGGCCGCCGATCCGACCTATGCCACCGCGCACGGCGTGTTCGGCCTCGTGTACAAGGAGCTGCGCGAGAACACGCTCGCCGAGGAAAGCTTCCGGCGCGCGCTCGGCCACGCACCGGGCGATCCCGACATCAACCACAACTATGGCTGGTTCCTGTGCCAGATCGGCCGCGAGAGCGAAGCCAAGCCGTACTTCCGGCGCGCGCTGGACAATCCGCTGTATGCGACACCCGCGCGCACCTTCGCGGCGGCGGGCATCTGCGCGCTGCGCTCGGGCGAGCGCGCCGTGGCCGAGGAAAACCTGCAGCGCGCGCTGCGCCTCGATCCCAATCTGCCCATTGCGTTGCTGCAGTTCGCGCAGCTGCGCTACACCGAGGGCCGCTACGACGAGGCGCGCCGCCTGCTTACGCAGCACGCCGCAGTGGCGCAACAGAGCGCCGAGTCGCTGTGGCTGGCGCTGCGCGTGGAGCGGCGCCTGGGCGCGCGCGCGGCGGAGCAGTCCTACGCCATCCAGCTGCGGCGGCGCTTCCCCAATTCGCCGGAGTTCCAGCAATTGCAGCGCGGCAGCTATGAGTGAGCTGAATTCCAACCCTGCCGAAGCGCCGTCCGCGGCGGTCGAGGAGCCGGTCGGCTCGGTGCTGGCGCGCGCGCGCGAGGCGGCCGGACTCCCGCTGGAGGAGGCGGCGCGTCGCCTCAAGTTTGCGCCGCGCCAGCTCGACGCGCTGGAGCGCGGCGAGTGGGGGCGGCTGCCCGGCGGCGCCGCCGTGCGCGGCATGGTGCGCAGCTACGCGCGCCTGCTCGGGCTGGACGCCGATGCGCTGGTGGCGCGGGTCAACTCGGGGCAGGCGCTGCCCGATGCCGAGCGCCTCGCGGAGCGTTTTCGCCAGCCGGTGCCCTTCTCCGACGGCTCGCGGCGCTCGAACCTCGCTTATGTCGTGCTTTCGGTCGCCCTGCTGGCGGTGGTGGCCGCCGTCGTGCTCGAGTGGCGCAACGAGCGTGCAGGGACGCAGCGCCTGACGTTCGTCTCCGCCGCACAACAGCCGGCCGAGCCGGCGCGCCAGGAGCCGCCGGCACCCGCGGCGCCGCTTGCGCGCGCCGAACCGCCCGCGCGCACCGAGCCGCCCGTGCGCACCGAGCCGCCGGCGCGCGCCGAGCCGCCCGCGCGCCAGGAAACGCCGGCGCGCACCGAGCTGGCGAGCGCCGCACCCCGCGCCAGCGCCGCGGCGCAGCCCGCCGCCGCGCCCGTGGACGAGGAAGCGCGCATTGCGAGCGGCGCCTGGCGGCGCATCGTGCTGCGCTTCGAGCGCGAGTCGTGGGTCGAGATCACCAGCGGCACCGGCAAGCTCCTCGTCTCACAGCTGCATGCCGAGGGCAGCGAGCGCGTGGTGGTCGGGGTGCCGCCGTTCAGCGTCGTGATCGGCAACGCGCAGCACGTGCAGCTCGTCTACAACGACCAGCCGGTCGACCTGAAGCCGCACACCAAGGTCGAAGTCGCGCGCCTGACGCTGGACTGACATGCTCGAGCGCAGGTTCTCCAGCCGCGTGATGGTGGGCCCCGTCGCCATCGGCGGCGGCGCGCCCGTGGTCGTGCAGTCGATGACCAACACCGATACCGCCGACGCCGAGGCCACTGCGCGCCAGGTGGCCGAGCTCGCGGCCGCCGGCTCCGAGCTCGTACGCATCACGGTGAACACGCCGGAGGCCGCGGCGCAGGTGGCGCCGATTCGGGCGCGGCTCGACGCGCTGGGCTGCGCCGTGCCGCTGGTGGGCGATTTCCACTACAACGGCCACAAGCTGCTGGCGCAGTTTCCCGATTGCGCGCGCGCGCTGGCCAAGTACCGTATCAATCCCGGCAACGTCGGCCGCGGCGCAAAGCGCGACGAGCAGTTCGCGACCATGATCGAGGCGGCGGTGCGCTACGCGAAGCCCGTGCGCATCGGCGTCAACTGGGGCAGCCTCGACGCCGAGCTGCTCGCGCGCATGATGGACGAGAATGCGCGGCGCCGCGACCCGCTCGAGGCCGACGCCGTGATGCGCGAGGCGGTGATCGCTTCCGCGCTCGAGTCGGCGCGCGCCGCCGAAGAGCTCGGCCTCGGGCCCGAGCGCATCGTCATCTCCTGCAAGATGAGCCAGGTGCAGGATCTGATCGCGGTGTACCGCGAGCTCGCGCGGCGCTGCACCTACGCGCTGCATCTCGGCCTGACGGAGGCGGGCATGGGCTCGAAGGGCATCGTCGCTTCCAGCGCGGCGCTCGCGGTGCTGCTGCAGGAGGGCATCGGCGACACGATCCGGATCTCGCTCACGCCGGACCCCGGCGGGGAGCGCACGCGCGAGGTGCTGGTGGCGCAGGAGCTGCTGCAGACCATGGGCATCCGCTCGTTCGCGCCGATGGTCGCCGCCTGTCCGGGGTGCGGGCGAACCACCAGCACCTATTTTCAGGAGCTCGCCGCGCGCATCCAGGCCTTCCTGCGCGAGCAGATGCCGCAGTGGCGTGCACGCTATCCCGGCGTTGAGAAGATGCGCGTCGCGGTGATGGGTTGCGTGGTGAACGGGCCCGGCGAATCCAAGCATGCCGACATCGGCATCAGCCTGCCGGGGACCAACGAGACGCCGGTGGCGCCGGTGTACGTGGACGGCGCGAAGACCGTCACCCTGAAGGGCGCGCGCATCGCCGAGGAGTTCCAGGCGATCGTCGAGGACTACGTGCGCAGGAATTATGCGCCGGGCGCCTCCCGCCCCCGTGACCGCAGCATTCCGATCAAGGTCGCCTGAGCCGTGAGCACGCCTCTGCAGGCCGTTCGCGGCATGAACGACGTATTGCCCGATGCCGCCGAGCAGCGCCTGTGGCTCGAGGGCGTCGTGGCGCGCTGGTTCGCGCGCTACGGCTACCGGCACCTGCGCACGCCGCTGCTCGAGCACACGGCGCTGTTTCGCCGCGCCATCGGCGAGGCGACCGACATCGTCGAGAAGGAGATGTACACCTTCACCGACGCGCTCAACGACGAGAGCCTGACGCTGCGGCCCGAAGCCACCGCCTCTACGGTGCGTGCGGCGATCGAGCACAGCCTGCTCTACGAAGGCCCCAAGCGGCTTTGGTACCAGGGGCCGATGTACCGCCACGAGCGGCCGCAAAAGGGCCGCTACCGCGAATTCCACCAGTTCGGCGCCGAGGCGCTCGGCTTCGCCGGGCCCGATGTCGACGCCGAGCTGATCGTGATGTGCGCGGCGCTGTGGCGGGAGCTCGGCCTGGACGGCATCCGGCTCGAGCTGAACACCATCGGCTCGAGCGAAGAGCGCGGGCGCTACCGTACCGACCTGATCCGGCATCTCGAAGCCCACGCGTCGGCGCTCGACGCCGACGCGAAGCGCCGGCTGCACACGAATCCCTTGCGCGTGCTGGATTCGAAGAACCCGATGGTGCAGCAGGTCGTGGCGAGCGCACCGGCGCTCATGGATTACCTGGGCGAGACTTCGCTGGCGCATTTCGAGGGCCTCAAGGGGCTGCTCGCCACGGCGGGCGTGGCGTTCACGGTGAACACGAAGCTGGTGCGCGGCCTGGACTACTACAATCTGACGGTGTTCGAGTGGGTGAGCGACCGGCTGGGCGCCCAGGGCACGGTATGTGGTGGCGGGCGCTACGATGGCCTGTTCGCGCAGCTCGGCGGCAAGCCCGCCCCCGGCGTGGGCTTCGCGGCCGGGATCGAGCGGCTGGTCGCGCTGCTCGGCGCGCCGGCGCCTGTGGCGCCCGGCGCCTACCTGGTGCACCAGGGCGAGGGCACGCTGGCGTATGCGTTCGCGCTCGGTGAACAATTGCGGGCGGCGGGTTTCGCGGTCGTGCTGCATGCGGGCGGCGGCAGCTTCAAGTCGCAGATGAAGAAGGCCGATGCGAGCGGCGCGTCGCTGGCGCTGATCGTCGGCGAAGACGAGCTCAAGGCCGGTGCGGTAACCGTGAAGCCGCTGCGCGACGCGCGGCCCCAGCAGCAGGTGGCGCGCGCCGCGCTGGCGTCGCGCCTGCACGAACTTCTCAAGGGATCCTGACCATGGCACTGCAGAACCTCGACCTGGAAGAGCAGGAAAAGCTCGACGCGCTCAAGGCGTGGTGGAAGGACAATGCGCGCCTCATCGTGCTGGTGGTGGCTGCGGCGGCGATCGCCGTCACCGGCACCAACGGCTGGCGCTGGTACCAGCGCCAGCAGGCGCTCGAGGCGGGCGCGCTCTACGCCACGCTCGCCAAGGCGGTGCGCGCCGGGGACGCCAAGGCGCTGCGCGACGCGGGCGGCGCGCTCACCGAGCGTTTCGCCGGGACGCTGTACGCGTCGATGGGCGCGCTCGCTGCGGCGGATTTCCACTTCAAGCGCGGCGAGCTGAAGAGCGCCAAGGCGCAGCTGCAGTGGGTAGTCGACCGCTCTTCGTCCGAGGACTTCCGCGACGTCGCGCGACTGCGCCTCGCCGCGCTGCTGCTCGACGAGCGCGCCTACGACGAGGCGCTCGCGCTGCTTGCGGCGCCGCCGCTCGAGCCATACGCGCCGCAGTTTGCGGCGCTGCGCGGCGATGTGCTGGTTGCAAAGGGCCAGCCGGCGGAGGCGCGCGCCGCCTACCAGCTGGCGCTGGAGAAGGCGGGCGGGCCGTTGCGCGACAGCGTACAGATGCGCCTAGACGCGCTCGGAGGCTGAGCATGGCGCGGCGCGCGGCGCTCGCCCTGCTGCTGCCCGCGCTCAGCGGCTGCTTCGGCGGCTCGTCTGACGGCCCGCAGCCCGCGGCGCTCGAGCCGCTGGCGCAGCCGCAGGCACTGCGCGTGCTGTGGTCGGCAAACGTGGGCGCGGCGGCCGCGTTCGAATTCAGTCCTGCGCTCGCCGGCGATGCGCTCTACGCCGCGGCGCGCGACGGCACGGTGCTGCGCCTGGATGCCGCCAGCGGCCGCGAGCGCTGGCGCGTGCGCGTGGAAGCGCCGCTGTCGGGCGGCGTCGGGGCGGATGGCACGACGCTCGCCGTGGCGACGGAGAGCGGCGCGGTGTTCGCGCTCGATGCGCTCACCGGCAAGGAGCGCTGGCGCGCGCGCGTCTCGAGCGAGGTGCTTGCGGCGCCGCGGCTGGCCGCCGGAATGGTGCTGGTGCGCAGCGCCGACAGCCGCATACACGCGCTGGATGCGGCCGACGGCAAGCGGCGCTGGACCTACCAGCGCGCGCCCGCGCCGCTGCGGCTGCGCACGCCCCAGGGCATGACTCCGCACGCGGACCTGCTGTATGCGGGGTTTTCGGGCGGCAAGCTGGTGGCGCTGGCGCTCGCCGGCGGCACGCTGCGATGGGAAGCGACGGTGGCCGACCCCAAGGGCACGACCGAGCTCGAGCGCGTCACCGACGTGGTCGGCGAGCCGGCAGTGGTCGGGCGCGAGGTATGCGCCGCCGCGTTCCAGGGCCGAGTTGCCTGCTTCGACGCGCAAAACGGCAACCTGCTGTGGGCGCGCGACATCTCGAGCGTGACCGGCGTGAGCGCGGACGCGCGCTATGCCTATCTGAGCGACGAGCGGGGTGCAGTGCATGCGCTCGACCGCACCAACGGCCGCAGCCTGTGGAAGCAGGACAAGCTCGCGCAGCGGCAGCTGTCGCTGCCGCTGCCGTTGGGCGAGAGCGTCGTGCTCGGCGACCTGGAAGGGTTCGTGCACGTGCTGGCGCGCGACTCGGGCGCCTTCGTCGCGCGCCTGGGCACCGATGGCAGCCCGGTGCGCGCGGCGCCGCTCGCGCTGTCGCGTGGTTTTCTGGTGCAGACGCAGGGCGGCGGGCTGTTCGCCCTGTCGCCCTGAGCCGGGCGCGCGCGTGAAGCCGGTCATCGCCCTGGTCGGGCGGCCCAACGTCGGCAAGTCGACGCTATTCAACCGCCTGACGCGCCGCCGCGACGCGATCGTGATCGATGTGCCGGGCGTGACACGGGACCGCCACTACGGCGAGGGGCGCGTGGGCGCGCGCCCGTTCATCGTCATCGACACGGGCGGCCTCGAGCCCGGTGCGAAGAGCGGCATCTTCGCCGAGATGGGCCGGCAGGCCGAGCAGGCGATGGCCGAGGCCGACGCCGTGGTGTTTCTCACCGACGGCCGCGCCGGGCTGCACGCCGACGACCGCGAGATCGCTGCGCGTCTGCGCCGCATCGGCGCGCGCGTCTGGCTGGTGGCGAACAAGTGCGAGGGCATGGCGAGCGACAGCGCGGTGGCCGAGTTCCACGCGCTCGGCCTGGGGCAGCCGAACGCGATTTCCGCTGCGCACGGCGAAGGCGTCGCCGACCTGATCGAGGGCGTGCTCGCCGGGTTTCCGGAGGCAGCGGCCGAGGACGAGGAAGCACGCGACAAGCATCCACGCGTCGCCGTGGTCGGACGGCCGAACGTGGGCAAGTCGACCCTGGTCAACGCGCTGGTCGGCGAGGAGCGCGTGATCGCCTTCGGCGAGCCCGGCACCACGCGCGACGCCATCGAGGTGCCGTTCGAGCGCGGCGGCCGGCGCTACACGCTGATCGACACCGCGGGGCTGCGCAAGCGCGGCAGGCAGGGCGAAACGGTGGAGAAGTTCTCCATCGTAAAGACGCTGCAGGCGATCGAGCAGTCGAACGTGGCTATCCTGGTGCTGGACGCGGTGGAGGGCGTGTCGGAGCAGGACGCGCATGTCGCCGGCTACATCCTCGAGCGTGCGCGCGCGCTCGTCGTGGCGGTGAACAAATGGGACGCGGCGGGCAAGGAAGCGCGCGAGCGCGTGAAGCACGAGCTCGCCTGGAAGCTGGGGTTCCTGGGCTTCGCCGAGACGCACTTCCTCTCGGCCAAGGCGGGCAAGGGCCTGGGCGAGCTGATGCGCTCGGTGGACGCCGCATACGCCGCGGCGATGGCAAAGATGCCGACGCCCAAGCTCACGCGCGCGCTGATTGCCGCCGTGGAGCGGCAGGCGCCGCCGAGGAAGGGCCTGCGGCGCCCCAAGCTGCGCTATGCGCATCAAGGCGGGCACAATCCGCCGCGCATCATCATCCACGGCAACTCGCTCGACCAGTTGCCCGAGAGCTACCGGCGCTACCTCGAGGGGGTGTTCCGCGACACGTTCGCTTTGCGCGGCACGCCGATGCGGGTGGAATTCCGCACCGGCCGCAATCCCTACGCCGGGCGTGGACCGGCGCCCCGGCGCAGCAAGGCCCCCTAGTCCTCGTTGTAAGCGACGAAAGCCGCGGCGCAACCGGCACGCTCCGCGTGGCAGCGCAGCAGCCGGAACACCGGCTGCGCGAGCGCGCCGCGCAGCAGCGGGGCCTGCGACTGCCACAGCGCGAGCGCCTGCTCGGGCCGCCCCGAGGCGATCGCGCCGCTCATGCCGGCCAGCAGCAGATACTCGCGCGCATCTGCGCCCAGGTTTCCCGTGCCCTCGAGCAGCGCCGAGGCGAGGCTTGCCATGGCGCGCGCATCGCGCGCGCCCACTGCCGTGAACAGCGCGATCCAGCGGCGCTGGAAGTCGTGCAGCGTGCTTAGGCACGAGGTCGCGCCGATGCGCGACCACAGCGCCGCCGCTTCGCCCGCCGGCAACACCCCGTTCACCAGCTCGGCGACGCGCAGCAGGCTGTGCAGCCAGACGTCGAAGCGCCGCGCTTCGCGGCAGCCGAGCAGGCGCAACTGCACCACCTCGAGATCCTTTTGCAGCTGCGGCGGAATGCCCTCGGGCACGGGTGGCGCCAGATGCACCAGGAAGTCGCGCGCGTAGCGCGCCTGGCGCGTCTTCTCGATGCGCTCGAAGGCATAGGCGCCCTTGTGCAGCGGGTTCGGCGGGCGCCGCACGAACTGCGGCTCGAGCAGATCGAGCACGGGAACCGCGGCGCTCGTGATCGCCACGATGCCGGTGGCGCTGCGCTCGGCGAAGCGATGGCGCACCGCGTTCAGGTCCAGCACCGGAAAGTAATCCGAGTTGGCGCGCGCGGCGTAGCTCTCGAACAGCGGCTCGAGCGTGGCGCGGCCGCCCAGGTAGCGCGCGTCGAGATCGCCGGCGGAGAGCATGTGCACGGTCCACAGCTCCTTCGCCAGGCCCGGGTGCTCGAACACGCGCGCCTGCGGCGCCGGCGGCAGCGGCGCGGCGCTCGCCACGATGAGTACGTCGTGATTGCTCGGCGCGTACACCGCGTAGTGCGCGAACTCCGCGCCCAGAGCCCCCAGTACCGACGCGACCAGGCCCGGATCGATCTCATAGAGCTGGAACCACTGCACCAGCAGACCCCCAGGGGCGAGGTGGCTGGCGATGCGACGGTAGAACTCGCGCGTAAACAGGCTCGAGACGCCGCTTACCCAGGGGTTCGAGGGCTCCGAGACGATGATGTCGTACCGTCGCTGGCGCGCCGAAAAGTAGGTCTTGGCGTCGTCGATGACGATGGTGCCGCGCGGATCGGCGAACGCGGCGCTGTTGCGCGGCAGGAAGCCGCGCGCAGCTTGCACCATCGCCGCCTCGATCTCCACGGTCTCGACGCGCTCGAGGTCGAGGCTTTGCAGCAGCGTGTGCGTGGTGAGGCCGGTGCCGATGCCGATCACCGCGGCGCTCTTCGCCTCGGGCTTGAGCGCGAGCGGCAGCGCGCCGGTGAGCACCATGGTGATCTCGTCGGTGCCGCGGTCGGCCTCCGCCTCGCCCTCGAGGTTGATCGAGCCGTCGGACTTGCCGTTGGTGCGGATGCTGGTGGCCGAGCTGTACTTCACCAGGTGCACGGTGGCGGTCTTGCCGTCCTTTGCGTAGAGCACCGTCGCGTCGCGCGAGCTGTCGAGGTCGCCGTGCCGGTACACGCCCGCGGTCATCTTGTTGGCATCGAGCTCGAAGGCGAGCGCCGCGGCGGCGAACAGCGCCGCGCAGGCGGCGGCCACGGGCACCCAGTGCGCGCGCGGCGCGGCGAACCGATACAGGAGGTAAAGGCCGAGCGCGGCATCGAGCAGAGCGCCTGCGATGAGTGCCCCCTTCAGGCCGAGCGCGGGCAGGCCTACGTGCAGCGCGAACAGCACGCCGGCGATGGCGCCTACCGTATTGGCTGCGTACACGCGGCCGATGGCGCCTTCGCCCGCGCCCTGTCGCAGCAGCGCGCCGGTGATGAGCGGCAACGTCATGCCAGCGCAGAACGTGGCGGGCAGCATCACCAGCGCCGCGATCGCCTGCCCGGAGAGGTTGAACAGGGCGTAGCCGGCGTCGTTGCGGGCGATGCCGGCCATGAGGCGCTCCATCAGCTCGAAGCTGCGGTCGTACACCGGCAGCGTGGCGAGCGCGGCGAGGCCCATCACCACCTGCACCCAGCCCAGAAGTCGCTCGGGCGAGGCGACGCGATCCACGCGGCGGCGCACCGCGTAGCCGCCGAGCGCGAGGCCGAGGATGAAGGTCGAGAGCATCAGCTCGAAAGAGTGCGTCGAGGCGCCGAGCACCAGCGAGAGCATGCGGATCCAGCTGATCTCGTAGATGAACGAGGCGACGCCGGTCACGAAACTCGCGGCGAGCAGCAACGTCAGCACGCCGGTTTCCAGCGCGTGGCGCGTTTCGAGCGCCGGCGCGCGCAGTGGCCGTGACAGCAGCCAGACGATGCCGGCGAGCGCCAGATTGATCACGCCCGCGATGCGCAGCGTGCCCGGCAGCCCCACCCAGGCTATCAGCACGAAGCCGCTCGCCAGCACCCCGAACGCCGCGCCGAGGCTGTTGGTGAAATAGAGCATGGCCACCGATTCGCCCGACGCCGACGGGTGCGCGCGCACGAGGCCCGCGCTCATCAACGGAAAGGTGGCGCCGAGCAGCACCGATTGCGGCAGGATCAGAAGGCACGCCAGCGCGAGCTTCGCGCCGAGCACCGCCCATTCAGCGCCCAAGGCCGGCAGCAGCGCCGCGAACGACCAGTCGGTGAGCGCGACGAAGGCTTCATGGAAACCCAGCGCGGCGAGCCCGATCACGCCTTCCGCGAGCGCGTAGGCGGCGAGCGGGTTGCGCAGGCGCGCCGACAGGCGCGCGCAGCCGGCGGCGCCGAGCGCCATGCCCCCCATGAATACCGCCAGCACCAGCGACTGCGCGTAGGCGGCGTGCCCGAGGTATAGCTTGAGGTAATGGGTCCAGATGGATTCGTAGATCAGTCCCGCGAATCCGGACAGGGTGAACAACAGGTAGAACGCGGCACGCGGCGGTGCGGGGCCCGGCATGGCGGGCGGTTATAGCACGCCGTGCCGGTAAGATGCGCCGCGATGCCGCCGTCGCTCCGACTGTCCGCTTATTTCGGCGCGTACTTCCTGTTCATGGGCGCCTACGTGCCGTACTTTGCGCTGTACCTCGCGGCGCGCGGCTTCGGCGCCGGGGAGATCGCGTTCGTCATGGCGATGCCGCAGCTCGCGCGCATCGCGGCGCCCTCGTTCTGGGGCTGGCTGGCCGATCGCAGCGGCGCCGCCCGCGCCATCGTGATCGGCTCCGGATGTGCCATCGTCGCCGGCTACCTCGCGCTCGGCGCGGCCGAAGGGGCGATCGCGGTCGCCCTCGTCATGCTCGTGATGAGCCTCGCCTCGGCCGGGGCACTGCCGCTCGTGGAGGCGATCACCATGGCCGCGATCGAGGGCCGCGCGGAGCGCTACGGCCCGATCCGCATGTGGGGCTCGATCGGCTTCATCGCCGCCGTGCTCGGCACCGGGGTGTGGCTGGACGCGCACGCGCCGCAATCGCTCCTCGGCGTGATCCTCGTGCTGGCCGCGCTTGCGCTGGGCACCGCTTTCCTGCTGCCCCGTGCGCGGCCCGCGGCGGCTGGCCCCGGCGGCGCCGAAGCGCGCCTTGGCGACGTGCTGCGCCGTGCCGATGTGATTGCCTTGCTTGCCGCCTGCAGTTGCATGAGCGCGGCGCACGGCGCGCTGTACGGCTTTTTCTCGCTGCATGCCGAGGCGCTGGGCTACAGCAAGACCGCGATCGGGACGCTGTGGACGCTCGGCGTACTGGCCGAGATCGTCGTGTTCCTGGCGTGGCCGCGGCTTGCCCGGCGCTACAGCCTGCGCGTGCTGCTCATCGCGAGCTTCCTGTGCGCGGCGGCGCGCTTTGTGGCCATCGGCTGGGGCACCCACGTGCTGGCGCTGCTGGTTGTGGCGCAACTCCTGCACGCCGCGACCTTCGGTGTGTTCCACGCCGCCTCGGTGGCCGCGGTGCACCGCCTGTTCACCGGTCGGCTGCAGGCGCGGGGGCAGGCGCTGTATTCGAGCCTGTCCTACGGGCTGGGCGGCGGCGCCGGGCTGCTCCTTGCGGGCTGGACCTGGCAAACGCTCGGCCCCGGGGCGAGCTTCTCGGTGAGCGCTGCGTTCGCGCTGGCGGGCGGGGCGCTCGTCATCTGGCGCGTGCGCGTGTAGGCTTTTGCCATGCGGAGCTTCCGTGTCCTCGCGCTGTTGCTGGCGGCCGCAGCCGGCTGCCAGACGGTGCAAACCACGCAACCCGGGGCGGTCGGAGTCGACCGGCAGCAGTCGATGCTGCTGTCCTCGAAAGAGGTCAACCAGAGTGCCGCGAGCGCCTACCGGCAGGTGCTGGCGAACGCCTCGAAGAAGGACCAGCTGAACCGGGACGCGGCATTGCTGGCGCGCGTGCGCGGCGTCTCGCAGCGACTCATTCCTCAGACCGGCGTGTTCCGGCCCGACGCGCCGGGCTGGGACTGGGAGGTGAACCTGATCAGCTCGAAGGAGCTGAACGCCTGGTGCATGCCGGGCGGCAAGATCGCGTTCTACACCGGGCTGATCGAAAAGCTGAAGCTCACCGACGACGAGATCGCTGCCGTGATGGGGCACGAGATCGCGCATGCGCTGCGCGAGCACGGGCGCGAGCGCGCCTCGAAGGCGATGGCGCAGGGCATCGCGCTGGGCATTCTCGGCGCTGTCGCGGGCGTATCGCGAGGAGGCATGGACCTGACGCAGCTGGTGCTCAACGTGACGCTCAACCTGCCGAACTCGCGCGAGAACGAGACCGAGGCCGACCGCATCGGCGTGGAGCTCGCGGCACGCGCCGGCTACGATCCGCGCGCCGCCGTCGCGGTGTGGGAGAAGATGGCGCGGGCGAGCGAGGGCCAGTCGCTCGAAATCCTGTCCACGCACCCGGCACCCGCGACGCGCATCGCCGACCTGAAGGTGTATGCCGCGCGCGTCATGCCGCTCTACGAGCAGGCGCGGCCCCGCTCTTAGTAAACCCAGTCCTATCAAGGAGTTTGCTGTGCCATAATCCTGCGTTTCCGCGACGCCGCATATGGACCGCACGCTCTACGACAAGCTCTGGGACAGCCACCTCGTGCACTCCGAGGCGGACGGCACCGCGCTCATCTACATCGACCGACACCTGGTGCATGAAGTCACCAGTCCGCAGGCGTTCGAGGGACTGAAGCTCGCCGGGCGCAAGCCCTGGCGCATGCAGTCGGTGGTCGCCACCGCCGACCACAACACCCCCACCACCGGCTGGGAGCGCGGCATCGCCGGCATCGTCGATCCCACCTCGCGCATCCAGGTGGAAACGCTCGACGCCAACATGCGCGAGCATCCCGCGAAGGCGTACTTCCCGTTCCTCGACAAGCGCCAGGGGATCGTGCACGTCATCGGGCCCGAGCAGGGCGCGACGCTGCCCGGCATGACCGTGGTGTGCGGCGATTCGCACACCAGCACGCACGGCGCCTTCGCCTGCCTGGCGCACGGCATCGGCACTTCCGAAGTCGAGCACGTGCTCGCCACGCAGTGCTTGATGACCAAGAAGATGAAGAACATGCGCGTCAGCGTCGAGGGTACGCTTGCGCGCGGCGTCACCGGCAAGGACATCGTGCTGGCGGTCATCGGGCGCATCGGCACCGCCGGCGGCAACGGCCATGCCATGGAGTTCGCCGGCAGCGCCATCCGCGCGCTCTCGATGGAAGGGCGCATGACGGTGTGCAACATGTCGATCGAGGCCGGCGCGCGCGCCGGCATGGTCGCGGTCGACGAGGCGACGATCGCCTACCTGAAGGGCCGCCCGTTCGCGCCCACGGGTCCCGACTGGGATGTGGCGGTCGCCTACTGGAAGACGCTGAAGTCCGACCCCAACGCGAAGTTCGACCGCGAGATCACCTTGCGCGCCGAAGAAATCCTGCCGCAGGTGTCCTGGGGGACCTCGCCCGAGATGGTGGCGCCGGTGGACGGCGAAGTGCCGGACCCCGAGCGCGAGAAGGACGCCATCAAGCGCGAGGGCATGGAGCGCGCGCTGCAGTACATGGGGCTCAAGCCGCGCACCAGGATCACCGACATCAAGCTCGACAAGATCTTCATCGGCTCGTGCACCAACTCGCGCATCGAGGACCTGCGCATCGCGGCGGCCGTGGTCAAGGGCCGGCGCGTGGCGCCGAGCGTGCGCCTCGCCATGGTGGTGCCGGGCTCCGGACTGGTGAAGGCGCAGGCCGAGAAGGAAGGCCTCGACAAGGTGTTCCGCGACGCGGGCTTCGATTGGCGCCAGCCGGGCTGCTCGATGTGCCTCGCGATGAACGCCGACCGGCTCGAGCCCGGCGAGCGCTGCGCCTCGACCTCCAACCGCAACTTCGAAGGGCGCCAGGGAGACGGCGGCCGCACGCACCTGGTGAGCCCGGCGATGGCCGCGGCCGCCGCGGTGGCGGGCCATTTCGTCGACATCCGGCAGTGGCGCTAGGGCCTTATGGATAGATTCACCGTGCACACCGGGATCGTGGTGCCGCTCGACCGCGGCAACGTCGACACCGACCAGATCATCCCCAAGCAGTTCCTGAAGTCGATCAAGAAGACCGGCTACGGGCCGAACCTGTTCGACGCGTGGCGCTACATGGACCACGGCGAGCCCGGCATGGACCACGCCGGGCGCCCGCGCAACCCGAACTTCGTGCTGAACGACCCGCGCTATCAGGAGGCGACGATTCTCATGGCGCGCAAGAACTTCGGCTGCGGCAGCTCGCGCGAGCACGCGCCCTGGGCGCTGCTCGACTACGGCTTTCGCTGCGTGATCGCGCCCTCGTTCGGCGACATCTTCTACAACAACAGCTTCAAGAACGGCCTGCTGCCGGTCGTGCTGCAGGAGGCCGAGGTCGATCGGCTGTTCTACGAGTGCGCGTCGTTTCCGGGTTTCCGCCTTACGGTGGACCTCGACGCACAGACGGTGTCCACGGCGGATCGCTCGCAGGTGATGCGCTTCGAGGTGGATGCGTTTCGCAAGTACTGCCTGCTGAACGGCCTCGACGAGATCGGCCTCACGCTGCGCCACGCCGACAAGATCCGAACCTTCGAAGCCAAGCATCTCGCGCAGCATCCCTGGCTTGCCCGGTGACGCGATGAGGATCGCGGTACTGCCCGGGGACGGGATCGGCAAGGAGATCGTCGCCCAGGCGGTGCGGGTGCTGCGTCGCCTGGAGCTTCCCTTGGAGCTCGACGAGGCCCCGGTGGGCGGCGCGGGCTACGAGGCGGCGGGCGACCCGTTGCCCGAGGCGACGCTCGAGCTCGCGCGCAAAGCGGACGCGATCCTGTTCGGCGCCATCGGCGGGCCGCAGTACGACACGCTGCCGCGCGACAAGCGGCCCGAGCGTGGCCTGCTGCGGCTGCGCAAGGAGCTCGGCCTGTTCGCCAACCTGCGCCCGGCGCAGGTGTTTCCGGAACTGGCGCAGGCCTCCTCGCTCAAGCCCGAGCTGGTGGCCGGGCTCGATGTGCTCATCGTGCGCGAGCTGACGGGCGACATCTACTTCGGCGAGCCGCGCGGCATCACCACGCTCGCCGGCGGCGAGCGCGAGGGTGTCAACACCATGCGCTACCGCGAAAGCGAGATTCGCCGCATCGCGCGCGTTGCCTTCGAGGCGGCGCGCCGGCGCAGCAAGCGCCTGTGCTCGGTGGACAAGGCGAACGTGCTCGAGACCACCGAGCTGTGGAAGCAGGTGGTAAGCGAGCTCGGCAAGGAGTACCCGGACGTTCAGCTCAGCCACATGTACGTCGATAACTGCGCCATGCAGCTCGTGCGCGCGCCCAAGCAGTTCGACGTCATCGTGACCGGCAACATGTTCGGCGACATCCTGTCGGACGAAGCCTCCATGCTCACCGGCTCGATCGGCATGCTGCCCTCGGCTTCCCTGGACGAGAAAGGCAAGGGGCTCTACGAGCCGATCCACGGCTCGGCGCCGGATATCGCCGGCAAGGGGCTCGCCAACCCCTTGGCGACGATGCTGTCAGCGGCGATGATGCTGCGCTACTCGCTCGGCCGTGCGGCGGACGCCGACCGGATCGAGGCGGCGGTGCGCAAGGTGCTGGGGCAGGGCCTGCGCACCGCGGACATCTATACTGACGGCTGCCGCAAGGTCGGCACGCAGGAAATGGGCGACGCCGTGGTGGCGGCGCTGTAGGGGGTAAGGGCAATGCCGAGGGTCGGAATCGTCGGGTGGCGGGGCATGGTCGGGTCGGTGCTCGTGCAGCGCATGCGCGAGGAGCGCGACTTCGACCTCATCGAGCCGGTGTTCTTCTCCACCTCGCAGGCGGGCGGGAAGGGCCCGTCGATCGGCAAGGACACCGGGCCGGTGCAGAGCGCGACCGACATTGCCGCGCTGAAAAGCCTGCCGGTGATCATCGCCTGCCAGGGGGGCGATTACACGAACGAGGTCTACCCGCAGTTGCGCTCGGCCGGCTGGAAGGGCTACTGGATCGACGCGGCGAGCGCGCTGCGCATGAAGGGCGACGCGACGATCATCCTCGATCCCGTGAACATGCCGGTGATCGAGCGCGCGCTCGCCGATGGCAAGCGCGATTTCATCGGCGGCAACTGCACCGTGAGCCTGATGATGATGGGCATGGCCGGGCTGTTCCGGCGCGACCTCGTCGAGTGGGTGACCAGCATGACCTATCAGGCCGCGTCGGGCGCCGGGGCCGCGAACATGCGCGAGCTGGCCGAGCAAATGGCGCACGTCGGAGACGTCGCCAAGCCCGCGCTGGCCGATCCCGGCGCCACGGCACTCGACATCGAGCGGCGTGTTTCCGACGCGCTGCGCAATGGCGCGATGCCCAAGGAGCACTTCGGGTATCCGCTGGCCGGGAGCCTACTCGCCTGGATCGACAAGGACCTCGGCAACGGCCAGAGCCGCGAGGAGTGGAAGGCCCAGGCGGAGGCGAACAAAATCCTCGGGCGCAGCGAGCGGCCGATCCCGGTGGATGGCATCTGCGTGCGCGTGGGCGCAATGCGCTGCCACAGCCAGGCGCTCACCATCAAGCTCAAAAAGGACGTGCCGCTCGACGAAGTGCAGGGTATCGTGGCGGAGGGCAACGAATGGGTGCGCGTGGTCCCCAACCGCAGGGAAGAGACGCTGGCCGAACTGACGCCTGCCGCAGTGACCGGCAAGCTCGCGATTCCGGTCGGCCGCCTGCGCAAACTGCCTATGGGCGGCGACTATCTGGCGGCGTTCACGGTCGGCGACCAATTGCTTTGGGGCGCCGCGGAGCCGCTCCGCCGGATGCTCCGGATCCTCCTGGATTCGGGCGTCCGGCCTTAAGAAAATGTCTCAGCTTGCAGGCCTAACGCCATGATGTTATGGTACGAAATCCTATAAGAAAGACTCAGGGTGGTGCGGGTGCATAAACCGGTCGCGTTGCTACGACTCGCCTTGGCAGCGATGTTGTTGCTGCCTCTGCTTGCGCAGGCGGCGGGTCTCGGCCGGTTGAGCGTGAAGTCCTTTCTGGGGCAGCCGCTGCGCGCCGAGATCGAGATCGTCGCGGTGCAGCCGGGTGAGGAATCCTCGCTCGAGGCGCGTCTGGCTTCGGGCAACGCGTTCGCGCAGGCCGGCATCGAGTTCAATCCCGCGCTGAGCGGAATCCAGTTCGCGATCGACAAGCGCAGCGACGGCCGCGCGGTCATCCTCGTCAATACGCGCCAGCCGGTGAACGAGCCGTTCGTCGATCTGCTGGTGGAGCTGCGCTGGTCGACCGGGTTGTTCGTGCGCGAGTACACCGTGCTCCTCGATCCGCCCGGGTACGAGGGACCGAAGGCGGCACCGATGGCCGCCGCTCCGGTGTCGACGCCGTCGGCATCGCCCGCGGCGCCTCCGGCGCCGACAACGCCGCCGCCTGGCGTGCTCACGGCGCCCAAGCCCGAACCGAGCGCCGCCGGAACGCCGACGGCCGCCGCACCCGCTGCCGAGCCGCAGTCTGCACCGGCTGCCGAGCCGCAGCCGGCGCCGGCCGAGGAGCCGAAGCCCGCGCCAGCACCGTCGCCCGCGCCCGCGCTCGCAGCGCCTGTCGCGGCGCGGGCCGCGCCAGGCGAGCAGACCTATGAAGTGAAGAAGGGCGACACACTGGGCGAGATCGCGCTGCAGTATCGGCCGCAAGGCGTCACGTTTCACCAGATGCTGATCGCGCTGCAACGCGCAAACGAGGATGCGTTCATCAACAACAACATCAACCTCGTGCGCGCCGGGCGCATTCTCAACATTCCCGATGCGGAGGCGGCCGCGGCCGTCGACGTTCAGGACGCCAATCGCCTGGTGATCGCGCAGCACGCCGACTTTGCCGAGTACCGCAGCCGCTTGGGCATCACAGTCGCCGCCGCGCCGGCCGCGCCGCAAGCCGCCGAGCGCAGCGCCACCGGCGAGATTACGCCGCAAACCGAGGCCCCCAAGCCCGCGCCGCCCAAGGACCAGCTGAAGCTGTCCAAAGCGGATCCGAACAAGCCGGGCGCGCCGGCCGCCAAGGCCGCGCGCGAAGACGATCTCGCGGCGCGCGAGCGTGCGCTGCAGGAGGCGCAGTCTCGGGTCGGCGAGCTGGAACGCAATGTCAGCGACCTTCGAAAGCTGCTCGAGATCCGCAACCAGCAGCTCAAGCAGTTGCAGGACGCGGCGGCACCGAAGCCCGCGCCGTCGCCGGTCTCCAAGGCGCCCGAACCGCCAAAGCCAGCGCCGGCGCCGCAGGCGGCAACCGCGCCGGAGCCTAAGCCTGCCGCTCCAAGCCCCGCACCCGTAGTCGCCGAGACCCCCAAACCTGCCGCGCCCGAGGCACCCAAGCCGGTAGCCGAGGCACCGAAACCGGCGCCGCCGCCTGCACCGGTTGCCGCCAAGCCTAAGCCGCGGCCGATGGCGCCGCCGCCGCTTCCCGAGCCGAGCCTGCTCGACGAGTTCCTCGGCAACCCCGTGGCCCTAGGCGGCTTGGGCGGCGTCGTGCTGCTGCTCGCGGGCTATGGCGCCTACGCCTGGCAACGTAAAAAGAAATCCGCTAGCAAATTCCAGGATAGCGTCCTCAGCGTCGGCTCGATCGAGCCGACGGTAGGCAAGATTGATGCGGGCGCCGCTGCCCCGGCGGCGGCGGCGGCGAGCGTGCAGCCGTCCTCGGCCAGCCAGGCGCCGGCCGGCATGGCGACTGACGACGTCGATCCGATCGCCGAGGCCGACGTCTACATGGCCTACGGGCGCGACGCTCAGGCCGAGGAGATCCTGAAGGAAGCGCTGCAAAAGGATCCGAACCGGGTGCCGGTAATGGCCAAGCTGCTAGAGATCTACGCCAACCGTCGCGATGCGCACTCTTTCGAGCAGATCGCCGTCAAGCTGAAAGGCGCTACGAACGGCGCGGGACCCGATTGGGACAAGGCGGCGTCGCTGGGTCGTAACGTCGATCCGGGCAACGGCCTGTACGGCGGTGGCGCCGCGCCGGCGGCCGCGGCGGCCTTTGCGGCGACGGCACCGGCAATGGCCGCGACGCCGTCCGTGGACTTCGACATCGGCGGCGGCACGGGCTCGCAGCCCGTGCCGGAGCCTACGCCTGCGCTCGACCTCGATCTCGGCGGCCCGTCGGCGGCGCCCGAGCAGACAGATTTTGCGCCTAGCGGCACGCTGGTCCTCGATTCGCAGGAATCCAAGGCGGCCTCGGCCGGGCTCGACTTCGACTTGGGCGGCGGCGGCGAGAAGCCGGCCGACACCGGCGGCGGCCTAAACTTCGAGTTTCCTGGCACAGCGCCTGCTGCGCCCGAGCCGACAGCCACGCCAGCTGCGCCTTCGGGCTCCGGCGGTGGCTTGGACTTCGACCTGAACCTGGGCAGTGGCGGAGGCGAAACCAAAGAGGCCTCGGCCCCCTTGGACCTGTCCGCGATCAGCCTGGATCTCGGCACACCGGGCGAGGCGGCTGCACCCGCAGGCGACGCGCAGGCGGATCCCAAGTGGCAGGAAGTCGCCACCAAGCTCGACCTGGCCAAGGCCTACGAAGAAATGGGCGACAAGGACGGCGCGCGCGAGCTGCTCAACGAGGTGCTGCGCGAAGGCGACGCGGCGCAGCAGGGGCAGGCCAACCAGCTGCTGGCCAAGCTGGGCTGACGCACGACGGCGCGCGAGGCGCCGGGTTCATTCTCCCGCGCATGAGAATCGCGCTCGCACTGGAATACGACGGTAGCCGCTTCCTCGGCTGGCAGACGCAGCCCGGCGGCGGCACGGTGCAGGACACGCTGCAGGCCGCGCTCTCGGGCATCGCCGGCGCCCCCGTGCAAGTCACCTGCGCCGGCCGCACCGATCGCGGCGTGCACGCCCGCGGCCAGGTGGTGCATTTCGATACCGAGGCGGAACGTCCGGATAGCGCGTGGGTGCGCGGCGTTAACGCGCTGCTGCCCGACTCCGTCGCGGTATTGTGGGCGATACGCGTGGCCGACGAGTTCCACGCGCGTTACGCTGCGCGCGCCCGCACTTATCGCTACGTGCTGCTCAACCGGCCGGTGCGCCCGGCGCTCGCCGCGCGCCACGCCGGGTGGTACCACACCACGCTGAATATCGACGCGATGCGCGCCGCCGCGCGCCAGCTGGTCGGCGAGCACGACTTTTCGGCGTTTCGCTCGGCCGAGTGCCAGGCCAAGTCGCCAGTGCGCACCTTGCATGCGCTCGAGGTTGAGGCGCGCGGCGAACGCATCGATTTTCTCCTGCGTGCGAACGCCTACCTGCATCATATGGTGCGCAACATCGTCGGAACGCTGATCTACGTCGGCAACGGCCGGCACGCGCCGGCCTGGGTGGGCGAGGTGCTGGCGTCGCGGGACCGCGCCCGCGCGGCGCCGACTTTCGCCGCCGAGGGCCTGTACCTTGAGCGTGTGGAGTACGCCGAACGCTGGGGCTTGCCGGCGCGCTCGCGCGACGGACAGGGGATCCCGGCCCTGCCGTGAGGACGCGCATCAAAATCTGCGGGATCACGCGACCCCAGGACGCTTCGGACGCGGCCGCCGCGGGCGCCGATGCGATCGGCCTGGTGTTCTATCCCCCGAGCCCCAGATTCCTGAGCGTGGAGCGCGCGCGGGAGATCCGCGATGCGCTGCCGCCGTTCGTGCAGGCTGTTGCGCTCTTCGTCAACGCCGACGCGGCGCAGGTCGCGCAGGTGATCGGCCGGGTGCACCCCGCGATGCTGCAATTCCACGGCGAGGAAACGCCCGATTTCTGCGGCCAGTTCGGGCTGCCGTACATCAAGGCGTGCCGCGTGTCGCCGGGGGTCGATTTGCTAGAATACCTGCGCCCGTTTTCCGCGGCGCGCGGCTGGCTGCTCGACGCGCACGTCGAGGAATACGGCGGCGTCGGCGCGAGCTTCGACTGGTCGCTCGTGCCCGCCAAGCTGGCGCGGCCGCTGGTGCTCTCGGGCGGTCTGACGCGCGACAACGTCGCGGCGGCCGTGCGGCGCGTGCGGCCCTGGGCGGTGGACGTGTCCAGCGGCGTCGAAACGGCCAAGGGCATCAAGGACGCCGCGAAGATCGCGGCGCTCATCGCGGAGGTCAGGAATGCAGATGCATGACTTGCCCGACGCGCGCGGGCACTTCGGCCCCTACGGCGGCGTGTTCGTCGCGGAGACGCTGACTCACGCGCTGGAGGAACTGCTCGCCGCCTATGAGGCGGCGCGGCGCGATCCCGCGTTCGCAGCCGAGTTTCACCGCGACCTCAAGCATTATGTCGGGCGCCCGAGCCCGGTGTACCACGCGCAGCGCTGGTCGCAGATGCTGGGCGGGGCGCAGATCTACCTCAAGCGCGAGGACCTCAACCACACCGGCGCGCACAAAATCAACAACACCATTGGCCAGGCGCTGCTCGCGCGGCGCATGGGCAAGTCGCGTGTGATCGCCGAGACCGGTGCCGGCATGCACGGCGTGGCCGCCGCTACGGTGGCCGCGCGCTATGGCATGCAGTGCGTGGTCTACATGGGTGCCGAGGACATCAAGCGCCAGGTGCAGAACGTGTACCGCATGAAGCTGCTCGGCGCGAGCGTGGTGCCGGTCGAATCCGGTTCGAAAACGCTCAAGGACGCTCTCAACGAGGCGATGCGCGACTGGGTCACGAATGTCGACAACACCTTCTACATCATCGGCACGGTGGCCGGCCCGCATCCCTATCCGATGATGGTGCGCGACTTCCAATCGGTGATCGGCGAGGAGTGCAAGCGCCAGATGCCCGAGATCGCCGGCCGCCAGCCCGACGCGGTGATCGCGTGCGTCGGCGGCGGCTCCAACGCCATGGGCATCTTCTATCCCTATATCGAGACCGAGGGCGTGCGCCTGATCGGCGTCGAGGCCGCGGGCGAGGGCCTCGCCACCGGCCGGCACGCGGCGTCGCTCTGCGCCGGCAAGCCCGGCGTGCTGCACGGGAACCGCACCTACCTCTTGCAGGATGCCAACGGCCAAATCATCGAGACGCACTCGGTTTCCGCGGGACTCGACTATCCGGGCGTCGGGCCCGAGCACGCCTGGCTGAAGGACTCGGGCCGCGCCGAGTACGTCGCCGTCACCGACGCGGACGCGTTGCGCGCGTTCAGCGACCTGTGCCACTACGAAGGCATCATCCCCGCGCTCGAGTCGGCGCATGCCGTCGCGCATGCAGCGCAACTCGCGCCCTCGATGCCGAAGGACCGCATCCTGCTCGTCAATCTTTCCGGCCGCGGCGACAAGGACATGCAGACCGTGGCCGAGCGCTCGGGGCTCAAGCTCTAGCCGTGTCGCGCATCCAGGCCCGCTTCGATGCCCTGCAGCAGGGGGGGCGCAAGGCGCTCATTCCGTACATCACTGCGGGCGATCCGTCACCGGCGCTGACCGTGCCGCTGATGGCGGCGCTGGTCGAAGCGGGCGCCGATATCCTCGAGCTGGGCGTGCCGTTCAGCGATCCGATGGCCGACGGCCCGGTGAACCAGCGTTCCAGCGAGCGGGCGCTGCGCCACGGCGTGGGTCTCGGCGACGTACTCGGCATGGTGCGCGATTTCCGCCGCAAGGATGCGACGACGCCGGTGGTGCTGATGGGCTACGCCAACCCGATCGAGGCGATGGGCGTGGATCGCTTCGTCGAGTCCGCGAAGCAGGCGGGCGTGGACGGCGTCATCGTCGTCGACTACCCGCCTGAGGAGTGCACGCAGTTTGCGACGCTCGCCAGGGCGAGCGGCATCGATCCGATCTTCCTGCTGGCGCCGACCTCCACCCAGAAACGCATCGAAGCGGTGGCGCGGGTCGGCAGCGGTTACCTGTATTACGTATCGCTGCGCGGCGTGACCGGCGCGGGGCACCTGGATCTGGACGACGTGGCCGTTCGCATTCCGAAGATCCGGGCGGCGACGCGCCTGCCGATCGGCGTCGGCTTCGGCATCCGCGACGCCGCCTCCGCGCAGCGCGTGGCGCTAGTCGCGGACGCGGTGATCATCGGCAGCCGCATCATCCAGGAGATCGAGGCGGCCGGGCCGGAGCAGGCCGTCGCCCGCGTAAGATCGCTGCTCAAGCCGATCCGCGAAGCGCTCGACGCGCAGGTAGTCGTGCAATGAGCTGGCTGCAAAAGCTCCTGCCGCCGAAGATCCAGCGCTCTTCGGGGCCGAAGCGCGCCGTGCCCGAAGGCCTGTGGACCAAGTGCCCGGCCTGCGATGCGGTGCTCTACAGCACCGACCTGGAGAAGAACCTCAATGTATGCCCCAAGTGCGGCTTTCACCAGAGAATCGGCGCGCGCGCGCGGCTCGACGCGCTGCTCGACGCCGACGGGCGTTTCGAGATCGGCGCCGAGGTGCTGCCGGTGGACAGCCTGAAGTTCCGCGATTCGCGCAAATACACCGAGCGGCTGCTGGAGGCGGAGGCCGAGTCGGGCGAGTCCGAGGCACTGGTGGTGATGCAGGGCGCGATCAGGTCGCTCGGCGTGGTGGTGGCGGCGCACGAGTTCGAGTTCATGGCCGGCACCATGGGCTCGGTGCTCGGCGAGCGTTTCGTACGCGGCGTGCGCGTGGCGATCGAGCAGAAGCTGCCGTTCGTCGTCATCACCGCGAGCGGCGGGGCGCGCATGCAGGAGGGCTTGCTCTCGCTCATGCAGATGGCGAAGACCACCGCGGCGCTCACCGATCTCGCCGAGCGTCGCCTGCCGTTCGTGACGGTGCTCACCGACCCCACCACGGGCGGTGTGTCGGCGAGCTACGCCATGATCGGCGACGTGGTGATCGCCGAGCCCAAGTCCCTGGTCGGCTTCGCGGGGCCGCGCGTCATCGAGCAGACCGTGCGCCAGAAGCTCCCGGAAGGCTTCCAGCGGGCGGAGTTCCTGCTCGAAAAAGGCGCGGTCGACATGATCGTCGACCGCCGCCAGCTGCGGGACAAGCTCGCCACGCTGCTCGCGCTGCTACAGGGAATCGCCGTCGACCCGCCTTCGTGAGCCGCTCGCTCGCCGAGTGGCTGGAGTTCATCGGGCGCCAGCACCCGGACGCCATCGCGCTGGGACTGGATCGCGTGCGCGAGGTGCTCGGGCGCATGGATGTGCGCATCGCGTGTCCCGTCGTGACGGTCGCCGGTACCAACGGCAAGGGCTCCGTCTGCGCATTCCTGGAAGCCGTCCTGCACGCTTCCGGCCGGCGCGTCGGGCTGTACACCTCGCCGCACCTACTGCGCTACAACGAGCGCGTGCGCATCAGCATGCAGGAGGCCTCCGACGCGCTGCTCGTCGAAGGCTTCAGCGCCGTGGAGCGGGCGCGCGGCGCCGTGCCGCTCACCTACTTCGAGTACGGCACGCTGGGGGCATTCTGGCTGTTCGCGCGCGAGGCGCCCGACGTGCTGGTGCTCGAGGTGGGCTTGGGCGGACGCCTCGACGCGGTCAACGTGCTCGACGCCGATTGCGCAGTGCTCACCAACGTCGGTCTCGACCACATGGCGTACCTGGGCCACACGCGCGAGGCCATCGGCCACGAGAAGGCGGGCATCTTCCGCGCCGGGCGGCCGGCGGTCATCGCCGAAGCGGATCCGCCCGCGAGCGTGCTCGCCGCGGCCGAGCGCGTCGGAGCGTCGCTGCTACGCCTGGGGCGGGACTTCGGCTATCGCGTGCATCCCGGGCAGTGGGACTACTGGGGGCCGGGGACGAGGCGCCCCGCGCTTGCCTATCCGGCGCTGCGCGGGCAGCGACAGCTGCACAACGCCGCGGGCGCGCTCGCGGCGCTCGACACCCTGCGGGAGCGCTTGCCCGTGAGCATGCAGGACGTGCGCCGCGGTCTGGCCGAGGTGGTGCTGCCCGGGCGCTTCCAGGTGCTCCCGGGCAGGCCCCAGCTGATCCTCGATGTCGCGCACAACCCGGCAGCGGCCGAGGCGCTGGCGGAGAATCTCGGTGCCGCCGGCTATGCCGCGGAAACCTTCGCCGTGTTCGGGATGCTGCGGGACAAGGACATCGCCGGCGTTGCGCAGGCGCTGGCGCCGCGCGTCACGCGCTGGCATCTGTGCACGCTTGGCGGGCCGCGCGGTACCGACGCCGAGGCGCTGGCGCAGATCCTGTCCGCAGCGGGGGTCCGCGCGCCGATGTTCAAGCACGCCAGTGTCGCCGAGGCGCTCGGCGCGGCCCGGGGGGCCGCGGGAGAGAATGATAAAATCGTCGCCTTCGGATCCTTTCTCACCGTCGCCGAAGTGATGCAATCCCTCGCGGCCACCCGAACCGGCGCCGGCACCCATGGCTGAACCCCAGGACGTCACGACCCTGAAGCGCCGCGGCCGGCGGCGGCTGGTAGGCGCTATCGCGCTGGTGCTCGTCGCGGTGATCGTCCTGCCCTGGATCTTCGATCCGCAGCCGCGGCAGACCGCGCCCGTGAGCGTGCGCATTCCGAACGAAGACGAATCGGCGTTCAAGCCCAAGGCGGTTCCCAAGCCCGCGCCGCCCAAGGACCTCCCGCCGCAAGTCGCGGCGAAGCCCGAGGTGCCGGCGCCGCAGGCCGAAGCCAAGCCGGTTGCTCCCCCGCCGCCGAGCAAACCCGCGCCTGACGCGAGCGAGCGCGCGCGCGCCGAAGCGGCGCTCGCCAATGCGCAATACCTCTTTCAGGTCGGGGCGTACGCGGAACCCGACGATGTCATGGCGAAGCTAAAGGCGGCGAAGATCCCCTACTACACCGAGCCGGTTGCGACCGAAAAGGGCAGGGTGACGCGTGTGCGCGCCGGTCCCTTCGCCAGTCGCGAGGCCGCGGAAAGGGCGCTGAAGCGCGTCAAGGCCCTGGGGTTCAAGCCGGGCGGCGTAACGACCAGTCCGTGAAATGACCTGGCTCGACTACCTCATCCTGGCCGGGTTCGTGGTGTCGATCGCCTGGGGCGCCTGGCGTGGGTTGGTGCGCGAGGTGATCTCCGTCGCGGCCTGGGTTTTCGCGTTCCTCGGCGCCAACTACTTCGGCAGTCCGCTGGCCGAGGTGATGCCCGAATCGATCCCGACGCCCGAGCTGCGCGTGCTGATCGCATTCGTCGCGGTATTCGTCGTCGTTCTGGCGGTTTGTACGCTGGTGGGGCAGTTCCTGCGCAAACTCGTCAAGGTGGCGGGGCTCGGCGAATTGGACCATGTGCTCGGGGGCGTGTTCGGCGTGGCGCGGGCACTTGTCATCTTGCTCGCGTTCGCCATCGTTGCCGGCCTTACCGCATTCCCGCGCCAGAGCGCCTGGCGCGATTCGGTCTGCGGCCCGCCGATGGGGCGCGCGGCGCTGGCACTGCGGCCGTGGCTGCCGCAGGCGCTGGGCCAGCGCCTGCGCTATCATTGACCCTTAACGTCACCGCGAGACGGCTCGCATGTGCGGGATCCTCGGCATCGTAGCGCGCTCGCCCGTCAACCAGCTGCTGTATGACGGGCTGCTGCTCCTGCAGCACCGCGGCCAGGACGCGGCGGGCATCGTCACCGCCGAGCGCAAGACCTTCCACATGCAGAAGGGCAACGGCCAGGTGCGCGACGTTTTCCGCACGCGCAACATGCGCTCGCTGCCCGGCAACATCGGCGTGGCGCACTGCCGCTATCCGACCGCAGGGTCGGCCTTCAATTCCGCGGAGTCGCAGCCGTTTTACGTCAATTCGCCGTTCGGCATCGTGCTCGGCCATAACGGCAACCTGACCAATGCCGATGCGCTGAAAGAGGAGATGTTCCGCCAGGACCTGCGGCACATCAACACAAACTCCGATTCCGAAGTGCTGCTTAACGTCCTGGCGCACGAGCTGGAGAAGACTTCGGTCAAGCTGCGCCTGGACCCGCAAACCATCTTCCGCGCGGTGGCCAACGTGCACCGCCGCTGCCGCGGTGCCTACGCCGTGATCGCGATGATCGCGGGCTACGGGGTACTCGCCTTCCGCGATCCGTACGGCATCCGCCCGGCCTGCATCGGCTACAACGAAACCGAGCACGGCACGCAATACATGGTGGCCTCGGAGTCGGTGGCTGTGGATGCGCTCGGCTTTCGCCTGCTGCGCGACATCGCGCCGGGCGAGGCGGTGCTGATCGACGAGGAAGGCAATTTCCACAGCCAGCAGTGCGCGCCGTCGAGCTCGCTTAACCCTTGCATCTTCGAGTACGTGTACCTGGCGCGGCCCGACTCTGTGATCGACGGCGCCTCGGTGTACGAGGCGCGCCTCGCGATGGGCGACAAGCTGGCGGAGAAAATCCGCCACAGCTACCGCCACCTCGACATCGACGTGGTAATCCCGATCCCGGATTCGAGCCGGCCCTCGGCGCTGCAGCTGGCGCAGGGGCTCGGTCTGCCGTACCGCGAGGGCTTCGTCAAGAACCGCTACATCGGCCGTACCTTCATCATGCCGGGGCAGGCGGTGCGCCGGCGCTCGGTGCGGCAGAAGCTGAACACCATCGGCGTCGAGTTCAAGGGTCGCAACGTGCTGCTGGTGGACGACTCCATCGTACGCGGCACGACCAGCAGCGAAATCGTGCAGATGGCGCGCGAAGGCGGGGCACGCAAGGTGTACTTCGCGTCGGCGGCGCCGCCGGTGCGTTTTCCCAACGTGTACGGCATCGACATGCCGACGCGCTCCGAGCTGATCGCCGCGCACCGCAGCGAGGAGGACGTCGGTCGCGAGATCGGCGCCGATGCCCTCATCTTTCAGGAGCTGGAAGCCCTTGAGGACGCCGTGCGCCAGGTGAATCCCAGGCTGAAGACGTTCGAGACCTCGTGCTTTGACGGGCGCTACATCACCGGCGACGTCACCAACGACTACCTGCACGCCATCGAGGTGCGGCGCGACGCCGCGCGCGACTCGGGCGAGGACGGCGAAGGGGCCCAGCTCGACCTCAATCTGGTCACCGCGCAATGAATTTGCTATAGTGCGTTTCGCGCCGATTTGAGCCACAGCTTGCGGGCGCGTTACAAATACAGCTAAAGCGTGCCGAGGAAGCCCGGTCCGCTTAGTGAACGAAAGGACCGGGTTTTTTTATGGCAAAGCCGTTCGAGCAATCCACGCTGGGGGTACGCGCCGGCCAGCGCCGCACCGACTTCAAGGAACATTCCGAGGCCCTGTTCCTCACCTCGAGCTACGTGTTCGAGAACGCGGCGCAGGCCGCTGCGGGATTCGCCGGCGGCGGCGAGGACTTCGTCTACTCGCGCTACACCAACCCGACCGTCACGATGATGCAGGACCGGCTTGCGGCGCTCGAGGGCGCGCAGGCGTGCGTCGCGACCGCGTCTGGCATGTCGGCGATCCTCGCCACGGCGATGGTCCTGCTCAAGGCAGGCGACCACATCGTGTCCTCGAACGCCATCTTCGGCGCGACCGTGCAGCTGTTCTCGACGCTACTGCCGAAGTTCGGCATCGAAACGACGTTCGTGCCGCTGAGCCGCATCGACGAGTGGCAGCGGGCGGTGCGGCCGAACACGCGGCTCTTGTTCCTGGAATCGCCCTCCAACCCGCTGGGGGAGGTGGCCGACCTCGGCGCCGTCGCCGCGGTGGCAAGAAAGGCGGGGGCGACCCTGGCCGTGGACAACTGCCTGTGCACGCCGGCGCTGCAGCGCCCGCTTGCGCTCGGGGCGGACCTGGTGATCCATTCGGCCACGAAGTATCTCGATGGCCAGGGGCGCGTTCTCGGCGGTGCAGTCGCCGGCGCCAAGGGGCCCGTGCTGGACGGCCTGGTGGGGTTCCTGCGTACCGCCGGGCCGTCGATCTCGCCGTTCAACGCCTGGGTCATCCTCAAGGGGATGGAGACGCTGGAGATCCGCATGCTGGCGCAGTCGGAGCGCGCGCTGGCCGTGGCGCAATGGCTTGAAGGCCATCCGCAGGTGGCCCGTGTCTACTACCCGGGCTTGCCGAGCCACCCGCAGCACACACTCGCAAAGCGCCAGCAGCGCGCCGGCGGCGCCATCGTCTCTTTCGACGTGAAAGGCGGCAAGGAGGCGGCGTGGAAGGTGATCGACTCGACGCAGCTCATCTCGATCACCGGCAACCTGGGCGACGTGAAGACGACCATCACGCACCCGGCGACGACGACCCACGGGCGCCTGACACCGGAGGCCCGCGCCGCTTCGGGTATCGGCGACGGCCTCATCCGGCTCGCGGTGGGCCTGGAGGGTGTCGAGGACCTGAAGGCCGACCTGGCGCGCGGATTGGGCTAGAAGCCCATCAGTCGCGGACCGGCGTCATCGACGGCGAGGTAGCCGCCGCGCCCGTACCAGTCGGGCAGCACCCAGCGCTCGCAGCGCCGGCCGTCGACTTCCAGCGCGTGGCGCGCCGCACGGTGCGTGTGTCCATGCACAAGGCGCGTCAGGTCGTGCGCACGCAGCGCTCCGCGCACTGCAGTGTCGTTCACGTCCATGATCTCGGCCGGCTTCGCGCCGACGACCTCTTTGCTCTTCTCGCGCAGCGCCTGCAGCGCGGCGCGTCGCTCGGGCAGGGTCTTGGCGAGGAACTGGCGCTGCCACTCGCTCGAGCGCGCGGTGCGGCGCCAGGCCTGGTAGTCGTGATCGTCGGTGCACAGGGTGTCGCCGTGCATCAGCAGCGTACGCACGCCCCCGATCTCCTCCACCGACGGATCCTCGAGCAGGCGCGCACCGCTCGCTTCGCCAAAACGTTGGCCGACGAGGAAGTCGCGGTTGCCGTGCATGAACGCCACGCTCACGCCCCGGTGCGACACTTCTCCGAGCGCATCGGCGACGCGCCGCGCCAGCGGGTCGCCGTCCGCGGCGGCGAGCTCGTCGTCGCCGATCCAGTACTCGAACAGGTCGCCAAGCACGTACAGCGCTGCCGCGTGCGACGCCTGCGTGCGCAGGAACTCGAAGAACCGCTCGTTGGTCGCCGGGCGCTCGCCCGAGAGATGCAGGTCCGAGATGAACAGCGTGGCGGGCACGCCGCCGGGCTACTTGCCGACCACGGTGGCCGACTGGATCACCACCGCCTCGCGCGGCACGTCGCTGCGGAACGGTCCGCCCGGGCCGGTCGGCGTCTTGGCGATCTTCGTCACCACGTCCATCCCGGAGACCACCTTGCCGAACACGGCGTAGCCGTTGCCGTCGCTGCGCGGGTCGCCCCAGTTGAGGAAGGCGTTGTCGTTCACGTTGATGAAGAACTGCGCAGTGGCCGAGTTCGGATCCGAGGTGCGCGCCATGGCGACGGTGCCGACTTCGTTCTTCAGCCCGGCCTTCACCGCGCTTTGCGCTTCATTGACCACCGGGGCGCGCGTCGCCTTCTGCTTGAAGCCCGGATCGAAGCCGCCGCCCTGGATCATGAAGCCCGGGATCACGCGGTGGAAGATGGTGCCGTCGAAATGGCCGTCCTTCACGTACAGCAGGAAGTTGGCCACCGTCTTCGGCGCCTTGGCGGGGTAGAGCTCGAGCCGGATGGTGCCGGCGCTGGTCTTGAGGTCCACCTGGGGCTCGGCGGCGAGCGCGCCGGGCCCGGCCGCTGCGGCCGAAAGCACGACCAGGGGTTTCCACAGGCTGGACAGTCTGAATTTCATGCGGCGCCCTCGTAAAGGATGCGCCAGCGGCCGTTTGCCTTCTTCCAGTACTGCAGCTTGCGCATGGTGTTGGAAAGGTTGCTCGAGCGGTAGTCCTGCTCGAAAGTGACGACCACGACGTCGGACTCGCGCGGGTAGCGAAGCATCGACACCTTGTCGAGCGCGACACGGATCCAGGACTTTGCGCCGTTGACGCTGCGCTTGTGCGCAGCCCAGGTCTTGCGATCCTGACGGCCAGCGCGGAACTCGTCTGCGTAATGCGTGAGATAACGCTCGGTATCGCGGCTTTCCCAGTCGGCGCGCCAGCGCTCCAGGGCAAGCGCCAGCGAACTGCGCTCGGCAGCCAGCTGACCGGCGTCCGTCCACTCGATCTCGTCGGCGATGATCACCGGCGTCATGCCGACCTGCATCAGCCGTCCGACTGACAGCAGGTCGGGATTGGCGAGCACGATGCAGCCGTCGCTTGCGCGCGGCGGCCGGCTGTAGGTATCGGGCGGCGTGCCGTGCACCCAGATGCCGTAGCCGTTGCGGCCGCGCTGCCGGTCCCACTCGTTCGGATAATTGATCGGATAGGCGCCCGCGCCGTAGAAATCGGTGAGCTTCTGGCGCGGCAGGTTGGCGGTCACGTGGTACACGCCGATGGGCGTCTTTTGGTCGCCCTCGCGCGCCTTGTCGACGCCGCGCTTGCCCAGCGAGACATAGTAGTCGGCGACATACTGCGGTCGGCCATCGACGTTCTCGAATACGTAGAGACGCGAATGCCGCGAATCGACCAGCAGCGCGTGCCTCTGGTCCGGTCGCAGCTGCAGGATGGCGCGCGGCAGGCGCTCGGCGTGCGGCCGCTCCTCGCGCAGGGCGCGCAGGCGGGCGAGCGCTTCGGCGCGCAGGTCCTCCACCTTCTCGCGCGGCACGGTCTTCACCACGTTGCCGAAGGTCTGCAGGGGCCGCGCACGCGCGAGCAGCAGGTCGCCGCGGATCAGGTGCGCGAGTCGGAAGTTCGGGTGCGTGGCGATCAGCTTCTCGACCCGCTCCAGCGCGAGGTCCAGGCGGTTGGCCTCGATCGCCTCGACCACGCCGGACAGGGCAGGCTCGGGCGATGAGGCGAGGCTCGCCAGCGGCAGCAGGAGCGCCGCGGCGGCGATGCGCAGGAGCGCCGCGCCGCGCATCAGTTTGACACCTGCTCCTGCAGGATGCGCCAGCGCCCGTCCGCGGACTTGCCCATCAGCAGCGTCTTGGTGGCGCTGCCGCTGAACACGTCGGACTGGTAGTCCTGGCGGAAGGTGACGCGCACGCGTCCATCGCCGGCCGGACTCACCTGCTCGTTATCGACCTTCACGACGATCGACTTGGGCGCGGCGATACGCGCGCGCCGCTGCTTCTCCCATGCGTCGCGCGGCTCGCCCTTCGGCGTGCGGAAGTCCTTGGCGTAGGCCGCCAGGTAGGCCTCGGCATCCTGGCGCGACCAGGCGTCGGCCCAGGCCGCCACCGCTTCGAGCACGTCTTTGCCGGGTGCGGCGGCCGGCGCGGCTGCCTTGGGCGCCGGCTTGGCCGGCGCGGGCTTGGGCGGTACTTCCGGCGCCGGTGCCGCCTTCGGCGCCGGGCTGGCGGTGGCAGTTACCAGGGGGGCCGATTTCTCGCTCGGCGCAGACCCGACCAGTTCGCGCACCAGGGCCAGCTTGTTCTGCGCCCCGGCATTCGTCGAATCGAGCTTCAGTGCCTTGTCGTAGGCCTGGCTTGCCAGCTTGGCATACACGTCGCCCAGGTTCTCGTAAGCCGTGGCATAGCTCGGATGCGTGCGGATCGATTGCTCGAGCGCCGCGCGCGCCTTGTCGTACTGGCCCTGCGACGCATAGACCACGGCCAGGTTGTTGTACGGCTCGGGCAGCTCCGGGTAATCCTCGGTGAGCTTGCGGAAGATCTCGACCGCCGCCCCGGCGTTGCCCTGCTCGGCGTAGATGACACCTTTCAGGAAGCGGCCCTGTGGATCGGCGGGCTTGGCCGCGAGCGCCTTGTTGACGCGCTCCAAGGCCTGCTGGTGCTGGCCCGCGCGCAACAGCTTGCTCGCCTCGGCGAGCTCGTCGGCCCGTGCAGGCGTGCCCGCCAGGATGATTGCGGCGGCGAGCGCCGCGAGGCTCAGTCGGGGCGCGCTCAAGACATGCATTGTGTTATAGTTTTCAAGGATATACGGAAACTTGCTGATTCTAGACTAAGCCCCGCGGGATCACAACCGAGCGGCGGCCAAGCCACGCACAGCCCCCCGATGCTCCGAATCTTCAACTCGCTGGCGCGGCAAAAACAGGACTTCACGCCAATCCGTCCAGGCGAAGCGCGCATGTACGTATGCGGGATGACGGTGTACGACTATTGTCACCTCGGCCATGCCCGCGTGATGGTGGTATTCGACGTCGTGCGCCGGTGGCTGCGCGCTGGCGGCTACCGCGTCACCTACGTACGCAACATCACCGACATCGACGACAAGATCATCCGGCGCGCAGCGGAACATGGGGAGGCGGTCGCCGACGTGACCGCGCGCTTCATCCGCGCCATGGATGAGGACCTCGCCGCGCTCGGCGTGGAAAAGCCCGACCACGAGCCGCGCGCCACGCAGTACGTGCCGCAAATGCTCGAGCTGATCGAGCGCCTCGAGCAGCGGCGCCTTGCTTACCGCTCATCCTCCGGCGACGTGAACTTCGCCGTGCGGCGCTTTTCGGGCTACGGCAAGCTCTCGGGCAAGAGCCTCGACGAGCTGCGCGCCGGCGAGCGCGTCGAGGTCGACGCGTCCAAGGACGATCCGCTCGACTTCGTGCTGTGGAAGCGCGCGAAAGCCGGCGAACCGGCGTGGGAATCGCGCTGGGGACCGGGCCGGCCCGGCTGGCACATCGAGTGCTCGGCGATGAGCTGCGCGCTGCTCGGCGAGCATTTCGACATCCACGGCGGCGGCCAGGACCTGCAGTTTCCGCACCACGAGAACGAGATTGCGCAATCCGAGGGCGCGAGCGGACGGCCGTTCGTCAACATCTGGATGCACAACGGGTTCGTGCGCGTGGACGAGGAAAAGATGTCCAAGTCGCTGGGCAACTTCTTCCTCATCCGCGATGTGCTGCAGCGCTTCGACGCCGAGGTGGTGCGGTTCTTCATTTTGCGCGCCCACTACCGCAGTCCGCTGAACTATTCCGATGCGCACCTCGAGGATGCGAAGCAGGCGCTGACGCGGCTGTACACGGCGCTGAAGGGCGCGCCCGCATCGGTCGGCCCCATCGACTGGGGTGAGCCGCGCGCGCAGCGCTTCAAGGCGGCGATGGACGACGATTTCGGCACGCCGGAGGCGGTCGCGGTGCTGTTCGAGCTCGCCAACGAGGTGAATCGAGGCCGCGCGGAGCTCGCCGGGCAGCTGCGCGCGCTGGGCGGAGTGCTCGGCATCCTGCAACGCGAGGCCGGGGAGTTCCTGCGGGCGGGGGTGGCCGGCAACGTGGACTCGGCATGGATCGAGGAGCGCATTGCGGCGCGCCTCGCGGCGCGCAAGGCGAAGGACTTTGCTCTGGCCGACCGCATCCGCGCGGAGCTCGAGGGCTTTGGCATCATCCTGGAGGACGGTCCGCAGGGCACGGCCTGGCGGCGCGCCTAGCGCTGCTCAGTGCAGCAGCTTGCCGTCGCGCGTGAGCGCCAGCAGGTAGATGCGCTCGCTCCCCTGGCGGCGGGTGCGCGAGAATCTCACGGTATGGCCACCGACATCGTGATAGGCCATCGCGTCGAGCGCCAGCAGCAGCGCGTCGCGCGTCAGCGTCGGGCCGACGCGGCGCACGGCCTCGGCGAACACCTTGGCGGCGATATAGGCCTCGAACGAAGCAGGTGAGTACGCCTTGCGCCCGGTCTCGGCTTCGATCGCGGCGCGGTATTCCGCGACGACGGGGAGCGACTCCTGCACCAGCGGCGGTATCACTTGCGAAAGCACGACGCCGGCGCCGTCGGCGCCGAGTGCCTGGGCAAGCTGCTCGGGGTCGGCCGGGGACAGCGCGACCAGCTGCGTGCGCTTGCCCGTACGCATCAGCGCACGCACCAAGTCCGCCGCCGGCGGCTGCGGCAGCGCGAAGATGACGACGTCGGGATCGGCGACGAACGCTTCGCGCGACAGGCCGGCGATGCCATCCGCACCCTGCCTTAGTGCCGCGTCCATGGGGGCGTCAAGGCCGCGGCGCGACAACGCCGAGCGTGCTGCCGCGAGGTACTCCTCGCCGGCAGCGTCCTCCGCACGCAGCAGGGCGAAGCGCTTCAGGCCAAGCTGCGCATAGTGGCCGATGACGCTCTCGATTTCGGCGGCGTGGCCAGCGCGCACCGTGTAGACGCTGCGTCCGGCCTGGCGCGCCAGCGCGGCGCCCGTTACAGGTCCGACCAACGGCACGCGCGCCTGCTGCGCCAGCGTCAGCAGCTTGCGCGTCGTGCCAACGTCGGCGTAGCCGAACAGCGCGAAGACCTTGAACTCCTCGATGAAGCGACGCGTGTTGGCGAGCGCGCGCTCGGGCGTGCCCGCATCGTCGAGCGTCGCGAGCTCGATGCGCCGCCCGTGCACGCCGCCGGCGTCGTTCAGCGGACGGAAGTAGGCGAGCGCACCATTGCGGATGTCCTCGCCCTGGGCTTGCAGCGCCCCGGTGAGCGGCGCCGACTGGCCGAGGACCACGGTGCGCGCAGTGACGCCCTGGCTCCAGGCCGGCGCGGCGAGGAAGCCGAGTGCCAGCGCGGCGAGCAGCAAGGGCGCGGGTGCTATCATCGAGCGCAATTTTCCACGATTGTCGGACTTGGCGCGCATGCTGCTGCAGATTCCCGGGGTGCTGAATAGGGACGAGGTCGCGACGGTGATGCGCGAACTTGGCGAAGGAGCATACGAGGACGGGCGCGGGACCGCGGGCGCCGTCGCGCGCGAGCTGAAAAACAACCTGCAGCTCAAGAGCACCGCCGAGGCCGCGAAGAAGTGCGCCCCGCTCGTCCTGGCGGCACTGCGTCGGAATGCGACCTTCTACAACCTGGCGCTGCCGCACCGCATTCATGGGCCGATCTTCAACCGCTACGATGTCGGCATGACGTACGGCTCGCACGTGGACAACGCCATCATGGGCGACGAGGTGCGATCGGACGTTTCGGCGACGCTGTTCCTCAGCGCCCCCGATTCCTATGACGGCGGTGAGCTGGTCCTGCAGGAGCACCAGTCGGAGAGGCGCATCAAGCTACCCCCAGGCGCCATGGTGGTGTACGGCTCGACCAATGTCCACCGGGTCGAGCCAGTACGGCGCGGCACACGGGTCGCAGCGGTGTTCTGGATTCAGAGCTTGGTGCGCGAGGAATCGAAACGCGAGATTCTCTACGACCTGAGTGTCATTATGGACGGGCTGCGCGACCGGCTGGATGCGGCGGAAAACGCGGCGATTGCCGCGGTCTACAGCAACCTGATGCGGCAGTGGGCGGAGAGCTAG
>DATHYT010000026.1:0-59871 GCA_035459025.1 Burkholderiales bacterium | reverse complement strand
GGGACGGGCTGGGCGCCAAGGCCTCGAGCATGATCGTCAAGGAAGTTTCCTACGAGGTGGCCGACCCGACGATCGACTCGCAGATGGTGCAGCTGCAGGCCTCCGGCGCGGACACGTTCTTCAACGTCACCACGCCGAAGTTCTCCGCACAGTCCATCCGCAAGGCCTACGACAGCGGCTGGAGGCCGACGCACTATCTAAACAACGTAGGCGCATCGGTCGGCGCTGCGCTCAAGCCCGCGGGCCTGGAGAAGTCGGTGGGGCTGATCACGACCGTGTACTACATGGACCCCACCGATGCGCAGTGGGCGAACCATCCAGCGATGCAGGAGTGGAAGGCGTTCATGGCGAAGTACTACCCGGAAGGCAACCTGGTCGACGGCTCGAATGTGTACGGCTACGCGGTGGCGCAGACCATGGAGCAGGTGCTGAAGCAGGCCGGCAACGACCTGAGCCGCGCCAACATCATGAAGCAGGCGGCCAATCTCAAGGATTTCCGGCCGACGGTCCTGCTCCCGGGTATTCGCATCAATACGTCGCCGACGGACTTCGCGCCGATCGAATCGGAGCAGCTGGCACGCTTCGACGGTGAGGGCTGGGTACGCTTCGGCGAAATCATCGGCAAGTAGCGCGTTTCGCAGCAGACCCGAAAGCGGGCGCGGAAGCGCCCGCTTTTTTTTACGCCTCGCGAAACAGCGTCTTGCCCCAGGCCGCTTCCCAGTCCTGGCCGTTCACGTCGGTCTCGCGTCCGTCGGGATCGAAGAAGCGGTTGGCGATCTGGAAGATCGCGAGCATCGTGCCGCCCTGCGGCCCGCCCCAGGCCGAGTGCCGGCTGCCGGCCGGGCGCCACACGAAGTCGCCCGCCTTGCACTCGCCTTCTCCGCACACGAGGCTCCCCTCCAGCACGTAGGTCTGCTCCAGCAGCACGTGCTCGTGGTCCGGAAGCTTGGCGCCGGGCGCCATATGGATGAGCACGGTCGCCACGCCGCTGTCGCGGTCGACGACCAGCACCTTCTGCCGCACGCCCGGAAAGCGGGTGTCTTCCCAAGGCAGCTTCGCCACCTCGACGAAGCGCGAAGCAAGCGGCGCAAGGGTCGCGTGGGCGGCGACTTTCGGCGTGATGGCGGTCATGGGATCCTCCGTTCCGCGCCTATTATGCCCGCAGGTGCTCGCCCACCCGCACGATCTTCATCGTGTTGGTGCCGCCCGCCTTGCCGATCGGCTCGCCGATGGTGAGCACGATCAGGTCGCCGTTCTTCACCACGCCGTTGTCGACCAGCACCTTCTCGGCCTCGCGCAGCAGCTCCTCGCGATCGTGGCCGACGTACTTCACCATCAGCGGATAGGTATCGCGAAGGAGCGAGCACCGGTAGCGCGTCGAGGTCTGGGAGGTGAGCGCGTAGATCGGCACGCCGCAGTTCAGGCGGCTCATCCAGAGCGCCGTGGCCCCCGATTCGGTCAGCGCGGCGATGGCCTTCACCTTGAGGTGGAACGCGGTGAACAGGGCGCCCATCGCGATCGACTGGTCCACCCGCGTGAACACCCGGTTGAGGAAGTCCTGGTCGAGGCTGATCGACTGCGTCTGCTCGGCCTCCACGCAGATGCGATCCATCGCCTCGATGGTCTGTACCGGGTACTTGCCGCTCGCCGACTCTGCCGAGAGCATCACCGCATCGGTGCCGTCGAGGACGGCGTTTGCCACGTCCGAGACCTCGGCGCGCGTGGGCACCGGGCTCGAGATCATGGATTCCATCATCTGCGTGGCGGTGATGGTGAGCTTGTTGTGCTCGCGGGCGAGCCGGATCATGCGTTTTTGCAGTGCGGGCACGGCCGCGTCGCCCACCTCGACGGCCAGGTCGCCGCGCGCCACCATGATGCCGTCGCAGGCGGCCATGATGCTGAGCAGGGCCTCGTGCTTCACCGCCTCGGCGCGCTCGATCTTGGCGATCAGCATCGCCTTGCCGCCGGCCGCGCGCATCAGCTCCCGCGCCATGTACATGTCCGCGCCGGACTTCGGAAACGACACCGCGAGGAAATCGGCGTGCAGCTGCGCTGCCGTGCGGATGTCCTCCATGTCCTTCGGGGTCAGCGCGGGAGCGGTCAGGCCGCCGCCCTGGCGGTTGATGCCCTTGTTGTTGGACAGCACCCCGCCGTGGCGCACCCGCGTCTGCACCTCGTCGCCGCGCACCGCGGTCACCTCGAGGACGATCTTGCCGTCGTCCAGGAGCAGCACCGCGCCCTCCTCGACGTCGCGCGGCAGCTCCTTGTAGTCAAGACCCACGCGCTCGGCATTGCCCTCCGCGCACGCGGCGTCGAGCACAAAGCGCGCGCCCGTCTCGAGCGTCACCGGGCCGTCCCTGAACTTGCCGATGCGGATCTTGGGGCCCTGCAGGTCGCACATGATCCCCACCGTGCGCTCGATCTTGCGGCCGATGTCGCGCACCAGCTCCGCGCGCTTGCGATGGTCGTCGGCCGTGCCGTGGGAGAAGTTCAGGCGCACCACGTCCACGCCGGCGCGCAGCATGCGCTCGAGCACCGCCGGGTCGCTCGAGGCGGGACCGAGCGTGGCGACGATCTTGGTGCTGCGGAGCATCGCGCGCAGTGTAGCACCGCCCGCTGCGGCGGCTTAGGCGCGCGCCTCGAGCGCGGCCACCGCCGGCAGGGTCTTGCCCTCCAGGAACTCGAGGAACGCGCCGCCGGCGGTCGAGATGTAGCTCACGCCCTCCGCCATCCCGAACTTGTTGATCGCGGCAACGGTGTCGCCGCCGCCGGCGATGGAGAACGCGCCGGACGCAGCGACCGCGCGCGCCAGCGTCTCCGTGCCGCGCGAGAAGGCGTTGTTCTCGAACACCCCGACCGGCCCGTTCCACAGGATGGTGCCCGCGCCCGCGAGCGTGCCCGCGTAGGCCGCCGCCGTCTTCGGACCGATATCGAGAATCATCTCGTCCGCGCCCACGTCGCGCGCCGCCTTGGTGACGCCGCGCGTGTCCTCGAGGCTCCTGCCGACCACCACGTCCTCGGGCAGCGGCACCCGCGTCGCCTGCATGATGCGCCGGGCCTCGTCCACCAGATCCTTCTCCACGAGCGACTTGCCCACCGGCAGCCCCGAGGCGAGAATGAACGTGTTGGCGATGCCGCCGCCGACGATCAGCTGATCCACTTTCTTCGCGAGCTCGCCGAGCACCGTCAGCTTGGTCGACACCTTGGAGCCGGCGACGATGGCGACGAGCGGCCGCTCCGGGTGCGCGAGCGCTTTCCCGAGCGCGTCCAGCTCCGCGGCCATCAGCGGCCCGGCGCAGGCGACCTTGGCGAAGCGGGCGGCGCCGTGGGTGGTGGCCTCGGCGCGGTGCGCGGTGCCGAAGGCGTCGTTCACATAGACGTCGCACAGCGCGGCGATTTTCTTCGCCAGCGCCTCGTCGTCCTTCTTCTCGCCCATGTTGACGCGGCAGTTCTCGAGCAGCGCCACCTCGCCCGGCTTCACCTCCACGCCCTCGACCCAGTCGCGCTTGAGCGGCACCTCGCGTCCGAGCAGTTCGGCGAGGCGCTGGGCCACCGGCGCAAGCGAATCTTCGGGCTTGAGCTCGCCTTCCTTGGGACGCCCGAGGTGCGATGTGACCATGACCGCCGCGCCCTTCTCGAGCGCGAGCCGGATGCCCGGGACCGAGGCGCGGATGCGCGTGTCGTCGGTGATGCGGCCGGCCTCCAGCGGCACGTTCAGGTCGGCGCGGATGAACACGCGCTTGCCGCGCAGGTCCAGGTCCGCCATGCGCTTGAAGCGCATCGGCGCTACTTCGCGCTCATCAGCGCGACGGCGGCGTCCAGCATGCGGTTGGAAAATCCCCACTCGTTGTCGTACCAGCTGGCGACCTTCACCAGCGTGCCGTCGGCCACCTTGGTGAGCGCGCCATCGACGATCGAGCTCGCCGGGTGGTGGTTGAAGTCGCAGGACACGAGCGGCTCGCTCGTGTACTCGAGGATGCCCTTCAGGTCGGTCTGCGCGGCCTGCTGCAGTGCCTGGTTCACCGCGTCGACCGTGGTCGCCTTCTTCGCGACGAACGTGAGGTCGACGATCGAGACGTTGATCGTCGGCACGCGGATGGCGTAGCCGTCGAGCTTGCCGTTCAGGTGCGGCAGCACCAGCCCCACGGCGGCCGCGGCGCCGGTCTTCGTCGGGATCATGTTGTGGGTCGCCGAGCGCGCGCGGCGCAGGTCCTTGTGGTAGACGTCGGTCAGCACCTGGTCGTTGGTGAACGAGTGCACCGTCGTCATCAGGCCCGAGACGACGCCGATGCGGTCATCCAGCGCCTTCACCAGCGGCGCGAGGCAGTTGGTGGTGCAGGAGGCGTTGGAGATCACCGTGTCGGACGCCTTGAGCGAGGCGTGGTTGACGCCCATGACGATGGTGCGGTCCACGTCCTTGTCGCCCGGTGCCGAGATGATTACTTTCTTCGCCCCGGCGGAAACATGCGCCGCGCCGCCCTTCGCCTTGCCGGTGAACAGGCCCGTGCATTCCAGCACCACGTCGACGCCGAGCGCCTTCCAGGGCAGCTTGGCCGGGTCGCGCTCGGCGAGCACCTTGAGCTTGTCGCCCTCGACCGCGATGGCGTCGCCCTCGACCGCGACCCTGCCGGGAAACCGGCCGTGCGCGGTGTCGTACTTCAGCAGGTGGGCGTTGGTCGCCGGATCGCCCAGGTCGTTGATGGCGACGAACTGCAGCGCGTGCTTCTTCTTGCCCTCGTAGTGCGCGCGCAGGATGTTGCGGCCGATGCGGCCGAAGCCGTTGATCGCTACTTTGATGGTCATGGGATGACGCTCCTTACCGCCTTTTCGACGTTCTCTGCCGTGAAGCCGAAGTGCTTGAACAGATCCCCCGCGGGCGCCGATTCGCCGAAGCGGTCGAGGCCGACCACGGCGCCCTGCAGGCCGACGTACTTGCGCCAGAAATCCGTGACGCCCGCCTCGACGGCGACGCGCGGCAGCGCGGGCGGCAGCACGCCTTCGCGGTAGCCCGCGTCCTGGCGGTCGAACACCGTGGTCGAGGGCATGGACACCACGCGCACCGGCAGGTCTGCCGCCGCCAGGCGTTTCTGCGCCTCCAGCGCGATCGGCACTTCCGCGCCGGTGGCGATCAGCACCGCCTTGGCCCAGGGCGCATCCGACAGCACGTAGCCGCCGCGGCGCGCGAGCTCGAGCGCCTCGGCGGCGCGCGGCGCGGGCGCCACGTTCTGCCGCGACAACAGGAGCGCCGAGGGGCCGTCGCGGCGCTCGAGCGCCACTGCCCAGGCCATCGCCGTCTCCGCCGCATCGCAGGGCCGCCACACGTCCATGTAGGGTATGAGTCGCAGGCTGGCCGCGTGTTCCACGGGCTGGTGCGTGGGACCGTCTTCGCCCAGTCCGATCGAATCGTGCGAGAAGACGTAGATCACGCGCTGGCGCATGAGCGCGGCGAGCCGCAGGGCGTTGCGCGCGTAGTCGGAAAACACGAGGAAGGTGCCCCCGTAGGGCAGCACGCCGCCGTGCAGCGCAAGGCCGTTCATCACCGCGCACATGCCGAACTCGCGCACGCCGTAGAACAGGTAGTTGCCGCCGCCCTCGCGGCCGACGACGCGCGAGGCCTTCACCATCGTGAGGTTCGAGCCCGTCAGGTCGGCCGAGCCGCCGACGAGCTCGGGCAGCGCCGGCACCAGCGCTTCCAGCACCGCCTGCGAGGCCTTGCGCGTGGCCACGCTTTCCGCCTTGGCATGCAGCTCGGCGGTCAGCGCCGCGATGCGCGCCGCAAAATCGGCGGGCAGGGTGCCCGCGGTGCGCCGGCGCAGCTCCGCCGCCTCGGCCGGAAACTGCTTTTCGTAGGCGGCAACGAGCTTGGTCCAACGGCGCTCGGCGCGCTTGCCGGCCGCGCGCGCATCCCAGCCGTCGTAGATCGCCTGCGGGATCTCGAACGCCGCGTGCGGCCAGCCCAGCGCCTGGCGCGTCGCCGCCACTTCCTCCGCGCCGAGCGGCGCGCCGTGCGCCGCGCCGGTATTGGCCTTCTTCGGCGCGCCCTTGGCGATCACCGTCTTCGCGCAGATCAGGCTCGGGCGCGATTTTTCACGCTTCGCCTTCTTCAGCGCCTTGTCCATCGCCTCGACGTCGTGCCCGTCGACGTTCGCGATCACCTGCCAGCCGTACGCCGCGAATCGCTTGGGGACGTCGTCGGTGTACCACTGGCGGATCTGGCCCTTGTCGGAGTCGATCGAGATGCCGTTGTCGTCGTACACGGCGATCAGCTTGCCCAGGCCGAGCGTGCCGGCGAGCGAGCAAGCCTCGTGCGAGACCCCTTCCATCATGCAGCCGTCGCCGAGGAACACGTAGGTGTAGTGGTCGATGACGTCGAACCCCGGGCGGTTGAATTCGGCGGCCAGCAAGCGCTCGGCGATCGCCATGCCGACGGCGTTGCTGACGCCCTGCCCCAGGGGCCCGGTGGTCGTCTCGACGCCCGGCGCGCAGCCGAGCTCGGGGTGCCCCGGCGTCTTCGAGCCGAGCTGGCGGAAGCGCCTGAGCTCCGCCATCGGCAGGTCGTAGCCGGTGAGATGCAGCAGCGCATAGAGCAGCATCGAGCCATGGCCGTTGGAGAGCACGAAGCGGTCGCGGTTGGCCCACGCCGGATTGGCCGGGTTGTGGCGCAGGTGGCGCTGCCAGAGCGCCACCGCGATCTCCGCCATGCCCATCGGCATGCCGGGATGGCCCGATTTCGCGGCCTCGACCGCATCCATGGCGAGCGCGCGGATGGCGTCAGCGAGCTCGCGATCGGACGCTGGGGGATTCATCGGAGCGCGCAATTATACTCGGCGACATGCTGCTCCTCCCCTTCTCCAGCCCGCGGGCGTTCGAGCACCGCGTGCACGGCGCCGGCGATGCCGAGGGCTTGTGGTTCGTATTCCGCGGCGACCGGCTGCTGGTCGAGGTCGGCCCGCCCGACCCGCGCCCGGGCGACGATCCGCGGGTGCGCGAGCGGCCGAGCTGGGCGCGACTGCCGTTGCGGAAAAACAACACTCCCTTGTGGTCGCCTCCGCTTCGAACGCTATATCTGGGGGGTCTAGAGGGGCTCGACTGCTGGGCCGCGGAGGTCGCCGACGCGCAGTTGCCGCCCGGCCACGACTGGGTCGGGCTGCGTGCGCTGTTCTCGGTCCTCGAGGACGCGCACTTCGCGCTCGCCGGCCGCGCGCTGCAGCTGCTGCAGTGGGACCGGGACCACCAGTTCTGCGGGCGCTGCGGCACGCGCACCGAGCCGCAGGCCGAAGAGCGCGTGCGGCGCTGCCCGGCCTGCGGCCTGTCTGCGTACCCGCGCGTGGCGCCCGCGGTGATGGCGCTCGTGAGGCGCGGGCGCGAGCTGCTGCTCGGGCGCAGCCCGCACTTCCCGGCCGGCATGTACAGCGCGCTCGCCGGCTTCGTCGAGCCCGGCGAGTCGCTCGAGCAGTGCGTGGCGCGCGAGGTCGCCGAGGAGGTCGGCGTGACGCTCGGCGACATGTCGTACTTCGCCAGCCAACCGTGGCCGTTTCCCCACAGCCTGATGATCGCGTTCGTATGCGAATGGGCCGGCGGCGAGATCCGGCCGCAGGAAGGCGAAATCGAGGCCGCGAGCTGGTTCGACGTATTGCAATTGCCTAAACTTCCAAGCAAAATCTCGATCGCGCGGCGCCTGATCGACGCGGTTTCAGCGGAGATCCGGCGCCAAATTTAAATCGGCGCTCAGCCTCGCATGCGTAAGTGCGGGGCGGCCCAAGCGGGGTGTTGCACGAATTGGACGACCTAGAGCAACTCGGTTTTTCGCCGCAAGGCGGTAACGCGGGGGCGCAGCCTGGATTCTTTGGTGCAGGGCTGCGCCTTCTCGTTTTTCGGGGGGAACGGACATGAACGGTCTGCATCTCATCGGTGATCTGAGCGGCTGCCGCTGCGACCCGCAGCTGCTGCTCGACGGCGCCGGATTCAAGGACAAGTGCCTGGAATTCGTGCGCGACGCCGGCCTGACGACGATGGACGCGAGCTTTCACCAGTTCGACGGCTCCGGCTTCACCGGCACCGTGGTGCTCGCCGAATCGCACCTCGCCATCCACACCTGGCCCGAAAAGCAGGGGCTGACGCTCGACGTCTACGTCTGCAACTACAGCGACGACAACAGCGCCAAGGCGCGAAGGCTGTTCGACGCCATCGTCGCCCATTTCCAGCCCGCCGAGTGCGCGCGCCACGAAGTGGAGCGCGGCGGGCACCTGGTGATGGAGCCGCTCAACGACTCGACCGGCTTTTACGTCAAGGCCGCGCGCCAGGTCGGCGAGTGGCAGACGCGCTTCCAGCGCCTGCAGATCTTCGACACGCCGCACTACGGCAAGATCCTGCGCCTCGACGGGTACAACATGACCTCCGAGAAGGAGGAGTTCGTCTACCACGAGAACCTGATCCACCCGGCGCTCACGGCGCACCCGGCGCCGAAGAAGGTGCTGATCATCGGCGGCGGTGACGGCGGATCCTCGGAGGAGGCGCTCAAGCATCCATCGGTCGAGCAGGTGACGATGTGCGAGATCGACCCCGACGTGATCCGGGTGGCGAAGGAGCACTTCAGGGCCGTGCACAACGGCGTCTTCGACAACCCGAAGCTGCGCGTGCTGGTCGGCGACGGCATGAAGTTCGTGCGCGAGACGCAGGAGCGCTTCGACCTGATCGCGCTCGATCTGAACGACCCGATGGGGCCGGCCGAGGCGCTGTACTCGGCGGAGTTTTTCCAGCAGTGCCGGCAGGCGCTCGCCCCGGGGGGCGCGCTCACGCTGCACCTGGGATCGCCCGTCGCCCAGCCCGAGCGCGTGGGCGAGCTCGCCCAGCGCCTGAACGGCATCTACCGCATCGTGCGGCCCTACATCATGTACATCCCGCTGTACGGGTCGCTATGGTCGATGGCGGTGTGCTCGGACAAGCTCGACCCGAAGGCCTACACGGCCGACGAGATCGACCGGCGCATCGAGCAGCGCAAGATGACCGAGCTGCGCTACTACAACGGGGAAACGCACGAGGGCGTGTTCGCGCTGCCCAATTTCGTGCGCGACCTGGTGACGCCGCCGCGGTTGAAGCAGCAGACGCGCGGCCGCCGTCTCGGCGTCGTGCGCGCCGCCGCCAAGTAAGCTAGTACCTCGCGCCCGCTTTCAGCAGCAGCGACTCGCTCGCGCCGTCGCCGTTGGCGCGCGCCATCTCCAGCGCGACCTCGCCCCCCGGCGCCTGCAGGTTCGGGTCGGCGCCGCGCTCGAGCAGCAGCCGCACCATGTCGGGATCGCGCCCGAGTACCGCCGCCATTAGGGGCGTGAGGCCGTTCGAGTCCGGCTTGTCCACCCAACGCCCCACATCGAGCAGCTGCGCGACCGCCTCGCGATCGCTGTACAGCACCGCGGTCATCACGTCGTTGTACTTGAGCACGATGGGCGGCGGCCCGCGCAGGGGCGCGACCGCGGCTGCGACGGCGGCCGCGGGCGCCACCAAGGCGGGTGCAGGCGTGGGCTCGGCCGCAGGCTTCGGCTCGGCTGCGGGCTTCGGCTCGGCTGCGGGCTTCGGCTCGGCCGCAGGCTTCGGCTCGGCTGCGGGCGCCGCCGCAACGACGACGGGCGCGGGCTTGGACTCGGGCTTGGCAATGGGCTCGGGCTTCGGAGCCGGTTTGGCGGCCGGCTTTGGGACGGGCTTGGGCTCGGGCTTTGCCGCAGGTTCCGGCGTCGGTGCGGGCTTGGCCTTGGGTTCGGGTGCCGGCTCGGCCTGGGGCTTGGTCACCGCGGCAGCAACCGGGACCGGGACTGCGGTCGTCTGGGCGACCGCCACGGGTGCAGGCTTCGGCTTCGGCTTGGCCTGCACCGGCATGGGCGGCGGCGCCGGGTCGAGCAGCCCTGGCAGGTACTCGTAGGCGAGGTAGCCCAGCCCGGCGACCAGCACCAGGGCGAGCAGGGCGATCCGCGTGCGGTTGGACGACAGTCCCCCGCCTGCCGCGCGATCGTCCGGCGCTTCAGAAGCGGGCGCCTCGTCCTTGTTCTTGCCAAAGCCGAACATGTAACCTCCCTTATCCGCGGCTCAGTCGGTCGACTTGAGAACGCCGCGCACGATCTCGAACAGCTGGTCGATCTCGCTCTTCGTGATGATGAGCGGCGGCGACAGCGCGATGGTGTCGGCCGCCACGCGCATGTACGCGCCGCGCTCGAAGGCCGCGATGTGCGCATCGAGGGCGCGCGCGCCTGGTGCATCCTTGCGCGGCGTAAGCTCGATGGCGGCGATCAAGCCGATGTTGCGGATGTCGATGACGTTAGGCAGGCCCTTCAGCGCGTGCGCCTGCTCCTCCCAGTAGGGCCAGAGCTCGGCGGCGCGCGTGAACAGCCCCTCCTCTTCGTACACCTGCATGGTCGCGAGCCCCGCAGCGCAAGCGAGGGGGTGCGAGGAATACGTGTAGCCGTGCGGCACCTCGATCGCCTTCTCGGGCCCGACCATGAACGCCTGGTACAGCCGCTCGCGCATCAGCACCGCGCCCATCGGCACGGTGCCGTTGGTGATGCCCTTGGCGGTGGTGATCATGTCCGGGATGACGTTGAAGTGCTGCGTGCCGAAGGTCTTGCCCAGGCGCCCCCAGCCGGTGATCACCTCGTCGAAAATGAGCAGGATGCCGTGCTTGTCGCAGATCGCGCGCAGGCGCTCGAGGTAGCCCACCGGCGGCACCAGCACGCCGCCCGAGCAGGCCACGGGCTCGACGATCACGGCGGCGATGGTCGAGGGGTCGTGCAGCGCGCACAGGCGCTCCAGTTCGTCGGCGAACTCGGCGCCGTGCTTGGGCTGACCGCGCGAGTAGGCGTTCCGGTCCAAGTCGTGGGTACTGCGGATGTGATCGACCCCCGCCACCAGCGCGCCGAAGATCTTGCGGTTTGCGACCATGCCGCCGACCGCCGTGCCGCCGAAATTCACGCCGTGGTAGCCGCGCTCGCGACCGATGAGGCGCACGCGGTGGCCCTCGCCGCGCACACGGTGGTACGCGAGCGCGAGCTTGAGCGCCGTGTCGACCGATTCCGAGCCCGAATTGGTGAAGAACACGCGCTTGAGGTCCGCGGGCGCGAGGCTCGCCACCTTGTCGGCGAACTCGAAGGCGAGCGGGTGGCCCATGTTGAACGGCGGCGCGAAATCGAGCTCGGCGACCTGCTTCTGCACCGCCTTGACGATCTTCTCGCGGCAGTGCCCGGCGTTTACGCACCACAGGCCCGAGGAGCCGTCGATCAGCTTCCTGCCCTCCGGGGTGTAGTAGTACACGCCTTCGGCGCGCGCCAGCAGGCGCGGCGCCTTCTTGAAGTGCCGGTTCATGCTGAAAGGCATGAAGAAGGCGGAGTTTTCGAGGCTGGGAAGGGTGGCGCGATCGTTCATGTCGGTTCTCCTAGGCTGCGGCGCGGGCCGCGCCCGCGATTCCCGCCTTACGCAGCGCCGCGTGCAAGAGCACGTTGCCGCCCGCGGTCAGATCCGCCGGCGCGGCGCTTTCAATCTCATTGTGGCTGATGCCCCCCTCGCAGGGAATGAAAATCATCGCCGTGGGCGCGACGCGCGCGACGTACACGGCGTCGTGCCCGGCGCCGCTGACGATGTCGCGATGGCTGTACCCGAGCGCGCTGGCCGCCTCGCGCACGCCGGCCACCAGGCCGGCGTCGAACTCGCAGGGCCTGAAGTACACCGTCTCGCGCAGCTCGATCAGCACCCGGCATTCGCTTTCGATCACCCGCGCCGCGCGCTTGAGTTCCTCGCACATCGCGTCGAGCGTCGCAGCTTTCGCGTTGCGGAAATCCACCGACGTGCGCACCTCGCCGGGGATGACGTTGCGCGAGTTCGGCTGCACCTGCATGAAGCCGACGGTGCCGCGCGCGTAGTCCGGGAAGGTGCGGGCGATGCGGTTCACTTCCAGCACAAGGCGGCTGGCGCCGATCAGCGCGTCGCGCCGCAGCTCCATCGGCGTCGGGCCGGCGTGCGCGTCCTGGCCGGTCACGGTGACGTCGTACCAGCGCTGGCCGAGCGCGCCCTGCACCACGCCGATGGTCTTGTTCTCGTTCTCCAGCACCGGGCCCTGCTCGATGTGCGCCTCGAAATAGGCGCCAAGGCGGTGCGGCCGCGCGGCGCCGGCGTAGCCGATGGCTTGCAGCGCGTCGCCGACCGCGACGCCGTCGAGGTCCTTCTGCGCGCGCACGTGCTCGAGGGAAAAGACGTTCGCGAACACACCAGAGCCCATCATCACGGGCTGGAAGCGCGAGCCCTCCTCATTGGTCCAGGACACCACTTCCATCGGCGCGCGCGTGGCGACGCCGGCGTCGTTCAGCGTGCGCAGCACCTCGAGCCCGGCCATGACGCCGTAGGCGCCGTCGAATTTGCCGCCCGAGGGCTGCGAGTCGAGGTGGCTGCCCATGGCGACCGGCGGCAGCGACGGATCGGCGCCTGCGCGGCGCGCGAAGATGTTGCCAATGGCGTCGACGTCGACCGCGAGGCCGGCCTCGCGCGCCCGGCGCGCGAACAGGTCGCGGGCGCGCCGGTCTTCCTCGGTGAGCGTCAGGCGTCTTACGCCGCCCTTGGGAGTGGCGCCGATTTGCGCCAGCTCCATGAGCGAGCCCCAGAGCCGGTCGGCGTTGATTCGCAATTTGTCCATGGCCGCGATTGCTGTGGGCTAGCTTACCCCATTACACTTTTGGCATGAATCCCTTTGATCTGAAAGGCAAGACCGCCCTGGTGACGGGCGGCAACGGCGGCATCGGCCTGGGCATCGCCAAGGGCCTCGTGCAGGCCGGGGCGAAGGTGGCCATCGCCGGCAGGAACGAGGCCAAGAACCAGGCTGCAGTGAAGGCGCTCGGCAGTGACGCCATCGCCTTGCAGGTCGACGTGAACGACGAGGCCGCGGTGAAGCGCATGGTGGCCGACACGGTCAAGGCCCTCGGCGGGCTCGACATCCTCGTTGCGAACGCGGGCATCAACATCCGCAAGCCGCCGCAGGACTACACGATGGAAGAGTGGCACCGCATCATGGACACCAACCTGTCATCGGTGTTCGCGTGCTGCCAGGCGGCCTATCCCGAGATGAAGAAGCGCGGCGGCGGCAAGATCGTCACCATCGGCTCGATGACCAGCATCTTCGGCTTCGACGTCGGCCCCGTGTACGCGGCGAGCAAGGGCGCGGTGGTGCAGCTGACCAAGAGCCTCGCGTCCGCCTGGGCGAAGGACAACATCCAGGTCAACAGCATCCTGCCCGGCTTCATCGACACCGATCTGACGCGCAACCTGCGGCGCAACTTTCCTGAGGCGCACGAGCGCGTCGTCGCGCGCACGCCGGCGCGGCGCTGGGGTGAACCGGCGGACCTTGCCGGCACGGCGGTGTTCTTCTGCAGCCGGGCGAGCGACTTCGTCACCGGCACTGCGCTGCCGGTGGACGGGGGCTTCTCCAGCTCGATGTTCTAGCCGGCGCTCAGCCCGGCCAGGCGACGACCTTCTGCTTCTGCTCGCCCAGGCCGCGGATGCCGGCGGTGATCACGTCGCCCGGCTTGAGCCACACCGGGTTGGGCTTGATGCCCGCGCCGACACCCGGCGGCGTGCCGGTGGTGATGATGTCTCCCGGCAGCAGCGTCATGTACTGGCTGACGTGCGACACGATCTGCGCAACGCTGAAGATCATGGTGCGTGTGTTGCCCGACTGCATGCGCTTGCCGTTCACGTCGAGCCACATATCGAGCGCCTGCGGGTCCTTCACTTCGTCGGTGGTGACGAGCCACGGGCCGATCGGCCCGGCGGTGTCGAAGCCCTTGCCCTTGTCCCACTGGCTGGTGGCGTGCTGGAACGATCGCTCCGAGACGTCGTTGACGACGCAGTAGCCCGCGACGTACTCGAGCGCGCTCGCTTCCGACACGTACTGGGCCTTGGTGCCGATCACCACGCCGAGCTCGAGCTCCCAGTCGAGCTTGGTGGACCCCTTGGGCTGGATGATGTTGTCGCTCGGTCCGTTGATGCAGCTGGTCGCCTTCGAGAACACCACCGGTTCGGAAGGGATCGGGAGGTTGGACTCGATCGCGTGGTCCCGATAGTTCAGCCCGATGGCGACGAACTTGCCGATCCCTACGTAGGGCACGCCCAGGCGCGGGCTGTTGGAGACCACCGGCAGCGATTCGGGCTTCACCTTGGTCAGCATCTTCAGCCCGCGCGGCGACAACTCGTTCGGGCCGATGTGCGCGACCACCTTGGACAGGTCGCGCAGCTTCCCCTCGCCGTCGATCATGCCCGGCTTCTCGAACCCGTCCTTGCCGTAGCGGCACAGCTTCATATCGTCATCCCCCCGTCGATGGAGTACATGTTGCCCGTCGCGAACAGCGACTCGTCGGAGGCGAGGAACACCAGGATCCCCGTAATGTCCTCCACCGTGCCGAGCCGCCCCATCGGCTGGCGGGCGATGAAATCCTTCCTCGCCTGAACCGGGTCGGCGAACGCGCTGATGCGCTCGCCGAGCGACGGCGTGTCCACGGTGCCCGGCCCGATGCAGTTGCAGCGGATGCCCTGCTTCACGTAGTCGGCGGCGATCGCCTTGGTGAGGCCGACCACCGCGGCCTTGGTTGCGCCGTAGACAAAGCGGTTGGGCAGGCCCTTCACGCTGGAAGCGATCGAGGACATGTTGATGATCGAGCCCCTGCCCTGTTTCAGCATCCCGGGCAGGAAGGCGCGCGTCACGAGGTACATCGACTTCACGTTGAGGTTGAAGCTGAAGTCCCAGTCCTTGGGCGTGCACTCGAGGATCGTGCCGTGGTGCACGTAGCCGGCGCAGTTGAACAGCACGTCGATCGGCCCGGCCTCGGCGGCCGCCTTGCCGATCGCCTGCTCGTCGAGCACATCGAGCACGCGCGTGCGGATGCCGTCCTTGCCTTCGAGGTCGGCCAGCGCCTTGGCGTTGACGTCGGTGGCCCACACTTTCGCGCCTTCGCGCGCGAACGCGAGCGCAGCGCCACGGCCGATGCCCTGCGCGGCTGCGGTGATGAAGGCGGTCTTCCCGGTAAGTCTGCCTGCCATGCGTCGTGCTCTTGTTCCTCTCCCAGAGCAGGGGGGCGATTATAAATGCAACCGGCGCCGGGGAGCCGGGCGGTTCGCATCCCCCGCCCGACCGATTCGCGTAACCGCCGGGTTAACTTTGGCGTCGGCCGCGACGCGCCGAGGGTAGAATCGCCCGATGGAGGTGGGGAAATAGCATGGCCGCCGTCGCCATCAGCGCCGCGCGCAAGTCCTTTGGTCACACCGAGGTGCTGCACGGCGTCGACATCGCGATCGCCGACGGCGAGTTCTGCGTCCTGGTCGGCCCCTCGGGCTGCGGCAAGTCCACGCTGCTGCGCATGATCGCGGGCCTGGAGAACATCACCGCGGGCGAGATCCGCATCGGCGAGCGCGTGGTCAACAACGTGCACCCGAAAGAGCGCGACATCGCCATGGTGTTCCAGAACTATGCGCTCTACCCGCACATGACGGTGGCCGACAACATGGGCTTTTCGCTGGCCTTGCGCGGCACCGCGAAGGCGCTGATCAAGGAGCGCGTAGGGGTCGCCGCGGACATCCTCGGCCTCGCGCCGTACCTCGACCGGTATCCGCGCCAGCTCTCCGGCGGCCAGCGCCAGCGCGTCGCCATGGGCCGCGCCATCGTGCGCAACCCGCAGGTGTTCCTGTTCGACGAGCCGCTCTCGAACCTCGACGCCAAGCTGCGCGTGGCGATGCGCACCGAGATCAAGGAGCTGCACCAGCGCCTCAAGACCACCACCGTGTACGTCACGCACGACCAGATCGAGGCGATGACGATGGCCGACAAGATCGTCGTCATGCACGACGGGCGCGTCGAGCAGATGGGCGATCCGCTCACGCTCTACGACCGGCCGGCCAACCGCTTCGTCGCCGGCTTCATCGGCTCGCCGGCGATGAACTTCCTCGAAGGCGCCGTGGCCGGTGCGGACGGCAGGCGCGTGGTCAACATGGCCTCCGGCGCGCGCCTGCCGGTGGCCGAGGCCGGCGCCGCCACCGAGGGCCAGCCGGTCATCTATGGCATCCGCCCCGAGCACCTCGAGCTCGCCGACGACGGCTTCGACGCCGAAGTGATCGTGATCGAGCCGACCGGCTCGGAGACGCAGCTCTTCGCGCGCGTCGGCGGGCAGGAAATCGTCGCGGTGTTCCGCGAGCGCCACGAGTTTGCGCCGGGGCAGAAGATCCGCCTGCGCCCGCGTCCCGACATGGCGCACCTATTCGATCCGTCGAGCGGCGACCGCATCTAGCCGCCGCCCGAGGTTACTTGCACGCGAACCACCAACTGGAGAAACGCACATGACCGACCGCAAAACCTCGCGCCGCGACGTACTGAAGGGCAGCGCGGCGCTCGCCGGCGCCGCCGCGTTGCAGGCGTCCCATCTCAACCTTTTCGCCCAGGCCTGGGCACAGAGCTCGCCGTGGAAGCCGGAAAAGGGCGCCAAGCTGCAGCTGCTGCGCTGGAAGCGCTTCGTGCAGTCCGAAGAAGACGGCTTCATGGCGCTGGTCGCCGCGTTCACCAAGGCGACCGGCGTGCAGGTCACGGTGCTGAACGAGTCGCTCGATGACGTGCAGCCCAAGGCTTCCGTGGCCGCGAACACCGGCCAGGGGCCCGACCTCTTCTGGGGCCTGTATTCGCTGCCGCACCTGTTTCCGGCCAAGTGCATGGACGTCACCGACGTCGCCAACTACCTCGGCAAGAAGTACGGCGGCTGGGTGGCGAGCGCGCAGGTGTACGGCAGGTCGGGCAACAAGTGGATCGACATTCCGGTGGCCTACAACGGCAATGTCATCAACTACCGCCAGAGCATGATCGAGAAGGCCGGCTTCAAGACGATCCCGCAGGACACCGCGGGCTTCATGGAGCTGATGAAGGCGCTCAAAGAGAAGAGCCAGCCGGGCGGGTTTGCGCTGGGCCGCGCCTCGGGCGACGGCAACGCCTGGGTGCACTGGTGCCTGTGGGCCTTCGGCGGCAACCTCGTCGACGCCAAGGACAAGGTGATCATCAATTCGCCCGAGACCGCCAAGGCGCTCGAGTACGCCAAGCAACTCTCGTCGCATTTCGCGCCCGGCACCGCGGCCTGGAATGACGCCTTCAACAACAAGGCCTTCCTGTCGAGCGAGATCTCGCTCACCAACAACGGCGTGTCGATCTACGCCGCCGCCAAGGCGGGCGCCGCGAAGGGCGAAGCCAAGATGAAGGAAATCGTGGACGACATGAACCACTCGCTCTGGCCCGTGGGCCCGGTCGGCAAGCCGACCGAGTTTCATATCGCCTACCCGATGCTGGCGATGAAGTACACCAAGGTGCCGAACGCGTGCAAAGCGTTCATGGCCTTCACCATGGAGGCCCAGAACTACAACCCCTGGCTCGAGGCGGCGGTGGCCTACCTCACGCACCCGCTCAATGCCTACGACTCGAATCCGGTCTGGACCTCGGACCCGAAGCTGTCCATCGTTCGCGACGTTGCCAAGCGCACGCTGACCGCGGGGCACCTCGGTTCGGTCGGCGAAAAGGCCGCCTCGGCGCTGGCCGACTTCGTGATCCTCGACATGTTCGCCACGGTCTGCACCGACCGGGCGAGCGTCAAGGACGCGATGGCAGTGGCCGAGCGCCAGGCGCGGCGCATCTACCGCTAACGCGGCGCGCGGGGGCAGGCATGAAGCTCAGCTGGACCGAGCTGCGCATGAACCGGAACTGGCTCGGGTTCTGGTTCATGCTGCCTGCCGCCGCCTTTCTCATCGCGTTCCTGGTGTACCCGCTCGGCCTGGGCATCTGGCTGTCGTTCACCGACGCGCGCATCGGCACGCCGGGCAAGTTCATCGGCCTGGAGAACTACGAGTGGATCATCGGCGACTCGAAATTCCAGACGGCGGTGTTCTTCACGCTGTTCTATACCATTGTCGCCAGCATCGTGAAGTTCGCCCTCGGGCTGTACCTGGCGCTGTTGCTGAACCAGAACATGCCGTTCAAGGCGATCATGCGGGCGATCATCCTGATCCCGTTCATCGTGCCCACGGTGCTCTCGGCGATCGCCTTCTGGTGGATCTACGACCCGCAGTTCTCGATCATCTCGTGGTCGCTGAAGCAGCTCGGCTGGATCGAGGGCAACATCGACTTCCTGGGCGATCCGTGGAATGCGCGCTGGAGCGTGATCTTCGCCAACATCTGGCGCGGGGTGCCCTTCATCGCGATATCGCTCCTCGCCGGGCTGCAGACCGTGCCGCCGTCGCTGTATGAAGCCGCCACGCTCGACGGCGCGACGCCCTGGCAGATGTTCGTGCGCATCACCTACCCGCTGCTCACGCCGATCATCGCGGTGGTGATGACCTTCTCCGTGCTCTTTACGTTCACCGACTTCCAGCTCATCAAGGTGCTCACCAACGGCGGCCCGGCCGGCGCCACCGAGCTGATGGCCACCATGTCCTACAACACCGCGATCCTCGGCTCGCGCATCGGCGAGGGCGCGGCGGTCTCCACGGCGATGGTGCCGTTCCTGCTCGCCGCGATCATGGTGTCCTGGTTCGGCCTGCAGCGCCGCAAATGGCAACAGGGAGAGGGCGATGGCTGACGCGAAACGCGCGCTGCCCGGCGGCGACGAATCCGAGGGCATGAGCTATCTGTCGACGCTGCCGCGGCGGCTGGTGACGCTGTACCTGCCCCTGTCGTTGATCGTGGTGGTGCTGCTGTTCCCGTTCTACTGGATGACGGTGACCGCGGTGAAGCCCAAGGAGCACCTGCTCGACCTCGACACGCACAGCCCGTTCTGGACCGTCAGTCCGACGCTCGAGCACATCAACGACCTGCTGTTCAAGACCGACTACCCGCTGTGGCTCTGGAACACCATGTTCATCGCGGTGTCGGCGACCATCCTGTCGCTCATCGCGAGCGTGTTCGCAGCCTACGCCATCGTGCGCATCCGCTACCGCGGCGCGCAGACCGCGGGCGGCCTCATCTTCCTCGCCTACCTGGTGCCGCCGTCGATCCTGTTCATTCCGCTCTCGACGGTGGTGTTCCAGTACGGCCTCTTTGACACGCCCTTCGCGCTGATCCTCACCTATCCGACGATTCTGATCCCGTTCTCGACGTGGCTCTTGATGGGCTACTTCAAGACCATCCCGTACGAGCTCGAGGAATGCGCGCTGATCGACGGCGCGACGCGCTGGCAGATCCTGTGGAAGATCGTGCTGCCGCTCGCCGTCCCCGGGCTGATCTCGGCGGCGATCTTCTGCCTGACGCTGTGCTGGAACGAGTTCATCTACGCGCTTACCTTCATCAACTCGACCGAGAAGAAGACCGTGCCGGTGGCGATCCTGTCCGCCTTCACCGACGGCGACCAGTACCGCTGGGGCTCGCTGATGGCGGGCGCGCTCGTCGGTTCGCTGCCGCTCGTCATCCTCTACGCGTTCTTCGTCGAACATTACGTATCTGCCATGACCGGAGCCGTCAAGGAATGAACCAGCTCGACCTGAAGGGCCGCACCGCGATCGTTACCGGAGGTCTGATCGGCATCGGCGCCGCGATCGTCAAGCGCCTCGAGGCCTCGGGCGCCAAAGTGCGCATCTGGGACGTCGGCGACAAGTCCAACCCGGTGGACGTCACTGACCAGAAAGCGATCGAGCGCGCCACCGCCAAAGCCCTGGCCGATCTCGGCAAGATCGACATCCTGGTCAACAACGCCGGCATCGCGGGCCCCACCATGCCCGTGGTCGAGTACCCGGTGGACGAGTGGAAGCGCGTCATCGACATCGACCTGAACGGCCCGTTCCTGTGCTGCCGCGCCGTGGTGCCGCACATGGTGAAGGCGAAGTACGGACGCATCGTCAACATCGCCTCGATTGCCGGCAAGGAAGGCAACCCCAACGCCGCCGCCTACGCCGCCGCCAAGGGCGGCGTCATCGCCTTCACCAAGGCGCTCGGCAAGGAACTCGCCAAGACCGGCGTGCTCGTCAACTGCATCACGCCCGCGGCGGCGCAGACCGCGATCCTCGACCAGGTGACGCCCGAGTTCGCGCAGTTCATGCTCTCCAAGATCCCGATGGGCCGTTTCGTCACGGTGGACGAAATCGCGGCGATGGCGTGCTGGCTGGCAACCGAGGACTGCTCGTTCACCACCGCGGGCGTGTTCGACATCTCGGGCGGAAGAGCGACCTACTGACATGGCGAAGAAGAAACCCATTCCGTTGCGCAGCGTCCAGTGGTTCGGGCGCCAGGACATCTACGGCTTCATCTACCGCAGCTGGACCAAGAACCGCGGCATTCCGCAGGACCAGTTCGACGGCCGGCCGGTGGTCGGCATCTGCAACACCTATTCCGAGCTCGTCCCCTGCAACTCGCACTTCCGCACCATCGCCGAGCACGTAAAGGCGGGGGTATTGGAGGCCGGGGGCTTTCCGCTCGAGTTCCCGGTGATGTCGCTCGGCGAGACGCTGCTGCGGCCCACGGCGATGCTCTACCGGAACCTCGCGAGCATGGACGTCGAGGAGTCGATCCGCGCCAATCCGCTGGACGGCGTGGTGCTGCTGGTGGGCTGCGACAAGACCACGCCGTCGCTGCTCATGGGCGCGGCGAGCGTCGACTTGCCCACGGTGGCGGTCTCGGGCGGGCCGATGCTCTCGGGCAAGTACCGCGGCACCGACATCGGCTCGGGCACCAACACCTGGTCGATGTCGGAAGAGCTGCGCGCGGGCAAGATCACGCTGGAGGAGTTCCACGAGGCCGAGTCGTGCATGCACCGCTCGCACGGGCATTGCATGACGATGGGCACGGCTTCCACGATGGCCTCGATGGTCGAATCCCTCGGCGTCGGCATGCCGGGCAACGCCGCGATTCCCGCGGTGGACGCGCGCCGGAACGTGCTCGCGCGCATGGCCGGGCGGCGCGCGGTGGAGATGGTGAAGGAAAACCTGCGGCTCTCCAAGATCCTCACCAAGCAGGCGTTCGAGAACGCGATCCGCGTCAACGCTGCGATCGGCGGCTCGACCAACGCGGTGATCCACCTGATCGCCATCGCGCGGCGCATCGGGGTGGACCTCAAGCTCGCGGACTGGGACCGCCTCGGGCGCGGCGTGCACACCCTCGTCAACCTCATGCCCTCGGGCAAGTACCTGATGGAGGATTTCTATTATGCGGGCGGCCTGCCGGTGGTGATCCGCGAGCTGGGCGAAGCCGGCAAGCTGCATAAGAACGCGCTCACCGTGAACGGCCGCTCGCTGTGGGACAACAACAAGGACGCGCAGTGCTGGAACCGCGACGTGATCCACAGTTTCAAGAAGCCGTTCAAGAAGGACACAGGCATCGCGGTGCTGCGCGGCAACCTCTGCCCCGACGGCGCGATCATCAAGCCCTCGGCCGCGACGCCGAAGCTGCTCAAGCACCGCGGCCGCGCCGTGGTATTCGAGAACATCGAGGACTTCCACAAGCGCATCGACGACCCCAACCTCGACATCGACGCGAAGTGCATCATGGTGCTGAAGAACTGCGGGCCGAAGGGCTACCCGGGCATGGCCGAGGTGGGCAACATGCCGCTCGCGCCCAAGCTCCTGAAGAAGGGCATCACCGACATGGTGCGCATCTCGGACGCGAGGATGAGCGGCACCGCCTACGGCACCGTGGTGCTGCACGTGGCGCCCGAGGCCGCCGCGGGCGGTACGCTGGCGCTGGTGGAGAACGGCGACATGATCGAGCTCGACGTGGCCAAGCGCCGCCTGCAGCTCCTCGTTTCGCCAAAGGAGCTCGCCAGGCGCCGCGCGAAGTGGAACAAGCCCAAGGCGCCGCTCGCGCGCGGCTACTGGAAGCTGTACTTCGATCATGTGCTGCAGGCCGACAAGGGCGCGGACCTCGATTTCCTCGTCGGCAGCAGCGGCGGCTTCGTACCTCGCGACAATCACTGAGGAGGCTCGCATGCTGCAGGCCGCTGACCTCACCATCCGCCTGCACCCAGACGATGACGTCGTCATCGCGCGGGTGGAGATTCCCGCGGGCACGCGGGTGCAGAAAGAGGGCGTGCGCGCGGAGGCCATGATCCCGGCCGGGCACAAGCTCGCCACGCGCGCGGTCGAAGCGGGCAAGCCGGTGCGCCGCTACAACCAGGTGATCGGCTTCGCCACCCAGGCAATCCGCCCGGGCGATCACGTGCACGTGCACAACCTCGCCATGGGCGAGTTCGAGCGCGACTACGCGTTTTGCGCCGGCGTGAAGCCCATTGACTACGCGCAGCCGAGCGCCACCTTCCTGGGCATCGTGCGCGCCGACGGGCGCGTGGCCACGCGCAACTACATCGGCATCCTGACGAGCGTCAACTGCTCGGCGACCGTCGCGCGCATGGTGGCCGATCACTTCAGGAACAACCTCGCCGACTATCCCAACGTCGACGGCGTGGTGGCGCTCACGCACAAGACCGGCTGCGGCATGGCCTCCGAGGGCGAGGGCATGGAGCTGCTGCGCCGTACGCTCACCGGCTACGCGCAGCACCCGAATTTCTATGCCACGGTGAGCATCGGCCTGGGCTGCGAGGCAAACCAGCTCAACACCTGGATGGGAAGCGCGAAGCTGAAGGTCAACGAAAAGCTTCAGGCCTTCACCATCCAGGAAAAGGGCGGCACCACCAAGGCGGTGAAGGACGGCATCGCGCGCATCAAGGCGCTGCTGCCGGAGGCGAACAAGGTCAAGCGCGAGCCGGTGCCCGCGAGCCACCTGATCCTCGGGCTCGAATGCGGCGGCTCGGACGGCTACTCCGGGATCAGCGCCAACCCGGCGCTCGGCGCAGCGGCCGACCTGCTGGTGCGCCACGGCGGCACGCCGATCCTCTCGGAGACACCGGAGGTCTACGGCGCCGAGCACCTGCTCACGCGCCGCGCGGTGTCGCGGGAAGTGGGCGAAAAGCTGCTCACGCGCATCCGCTGGTGGGAGGACTACACCCGTCGCAGCAACATGGAGATGAACAACAACCCCTCGCCCGGCAACAAGGCGGGCGGCCTTACCACGATCCTGGAGAAGTCGCTCGGCGCGGCGGCCAAGGGCGGCACGACCAACCTCGTCGACGTCTACCAGTTCGCCGAGAAAGTGACGGCCAAGGGCTTCGTCTTCATGGATACGCCCGGCTACGACCCGGTGTCGGTCACCGGGCACGTGGCGGGCGGGGCCAACGTGGTGTGCTTCACTACCGGCCGCGGCTCGGTGTACGGCTGCAAGCCCTCGCCCTCGCTCAAGCTCGCCACCAACACGCGCCTCTACCAGCACATGGAGGAGGACATGGACGTCAACTGCGGCACCATCGTCGACGGCACCGAGACCGTGGAGCAGGTCGGCGAGCGCATTTTCCGGCTGATCCTGGAGACCGCCTCGGGCAAGCGCACCAAGTCCGAGCTGCTGGGATTCGGCGAGGACGAGTTCGCGCCCTGGGTCGTCGGCGCCACGATGTGAACGGGCGCGCGCGCGCTATCGCGTACGCCGCTTCGGCGCTGGTCCTGCTGCTCCTCGCGGGGCTCGCATTTGCCCTCGGGCGCTTCCCGGTTTCGCCCGGCGAGCTCGCGCAGCTCGCGGCGAACAAGCTCTTCGGCGCCGGCTACAGCGTCGCCCCCTCCGCCGAAACCGTGGTCCTGCAGGTGCGCGGGCCGCGCATCCTCGCTGCGCTGCTGGTGGGCGCGGCGCTCGCCGCCGCCGGCACCGCCTACCAGGGCATGTTCAGGAATCCGCTGGTCTCGCCCGACATCCTCGGCGTCTCGGCGGGCGCCGCGCTCGGCGCGGTGCTCGGCATCTTCTTCTCGCAGAGCGCGCTCGTCATCCAGCTCGGCGCCTTCGCGGGCGGGCTTGCCGCGGTGGGCGTGGTCTACGCGGTCGGCGCCAACGTGCGCCGCCACGACCCGATCCTGTCGCTGATCCTCGCCGGCATCGTCCTCGGCACGCTGCTCGGCGCGTTCATCGCGCTCATCAAGTACCTGGCCGACCCGTACAACCAGCTGCCGGCGATCACCTACTGGCTGCTCGGCAGCCTTGCCGCGGTCGCGCCTTCGGACCTCGCGCTCGCCGCGCCGTTCGCCCTCGCGGGGCTGGTGCCGCTGTATCTCCTGCGCTGGCGCATGAACCTGCTCTCGTTGTCGGATGACGAGGCGCGCGCGCTCGGCGTGCCGGTGGCGCGCCTGCGCCTCGCGGTGGTGTGCGCCGCGACGCTGATGACCGCTGCGGCAGTGGCGATCTCGGGGATCATCGGGTGGGTGGGACTGCTCATCCCGCATGCGGCGCGCATGCTGATCGGCCCGGAGTTCTCGCGCCTGCTGCCGCTCTCGATGCTGCTCGGCGCGGCGTTCCTCCTCGCCGTGGACACGCTGGCGCGCACGGCGGCGCCGATCGAGATCCCGCCGGGCGTGCTCACCGCGCTCATCGGCACGCCGTTCTTCCTGTGGCTCTTCGTCTCGGCGCGGCGCGCATGGCAGTGACGCTCGAGGCGCGCAAGCTGGGCTATGGCTACCCCGGGCGCCCTGTGGGCCGCGACCTGGAGCTCGCGCTCGGCGCGGGCGAGGTGCTGTGCGTGCTCGGCCCGAACGGCGGCGGCAAGACGACGCTGTTCCGCACGTTGCTCGGGCTGCTGTCGGCGCAGGAAGGAGAAGTGCGGCTCGAGGGCGAGGCGCTCGCCGCCCTAGGCCGTAGCGAAGTCGCGCGCCGCGTCGGCTACGTGCCGCAGGGGCACGTCGCGCAGTTCGCTTTCACCGTGCGCGATGTGGTGCTGATGGGGCGCACGGCGCACATCGGCCTCTTCGCCGCGCCTGGCGCGGCCGACCGCGCGGCCGCCGCGCGCGCCATCGAGACGCTCGGCATCGGCGAGCTCGCCGAGCGCGTGGTGACCGAGCTCTCCGGCGGCGAGCGCCAGCTCACCATGATCGCGCGCGCGCTGGCGCAAGGCGCCCGCGCGCTGGTGCTCGATGAGCCCACGGCGAGCCTGGATTTCGGCAACCAGGTGCGCGTGCTGCGCGAGATCCGGCGCCTCGCCGCCGAGGGCTACGCGGTCGTCTTCTCCTCGCACGACCCGAGCCAGGCGTTCCTCGCCGCGAGTCGCGTGCTGCTCCTCGCGCGCGGCGGGGCGCTGCGCCAGGGCACGCCGGCGGAGGTGATCACGGCGGAGAACCTGCGCCAGGTGTACGGGGTCGAAGTGCGCGTCGCGCCGCTCGACGGCACGAGCGTGTGCCTGCCGGTGCTGTAGGCGGCACGGCCTAGATCCCCGCCGCCAGCTCCCGCGTGAGCTGCGCCGCCGGCACTTCCCTGCAGCCGGCCGCGTTCTGCCCGGACCACAGCGACGTGAAATCGCCGGAGCCCCTGGCCTCCGCCTTGGCGCGCAACGGCATGATTGCCGATGTCGCCAGCGGAAATTCCGGCGCCGCGCCGCTGATCGGGCCGAGCTCTTTCATTACGCGGTTCACGATGCCGCGTGCCGGGCGACCGGTGAACAGGTTGGTGAGCGCGGTGTGGCGTGCGGCGTCGCTCTTCAGCGCCGCGCGGTGCACGGCGCCGGTGGTGGCTTCCGGACACAGCAGATAGGCGGTGCCGATCTGCACGCCCGCCGCGCCCAGCGCCAGCGCCGCCGCCACGCCTTGCGCGTCGGCAATGCCGCCGGCGGCGATCACGGGCAGCTTGACCGCGCGCACGACCTGCGGCAGCAGCGCGAACGTGCCCACCTGCGTCGTCAGGTCGTCGGTGAGAAAGATGCCGCGATGCCCGCCCGCTTCCAGGCCCTGCGCGATGATCGCGTCCACACCCCGCGCTTCCAGCCAGCGCGCTTCATCGACCGTCGTCGCGGAGCCCAAAATCTTCGCGCCCCAGCCCTTGACGCGCGCCAGCAGGTCGTTCGAGGGCAAGCCGAAATGGAAGCTCACTACCGGCGGGCGGAACGGCTCCAGCGCGTCGGCGAACTCCGCGCTGAACGGCGCTCTTCCGGATCCCGCCGGAATCGACTCGGGATCGATGCCGTATTCCTTGTAGAAGGGCGCCAGCGCCTTGCGCCAGGCGGCCTCGCGCTCGGCGCTCGGCCGCGGCGGCGCGTGGCAGAAGAAGTTCACGTTGTAGGGCCTGGCGGTGTGCGCTTTGATGGCCCCGAGCTCCTCGCGCATCGCCTCGGCCGAGAGCAGGGCGCAAGGCAGTGAACCAAGTCCTCCGGCATTGGACACGGCGATCGCCATCGCGCCCGCCTGCGCCCCCGCCATCGGTGCCTGGATGATCGGCAGCTCGGTGCCGAAAAGTCCGGATATCTTCAAGGTCGGCTCGCGAAGGGATTGTCGCGCTCGCCGCCGGCCGGGCCGTAGAACATCACCCAGGTGCCGAAGTCCCCGCTCATCTCCTCGAATCGGTGCGCCATGCCCGCCGGCACGAACAGCAGGTCGCCTGCCGCCACCGCAACGCGCTCGGCGCCGCGCACGAACGCGGCGCGTCCGGCCGCCACCACATAGACCTCGTCGCGCCCGTGCGGCGTCTGCGGATCCGCCCCGCGCGGCGCGTACCAGCGCACTTCGAGGCTGCCGTTACGCAGGATCTCGGCCGAGCGCCGGCCCGGCGGCAGCGGGACCGCCGCCGCTTCGCGCGTCGTCGCGTGCCAGGGACGCTTCATGCAGAATCCGAGTATGCATGAAAAAAATGCGCGCGTAGCGCGCTTCTACACCGAAGCTGCGCTGCGTGCCGGAGGCGTTTCGCTGCTGCCCGAAGACGCGGCGCATCACGCGGTGCACGTGCTGCGCCTGCGGCCCGGCGAAGAGGTGGTCCTGTTCAATGGCCGTGGCGGCGAGTACGCGGGACGCATCGCCGCGGTCGACCGGCTGCGCGTGTCGGTGGATCTGCTCGAGCATCGGCGGCTCGAGCGCGAGTCGCCGCTCGCCGTGACGCTGGTGCAGGGGGTGTCGGCGGGCGAGAAGATGGATTTCACCGTGCAAAAGGCCACCGAGCTGGGCGTCGCCGCACTGCAGCCGGTGCTCGCCGCGCGCTCGACCGGCCGCATCAGCGGCGAGCGCGCCGCGCTGAAGCGCGCCCACTGGCAGCGCGTGGCGGTCGCCGCGTGCGAGCAATGCGGGCGCAACCGCATTCCCGAGGTGCTGCCGGTCGTGCCGCTGGCGCAGCTCTGTGCGGCGGCGCCCGCCCCGGGCACCCGCCTGCTGCTCTCGCCTCTCGCCACGCTCGGACTGCGCGCCGCGAAGCTCGAGGGCGCGGTGGCGCTCGCGGCGGGGCCCGAAGCGGGCTTCACCGCCGAGGAGGAAGCGCTCCTCGCCGCGACCGGCTTCCTTCCCGTACGCCTGGGCCCGCGCGTGCTGCGCACCGAGACCGCGGCGCTCGCCGCGCTCGCGGCGTTGAACGCGCTCGCGGGCGATTTCTGAGCCTTGCCTTAGAATCGCGAGCCGATGAGCGCGCCCCTCAAGCCCGAAGACTTCGTCCGCTGGTTCCGGCAGACCGCGCCCTACCTGCACGCCTTTGGCGGGCGCACGTTCGTGATCGGCTTCGGCGGCGAGCTGATCGCGGAGCACGCGCGCTTTGCGCAGTTCGTCCAGGACGTGAACCTGCTCGCCGCACTCGACATCCGGCTGGTGCTGGTGCACGGGGCGCGCCCGCAGATCGAGGCCGAGCTGAAGGCGAAGGGGCTGCGCTCGCGCTACGCCAAGGGCCTGCGCGTCACCGACGCGGCGGCGTTGACCGCCGTGAAGCACGCGGCGGGGGCGCTGCGCGTGGAGATCGAGGCCCTGCTGTCGCAGGGCTTGCCGAGCTCGCCGATGGCCGGTGCGGAGATCCGCGTCGCCTCGGGCAACTACATCGCCGCGCAGCCGATCGGCGTACTCGACGGCCTGGACCACCAGTTCACCGGCCTGGTGCGCAAGGTCGACGCCACCGCCATCGCGCGGCGGCTCGAGGCGGGTGAAGTGGTTCTGGTGCCGCATATCGGCTATTCGCCCACCGGCGAGGTGTTCAACCTGTCCTGGGAAGACGTGGCGCAGAGCGTCGCCAGCGCGCTGCGCGCGGACAAGCTGCTCCTGTTCGTCGACCGGCTGCCCGCGGATCGCAAGGGCGCGGTGATCGGCGAGCTCACGGCGCGCGAGGCCGAGGCGCTGCTGAAGAAGGCCGATCTTGGCGTGAGCGCCACGCGCGCCTTGCGCCACGCCCTCGCCGCGCTTGCCGCCGGCGTCGGCCGCGCGCACCTGATCTCGCGCCGCACACCCGGGGCCGCACTGCTCGAGCTCTTCACGCACTCGGGCGTCGGCACCATGATTACCGCCGAGCCCATGCAGCGGCTGCGGCAGGCGCGCATCGAGGACGTCGGCGGCATCCTCGGCCTGATCGAGCCGCTCGAAGCCGACGGCACTCTGGTCAAGCGCGGCCGCGAGCGCCTGGAGCGCGAAATCGGCAATTTCATCGTGCTCGAGCACGACGGCGCGCTGCTTGGCTGCGCTGCGCTGTACCCGCTGCCCGCGAAGAGCGGCGAGCTCGCCTGCCTCGCCGTGGCGCCCGGCGCGCGCGACGCCGGCCACGGCGAGCTGCTGCTGAACGCCTGCGAGACGCGCGCCCGGCAGCAGAAGATCCGGCGCCTCTATGCGCTCACCACGCGCGCCGAGCACTGGTTTCTCGAGCAGGGCTTCAAGCCCGCGTCGCCCGCGGCGCTGCCCGAAGAACGCCAGTCGCTCTATAATTGGAGGCGCAGCTCCAAAGTGTTCCTCAAGCGAATCTGAATCGGAACGTCCACGTCATGGCTAGAACGGTGAAATGCATCAAGCTCGGCCGCGAGGCCGAGGGGCTCGACTTTCCGCCCTACCCGGGCGAGCTCGGCAAGCGCATCTTCGAGAACGTGTCGAAGGAAGCCTGGGCGCAGTGGCTGAGGCACCAGACCATGCTGGTGAACGAAAACCGGCTGAACCTGGCCGACATCCGCGCGCGCAAGTACCTCGCCGAGCAGATGGAGAAGCATTTCTTCGGCGAGGGCGCCGACGTCGCTTCGGGGTACGTTCCGCCGAGCAATTAAATAGGGACAGACCTCATTTTCCTCGCTTGCGCCTGGTGCGCAGCCGGGAAAATGAGGTCTGTCCCTACTTACCGCAGTATTTCCTTTTCCACCTCTTCGATAGAGGTGTGGCGCACGTCGCGCCCTTTCACCATGTAGATCACGTACTCGGCCATGTTCTTGGCATGGTCGCCGATGCGCTCGATCGCCTTGGCGACGAACAGCACCTCGAGGCAGCGCGTGATGGTGCGTGGGTCTTCCATCATGAAGGTGATCAGCTGGCGCATGATGGCGCGGAAGGCGTCGTCCACCTCGTGGTCCTGCTTTACCACCTGCATCGCCTCCGAGACGTCCAGGCGCGCGAAAGCATCGAGCGACTGGCGCAGCATGGCAAGGGCGCGCTCGGCGACCGGCGACAGGTCCAGGCGCGGCATGTGCCGGCGCTCCGCGGCGTGGATGAGCTTCGCCATGCGGCCGATCTTCTCCGCCTCGTCCCCGATCCGCTCGAGGTCGGTGATGGTCTTGATGACGGTGATCAGGAGCCGCAGGTCGACGGCCGCCGGCTGACGGCGCGCGATGATGTGGCTGCACAGTTCGTCGAGCTCGACTTCCATGGCGTTGACGCGGTGATCGTCGGCGATCACTTTCTCGATCTGCTGCATGTCGCCCGCCGCCAGCACGTCCATGGCGCGGATGATCTGCTCCTCGACCAGGCCGCCCATCTGCAGCACGCGCGAGCGCACGCTCTCCAGCTCGGCGTCGAATTGCTTGGAGGTGTGCTCGGGCATCGTCGCTCAACCTATCGCGCGAATATCACGGGAATGTTACGCCTTCGGGGCGACCACGGCACGCACCGCGCCGGCCTCGGCCAGCAGCAGCAGGTCGGCCGGCCGCCGCGCGAACAGGCCGTTGGTGACCACGCCGGCGATGTTGTTGAGCTCGGCTTCCAGCCGCGGCGGGTCGAGGATGGTCAGGCCACGGCAATCGATGACCAGGTTGCCGTTGTCGGTCTTGAAGCCTTCGCGCAGCTCGGGGTGACCGCCGAGCCGGCGCAACTCGCGCCCGACGTGTCCGCGCGCCATCGGGATCACCTCGACCGGCAGCGGGAACTTGCCCAGCACGCCGACGAGCTTGGAAGCATCGCAGATGCACACGAATTTCCGCGCCACGGCGGCGATGATCTTCTCGCGCGTGAGGGCGCCGCCGCCGCCCTTGATCATGTACAGGTGCTCGTTCACCTCGTCGGCGCCGTCCACGTACACCGGCAGCTCGTCGACCGCGTTCAGGTCGAAGACGCGGATGCCGTGCTTCTTCAGTCGCTCGGCGCTCGCATCGGAGGCCGCCACCGCGCCTTCGATGCGGCCCTTGATGCCGGCAAGCGCATCGATGAAGAAGTTGACGGTCGAGCCCGAGCCGACGCCGACCACGGCGTCCTCGACCACGTGCTTCAGCGCTTCGCGCGCGACAAGCTGCTTCAATTCGTCCTGGGTCATTTCTTCCTCTGCGGCGGCAAGTCGGTGCAGACGCCCTCGAAGGCTTCCGCCGCCATGCCGATCGACTCGGACACCGTGGGGTGCGGATGGATGGTCTTGCCGATGTCGGTGGCGTCGGCACCCATCTCCACCGCCAGCGCCAACTCACTGATCAGGTCGCCCGCCCCCGTGCCGACGATGCCGCCGCCGAGGATGCGGTGCGATTCGGCGTCGAAGATCAGCTTGGTGAAGCCCTCGTCGCGGGCGTTGGCGATGGCGCGGCCCGAAGCCGACCACGGAAACTTCGCCACGCCGATCTTGGTGCCCGCCTTCTTCGCCTCGTCCTCGGTGAGGCCCACCCACGCGATCTCGGGGTCGGTATAGGCCACCGAGGGCACCACGCGCGCGTCGAAGTGCGACTTCTGGCCGGCGGCGGCTTCGGCCGCGACGTGCGCCTCGTGCACCGCTTTGTGCGCGAGCATCGGATTGCCGGCGACGTCGCCGATGGCGTAGATGTGCGGCACGTTGGTGCGCATCTGCGAGTCCACCGCGATGAAGCCGCGCTCGTCGACCCGGACACCGGCCTTGTCGGCGCCGATCTTGTTGCCGTTCGGCACCCGGCCCACGGAGACCAGGACCAGGTCGTAGGTCTGCGCCTCCTGCCCCTCGAAAGAGACGCGGATGCCCGCCTTGGTGGCTTCCGCCTTGGCGGTCTTCGACTTCAGCATCACCCGGTCGAAGCGCTTGGCGTTGAACTTCTGCCACACCGCCACCAGGTCGCGGTCCGCGCCCAGCATCAGCCCGTCCATCATCTCGACGACGTCGAGCCGCGCGCCGAGCGTGGAGTACACCGTGCCCATCTCGAGGCCGATGATGCCGCCGCCGATGATGAGCAGCTTCTTGGGCGCGCTCTTGAGCTCGAGCGCGCCGGTGGAATCCACGATGCGCGGGTCATCGGGCAGGAACGGCAGCTTCGCCGATTGCGAGCCCGCGGCGATGATCGCGCTCTTGAAGCGCACCGTGGTCCTGTCCGTACCCTCGACGGCGAGCTGATTCGCGCCGCTGAACGTACCCACGCCCTGCACCACGGTCACCTTGCGCATCTTGGCCATCGCGGCGAGGCCGCCGGTGAGCTTGCCGACCACCTTTTCCTTGAACGCGCGCAGCTTGTCGAGGTCGACCTGCGGCGCGCCGAAGCTGATGCCGTGGCTCGCCAGCGCCTGCGCCGCATCCATCACCGCCGCGGTATGCAACAGCGCCTTCGACGGAATGCAGCCGACGTTGAGGCACACGCCGCCCAGCGTCGGGTAGCGCTCCACCAGCACCGTCTTCAAGCCGAGGTCGGCGGCGCGAAACGCGGCGGAGTAGCCGCCGGGTCCCGCGCCCAGTACCACGACGTCGCAGTCGAGCTCGGCCATCTACAGCAGCGACCGGCGGATGTCCACGAGCACGCTCGCGAGGTAGGACGTGAAGCGCGCCGCCGCCGCGCCATCGATCACGCGATGGTCGTACGACAGCGACAGCGGCAGCATCAGGCGCGGCGCGAACTCCTTGCCGCTCCACACCGGGCGCAGCACCGAACGGGAGACGCCGAGAATCGCCACCTCGGGCGCGTTGATGATCGGCGTGAACGCCGTGCCGCCGATGCCGCCGAGGCTGGAGATCGAGAACGTGCCGCCTTGCATGTCGCCGGGCTTGAGCTTCTTGTCGCGCGCGAGCTTCGAGATCTCGCCGAGCTCGCGCGCCACGTCGAACACGCCCTTTCTGTCGGCGTCGCGCACCACCGGCACGACGAGCCCGTCGGGCGTGTCCACGGCAACGCCGATGTTGTAGTACTTCTTCAGGATCAGGTTCTCGCCGCCGCGATCGAGGCTCGCGTTCAGGTTCGGGTGCTGGCGCAGCGCGGTCACGCAGGCCTTGACGAGGAAGGCGAGCATGGTGAGCTTGAAGCCCTGCTTCTCGGTCTCGGCGGTGTTCGACTTGCGGAACGCCTCCAGCTCGGTGATGTCGGCCTCGTCGAACTGCGTGACGTGGGGGATCGAGACCCAGTTGCGGTGCAGGTTCGGGCCGGAGAGCTTCTGCAGCCGCGTCAGGGGCTTCGCCTCGACGGGCCCGAACTTGGCGAAGTCCACGTCCGGCCAGGCGGGCAGGTTGAACGGCTGCGCGCCGCCCCCGGCCGCCGGCGCCGCGGGCACCGCGGCGAGCGCGCCTTTCACGAACGCCTGCACGTCACCGTGCACGATGCGCCCTTTCGGTCCGCTGCCCTTCACGCGCGTGAGGTCGACGCCCAGCTCGCGCGCGAACTTGCGCACCGACGGGCTCGCGTGCGGCTTGGCGTGCGTGGCTTCCTGCGGCTCCTTCGGCACCGGCGGACGATGCGGCGCCGCGGCTTCGGGCACCGCCGCCGGCGTCGGGTGCGCCTTGGTCGGCTTTGCAGTGGGCGCCGCGGGGGCAGCGCCCTCGGCCTCGAGCTCGAGAATCGTCGAGCCTTCCGAAACCTTGTCGCCGACCTTGAGCTTCAGCGCCGTGATCTTGCCGGCAGCGGGCGACGGGATCTCCATCGTCGCCTTGTCCGATTCCACGGTGATCAGCGACTGCTCATGCGCCACCGTGTCGCCGGGTTTCACCAGCACCTCGATCACGGCGACATCCTTGAAGTCGCCGATGTCGGGCACCTTCACCGTCATCGGCCCGGCGCTCTTGGCCGCGGGCACGACCGCCGCCTTCTCCGGCGCCGGCGCTGGTGCTTCCTGCGCCTTCTGCGGCGCAGGGGCTGGCGCGGCCTTGGGCTCAGCATCGCCTTTCGCCTCGTCCAGCACCAGGATCGGCGTGCCTTGCGACACCTTGTCGCCAACCTTGACGCGCATTTCCTTCACCGTGCCGGCGCCGGGCGCCGGGATCTCCATGGTCGCCTTGTCGGACTCCACGGTGATGAGCGACTGCTCGGCGGCGATCGTGTCGCCGGCCTTCACCAGGACCTCGATCACCTCGACGTCCTTGAAATCGCCAATGTCCGGGACGCTGATTTCTCTCATACCGTGGTCGGATCGGGCTTATCGGGGTCGATGCGGTACTTCTTCAGGGCGTCGGCCACTGCCTTCGCCTTGCCGTCGCCCTGCTCGGCAAGGGCCTGCAGCGCCGCGACGGCGACGAAATGGCGGTCGACTTCGAAGAAGTGCCTGAGCTTCGCGCGCGAGTCGGAGCGCCCGAAGCCGTCGGTGCCGAGAACGCGGTACACGCGCTCGCGCGGCACGAAAGGCCGGATCTGGTCGGCGAAGGTCTTGATGTAGTCGCTCGCCGCCACCACCGGTCCCGCCGGGCGCTTCTCGAGCATCTGCGTCACGTAGGCCAGGCGCGGCTTGTCGCCGGGATGCAGCAGGTTCCAGCGCTCGGCGGCGAGGCCGTCGCGCCGCAGCTCGGTGAAGCTCGTTGCGCTCCAGACGTCGGCGGCCACGCCCCAGTCCTTCTCCAGCAGCCCGGCGGCGGCCTCGACCTCGCGCAGGATGGTGCCCGAGCCCATGAGCTGCACGCGCGTCTTGGCCTTCGATTTCGACTCGCGCAGCAGATACATGCCCTTCAGGATGCCGTCCTCCGCGCCCTTCGGGATCGGCGGGTGCTCGTAGTTCTCGTTCATCACCGTCAGGTAGTAAAAGACGTCCTCCTGCTCGGTGACCATGCGGCGCAGACCGTCGTGCACGATCACCGCGAGCTCGTAGCCGTAGGTCGGGTCGTAGGACACGCAGTTCGGGATCACCGAGGAGAGCACGTGCGAATGCCCGTCCTCGTGCTGCAGGCCTTCGCCGTTCAGCGTCGTGCGCCCGGCCGTCGCGCCCAGCAGGAAGCCGCGCGCGCGCTGGTCCGCCGCCGCCCATGCCAAGTCGCCGATCCGCTGCATGCCGAACATCGAATAGAAGATGTAGAACGGCACCGTCACCACGTTGGAGTGGCTGTAGGAGGTCGCCGCGGCGATCCACGACGAGAAGGCGCCCGCCTCGTTGATGCCCTCTTCCAGGATCTGCCCCGCCTTGTCCTCGCGGTAGTACATCACCTGGTCCTTGTCGACCGGCTCGTACTTCTGGCCCTCGGGCGCGAAGATGCCGAGCTGCCGGAACATGCCCTCCATGCCGAAGGTGCGCGCCTCGTCCGGCACGATCGGCACGATGCGCTTGCCGAGCTCCTTGTCGCGCACCAGCGCGGTGAGCAGCCGCACGAACGCCATGGTGGTCGAGATCTCGCGACCCTCCCCCGAGCCTTTGAGCACCGCGTCGAATGCCGAGAGCGGCGGCACCGCCGGCGACTGGTCCGCCTTGCGGCGCCGCTGCGGCAGGAAGCCACCGAGCTTCTTCCTGCGCTCGTGCAGGTACTGCATCTCCGGCGAATCCGGCGGCGGCACGTAGAACGGCAACTCGTCGAGCCTGTCGTCCGGGATCGGAATGTTGAAGCTGTCGCGCATCTCCTTGATGGTCGCCGTGTCGACCTTCTTCAGCTGGTGCGTCGGATTCTTCGCCTGTCCCTGCTTCCCGAGGCCGTAGCCCTTGATGGTCTTGGCGAGAATCACCGTGGGCTGGCCCCTGTGCTTCACGGCCGCGGCGTAGGCGGCGTAGATCTTGTGCGGGTCGTGGCCGCCGCGGTTCAGGCGCCAGATGTCCTCGTCGGTCATGCGCGACACGAGCTCCAGCACCTTCGGATCCTTGCCGAAGAAGTGCTTGCGCACGAAGGCGCCGTCGTTGGCCTTGTAGTTCTGGTACTCCCCGTCCACCGTCTCTTCCATCACGCGCAGCAGCCGCCCTTCGGTGTCGCGCGCGAACAGCGGATCCCAGTACGAGCCCCAGATCACCTTGATCACGTTCCAGCCGGCGCCGCGGAAATCGCCTTCCAGCTCCTGGATGATCTTGCCGTTGCCGCGCACCGGCCCGTCCAGGCGCTGCAGGTTGCAGTTGACGATGAAGACGAGGTTGTCGAGCTTCTCGCGCGCCGCCATGCCGATCGCGCCGAGCGACTCGGGCTCGTCCATCTCGCCGTCGCCGCAGAACACCCACACCTTGCGGTTGGCCGTGTCCGCGAAGCCGCGCGCGTGCAGGTACTTGAGATAGCGCGCCATGTAGATCGCCTGGATCGGCCCGAGGCCCATCGAGACGGTCGGGACCTGCCAGTAATCGGGCATCAGCCACGGGTGCGGGTAGGACGACACGCCCTTGCCGTCGACTTCGCGCCGGAAGTTGTTGAGCTGCTCCTCGGTCAGCCGGCCCTCGAGCAGCCCGCGCGCGTACACGCCGGTCGAGGAATGGCCCTGGAAGTACACCAGGTCCCCGCCGTGGCCTTCGTGCGGCGCGTGCCAGAAATGCTGCTGGCCGGTGCCGAACAGCGTCCCCACCGACGCAAAGCTCGCGATATGGCCGCCGAGCTCGTCGTCGCTCTTGTTCGCGCGCACCACCATCACCATCGCGTTCCAGCGGCAGATCGAGCGGATGCGCTCCTCGAGGGTCACGTCGCCCGGCGAGCGCTCCTCGAGGTGCGGCGGGATGGTGTTGAGGTAGGCGGTGTTCGCGGAGAACGGAATGTAGGCGCCGCTGGTGCGCGCCTTTTCCACCAGGCGCTCCAGCAGGAAGTGCGCGCGCTCGGGGCCCTCGCGCTCGAGCACGGCCTCCAGCGCATCGAGCCACTCCTGGGTCTCGAGCGTATCGCTGTCGTTCGCGGCAGGGTGTAGGGGAACGGCGGACATCGCTTACTCCAGCTTGTGGCCGCAGGGACTGCTGCCAGGGCTCGCTTCGGGTCGTCGTATTATGCAACACATGGCTGCGAAGATCATCGACGGCAAGGCGTTATCCGCCGAGCTACGCACCGCGCTCAAGCCGGCGGTGCAGCAGCTCGCCGCGCGCGGCATGCGCCCCGGGCTGGCCGCGATCGTCGTCGGCGACGACGCTGCGTCGCGCGTGTATGTGCGAAACAAGGTCCGCGCCTGCGAGGAGACCGGCGTGCGCTCGGAGTCGCACGAGCTGCCCGCACGGGCAACCGAGCGCGAGATCCTGGAGCGCGTCGCGGCGCTGAACGCCGATCCGCGCGTGCACGGCATCCTCGTGCAGCTGCCGCTGCCCCGCGGCGTGGACGCCGAGCGCGTGCTGGCGGCCGTCTCGCCGACCAAAGACGTGGACGGCTTTCACGCCGACAACCTCGGCCTGCTGCTGCGCGGCACGCCGCGCTTCCTGCCCTGCACTCCGGCCGGCATCCTGCGCCTGCTCGAGCATGCCGGTGTGGCGCTGGCGGGACGGCGCGCCGTGGTCATCGGCCGCTCCAGCATCGTCGGCAAGCCGCTCGCGCTGCTGCTCTTGCAAAAGGATGCCACCGTCACCATCTGCCACTCCAAGACCGAGCACTTGGCCGCGCTGGCGCGCGAGGCCGACGTGCTGGTCGCCGCCGCGGGCGTGCCGCGCCTCGTGGGCGCGGAGATGGTCAAGCCCGGAGCCTGCGTCGTCGACGTGGGCATTCATCGCGGTGCGGACGGCAAGCTGGTGGGCGACGTCGATGCGGCCGCGGTCCTGCCGATCGCCGGCTGGCTGACACCGGTGCCGGGCGGCGTCGGGCCGATGACCGTGGCCATGCTGGTCGCAAACACGATACGCGCCACGGAGCTCGCCCTTGGACAGACTCGGCAATAACCCGCTGCTTGAATTCTCCGGCCTGCCGCGCTACGCGGACATCCGGCCCGGGCACGTCGCGCCCGCCATCGACCTGCTGCTCGCCGAAGCGCGCGCCGCCGTGGCGCGCGCCGAGCAGGCGCCGCCGCACTGGGACGAGTTCGTCGCGCCGCTCGAGGACGCCACCGAGCGCCTGGGGCGCGCCTGGGGGCAGGTATCGCACCTGCACGCCGTGCTCGACAGCCCCGAGCTGCGCGCCGCGTACAACGAAAATCTGCCGAAGCTCACGCAGTTCTGGACCGAGCTCGGGCACAACGAGGCGCTGTTCGCGAAGTACGGAGCGTTGCGCGACTCGCCCGCGTTCGCCGCACTGACCCCCGCCCGCCGGCGCATCGTGGACAACGCCTTGCGCGACTTCCGCCTTGGCGGCGCGGAGCTCGCCGCTGATCAGAAGCCACGCTACGCGCAGATCCAGGACGAGATCGCGCGCCTGGGCGCGAAGTTCTCCGAGAACGTGCTGGACGCCACCAACGCGTTCAGCCTGGTGATCGAGGACGCGGCGCGCCTTGGCGGCATTCCGCGCGACGTGCTGCAATCGGCGAAGCAGGAGGACGGGCGCGGCTGGAAGTTCACGCTGCACATGCCCTCTTACCTGCCGGTAATGCAGTACGCCGAGGACCGCGCGCTGCGCGAGGCGCTGTATCGCGCCTACGCGACGCGCGCCTCCGAGTTGGGCAAGCCGGAACTCGACAACACGACGCTCATTGCGCGCCTGCTGCCGTTGCGCCGCGAAGCCGCGCAGATGCTCGGCTACCCGAGCTACGCCGAGCTGTCGCTGGTACCGAAGATGGCCGAGTCCCCGGCGCAGGTGCTCGAGTTCCTCGAGGATTTGGCGCGGCGCGCGCGCCCGCACGCCGAGCGCGACCTCGCCGAGCTCGAAGCCTTCGCGCGCACCGAGCTCGGGCTCGAGCGCCTCGAGATGTGGGATATCCCCTTCGCCTCGGAGCGGCTGCGCGAGCGCCGCTACGCGTTCTCGGATCAGGAGGTGAAGCAGTACTTCCCCGAGGACGCGGTGCTGGCAGGGCTGTTTCGTCTTGTCGAGACGCTGTACGGCGTACGCATCGCGAGCGCCAGCGCCCCGCTATGGCATTCCGAGGCGCGCTTTTTCGACGTGCGCGATGCGCGCGGCGAGCTCGTCGGCCAGTTCTACATGGACCTGTATGCGCGCGAGACCAAGCGCGGCGGCGCGTGGATGGACGACGCGCGCTCGCGCCGGCGCCTGGACGAGCGGCTGCAGACGCCGGTGGCGCACGTGGTGTGCAACTTCTCGCGCCCGGTCGGCGCTCGCCCGGCCCTGTTCACGCACGACGAAGTGCTGACGCTGTTCCACGAGTTCGGACACGGCCTGCATCACCTGCTCACGCGGGTGGACGACCTCGGGGTCTCGGGCATCAACGGCGTGGAATGGGACGCGGTCGAGCTGCCGAGCCAGTTCATGGAGAACTTCTGCTGGGAGTGGGACGTGCTCCAGCACATGACGCGCCACGTCGACACCGGCGCGCCGCTGCCGCGGTCCCTCTACGACAAGATGCTGGCGGCGAAGAACTTCCAGGCCGGGCTCGCGATGCTGCGCCAGATCGAGTTCGCGGTGTTCGACATGCGCCTGCACTGGGATTTCGATCCCGCCGATCGCGGCGTGCTCGATCTGCTGCGCGACGTGCGCGCCAAGATCGCGGTGATCATTCCGCCGGCGTGGAATCGCTTCGCGAACAGCTTCTCGCACATCTTTGCCGGCGGCTACGCCGCGGGCTACTACAGCTACAAGTGGGCCGAGGTGCTCTCGGCCGACGCCTACGCCGCGTTCGAGGAGGCGCCCCAGATCCTCGATGCCGCCACCGGTGCGCGCTTTCGCGACCAAGTGCTGGCGGTCGGCGGCAGCCGTCCGGCCGCGGAGTCGTTCCACGCGTTCCGCGGACGCGAGCCGCGGGTCGAAGCGCTGCTGCGGCACAATGGTATGATCCCCGCGTAGGGGAAACTGCTGGAAAAACAGGAGGATCGCGAATGCGCAGCGTGATCTTTGCCGTACTGCTCGGCGCTGCCTGCGCCGCCAGCGCGCAGCTCTACCGCTGGACCGACGAGAAGGGCCGCGTGCATGTCACCGACACGCCGCCGCCGCCCACTGCGACGAACGTGCGCAAGCGCGCCGCCGACACGGCGCCCGCAGCGCAATCCGGCGCCGATCAACCCTACGCCGTGCAGCTCGCCGCGAAGAGCTACCCGGTGACGCTGTTTACGGCGCCTGATTGCGCGCCTTGCGGCGCGGCCCGTTCGCTGCTCAACCAGCGCGGCGTGCCGTTTCGCGAGGTGAGCGTGGTCGGCGAGCAGGAGCAGGCGCAGTTGCGTCAAGCCGTGGGCAGCCTGTCGGTGCCCTCGCTCGTCGTCGGCACCGGCACGCAGAAGGGCTTCGAGCAGGGCGCCTACCATTCGATGCTCGATCTCGCGGGCTATCCGCGCACCGGGATACTGCCGCCGCGCAACCAGGCCGCGCCGAAGCCGGTGCCGCCCAAGCCCGCTGCGGCGAGCGACGCGCCGCCGGCCGAGGAAGCGCCGGCCGGACCGTACACGCCGCGCTAGCGCGCGCCGCGTCGCCGGCATGAAGCTCGCGACGTGGAACGTCAATTCGGTGAAGGTGCGCCTGCCGCAGCTGCTCGAGTGGCTCGCTACAGCGCGGCCCGACGTCGTTTGCCTGCAGGAGCTCAAGGCCGAGGAGGCGAAATTCCCGCGCGCCGAGCTCGAGGCCGCCGGCTATGCCTGCGCTGTGAACGGCCAGAAGACCTACAACGGGGTGGCGCTGCTCGCGCGCTCGCCCCTCGCCGGGATCGCGCCGGACATCCCCGGATTCGCCGACGAGCAAAGGCGCGTCATCGCCGCCACCGTGCAGGAGGTGCGCGTCGTGTGCGTCTACTGCCCGAACGGGCAGGCCGTGGGGTCTGAAAAGTACGACTACAAACTGCGCTGGTTTGCCGCGCTGAGAGACTACCTTGCCGCAGAATTCGCTCGGCACCCGCGCCTGGCGGTGGCGGGCGATTTCAACGTCGCACCCGAAGACCGGGACGTGCACGACCCCAAGGCGTGGGAGGGTCAGGTGCATGTCTCCGAGCCAGAGCGCGCGGCGTGGCGCGGCCTGCTCGCGCTGGGGCTGAAGGACAGCTTCCGCCTGTTCGAGCAGCCCGAGAAGATCTACACCTGGTGGGACTACCGCATGCTCGGATTCCGCCGCAACGCCGGGTTGCGCATCGATCACATCCTGCTGTCGCCGGCGCTCGCCGAGCGCTGCACCGCGGCCAGCGTGGACCAGGCGCCGCGCAAACTCGAGCGCCCGTCCGACCACGCGCCGGCCCTCGCCGAGCTGCGCACTGCGTAGCGCCGCGGCCGTACAATCGTTGCATGGACCCGGCGGGCGCGATCGGCAAGCTCGGCTTCCGGCGCTGGTACGAGCGCCAGCTGTACGTGTGCCACGGCTGGCTGGTGGCGAGCCTGCTGGGCGCGGTGGCGCTGTTCGCGCTGCTGGAGGACCTGAGCCTGCTCGAGCTCGGCTTCAAGGCAGCGCTGGTGCTGGTAGCCGCGTGCGTATCCGGGCTGTTCGCCTGGTACGCGCTCTGGCGGTACCTGGGCATGCTGGTGCAGGCGCAGCGCCTGAGCGAGCGCTCGACCTGCACGCGCTGCGGGACGTATGGCCGCTACCGTCTGGTGCGGGCCACCGTCAGCTCGATGACCGTGAGCTGCCGCAAGTGCGAAAACGAGTGGACCATCGCTTAGGTCCTGAGGGTCGCGCGACGTAGGCGATCGCGGCCGAACAAGTAGGGAGGGGCCACTGCAGCAATCGATCAAGTTCTGTACCACGCCCGATGGCGTGCGCCTGGCGTATGCCACTTCGGGCAACGGCCCGCCGATCGTCAAGACGGGGAATTGGTTCACGCATCTCGAGTTCGAATGGCAAAGCCCGGTCTGGCGCCATGTGCTCGAGGGCCTGAGCGAACGGCGCACGCTCGTCCGCTACGACATGCGGGGGACCGGGCTCTCGGATCGCGATCCGGCCACGGTATCGCTCGAAAGCTATGTGACCGACCTCGCGACCGTGATCGAGGCGGCAGGTCACGCGCGATTCCCGCTGCTCGGCATTTCGCAGGGGGGAGCAGCGTCGATCGCTTATGCGGTCCGACATCCTGAGCGCGTGAGTCACCTCATCCTGTTCGGCGCCTATGCGCGGGGCACGAGCCGGCGCAGCGGCGCCGGCCAGGGACCCGAGGCGGTCGAAACGTATCGCCGCCTGATCCGGGACGGCTGGGGCAGCGATGATCCCGCTTTCCGACAGGTTTTCAGCGCTCAATTCATGCCCGACGGTACGCCGGAGCAGTTGCGCTGGTTTTCAGAACTCGAGCGCGCCTCCTCCAGCGCCGAATTCGCCGAGCAATCATTCCTCGTCAACTCCTCGACCGACATCACGGATCTTCTGCCACAAGTCCGCGTACCCACGCTGATCCTTCACTGCCGCGGCGATCGGCGCGTTCCGTTCGATCAGGGGCGGGAGCTTGCCGCGGCGATTCCCGACGCTAAGCTCGTGACGCTCGAGAGCAACAACCATCTGTTCCTGGCGCATGAACCCGCGGCCGACATGTTCTTTCGCGAGCTCGCGCAGTTCCTGGGCGATCAGCCGCCGACCGCGTGGAAGCGCTCGCTGCAGTCCGCACGCCTGCAAGCGGCAGCGCAAAAGATGGAAGCGAGCCCGTGGTACAAGCTGGCGGGCGCGATCGCCGTGGTGGCGACGCTGGTTTCGTTCGTGGTCTGGCTGGTGGCCTGAGCGCCCGATGCTCAGTTGATGCGCTCGTAGGCCGGCAGCGTGAGGAACTCGACGTAGTTGTCGTCGGAAGTGATCTTCTCGAACAGCGCCGCGCTCTCCGAGTAGTTGCCGGCTTCCCACGCTTCCTCGCCGACGTACGCGCGCACCTTGGGCAACTCCTCCGACAGCAGATGCCGGAACAGCGACTTGGTGACGCGCCGGCCGTCCTCGAGCTTGCCCTTGTCGCTGCGGATCCATTGCCAGATCTGCGAGCGCGAGATCTCGGCCGTGGCCGCGTCTTCCATCAGGTTGAACACCGGCACGCAGCCGTTGCCGCCGAGCCAGGAGCCGAGATACTGGATGCCCACCGAGATGTTGTTGCGCAGCCCCGCCTCGGTGATCGGCGCCTCGGGACGGAAGTCGAGCAGCTCCTTGGCCGTCACGTTCACGTCCGGCCGCTGCTTGTCGTACTGGTTGGGCTTCGGCATGTGCCGGTCGAAAACCTCCTTCGCCACCGGGACCAGCCCCGGATGCGCGACCCAGGTGCCGTCGCAGCCGTCGGTCACTTCGCGCAGCTTGTCCTGGCGCACCTTCTCCAGCGCCGCCTCGTTCGCGGCCGGGTCGTTCTTGATCGGGATCTGCGCCGCCATGCCGCCCATCGCGGGCGCGCCGCGCCGGTGGCAGGTCTTGACCAGCAACAACGCGTAGGCGCGCAGGAACGGCGCCGTCATCGTTACCTGCGAGCGGTCGGCGAGGCAGAACTTGTCGTTGGAGCGGAACTTCTTGATGCACGAGAAGATGTAGTCCCAGCGCCCGATGTTCAGGCCGGCGGAGTGCTCCTTCAGCTCGTACAGGATCTCGTCCATCTCGAAGGCGGCGAGGATGGTCTCGATCAGGACCGTCGCCTTGATGCTGCCCTGGGGCACGCCGAGCGCCGCCTGCGCCGCCTTGAAGATGTCATTCCAGAGCCGCGCCTCGAGATGCGACTCGAGCTTGGGCAGGTAGAAGTACGGCCCGCTCCCGCGCCGCAGCAGCTCGTTCGCGTTGTGGAAGAAGTACAGCGCGAAATCGAAGATGCCGCCCGCGACTTGCTCGCCGTCCACCGTCACGTGCTTCTCGTTCAGATGCCAGCCGCGGGGGCGCGGGATGAGCACGGCAGTCTGGTCGTTCAGCGCGTAGCTCTTGTCGCCCTGCTGGAAGCTGATCGTGCGGCGCACCGCGTCGCGCAGATTGATCTGACCGTCGATCATGTTGTGCCACGTCGGGCAATTGGCGTCCTCGAAGTCCGCCATGAAGGTCGAGGCGCCGCAGTTGAGGGCGTTGATCACCATCTTGCGGTCGGTCGGGCCGGTAATCTCGACGCGACGGTCGAGCATGTCCTTGGGTTGAGGCGCGACCTTCCAGTCGGATTCGCGGGTCTTGCGCGTCTCGGGCAGGAAATCCGGCAGCTTGCCGGCATCGAATTCCTTCTGCCGCGCGGCGCGCGCGGCGAGCAGTTGCTGGCGGCGCGGCTCGAATTCGCGGTGCAGGGCGGCGACGAACGCGAGTGCTTCCGACGTCAGGATCTCGGCGAACGCCGGGGTCACGGCGGCGCGGACGGCGACGCCCTTGGGGAGTGGGCTGGACATGTGCATCCGAGCATTCTAGGTAGCGGAATGTCGCGCCGCAACATGATAAATCAACTAGATAGGTGTATTGTTTTCGGCAGCCGAGTGAAGATTTCACATCATGAGATTCTATGCCTAGTCCCTACAAAATCCTGATCTTCGGCGCGTCCTACGGATCGCTGCTCGCCACCAAGCTTTGCCTGGCCGGCCACACGGCGCACCTCGTGTGCCTGCCCGCGGAAGCGGACCTGATCAACCAGGAAGGCGCGCGCGTACGCATGCCGGTCAAGGGGCGCGAGGGCCTGGTCGAGGTCGACTCGCGAAAGCTCACCGGCAAGCTGTCCGCCGGCGGCCCCGCTGGCATCAACCCGTCGGAGTTCGACCTGGTGGCGCTCGCCATGCAGGAGCCGCAGTACCGCTCGAGCGGCGTGCGCGAGCTGCTCGAGGCGGTGGCGAAGGCGAAAGTGCCCTGTATGTCGATCATGAACATGCCGCCGCTGCCGTACCTCGCGCGCGTGCCCGGCGTCGACGCCGCGGCCTGCCGCGGCTGCTACACCGACGCGGCGGTCTGGGACAGCTTCGATCCGGCGTACGTCACGCTGTGCAGTCCCGATCCGCAAGCCTCGCGCCCGCCCGACGAGAAGGTGAACGTGCTGCAGGTGCGGCTGCCGACCAACTTCAAGTCGGCGCGCTTCCCGTCGGAGGCGCACACCGCGATCCTGCGCCGGCTCGAAGCCGACATCGAGGCCGCGCGCTTCGACACCGGCGCCGGCAAGATCGAGCTGCCGGTGAAGCTCAAGGTGCACGACTCGGTGTTCGTGCCGCTCGCCAAGTGGGCCATGCTGATGGCCGGCAACTACCGCTGCGTCACCAAGCAGGGCATCCGCTCCATCAAGGAAGCCGTGCACACGGACATCGAAGCCTCGCGCGCGGTCTACAACTGGGTGGTCGAGCTGTGCACCTCGCTCGGCGCGGACGCGAAGGACCTGGTGCCGTTCGAAAAGTACGCGGCCGCCGCCAACGGCCTCACCGGCCCCTCGTCCGCCGCGCGCGCGCTCTACGGCGGAGCGCCCAACATCGAGCGCGTGGATCGCCTGGTGCAGGCGATCGCCAAGCAAAAGGGCATGCGCTCGGCGGTGCTCGACGAGGTCGTGGCGCTGGTGGACGCGCAGCTGGAGGCGAACCGGAAGGCGAAGAAGTAGGCGCTTCGGCGGGGTTTTCGCCTTTCAATACATCTCGGCTTTTCTGGTGGGCAGATTCACCCCGCCAGCAAAGCCGAGACCATAGAAGACCAAACGAAGGCGCCTACTTCTCCTCGTCGGCGCCGTTCTCGATGCCCAGCTCCTGGATCTTTCGCGTGATCGTGTTGCGGCCCATGCCGAGGAGGCTGGCCGCTTCGATGCGGCGCCCGGCCGTGCGCGCAAGCGCGCGCTGAATCAGGCTGCGCTCGAACTGCCGGGTGAGCGCCTCGAGGATCCCGGTTTCGCCGCGCGCCAGGCGCCGCTCCGCTTCCTGCTCGAGCGCGGCCACCCAGTCGGCCGCCGTCGCGGACACGGCCGGATCGCGGAGCTCCGCGGGCAGGTCGCCGAACTCCACCACCTGCCCGGGCGCCATCACCGTAAGCCAGTGGCACAGGTTCTCGAGCTGACGCACGTTGCCGGGAAAATCCAGCCGCTGCAGGTGCTCGGCTGCGCTCTCCGACAGGCGCTTCGCCTCCACGCCGAGCTGCTGCGCGCTGCGCGCGAGAAAGTGGCGCATGAGCAGCGCGATGTCCTCGCGGCGCTCCCTGAGCGAAGGCAGGCGCACGCGGATCACGTTCAGCCGGTGGTACAAGTCCTCGCGGAAGGCGCCCTCGCGCACCCGCTGCTCGAGGTCTTGGTGCGTGGCGGCGATGACGCGCACGTTGGCCTTGATCGGCTGGTTCCCGCCGACGCGGTAGAAGCTGTTCTCCGAAAGCACGCGCAGCAACCGCGTCTGCAACTCCGCCGGCATGTCGCCGATCTCGTCGAGAAACAGCGTCCCGCCCTCGGCCTGCTCGAAGCGGCCGCGGCGCTGCGCCTGGGCGCCCGTGAACGCGCCGCGCTCGTGGCCGAAGAGCTCCGATTCGAGCAGGTCCTTGGGCATGGCCGCCGTGTTGATGGCGACGAACGGGCGCGTCGCGCGCGCACTATGACGGTGCAGGGCGCGCGCGACGAGCTCCTTGCCCGAGCCGGACTCGCCGGTAATCAGCACGGTCGCGCTCGACTGCGCCAGCCGGCCGATGGCGCGGAACACCTCTTGCATCGCCGGCGCCTGGCCGAGGATCTCCGGCGCGTCGGCCATCGGTTCCGCGCTCGCCCCGTCGCGCTGGCTTTCGTCCAGCGCGCGGCGGATCAATTCCACCGCTTGATCGACATCGAACGGCTTAGGCAGGTACTCGAAGGCGCCGCCCTGAAACGCCGCCACCGCGGACTCGAGGTCGGAGTACGCGGTCATCACGATCACGGGCACCGCCGGATGCTGCTGCTTGACCGTTTGCAGGAGTTCGAGCCCCGAGGGCCCCGGCATGCGAATGTCGGACACCAGCACCTGAGGCGCGCCGTCGTTCAGCGCGTCGAGTGCTTCCTGCGCCGATGCGAAGGAACTGAAGGCGATGCCTTCGCGCCCGAGGGCCTTCTCGAAGACCCAGCGGATGGAGCGGTCGTCGTCGACGATCCAGACCGGTTTCATGCCAGCGGCAGCACGATCCTGAAAACGGTGCGGCCGGGGCGGCTGTCGCACTCGATGACTCCCCGGTGGTAGTGAACGAAGGTCTGTGCGAGCGATAAGCCCAGCCCGCTGCCGCCGTCCCGCCCCGAGACCAGGGGGTTGAATATCCGGTCCCGGATGTCCTCAGGGACGCCGGGCCCGTCATCGATCACTTGCAATTCTAGTGCCAGCCTGTGGCGCTGCCTGAGCAGCGTGACCTGGCGCAACGCCCGGGTGCGCAGCGTGATGGCGCCGGGTCGGCCGCCGCCGGCGATAGCCTGGGCAGCGTTGCGCACCACGTTCAGCACCGCCTGGATCAGCAGTTCCTTGTCGCCCTCGAGGTCGGGCAGGCTCGGGTCGTAGTCGCACTCGATGGCGATGCCGCTCGAGAATTCGGCCAGCACGAGGCTGCGCACGCGCTCCAGGACCTCGTGGATGGCGAGCGGCGCGATGCGCGGCTGGCGCTGCGGCGTCAGCAACCGGTCCATCAGCGTCTGCAGGCGGTCGGCCTCCTTGATGATCACCTGTGTGTACTCGAGCAGCTCGGGTCGGTCGAGCTCCCGCTCGAGCAGTTGCGCCGAGCCACGCAGCCCCCCCAAGGGGTTCTTGATCTCATGGGCGAGGTTGCGGATCAGCTCGCGGCTCGCCTGCTGCTCGCCGATCAGACGCTCTTCGCGCGCCTGGCGCAGCTGCTGCTCGATCGGGCGCAGCTCGGCGAGCAGCGGCATGCCGGGGGCGTCGATGCGCGTCAGCACGCAGGCGAGCGGCAGCGGATCGCGCCCAGGCCGCGGGTAGCTCACGTTCTGCGCCGAATAGTCCCAGTGCGTGACCAGCGCCTCGCCGAGCGCCTTCTCCAGCGCGGGATCGTTTTCGAATAGCGGCAGGAAGGCCTGCCCGAGGAGGCTCTTCGCCGCGACGCCGAGGAGGTTCTCCGCCGCCGGGTTGGCATAGCGCACCGTTGCGCGCTCATCGAGCGCCATGACGGCGGTCGAAAGGTACTCCAGGCCGGAGAAGCGGGTCGCGGCCACGGGTCAGGCCGCCGCGCTCACCGGTACAGGTTGGCGAGCTCGCGTTTGAGCGATTCGACGTTCTTCTGGTGCAGTTCCACCGCTTCCTTGTACTTCTGCAGCCGCTCGAGCACCCGCGCATAGTTGCGCTCGTCGCCGTAGCGCACCGACTCCTGCTCCTCGAGTTCCTTGCGCGCGTCGGCAAGCTGCGTCTCCTCGCGCTGCAGCTCCTGCTCCAGGATCTCGCGCTGGCGCTCGCGCGCGGAGGCGCGCGCCTGCGAGTCTTCCTTCGGAAAGCTGCCCGGCGCCGCCTTGGCCGCGGGCCGGTTGCCGGCGGCCGGCTTGGGCGCCGGCACCACCTGCACCCGCGTCTGCTGCACGATGCGGCAATCCTTGCCGCTCGTGTCTTCGCGCAGGTTGGTGACGTGCGTGCGGCCGTCCTTGTCGCGACAGCTCCAGATGGTGATCTCTTCCGATGACTGCGCCAGCGCCGGCCACGGCGCAACGCTCAGCGCAACTCCCAGCGACAGCAAAAATCGGCGCACGATCAATAACATAACAGAAAAAGCGCGGGGACGGGCAAGCCCGTCCCCGATCCTAGCGTTGTGCTCGGCGCGCGCTCAGGACGAGTAGTACATATCGAATTCGACCGGGTGCGTGGTCATGCGAAAGCGCGTCAGCTCCTCTTCCTTCAGCGTCATGTAGGACTCGAGGAAATCCTCGCTGAACACGCCGCCCTTGGTGAGGAACGCGTGGTCCTTCTCGAGGCTCTGCAGCGCTTCCTCGAGCGAAGCGCACACGTGCGGCACCTTGGCGGCTTCTTCCGGCGGCAGGTCGTACATGTTCTTGTCGATCGGATCGCCGGGGTGGATCTTGTTCTGCACGCCGTCCAGGCCCGCCATCAGCAACGCCGCGAAGGCGAGGTAGGCATTGGCGGTCGGATCGGGAAAGCGCACTTCCACGCGCCGCGCCTTCGGGCTCGACACGTACGGGATACGGCACGAGGCCGAGCGGTTCTTCGCCGAGTAGGCGAGGTTGATCGGCGCCTCGAACCCCGGCACCAGGCGCTTGTAGCTGTTGGTGCCCGGGTTGGTGATCGCGTTCAGCGCCTTGGCATGCTTGATGACGCCCCCGATGTAGAACAGCGCGAACTCCGAGAGGCCCGCATAGCCGTTGCCCGCAAAGAGGTTCTGGCCGCCCTTCCACACCGATTGGTGCACGTGCATGCCGGAGCCGTTGTCGCCCACCACGGGCTTGGGCATGAAGGTCGCGGTCTTGCCGTAGGACGCGGCCACGTTCCACACCGTGTACTTGAGGATCTGCATCCAGTCGGCGCGCTGCACGAGCGGCGCAAAGCGCGTGCCGATCTCGCACTGGCCGGCCGCGGCCACCTCATGATGGTGCACCTCGACCTCCACGCCCTGCTGTTCGAGCGCGAGGCACATGGCGTTGCGGACGTCGGCGAGGGTATCGGCCGGCGGCACCGGGAAGTAGCCGCCTTTCACTGGCGCGCGGTGGGCCATGTTGCCCGACTCATAGTCGATGCCCGTGGACCAGGGCGCCTCCTCCGACTTGATCTTCACGAAGCAGCCCGACATGTCCACCTGCCAGGTGACGCCGTCGAAGATGAAGAACTCGGGCTCGGGGCCGAAGTAGGCCGTGTCGCCCAGGCCGCTCGACTTGAGGAACGCCTCTGCGCGCCGCGCGATGCCGCGCGGGCAGCGATCATAGGGCTTGCCGTCGGTGGGCTCATAGACGTCGCAACTGATGTTCAGGACCGCTTCGTCGCTGAACGGATCCATGCGTGCGGTCGAGGGGTCCGGCATCAGCAGCATGTCGGAGGCCTGGATACCCTTCCAGCCGGCGATCGACGAGCCGTCGAAGGCGTGTCCGTTCTCGAACTTTTCCTTGTTGAAGTGCCGGATCGGCACGCTGACGTGCTGCTCCTTGCCGCGCGTGTCGGTAAAGCGGAAGTCGACGAACTTGACCTCCTTTTCCTTCGCCATTTTCAAGACGTCATCGGCCGTCATGGACATCTGCAGATCTCCTGAGTTTGTGCAATGGGATGCGGCCGCTCGCGGCGGCCGGACGCGAAAAATGGAGCAGTTTCCATGCCACGAGGCGTTCTCCCCCGATCCGCCCCTGCCGCGCCATGCTGCGGAAATTCTAAATCAAGCATTCGCACAATGCTGGTGCATTTTCTCGTCGTCGGCACCAAGCTGGTGCCCCGGATGCACCCGCCTCGAGCTCCTATAATGCAGAGCAGCAATGACCGACATCGACGAGATCAGGCGCCGGGCGGCCGAGCGCGGCCGCCAGCTTGGGCTGGCCTACGCCGGCGCACTCACGCCCGCGGAGGCATTTGCGCTCATGCGGTCGGGCGCGAAGCTGGTCGATGTGCGCACCAAGCCCGAGCTGCAGTACGTGGGATACGTGCCCGGCAGCGTACTCGTGGAATGGCAGACCTACCCCGGCAATGCGCTCAATCCGGAGTTCCTGGGCCAGCTCTCCGGAACCGCGACGCCCGCCGATACGTTGCTGTTTCTGTGCCGTTCCGGCGTTCGCTCGCACTACGCGGCGGCCGCCGCGGCGCAGGCCGGCTATGCCGACTCCTACAACGTGCTGGAAGGTTTCGAAGGCGACAAGGACCCCGAGCAGCATCGCAACACCGTGGGCGGCTGGCGCAAGGCCGGGTTGCCCTGGGTGCAGGGCTAGGGCGCCGACCACTGCACTATGCCCGAATACGCGGTCACGAGGACGATGACCCCGAACGCGATGCGGTACCACGCGAACGGCAGGAAATCGTGCGTCGCGACGTAGCGCACCAACCAGCGGATCACGATCAGCGCGGATACAAACGACATCGCCGTGCCGACGGCGAGCATATGAAGGTGCTCGGCCGCGAACAGGCCCTGATGCCGCCACAGGTCGTAAGCGCCCGCGGCGACCAGCGTCGGCACGGCGAGAAAGAACGAGAACTCCGTCGCCGCAGGACGCGACAGCCCGAACAGCATGCCGCCGATAATGGTGGCCCCCGAGCGTGAAGTCCCGGGAATGAGCGCGAAGCACTGCGCGACGCCGACCTTCAGCGCGTCCTTCCATGTCATCGCCCTTGTCGACTCGATACGCGCTACGCGCGTGCCCCGATCGACCAGCAGAATGATCACGCCACCGACGATGAAAGCGAGCGCCACCGGCACCGGCGAGAACAGGAACTGCTTGATGTAGCCGCCGAAGAGCAGTCCCAGCAGCGCGGCCGGGATGAAGGCGACGATCAGGTTGCGATAGAGCTGACGGTCGACGCTGAGAAAGCGCCGCCGGTATTCCCACACCACCGCCAGCATGGCGCCGGTCTGTATGGCGACGTTGAACACCTTGGCGCGCTCGTCGTTGAATCCCAGCAGGTCGCTGGCGAGGATCAGGTGGCCGGTGCTCGAGATCGGCAGGAACTCGGTCAACCCTTCGACCAGGCCGAGGATCAGCGCGTGGACTACGCTTGAATCCATCGACGTCAATGCGCGCGCCGCGCCAGCATTTCGCGGATCGGCGGCCAGAACTGCGGGTGCGCGTCGGTGGTGTTGTGGCTCGCCTCCTCCAGGAGGATCCTTCGTTTCGGCCCACCCCAGGCCGCGTACAGGCGCTCGCCGTGCTCGGCCGGGATCACCTCGTCCCGCGGAGCGATGAGGCAGAGGAGCGGCGTCTGCAAGCGCGGCGCGAGCGTGATCGAATCGAAGCGGTGCTTGAGCATCCAGTCCACGGGCAGGTACCAGTAATAGCGCTTGGCCACAGCCGCAAGGCTGTCAAAGGGGGTGACAAGCACGATTCCCGCCAAGGGCCTGTGCGCGGCGAGCGCCACCGCCGGACCGCTGCCAAGGCTGCGCCCGAAAGCATAGATGCGCTCTGGATCCACGCCCGGCAGCTTCGCTGCGTGATCATAGAGCGCGAGCGCGTCCGCGACGAGGGCTTTTTCGGAGGGCGCGCCCTCGCTCTGGCCGTAGCCGCGATAGTCCACGAGCAGCCAGGACACGCCCGCGGTCTCGGCGCGCACGGCTTCCAGCATCCACGACACTTCTTCTGCATTGCCGCCGAAGTAGAGCACCAGCTGCGGACCGGACCGGTAGTGCCAGGCATGCACGCGCGTGCCGTCCGTGGCGGTGACGAAGACGCTACTGGCCTGGGGAATGTTTCTCCCGATCTCGGCGCGGCGCGCTTGCGCAATCGGCTGGCGCAAGAAGATCAGGCTGTCCTGCGCGAAATACACGATGAGCGGCACGCCGATCGCCACCGCCAGCGCGATCTTGCCCAGCGGCACAAGCAGGCTCTCGCCGCTCACGTCTTCTGGTAGATCTCGGCGCCCTTTCGCACGAACTCGACCGACTTCTCCTGCATGCCCTTCTCGACGTACTCGCGCACGTCCTGCGTGATCTTCATCGAGCAGAAGTGCGGCCCGCACATCGAGCAGAAGTGCGCCACCTTCATCGAGTCCTTGGGCAGCGTCTCGTCGTGGAAGTCCTTGGCGGTGTCCGGATCGAGGCCGAGGTTGAACTGATCGTCCCAGCGGAATTCGAAGCGCGCCTTGGAGACCGCGTTGTCGCGGACCTGCGCGCCCGGATGTCCCTTGGCGAGGTCGGCCGCGTGCGCGGCGATCTTGTAGGCCATGATGCCGTCCTTCACGTCCTTCTTGTTCGGCAGCCCGAGGTGCTCCTTGGGCGTGACGTAGCACAGCATCGCCGTGCCGTACCAGCCGATCTGCGCGGCGCCGATGGCGCTGGTAATGTGGTCATAGCCCGGCGCGATGTCGGTGGTGAGGGGCCCCAGCGTGTAGAAGGGCGCCTCGTGGCACTCCTTCAGCTGGATGTCCATGTTCTCCTTGATCAGCTGCATCGGCACGTGCCCCGGGCCTTCGATCATCACCTGGACGTCGTGCTTCCACGCGACCTGGGTCAGCTCCCCGAGCGTGCGCAGCTCCGACAACTGGGCTTCATCGTTCGCGTCGTAGCCCGAGCCGGGACGCAGGCCATCGCCGAGCGAGAAGCTCACGTCGTACGCCCTCATGATCTCGCAGATGTCCTCGAAGTGCGTGTAGAGAAAGCTCTCCTTGTGGTGCGCGAGGCACCACTTGGCCATGATCGAGCCGCCGCGCGAGACGATGCCGGTCATGCGCTTCGCGGTGAGCGGCACGTAGCGCAGGAGCACGCCGGCGTGGATGGTGAAGTAGTCCACGCCCTGCTCGGCCTGCTCGATCAGCGTGTCGCGGTAGATCTCCCAGGTGAGCTCCTCGGCCTTGCCGTCGACCTTCTCCAGCGCCTGGTAGATCGGCACGGTGCCGATCGGCACCGGGGCGTTGCGCACGATCCACTCGCGCGTCTCGTGGATGTGCTTGCCGGTGGAGAGATCCATCACCGTGTCGGCGCCCCAGCGGATCGCCCAGGTCATCTTCTCCACTTCCTCGCCGATGCCGCTGGACACCGCCGAGTTGCCGATATTCGCGTTCACCTTCACCAGGAAGTTGCGGCCGATGATCATCGGCTCGCTTTCCGGGTGGTTGACATTGGCCGGAATGATGGCGCGCCCGCGCGCCACCTCGTCGCGCACGAACTCGGCGGTGATGCGCTCGGGAATCGACGCGCCGAACGACTCGCCGCGATGCCGCTTCATCAGCAGCTCGAGCATCTTCTCGCCCGTCTTGCCGGTGGCCTTCAGGCTCTCGATATAGCGTTCGCGCTCGAGGTTCTCGCGGATGGCGATGAACTCCATCTCCGGCGTGACGATCCCGCGCTTCGCGTAGTGCATCTGCGAGACGTTCATGCCGCCGCGCGCGCGGCGCGGCGCGCGCTTCAGATTGAAGCGCAGCTCGGCGAGCTTGGCGTCGTTGAGGCGCTCGATGCCGTACTGCGACGACGGACCCGGCAGCACCTGGGTGTCGCCGCGCGCCTCGATCCACTGCTGCCGCAGCGGCGCCAGACCCGAGCGGATGTCGATCGTCGCCGCCGGATCGGTATAGGGTCCGGAGCAGTCGTAGACGTAGAGCGGCGGGTTCTTCTCGCCGCCGAACATGCTCGGCGTGTCGGCCTGCGAAATCTCGCGCATCGGCACGCGGATGTCGGGCCGCGAGCCCTCGACGTAAACCTTGCGCGAGTTGGGGAGGGGCTTGACCGCCGCCGCGTCGACGTGGGCGGTGGCAGCCAGGAACTTGGGATTCGCGTTCATTCGTTCGCTTCCTTCGGCGGGATTACCCGCATCAGGTTCAAAGGGTCTTTCTCACCCGGGAGCGCGTTTCAAACGCGCCGGACCAGGACCCCCGCGTAAGGCCACAACGCTACTGCAAAGTACCCCAAGAAACAAGAATTCCGCGCCTGCGCTGCTACCATTGCACTGCACTGGCCTCATGCGTGTACTTCCGATGATGCTCGCTGCGCTGCTTTGCTCGGCGGCAGCGGCGCAGGACCCCCCTGCCGCGACGGTAAAGCCCCTGGCGGAGGCGGCCATTTATCCCGAGCGCGACGCGGCTGCGCAGGTGGTGTCGCTGAACGAATCGCGCATCGCCGCCGAGATCGCTGGGCGCATCGAGGCCGTGCCGGTCGAAGTCGGCCAGCGCATCGAGCGCGGGGCGCTGATCGCGCGCATCGACTGCCGCGACCATGATCTCGCGCGCGCACGTGCCGCCGCGGTGCTCACCGCCGCGCGCTCGCGCCTGGCGCTCGCCGACCAGCAGCTCGCGCGGGCGCGCGAGCTGCAGGCGCAGGGATTCTTCGCCGAAGAGGCGCTCGCCGCGCGCATCACCGAAGTCGAGGTGCTGCGCGCCGACGCCGCGCAGGCCGAGGCGCAGCTTGGCGCGGCGGCGCGCGCCGTGGGCAAGTGCGTGGTGCGCGCACCGTTCGCGGCCATCGTGCGCGAGCGGCTCGGGCGCGTGGGCGAGCTTGCGGCGCCCGGCACGCCGCTCGCGGCGCTCGTCGACCTGGAGCGCATCGAGGTCGCGGCGCTGGTGCAGACCAAGGACACGCGCTCCCTCGAGCGCGCAACCGAAGTGCGCTTTCTCGGGCCCGGCGGCGCCGTGCCGCTCGTCCTCGAGCGCGTCTCGCCGGTCATCGACCCGCAGACGCGCACCGCCGAGGCGCGCTTGCGCTTCGCCGGGACCGCGGCGGCGCCGGGCGCCTCCGGGCGCATCACCTGGCGCGATCCCAATGCGCACGTGCCGCCCGAGCTGGTGGTGCGCCGCGCCGGGCGTCTCGGCGTGTTCATCGATGACGGCGGTACGGCGCGCTTCCACGCCCTGCTCGAAGCGCAGGAAGGCCGGCCGGCGCGCGTCGACCTGCCGCCGAGCGCGGCCATCGTAGTCAAGGGGCAGCTCGCGCTGCAGGACGGCCAGCGCCTCAGATGAAGTTCCTAGAGCTGCTGCTCAGGAACCATCCGCTCGCGAACATCCTGTTCGCGGTGGTGCTGGTGATGGGCACGCTCTCCTACCTGCTCATGCCGCGCGAGCAGGACCCGGAGATCAACTTCAACTGGGTGAGCATCGTCACCACGCTGCCCGGCGCCTCGGCCGAGGACGTGGAGAAGCGCGTCACGCAACCGCTCGAGGACGCGATCAAGAACGTCGCCGACATCCGCTTCGTGCTGTCTTCCAGCCGCGAGAACGTGTCCTCGATCCTGGTGCGCTTCAACGACATCGCGGAGCGCGTGTTCGACAAGCGCGTGAACGACCTGCGGCGCGAAATCCAGAACAAGGCACAGGCCGAGCTGCCCGTCGAGGTGCGCGAGGACCCGCGCGTGCTCGAGGTCACCACCTCGAACGGCTTTCCCACGGCGCAGGTGCTGGTGGCCGGAATCGCCGACGACGAAACGCTGCGGCGCGTGGCGCGCGAGATCCGCAACGACCTCGAACGGCTCACCGGCGTGGATCAGGTCTTCGCCCTCGGCCTGCACGACGCCGAGCTGCGCGTCGAGTTTGATCCGCGTCGCCTTGCGGCGCGCGGCCTCAACGCGGCCGACCTCGCCGATGCCGTGAGTGCTTGGTTTCGCGACACGTTCGCCGGCAAGGCGCGCGCCGGCGACGACGCCTGGCTGGTGCGCGTCATCGGCCAGGCGCCCGACCCCGAGTATCTGGCCGGGCTGACGCTCGCCGTGCCGCGCACGGGCACGCGCATCCCTCTGGAAGAAGTGGCGCGCGTCGAGCGTGCGCGCGCCACCCCGCGCCATCTCGCCTCGGCGCATGGCCGGCCGGCGGTGCTGCTCTCCGTTGCCAAGAAACCCTATACCAACACGCTCGAGCTGGTCGAGCTGATCCGCCGGTACGTCGCCGACAAGAGCGCCGTGCTCGGCCCGCTCGGCCTGAAGCTCGCGCTCACCGACGATCAGACCATTCCGACGCGGCGCGCGATCTCGGTCATGGAGTCAAACGCCCTGCTGGGTCTCGCGCTGGTGCTCGCCACCTGCTGGGTGTTCCTCGGCACGCGCGTGTCGGTGCTGGTGGCGCTCGGCATTCCGTTCTCGCTTGCCGGCGGCTTCGCGGTGCTGCACGCCGTGGGCTCCACGCTCAACATCTCCGTGCTGCTCGGGGTGGTGATCGTGCTCGGCATGCTGGTGGACGATGCCGTGGTGGTGGTGGAGGCGATCTACTACCGCGTGCAGCGGGGCGCCAAGGTGCTCGCCGCCTCGCTCGATGCGCTGCGCGAGACCGCCGCTCCGATCACTACCGCGGTGCTGACGACGATCGCCGCCTTCATGCCGCTCATGCTCTTGCCGGGCATCGTCGGCAAGTTCATGTTCGTCATTCCGTTCGTGGTCACGGTGACGCTGGCCATCAGCCTGGTCGAGGCCTTCTGGATGCTGCCGACGCACCTCACCGTGATGCAGCTCGACCTGTCCCGGCCCTCGCGGCTGCAGCGCATGCGCCACCGCTTCACGCACCTGCTGCGCGTGCGCTACTCGCGCGCGCTGCTCGTCGTGATGCGCTGGCCCAAGGCCTTTGCGGCACTCATCGTGCTGACTTTTGCCGCCGCCCTCGCTTCGGTCGCGGGTGGCCTGGTGCGCATGGAGTTCTTCGCCTTCGATCCGATCCGGGTGTTCTACGTCAACGTGGACATGCCGGCGAGCGCGCCGATCGAGTCGACGCTCGCCCGCGTCGAGCAGGTGGAGCGCGCGGTGCGCGCGCGCCTGCAAGCCGGCGAAGCGCGCGCGCTCACGGCGCTCGCGGGAATCAAGTTCACCGACACCGAGCCGCTCTACGGCGATCCCTACGGGCAGCTGGTGGTGTCGCTCGAGCCCCGCGGCGTCGCGGGCCGCGAGGTCGGGGAGATCGTGCAGGCGCTGCGCAAGGATATCGAGTCCCTGCCCGGGCAGGGCAAGCTGAGCTTCACGGTGCTCGCGGGCGGGCCGCCGGTGGCCAAGCCGGTCCGCGTGCGCGTGCGCAACGACGACCCCGTGGCCCTGCGCGCCGCGGCGGACGCGGTGCTCGAGATCGTGCGCGCGGTTCCGGGCACCAAGGACGTGACCGACGACGACGTGCCCGGGCGCCCGGAGCTGCGCCTGCGCCTCGATCCCGATGCGATCCGCGCGAGCGGCCTCAACCCGGGGCTCGTCGCGCGCATCCTGCGCCTGCACGTGGACGGCGAGATCGTCACCGAGATGCGCGACCAGGGCGAGAAGGTGCAGGTGCGCGTGCGCGCGGCGCCGCGCAGCGCGGGCGACGTGGCGCGGCTGCTCGACGATCCGGTATCGCTGCCCGCCGGTGGCTCGAGCACGACGCTCGGCTCGCTGGTGCGCGCGCAGACCGGCATCGGCAAGGGCGTGATCAAGCACTACAACCTGCGCCGCTCGATCACCATCGAGTCGGACCTCGAGCGCCAGCGCATCGATACCGTGACCGCCAACAATGCGATCCGCGCTGGCTGGGAAAAGGCGAAGGGCCGCCATCCCGCGACTTCGCTGGATTTCTCCGGCGAGCTCGACGACATCCAGGAGAGCCTGGACGCGATGCCGGTGCTGTTTTTGCTCGGAGTGGGCCTGATCTACCTGATCCTCGCAGCGCAGTTCCGCAGCTACTGGCAGCCGGCGATGATCCTGGTCACCGTGCCGCTTGCCTTCACCGGCGTCGTGTTCGGGCTGCTGGCCTCCGGCAATCCCCTGTCGCTGTACACGATGTATGGCGTCATTGCGCTGACCGGCATCGCGGTGAACGCCGCCATCGTGCTGATCGACGCGGCCAATGCGCGCCGCCGCGCGCGCATGAGCGTGCTGCACGCCGCCGTGTACGCCGCCCGCCGGCGCGTGGTGCCGATCATCATCACCAGCACCACGACCATCGCCGGGCTGTTCTCGCTCGCCGTCGGATTGGGCGGGCACTCGCTCATCTGGGGGCCGATGGCGGCCTCCATCGTCTGGGGTATCGGGTTTTCGACGGTGCTGACGCTGTTTGCCATGCCGCTGCTCTACTGGGGGCTGATGCCCGAGCACCGGTCGCGGCGCGGGAGGGCCACCCCTTATAATGCCGATCCCTCCCCGCCCACCGACCGATGAACCTCGAACAGGCCCGCCACAACATGGTCGAGCAGCAGATCCGCCCCTGGGAGGTGCTGGATCCGGCGGTGCTCGACCTGCTCTACGCGGTGCCGCGCGAGGATTTCGTGCCGCCGGCCTATCGCAAGCTCGCGTTCGCCGACATGGAGATCCCGATCGGCGAAGGCGAAGCGATGATGGCGCCGAAGATCGAGGCGCGCCTCGTCCAGGCGCTGGCGCTTCGCAAGACCGACCGCGTGCTCGAGGTGGGCACCGGCAGCGGCTACCTCACAGCGCTTCTCGCGCGCTGCGCGGCGCATGTCTACTCGCTCGAGATCCGGCCGGGGCTCGCCGCCTTCGGCCGCGACAACCTCGCGCGCCACGGCGCCGGCAACGTGACGCTGGAGATCGGCGACGGATCGCGCGGCGACCCGAAGCGCGCGCCCTACGACGCGATCGTGCTCACCGGCTCGACGCCGGTGCTGCCCGCCGCGCTCAAGGAGCAGCTCGCACCGGGCGGGCGACTGTTCGCGGTGGTCGGAGAGCCGCCGGTAATGGTGGCGCAGCTCGTCACCTGCACGGCACCCGGCGCCTACGGCAGCGCGGCGCTGTTCGACACGGTGCTCGCCCCCTTGGTCAACGCGGAGCGCCCGCCGCGTTTCACCTTCTAGCGCCGATGCGCAACCTGACGCCCGCGGAGCTCGCGGCCTGGCTCACCGATCCGGCGCGGCCGGACCCGCTGCTTCTCGACGTGCGCGAGCCGTGGGAATTCCAGACCTGCCACATCGCGGGCGCGCGCCACGTGCCGATAAACGAATTGCCCGCGCGCCTGAACGAGCTCGATCCGGACGCCGAGATGGTCGCGATCTGCCACCACGGCGTGCGCAGCCTGCACGTCGTGCACTTCCTTGCGCGCCAAGGCTTCGAGCGCGTGCACAACCTCGCCGGCGGCGTCGATGCCTGGGCGCGCGCGATCGACCCAGGCATGCCCGTCTACTGAGATCCGACGCCCCATGATCCGACGCCTCGCCCTCGCCTTGTTCGCCTGCGCTCCGCTAGCCGCGGCGGCGCAGAACCTGACCCAGGTCTACCAGGACGCCCGCGGCTACGACGCGCAGTACGGCGCCGCACGCCAGGCGCTGCAGGCGGGGCTCGAGCGCGTGCCCCAGGGGCGCGCGCTGCTGCTGCCCAGCCTCAACCTGACGGCGAACACGACGCGCTCGCACCTCGAATCGGATTCGAAGAACGAAGTCATCCAACCCAGCTTCGAGCGCGACGTCAACTCGTACGGCTTCGCGCTCACCTTCACCCAGCCGCTGTACCGGCGGCAGAACTGGCTGCAGGCCGACCAGGCCGAGCTGCAGGCAAGGCAGGCCGAGTTCACCTTCGGCCAGGCGGGGCAGGACCTGATCCTGCGCGCCGCGCAGGCCTACTTCGATGTGCTCGCGGCGCAGGACACGCTCGCCCTGGTGCGGGCGCAGAAGGCCGCCATCGCCGAGCAGCTGGCGCAGGCCAAGCGCAACTTCGAGGTCGGCACGGCGACCATCACCGACACGCACGAAGCGCAGGCGCGCTACGACCTCGCCGTGGCGCAGGAGATTTCGGCACAGAACGACGTCGAGGTACGCCTGCGCGCGCTGCAGCAGCTCACCGGCAAGGAGTACAGCGAGCTGAAGGCGTTGCGGCCCGAGGTCAAGCTCGCGCCGCCGAACCCGAACGACATGCAGGCCTGGGTGAACCTCGCGGAAAAGCAGAGCTACAGCGTCCTGGCCCAGAACGCGGCGGTCGAGATCGCCCGGCTCGAAGCGCAGCGAAACAGCGCCGCCCACCATCCAACGCTCGACCTGGTGGCGAGCCACAGCTATACGTCGCAGAGCGCCTCGCAGCTCTCCGCGACGGGCAGCGAGGTGAACAACAGCTCCGTCGCGCTGCAACTCTCGGTGCCCCTGTACCAGGGCGGCGGCCTCACCTCGCGCGAGCGCGAGGCGGCCTACAACCTGGAACGCACCCGCCAGGAGCTGGAGAACGCGCGGCGCACTTCCGCGCTCGCCACGCGCCAGGCCTACCT
>DATHYT010000025.1:0-54253 GCA_035459025.1 Burkholderiales bacterium | reverse complement strand
TCCCGCGTGATCAGCTCCTCGGCCACGCGCACCGCCTCGCCCGGCGTGCCGCCGTCCTCGCGCGACACCACGGCGAGCGGCCGGCCGTTGACGCCACCCGCGGCGTTCACTTCCTCCAGGGCGAGCTGCCAGCCCTTCTTGTACGGCTCGAGGAATGCCGGGAATGTCTTATAGCTGTTCAGCTCGCCGATCTTGACGGGCTGCGCCTGCGCCGTGGCGCAGAGCAGCGTGGCGGCTACCGCAAGCAGGCGTCGGAAGGTCATCGCTCGGTCTCCACCTTTGCACCGCGATCAGGGCGCACCTTGTCAGTGCCGCCCGGGAACACGCGCCAGAATTCCTTGCGCACCAGGCTGGCGAGCGTGGCGCTCTTGTTGAGCCCGTGATAGCGCGCCACGGCCTCGAGCATGGCGAAGTCGCGCGCGGTGGCCGAAAACGTGCTGACCTTGGCTTTCATCATATATAAAAGATATATAACCCTTAAATTAATGTCAAGCGCTTTCCAGGGCCTTCGGAGGGATTGTTGCAATGCGCCAGTCACGCCTCGCTGTTATAGCGCTGCGGCCCATGCTGCCCTGCCGCATCCGGGCCCGCGCGGCAAGTTGCGGTTGCCCCGCGCCATGAACTCGTGCGAGATTCGGCAGTCGTACCGTAGGCGCTGCGCCGCAAGCCAACAAGCCGCTCCCGCACAGAGGAGTTTCGCGCGGCACCGTTCGATCAACACTCGGAGAGGAGGAGACGATGCAATCGTTCACGAAGCATTTCGCACGCATCGCGTGTGCGTCGACCTTGGCCCTGGCGCTTGCCGCACCGGCAGCCGCGAAGGTCGAAGGCGACAAGATTATTCTCGGCTCGGCGATCTCGATTACCGGGAAGTACTCGCAGGAAGGCAAGAACGCGATGGACGGGTACAACCTCTCGGTGAAGAAGATCAACGAGCGCGGCGGCGTGAAGGTGAACGGCAAGGCCTATGAGCTCGAGGTCAAGTACTACGACGACGAGTCGACACCGGCGCGCACGGCGCAGCTCCTGGAGCGCTTGATCAACCAGGACGGCGTGAAGTACGTGCTCGGACCGTACAGCTCGGGCACCACCAAGGCGGCCGCGCCGGTCACCGAGAAGTACAAGGTGCCGATGGTGGAGGCCGAGGGCGCGTCGCGCTCGCTCTTCACGCAGGGTTACAAGTACATGTTCGCGGTCCTGTCGACCTCCGAGCAGTACCTGGCGAGCGCCATCTCGCTCGCAGCCGAGGTCGCAGAGCAGCAAGGCAAGAAGCCGAGCGACGTGCGCGTCGCCATGGCGTTCGAGAACGATCCGTTCTCGCTCGACGTGCGCGCGGGCGTCGTGGACGACATCAAGAAATACGGCATGAAGATCGTGGTGGACGACAAGCTGCCGCGCGACCTGTCCGACATGTCGGCCACGCTCACCAAGGTGAAGGCGCTCAAGCCCGACCTGCTGGTGGTCTCGGGTCATACGAAAGGGGCCAGCACGGCGGGACGCCAGATCAACGAGATGGGCATCGACGTGCCGATGATCGCGATGACGCACTGCGAGTCGGCGGACGTGGTCGGCAAGTTCGGCAAAGGCGCGGAAGGCTTCCTGTGCCCGACGCAGTGGGCCGAGACGCTGAGCTACAAGGATCCGCTGTTCGGCAGCGCGATGGACTACAACAAGCTGTTCCTCAAGACCTACTCGGGGTACGACACCGTGCCCTACCAGGCCGCGCAGGCCTCGGCCGCTGTGCAGGTCTGGGCGGACGCGTTCGAGCGCGCGCAGAGCTTCGACACCGAGAAGCTGCGCGATGCGATCGCCGACACCAAGCTCGACACGTTCTACGGCACGATCAAGTTCAGCGAGGCCGGCAACAACGTGGCCAAGCCGATGGTGCTGCGCCAGATCCAGAACGGCGCGTACAACGTCGTGGCGCCGTCGAAGTGGGCGTCGCACAAGCTCGCGTACCCGCGCAAGGCGGGGAACTAGACCTGTCGGCTTGAGGAGCAGAGAGACTGCGCCGGCCGCTTGCGGCCGGCGCGGCATTTGCCATGTGGGATAACGTCCAGATCCTGACGCTGGCGCCCGTGTTCAACATCCAGCTGGTGTTGAACGGGGTGCTGATCGGCGCCGTGTTCGCGCTCGCCGCCTACGGTTTGGCGCTGGTGTGGGGCGTCACGAACGTCAAGAACCTGGCGCAGGGCGACTTCGTGATGCTGGGCGGCTACCTGACCTACACTCTTTCCGAGTACGGCCTGCACCCGATCCTGGCGCTGGTGCCGGTGAGCGTGCTCATGTTCGTGTACGGCTGGATCATCTACAAGCTGGTCATCAGCCGCGTGATCCAGCGGGACCTGTTCACCTCGCTGCTCGCGACTTTCGGCCTGGCCATCGTCATGCAGCAGTCGATGAATCTGATCTTCGGGCCGGAGGTGAGGACCGCCGACGCCGGCTTCGAGACGCGCGAGATGTTCGGTGGCCTGGTCACGGTGACCGACGTCCGGATGATCTCGTTCGCGCTGTGCGCGCTGCTCGCGATCGCCATGGTGCTGTTCATGAAGAAGAGCCGCATGGGGCAGGCGATACGCGCCACCGCGCAGGACGCGCGCGCTGCGCGCGTCATGGGCATCGACACCGAGCGGGTGTACGCCTTCACCTTCTCCATGAATTCCGCGATCTGCGGCGCCGCGGGGGTGCTGATCTCGATGATCTGGGTGCTGCAGCCGTTCTACGGCATCGCTTACTCGGTGCGTGCGTTCGTCATCGTAACGGCGGCCGGCCTGGGCAACCTGCCGGGGGTGATCCTGGCGGCGCTCGGTCTGGGCGCGCTCGAGCAGTACAGCGGCTTCGTGCTCGGCGCGCAATTCCAGCAGGCGACGGTGGTGGGACTGCTCGTGTTGATCCTGGTATGGAAGCAGATGCTGCTGATGCGGCATCGGCAGTCTCTGCAATGACGCCGCGCGCCATCGTGCTGCACGTCGCCATCCTGGTCGCTGGCGTGGCAGCGCCGCTCCTGTTCCCGGCCTACACGTTCCAGTTCGCGGTGCTCTGGATCATGATCCTGTTCGCGCTCACCTGGGACATCATGGGTGGCCAGATGGGCTACAACACGCTCGGCAACATCCTGTTTTTCGGGCTTGGCATGTACATGAGCGCCATCGCGCAGATCGGCATGTTCTACGACGTCGCCGAGTACACGGCGGCTTTCGGCGCCATCAAGGTGGACTTCACCGACGCGCAGTACTTCATCGGCCTGGGGCTGGGACTGGCGTTCGCCGCGGCGGTGAGCGTGGTTGTGGCCGCGGTGCTGAGCTGGGTGCTGTTCGGCCTGCGCGGGCCATACTTCGCCATCGGCACGCTGGGCTGCGCGCTCGCCGCCGCGGAGCTGACCGGCGCCTGGGGCTACGTAGGCGGCGGCGGCGGCATCTCGATGCCCGTGTTCCCGGGAGAGCCCGGCGTGCGCTCGCTGTTCTTTTATGCGCTGTGCATGCTGTTGACGATCGTCTGCTACCTGTTCCTGCGCTGGCTGTACGGTACGCGCTTCGGGCTGGCGCTGAACGCCGTCCGCGACGACGAGGACAAGGCCGAGGCGATGGGCGTGCACACCAGCCGTTACAAGACGGTGGCCTGGTCGATCTCGGCGTTCTTCCTCGGCATGGTGGGTGCGCTCTTCGGCAACATGACGGGATTCATCGAGCCGATGGAGGTGGCGTATCCGACCCTGACCTTCGGCATTTTCATGGTGGCGATGACGCTGCTGGGCGGCAAGGGCACGCTGTGGGGCCCGATCCTCGGCGCGACGCTGTTTCACACGCTGAAGGAGGTCACCTGGACCTATCTCCTCGGCTGGCAGTGGGTGGCGCTCGGCCTGCTGATCATCGTAAACGTCGTCTACTTCCAGCAGGGCATCATGGGCTGGCTGCGCGAGCGTAAGCCCGAGTGGTTCGGCGTGCGGGTGGAGTCTGCGCCGGGAAAACGCGCATGAGCAAAGTGCTCATCGAGGTGGACGGGGTGAGCAAGGCCTTTGGCGGGGTGGTCGCCAATCACAACGTTTCGCTGCGCGTCGAGGAGGGCAGCATTACCGGACTCATTGGCCCGAACGGCTCGGGAAAGACGACGCTGTTCAACTCCATCGCCGGCACCCATCCCGTCGACAGCGGCTCGATCCGCTTCGCGGGCCGCGAGATCACCCGCCTCAAGGTGCAGGGCATCGCGCGGCTGGGCCTGCTGCGCACGTTCCAGCAGACCCGCATCTACTCCAAGATGAACTGCATGCAGAACATGCTGATCTCGGTTCCGCACCGCGCCAGCACATGGCGCGACATGTTCCGCAAGTATCCGCCCGAGGCCTACGACCGCGCCGAGCATCTTCTCGAGTTCGTCGGTCTGTACCAGAAGCGCCTGCTGACGGCGGGCACGCTGTCCTTCGGCCAGCAGAAACTGCTCGAGTTCGCGATGGCGCTCATGAACGAGCCCAAGGCGCTGCTGCTCGACGAGCCCACGGCCGGCATCAACCCGACGCTTATCAACGGCCTCATCGACCGGCTGAAGCGCGCCAACAAGGAGCTCGGCATCACGCTGTTCGTCATCGAGCACAACATGCGCGTGATCATGAACCTCGCCCAGCGCATGTACTGCCTGGCGCACGGCGAGCTGCTCGCCGAGGGCACGCCCGAGGAGCTGCAGAACGATCGTCGCGTGATCGACGCTTATCTCGGGGCGCATTGACGTGAGCGCCAGGTCCAAGGAACGCGCCGGCGGCTACCACCTCGGGGACGTCGACACCGTCATCTCGGTCGAGGACGTCCAGCGGGAAGCCGAGAAGCTGCGCGTCGCCGTGAGCGCGGACGAGCTGCACGGGCTGGCGCGCGGCAAGCCATTCCTGTCCATCGAAGGACTGCGCGCCGGCTACGGCAACATGGAGATCCTGCACGACTTCACCCTGCATGTGGCGAAGGGCCAGTCGCTGTGCCTGATCGGCCCGAACGGGGCCGGCAAGTCCACCGTGCTGCACTCGATCTTCGGCTTCACGCGTATCTTCGACGGCGCGATCTTCGTCGGCGAAGGCGCGGCGCGCCGCAACGTCACGCACCTGCGCGCCGACCGCACCCTGAAGGAAGCCGGCATCGCCTACATCCTGCAGGACAAATCGGTGTTTCCGGACATGACGGTGGAGGAGAACCTGTGGATGGGCGGCTACCTGCTCGGCTCGCACGACGCGGCGAAGACGGCCGCCGAGAAGGTGTTCGCCAAGTACGATCGCCTGGCCGCCCGGCGCAGCCACAAGGCGCGCGTGCTCTCAGGCGGCGAGCGACGGCTGCTGGAGATCTCGCGCGCGCTGGTGATGCAGCCCGAAGTGCTGCTGGTCGACGAGCCTTCGATTGGCCTCGAGCCGCGCTTCATCGACATGGTGTTCGAGATCCTGGACGATCTGCAGCACAAGGAAGGCAAGACCATCCTCATGGTCGAGCAGAACGCGAAGAAGGGGCTGGAGTTCGCCGACCTGGGCTACGTCCTGGTGTCCGGCGAGCTCGCGCTAGCCGGCAGCGGCGACGAGCTGCTCGAGAATCCCGAGGTCGGCAAGCTGTTCCTCGGCGGCTAGCCGGAGCTGACCTCGATCGTTGCGGCTTCGCGTGCGCGGCTGGGAGTTGACGCGCACCTGGTCGGAATCGAGGTCGTCGGAGAGGGCCACCATGCAGTGAAAGCGCGCCGCGAAGCGCCCGTTCACGTGAACGCTCGCCTCCCGGAAGCCGACCAGCCGTTCGCCCGCTGAGCACCCCGCGCTCGAGCTGCACGCGGATTGCGGCGGGATCGAGTCCAGGGGCGACGGCGTAGATCTCGGCGGACTGAGGGGTACCGGCGTTAAGCGCAGGGAAGCCGCGGATGCTGGGCGCAAATTCAAAGGGTTGCTGCACCTGGCGCTGCGGCCGGTCCAGCGCCGCGATCAGGTCGCGGTGAAATAGCGACGTATCCGACGTGTCCATGGCGCGGTCTCCCTCCAGCCGGCCGGGGCGGAGACAGGAGCGCCCCGCGCGCGATCAAGCGGGTCAGGCCGCCTTGCGCTCCGCGGGCGGCGGCAGCGCCTTCAGGCAGCGCGCGATCCAGCGGGCGGTCAGCTTCTCCTGCACGCTGTTCTGTGCCAGGCGCTGGCCGAGCGCGCCGAAGTCCACTTCGTCGAGCGGCTGGTCCTGGTTGAAGCAGGAGAAGACGTAGGTCGTCTTCCCCGTCGCCGCGTCGACATGGGGCTGCAGGCACTGCGCGCAGATCTCCTTCATCATGCACTGCATTGGAGAGTTGATCGAACCGATCGCCACGTGGCCGGGCTTCAGGTGCGGCGCGAGGACGTCGCGTCGCGCGCGCGCCACGGCCGCCATCATCCGGTCGGAGCCGATGGCGATGATGCGGTCGGTTGCCGAAAACGCAATGGGTTGGGCGCCGAGGGCGCCGGAAGCGTAGGCATGCATCGCCTGGACGATGTTGCCGACGAAGGCGCGGTCCTTTGTCCGTCTCGGCTCGAACCCCGGCGCCTCGTCGCAGCACCAGACCACGACGTCGGAGGCGCTTTCGATGTCCTCGATGCGGTAGCGGTCGCCGAGGTGCCTGTAGCCGGCGAAATAGATCACTCTTGAACCGGCGGCGCGCAGCGCGCGGCCGATGGAGAACAGCACCGCGTTGCCAAGACCGCCGCCGGCCAGCACCACGGTCTCGCCGCGCGGAATCTCCGTCGGCGTGCCAGTGGGACCCATCAGGACCACGGGCTCGCCGGGCTGCAGGTAGGCAAGGAGGTCGGCCGAGCCGCCCATCTCGAGCGCGATCACCGAGATCAGCCCCTTGTCGCGATCGGTCCAAGCACCGGTGAGCGCGAGACCCTCCATCGCGAGCGTGGTGCCCGGCACGCGCAGCGCCAGCGTCTCGTAGTTCTGCATGCGGTAGAACTGCCCCGGACGGAAGCGCCGCGCCGCGATCGGCGCGCGCAACACTACCTCCACGATGGTCGGCGTATGCCGGCGCACCTCGTGCACCACGGCGCGCAGGTCACGGTTCAGGCGCGAAAGGAAAGCCGCATCGTCGATCGCGATGGCCGGCGGATTCTGTGCCAGCACCCGGCTGACAACGGGGTAGCCCTGCTTGACGCTGCCCATCGCCTTCACCACGTTGCCGAAGTAGGACGGGTGCAGATCGCCGAAGAAGCTCATGAAGCGGCCGCTGGCATGGCGATGCAGCAGCACGTCTGGGCGCGCGGGCTTGGCGGTGTGGCGCTCGGGCTTGACCGGGGCGCCGCGCTCGTCGCAGGCCATGAAGTACTTGCCGTCGAGCGCAAGGCTCACGCCTTCTTCGCGCGCGAGCACGGTGTTGGGCTGCGTGCCCGCGGCGATGAGCACCGAGCGCGCGGGAAGCGTGAGGCCGTCCTGGAACACGACCGCCCTCGCGTGGCCGTGCGCGTCGACCTCGATGCGCTGCGGGGTCAGACCTTCCCTGAAGACGATGCCTTCCTCGAGCGCCTTCGCGACCTCCTCATGGTTGAGGGTGTAGGAGGGGCTGTCGACCATGCGGCGCCGGTAGGCAATGGTCGAGCCGCCCCAGGACCTGAGCAGCGGTAGCCTTTGTTCGGGCCCGGCCGCGCGCAAAGCGCGCGCGTGGGCGATGAACTCCTGCGCGATCTCCTGCTCCTCGGCCGTCCACTGCGGCTTTTCCTCCAGCGCCTCCCAGCGCGACAGGAACTTCTCCACTTGCACCGCGTAGTAGGCGAGGGACTCCGTCGCCGTGTCGATGGCGGTCAGGCCGCCGCCGATCACCACGATCGGCAGCCGGATCTGCAGGTTGGCGATCGACTCGCGCTTCGCGGCGCCGGTGAGCTGCAGCGCCATGAGGAAGTCGGAAGCCGCGCGCACGCCGCGTGCGAAGCCGTTGGGGATGGTCTCGAGCACCGTGGGCCGGCCGGCGCCGGCACACAGCGCGATGTGGTCGAACCCGTCGGCGAACGCCTCGTCGATGGTGAGCGTGCCGCCGAAGCGCACGCCGCCGAACATCGCGAACTGCGCGCGCCGCTCCAGAAGCAGCCGGATGATCTTGAGAAAGTTCTTGTCCCAGCGCACCGTGATGCCGTACTCGGCCACCCCGCCGAAGCCCGCCATCACGCGCTCATCGAGCGGCTCGTAGAGTTCCTTCAGGTCGCGCACGGGGCCGAACGGCACGCGCCGTCCCAGCGCGTCGACGCCGGAAAGCGCGGCCTCCAGCGGCTCGATCTTCAACCCGTCGATGCCGACCACGGTATGGCCGTCGTTCATCAAGTGGTGCGCGATGGAGAAGCCGGCCGGCCCCAGCCCGACCACCAGCACGCGCCGCCCGCTCGGCGCCCGCGGATACGGGCGGCGCAGGTCGAGCGGATTCCAGCGCGTCAGGAGCGCGTAGATCTCGAAACCCCAGGGCAGCTCAAGGACGTCCTTCAGCGTGCGCGTCTCAGCCTGCGGGATGTCGACCGGATCCTGCTTCTGGTAGATGCAGGCCTTCATGCAATCGTTGCAGATGCGGTGGCCGGTGGCCGCGGCGAGCGGGTTGTCGACGGCGATCATGGCGAGCGCGCCGATCGGCTGGCCGCGTGCCTTCACCACGTGGAATTCGGAGATCTTCTCCTCGAGCGGACAGCCGGCGAGCTCGACCCCGAACACCGTCTTCTTGAACCCGCCCGCGGGTGCCTTCTCCTTGAGGCCCTTCGCGCAGGAGTCCTTGCCCTGCTCGTGGCACCAGATGCAGTAGTTCGCCTGGTCGAGCGCGCCGGCGAGGTCCGTGCCGGAATCGGTGAGCGCGAAGCCCTGGCGATGGCGGAATTCGGGCTGCGCCGGAACGAGGCGCATGAGGTCGAGCTTGTGCGGCGCCTTGAACAGCACGCCGGCCTTGTGCTTTGCCTTGCCTTCCTGCGTACCCGCCGCCCAGGCCGCGTAGCGCGCCGCCCCCTCCAGCTCGGCAGCGTGCGCCGCTTCGTCTTTCTGCCACGCCGTGATTTGGCGCGCGAACTCGAGCTCGGTGGTGAAGCGATAGCCGTCGGGGCGCGCGTCCTCGGGCTTGACCTTGTGCAGCGCGCGCCGCTGCACGAACAGGCGCTTCACGCTGTAGAGCGGGGCGAGCTCGTGGTGCCGCGCGGCGAGCGCCTGCAGCTCGGTCTCGACGCCGAACAGGCGCGCGACGAAGTCCTCCACGTGCGGCGCAAGCGCGATGAGCAGCTCGGATTCCTCGCGCGCGGGCGGCGGCGCGGCGCGGGCTTGCTCGAGGCGCTTGCACAGCTCGGCATCCATTTCCGCAACAAATTGCAGAAACGCGGCGTCGAGCCGCATGAGCCCGTCGCGGCTATAGAGGTCCTCGAAGGCAAGGTCGAAGCGCAGGTGCAGCATCGGCAAGTGCGTGAATTATAATCGGCGCTCTCATCGCGACGAGGCGCATATGCTTATCAAGAACAGCGTGTTTCTGGTCACCGGTGGCGCATCGGGTCTCGGCGCCGCCACCGCGCGCATGGCAGCGGAGAACGGCGCCAAGGTCGTCATCGCGGACATGCAGGTCGAGGCAGGCGAAAAGCTGGCGCAGGAGCTCGGCGGGCGCTTCGTGAAGTGCGACGTCACCGCGGAAGCCGACGCCAAGGCGGCGGTGGCGCTGGCGCTCAAGGAGTTCGGCGGCCTGCAGGTGCTGGTGAACTGCGCCGGCATCGCGCTCGCGGAGCGCACCATCGGCAAGGAGGCGCCGCACGATCTCGCGCGCTTCACGCGCGTGATCACCGTGAACCTGATCGGCACCTTCAACATGATCCGCGTCGCGGCCGATGCCATGGCCAAGGCCGGCCCCAACGCGGCGGGCGAACGCGGCGTGATCATCAATACGGCCTCGGTCGCAGCCTACGACGGGCAGATCGGGCAGGCCGCCTATTCCGCGTCGAAAGGCGGTGTGGTCGGCATGACCTTGCCGATTGCGCGCGATCTTTCGCGAAACGGCATCCGCGTGTGCACCATCGCGCCAGGCATTTTCGAGACGCCGATGCTGCTCGGGCTGCCGAAGGAGGCGCAGGACTCGCTCGGCAAGCAGGTGCCGTTTCCCTCGCGCCTGGGCAGGCCCGCGGAGTACGCGCAGCTCGCACGCGCCGTCATCGAGAACGAAATGCTGAACGGCGAAACCATTCGCCTGGACGGCGCCATCCGCATGGCGCCGAAGTGATTCTGCCGGAGGCCTAGACCTGGCTGCGGGACAGGCGCTCCCGCAGCATCCGATGCTGGATCTTGCCCGTCGCGGTCCGAGGCATGTCCGCCTCCCGCAGGAAGGAAACCGACCGCGGCCGCTTGAAGCCAGCCATTTTGTCGCGGCACCAATCGAGGATGGCGGCCTCGGTCGCCGCCACCTCCTCCCGCAGCACGACTACGGCGTGCACCGCCTCGCCCCATTTCTCGTGCGGTACGCCGATCACGGCCACGTCCTTGACCGCGGGATGGCGGCCGAGGATGTCCTCGATCTCGCTGGGGTACACGTTCTCGCCGCCGCTGATGATCATGTTGCTCTTGCGGTCGACGAGGTAAACGAACCCTTTCCCGTCGCGGCGCGCCATGTCGCCCACGCTGCAGTAGCCGTCCGGACGGAGCGCCTCCGCGGTCTTGGCAGGATCGTCAAGGTAGCCGTCGAAGGCGTACGGGGTGAGCGAGAACAGCTCGCCGACCTCGCCGTCGGGCAGGTCGCGGCCCTCGGCATCGAGAATGCGCACTGGGCCCGTGCCGGTCCACTCTCGACCGACCGAGCCCAGGTGCTCTAGCTGCTCGTGCGGCCGCAATAGCGTGACCCAGCCGGCCTCGGTGGAGCCGTAGAGCTCGTAGAGCTGCGAGTTGCGGAAGTACTCCAGGATGGCGAGCTTGGTGTCCTTGCGCGCGGGCGCCGAGGAGATCATCAGCTTGCGCACGCGCCCTACGTCGTAGCGCGCCTTCGTGGCGGCCGGCAGGGCGAGCGTCATGATGTAGTGCGTCGGGACGAGCGAGGTGAAGGTCACCCCCTCGGCGGCGATCGTCGCGAGCAGCGCCTCGGGATCGAAACTCGCGCGGTCGTCGATGATGCAGGGCGCGCCCAGATACGTGAATGTGAAAGCGAAGTAGAGCGAGTTCGCGTGGCACATGGGCATGACGAGCAGCGCCTTGTCCGCGCGCGTCAAGCCCATGTCGAGCGCCGTAACCAGTGAGATGAGCGCGCTGCCCTGGTGGTTGCGGATGGCGCCCTTCGGACGGCCGGTGGTGCCCGAGGTGTACATCAGCGCCCAGGGGTCAAGCGGACGCACATCCGCCTGCGGCTCGCGATCAGATGCGGCGGCGAGCAGCGCCTCGTATCCGGTCCAGCCCGCTGCCTCGCCGTCACCGAGGCGGATCCAGCCGCCCCTCACCGCCGGCAGCTCTCCGCGCACCGGTTCCACCCGGTCGATGAGGCTGTCCTCAGCGATGAACGCGCGGGCGCCGCAATGGGCGACGATGTAGCGGATCTCGGGAGCGAGCAGGCGAAAGTTCACCGGCACCGCGGTCAATCCCGCCTTGGCGAGGCCGACGTAGATTTCCATCCACTCGAGTCGATTGAAGGCGAGGACCGCCACCCGGTCGCCCTTGCGCAGGCCGAGACCGGCCAACGCGTTGGCCAGGCGGCAGGCGCGCGCATTCCACTGGGCGAACGTAATCGAGCGCCGGGAGTCGCGTGCGCCTAGGGCATCGGGCTGCAGCCGCGCGTGCGTCGCGACAACCTGGCCGAGGTGCAGCGTCCCTCGCTGCAGCGTGCCGCTCACGCCCGGCGGGCCTTCTCCGCTTCGTCCCAGGCGGTGAGCGCCTGGTAGTCGGGCACCCAGCCCAGGCCCTTGCCGGCGTCGGAGCTGAGCGCATGCTGCGTGACCACCACGTCGATGAGCGCCGGGGCTTTGGCGAGCGCCTCGGCAATGGCGCCCTCCAGCCGGTCCGCATCGGTCACGCGCTCGGCATGCAGCCCGAACGCGCGCGCCATGGCGGCGTAATCGCTCCAGGCGAGGGTGGTGCCCACCACCCGTCCGCCGTAATTGAGCTCCTGGTCGAGGCGCTCGATGTTCCAGGCCGCGTTATTGGCGATGATGAAGACCGCCCCGGCGCCGTGCCGCTTCGCCGTGTCGACTTCCATCGCGTTGATGCCGAACGCGCCATCGCCGCTCACGACCACGACTTGCCGGCCGGGATGGAGCAGGGCGGCGGCGTTGCCGTAGGGAATGCCGACACCGAGGCAGCCGAAGGTGCCCGGGTCGAGGTACGTGGACGGTGCTTCTAGGCCGAGGCGCGCGAAGCTGAGTATGTCGCCGCCGTCGGCGATGGTTATGGCATCGGGCGCGAGGAGCTTGCGCAGGGCGGCGAAGATCCGGTTCGGATGCATGTGACCGTCTTTGCCCGCCGGCGCCGTGGCGAGGCTGGCGGCGTACTTGGACGAGCGTCGCTCGTGCTCTTCGCGCAGGCCCCGCGTCCAGGCCTTGTCGAGCGCGCCGGCTGATGTCAGCGCCGCAGCGATCGCGGACAGCGCGAGTCCCGGATTGGCGAACAGCTCCACCTCGCCGCGCCGGTTTTCGCGCAGCTCCTCGGCGTTGTCGGCGATGCGGATCCAGCGCGCGTTCGCGAACACGGCGGGCGAGCCGTAGGCCATCTGATAGTCGAGCTTGCGGCCGACGGTGACGACGAGGTCCGCTTCCTGCATCGCGCGGGCGCGCACCGCGCCGACGAACGAGGGATGGCTCCCCGGTACGAGGCCGCGGCTCTCCTGCGTGTCGAGGTAGACCGCACCGCACGCCTCCAAAAGGGCACGCAGGGGCGGCGCGGTGCCGAGCGCGCCCCTGCCGGTGACCACCAGCGGCCGGCGTGCGGCGCGCAGCAGGGCCGCGGCGCGCCCCACGTCCGCCGAATCAGGAGGAACATGGCGCACCCGCCTGCGCGAGAGGTGCTCGGGGAGCGCGAGACGGGGCGGGATCTTCAGGCGGAGCACGTTCGTTGGGATTTCCAGGTAAACCGGTCCCGGCGGGTTGCCGTCGCCCAGCGCCGTAGACCAGCCCTTGTCGAGGTCGCGCAGGATGTTGTCCGGGGCACGGAGCGTGCGTGCGCTGCGCGTGACCGGCCGCAGGATCGCCACGTGATCGATGCCTTGAAGCGGGCCGAGGTCGTCCTGCTGCACCGGCGCACAGCCGCCGATGAGCAGCACCGGTACGCGCTCGAGCTGCGCGTTGGCGACGGCGGTGACGCAGTTGGTGACGCCAGGGCCGGCGGTGGCGAGCGCGACACCGACCTGTCCGGTCAGCACCGCGTGGCAGTGTGCCATGTGCACGGCGGCGCCTTCGTCGCGCACGTCGATGATGCGCACGCCGCGCTGTGCGAGCCAGTCCCAGATCGGCTGGATGTGCCCGCCCTGCAAGCCGTACACTCGGTCCACGCCCTGGGCGACGAGGAACTCGACGATCCACTCGGCGACCGTCCTGGCTGTGCTCATCATGTCCTCCTAACCTGCGGCGCTATTGAGGCGCGGGCATCGGCTGTTCGCGCATCGCGGCTGCGTAGAACTTCGAGCGCTCGACGTAGACCTGCGAGGCGTGCCGCAGCATCTCTCGCTCCGCGGGCCTGAGCTCGCGCAGCACCCGGCCGGGCGAGCCCACGACAAGCACGCCGGGCGGAATCTCCTTGCCCTCGGGCACCAGCGCTCCGGCGCCGATCAGGGCTCCGGCGCCGATCTTCGCGCCGTTCAGCACGACGGCGTTGATACCGATCAGCGCGCCGTCGCCGATCAAACAGCCGTGCAGCACGGCGCGGTGACCGACGGTCACGTTCGCCCCGATCGCGAGCGGAAAGCCCGGGTCGACGTGCAGGACGGCGCCCTCCTGCACGTTCGTGCGTTCGCCGATGGTGATCGCGTCGTTCTCCGCGCGGATCACGACCTTGAACCAGATGTTAACGTCGGACTGGAGCGTGATGTCGCCGACGAGCGTGGCGTCGTAGGCGATGAAATGGCCTGCGCCGGCGAGCTTCACGCGCTTCTCGCCTATGGAGAAGATGGGCATGCAGCTATCATAATGCAATGCGAATCGTGGTTCTCGGCGCCGGCGTTATCGGCGTAACAACGGCGTGGTACCTGGCGCGGGACGGGCACAAGGTGACGCTCGTCGACCGGCAAGCCGAGGCCGGCATGGAAACTTCCTTCGCCAACGGCGGCCAGGTGACGGCCGGGCATGCCGAGCCCTGGGCCAATCCGTCGGCGCTGCCGAAGGTGCTGCGCTGGCTCGGGCGCGAGGACGCGCCGCTGCTGTTCCGGCCGCGTGCCGACCGGGCGCAGTGGCTGTGGGCGCTGCGTTTTGCGCTGGAATGCCTGCCCGGGCGCTTCGCGCGCAACACGCGCCAGCTCGCCGGCCTCGCGCGCTACAGCCGGGACTGCCTCGCCGAGCTGCGCGCACAGACCGGCATCGAGTACGAGCGCGTCGCGCGCGGCATCCTGCATTTCTGCACCGAGCACGCAGATTTCGAGGCGCTGGCAAAGCACGCGGAGGACATGCGCCGCCTGGGCATCGAGCGCGAGGTCAAGTCGGCGGCCCAGTGCCACGATCTCGAGCCGGCGCTGCGCGCGTCGCAGGCGAGGGTGGTGGGCGGCGTCTACACGCCGCAGGACGAGTCCGGCGATGCGCATGAATTCACCGTGCGCCTCGCGCAACTGGCCGAGCAAAGCGGCGTGCGCTTTCTGCGCCGGGCGACGGTGGAATCGCTCGACGTCGAAGGCGGGGCCGTGAGCGCGGTGCGTGCCGGCGGCGAGCGGCTGCAGGCCGACGCGGTCGTGGTCTCGCTGGGAAGCTACAGCGCGCGTCTGCTCGCCCCACTGGGCATCTCGATCCCGGTCTATCCGCTCAAGGGGTACTCGGTGACCCTGACTCTGCCGCCCGAGGTGGCGACGCAGGCGCCGACGATCAGTCTCACCGACGAGGGGCGCAAGCTCGTGATTTCGCGCTTCGGCGCGCGCCTGCGGTGCGCTGGGACCGCGGAGCTGACCGGCTACGACACCCGCATCAACGCAAAGCGCTGCGAAGCGATTGTCGCCCGCCTGCGCGTATTGTTCCCGGCGCTGGCGCGCGCCGGGGCCGCCGAGCTCTGGGCCGGGCTGCGGCCCGCGACGCCAAGCAACGTGCCGGTGATCGGTCGCACGCGTCTAGCCAATCTGTATCTCAACACCGGCCACGGCACGCTCGGCTGGACGCTGGCGGCGGGCTCCGGCCGCGCGCTTGCCGATCTTCTCGCCGGGCGCAGGCCCGACGTGGATTTCGCGTTCCGCGGCGCATGAAAGCGAGCGCATCGCTCTATTACGACGTGCGCGGCCTGCGCTATCACGTGCGGCACTGGCCGGGCGAGGGCGGGCCGCGCGTGCTGCTGCTGCACGGCTGGATGGACGTCTCGGCCTCGTTCCAGTTTCTGGTGGACGCGTTGCCCGCTCACTGGGAGGTCTTCGCGCCCGACTGGCGTGGCTACGGCCTCACCGATTGGGGCAAGTCCGATTGCTACTGGTTTCCCGACTACCTGGCCGACCTCGACGCGCTGCTACAGCAACTGTCGCCGCAGGCGCCGGTCGATCTCGTCGGCCACAGCCTCGGCGGAAACGTCGCCTGCCTGTACGCCGGAGTGCGGCCCTCGCGCATCCGCCGGCTGGCGAATCTGGAAGGCTTCGGCATGGCGGTGACGCGGCCAGATCAGGCGCCGGCCCGCTACGCGCGCTGGCTCGACGAGCTGGGCAGCAGCAAGGGCTTCCGCCCTTACGCGAACTTCGCGGCGCTTGCCGAGCGCATGCGCCAGAGCAATCCGCGGCTCGCGCCCGAGCGCGCGGAGTTCCTCTCGCGCCACTGGGGACGCGAGCTGCCCGACGGCCAGGTGCAGCTGCGCGGCGATCCCGCGCACAAGATCGTCTACCCGGTGCTGTACCGCTACGAGGAAGCGCGCGCCTGCTGGAGCGAGGTCACGGCGCCGGTGCTGTGGGTCGATGCTGCCGAGTCGAAGAGCCTCGGCCGCGTCGGCCTCGACGCCGCGCGCTACGCCGAGCGGCGGGCGGCGTTCCGCAACCTGCGCTACGTTACGGTGTCCAACGCGGGCCACATGCTGCATCACGATCAACCGGAGCAGCTCGCGCGGCTCCTGGAGGAGTTTTTCGGCGCCCCATGAATATCGATCTGCATTGCCATTCCAACGTCTCCGACGGCGCCCTCGCGCCCGGGGAGGTGGCGCGGCGCGCGGCACGGGCCGGCGTCGCCGTCTGGGCGCTGACCGACCACGATCAGCTTGCCGGGCTCGCCGAGGCGCGCGCCGCGGCGCGGGACGAGGGCATGCGCTTCGTCGACGGAGTCGAGATCTCGGTGACCTGGCGGGGCGCCACCGTGCACGTGGTCGGCCTGCGTATCGATCCTGGCAACGCCGATCTGGCCGCGGGCCTTGCCGCCGTGCGCGGCGGCCGGCTGCAGCGCGCGCGCGCGATGGCGCACGATCTGCAGCGGGCCGGCATCGACGGTACCTACGAAGGTGCGATCGAGCGCGCCGAGAATCCGGCGATGGTGAGCCGCACGCACTTCGCGCGCTTTCTCGTGGACAGCGGGGTGGTGGCCGACATGCGCGAAGCTTTTCGCCGGTTTCTCGTACCGGGCAAGCCGGGCTACGTGCCGCATCAGTGGGCCGAGCTCGCCGACGCGGTGCGCTGGATCGGCGCGGCGGGCGGGCAGGCGGTGCTCGCTCACCCGGGGCGCTACGGCCTGTCCGCGGGGGCGATGGACGCGCTGCTGCAGGAATTCCGCGCCGCAGGGGGCGAGGCGATCGAAGTGGTCACGGGCAGCCATTCCGCGGAACAAAGCCGGCATTTCGCCGCGCTCGCCGCGCAGTACGACTTCTCGGCCTCGCGCGGCTCGGATTTCCACGGGCCCGACGAGGGCGCGGAGTTCGGCACGCTGCCGCCACTCGATCCGGCGCTGCGGCCGGTGTGGCGGGAGTGGGGACTGTAGAAGCCGCGCGTGGCGCAGTACTTCGCCGTCCACCCGACCCATCCGCAGCCGCGGCTCATCCGGCAGGCCGCGGACATCGTGCGCGGCGGCGGACTGATCGCCTATCCGACGGACTCTTGCTACGCGCTGGGATGCCACCTGGGCGACGCAGACGCGCAGGCGCGATTGCGGCGCGTGCGCGGCATGGACGACAAGCACCACCTGACGCTCATGTGCCGCGACCTTTCCGAGATCGCGACCTACGCCATCTTCGATAACGCGCAGTTTCGACTGCTGAAGGCGGCGACGCCGGGAAGCTACACGTTCGTCCTGCGCGCGACCCGCGAGGTGCCGCGCCGCCTGATGCACCCGCGGCGCAAGCACATCGGCGTGCGCGTGCCGGCGCACCCGGCGGCACGCGCGTTGCTCGAAGAAATGGGCGAGCCGATGCTCTCGGCGACGCTGCTGCTCCCGGGCAGCGCCGTGGCGCTGTCCGATGCGCAGCAGATCCGCGCCGCGCTCGAACACCAGCTCGACCTCGTGATCGATAGCGGTCCTTGCGGCACCGAGCCGAGCACGGTGATCGATCTCACGGGCGAAGCGCCGGTGGTGCTGCGCGCGGGCAGGGGCTCGCTCGCGGTGCTGGGCCAGAGCGTCTGATAAGATTCGCGACTGCCCGATGGACGTTACCCAGCTCGTTCAGACGCTCGCGATCTACTCGCTCCCAGTGCTGTTCGCGATCACGCTGCACGAGGCGGCGCACGGCTACGTGGCGCGGTACTTCGGCGACGTGACTGCGTACGCGCAGGGCCGCATCAGCTTGAATCCGTTCCGGCATATCGACCTGGTGGGCACGATCATCGTGCCGATCGCGATCCTCGTCGCCGCCAAGCTCGTCGGCGGCGCCGGCCTGCTGTTTGGCTGGGCCAAGCCGGTGCCGGTGAATTACTCGGCGCTCAGGCGGCCGAAGCAGAACATGCTGTGGGTCGCGGCCGCCGGCCCGGGCGCCAACCTGGCGATGGCGCTTGCCTGGGCGCTGCTGCTCAAGCTCACCGAAGCGCTGGCATTGAGCCAATTCTCGGTGGTCCTGCGCCTGGTCTGCGTCGCCGGCATCCAGGTGAACGTGGTGCTGATGGTGCTGAACCTGCTGCCGATCCTGCCGCTAGACGGTGGGCGCATCCTCGCCAGCCTGCTGCCGCACCGCATGGCCTGGCAATACGCGCGCCTCGAGCCCTGGGGCTTCCCGATCCTGCTGCTGCTGCTGTTCTCCGGCTACCTCGGCGTGGTGCTGCGGCCCGTGGTCGAGGCGTCGTACCTGGTGATCGGCTCGGTGCTCCAGCTCTAAGCATGTACGAGACGCGCGTTCTCTCCGGCATGCGCCCGACCGGCGCGTTGCACCTCGGCCACTACCACGGCGTGCTCAAGAACTGGGTCAGGCTGCAGGCCGAATACCCCTGCCTGTTCTTCGTCGCCGACTGGCACGCGCTCACCACCGACTACGAGCACCCCGGACGCGTCGAGCAGAACGCCTGGGAGATGGCGGTGGACTGGCTCGCCGCGGGCGTCGACCCGAATCAGGCGATCCTGTTCGTGCAATCACACATTCAGGAGCACGCGGAGCTGCACCTGCTGCTTTCGATGATGACGCCGCTCGGCTGGCTTGAGCGCGTGCCGACGTACAAGGACCAGATGGAGAAGCTGAAGGACCGCGACCTGGCGACTTACGGCTTTCTCGGCTACCCGCTGCTGCAGTCGGCCGACATCCTGATCTACCGCGCGCGCTACGTGCCGGTGGGGGAAGACCAGGTGCCGCACGTCGAGATGACGCGCGAGATCGCGCGGCGCTTCAACCACCTGTACGGCCGCGAGGAGGGCTTCGAAGACAAGGCAAAGTCCGCGGTGAAGAAGATGGGCACGAAGAAAGCGCGCCTGCTGAACGAGCTGCGCACCAAGTTCCTCGAGTCCGGGGACGCGGACGCGCTGAAGCGCGCGCAGGCGCTGCTCGAGGAGCAGCAGAACCTGCCGCGCGGCGACCGCGAGCGGCTGTATGGCTGGCTCGAGGGCGGTGGACGCAAGATCCTGGTCGAGCCCGAGGCCTTGCTCACCGAAGCGGCGCGGCTGCCGGGCCTCGACGGACAGAAAATGTCCAAGTCCTACGGCAATGCCATCGGCCTGCGCGAGTCGCCCGAATCGGTCACCAAGAAGATCCGCACCATGCCTACCGATCCCGCGCGCGTCACGCGGAAGGATCCGGGCACGCCCGAGAAATGCCCGGTATGGCCCCTGCACCTGGTGTATTCGGACACGGCGCGCAGGGACTGGGTGCAGAAGGGCTGCACCACGGCCGGCATCGGCTGCCTGGAATGCAAGCAGCCGGTGATCGAGGCGGTGCTCGCCGAGCTCGCGCCGATGCGCGAGCGCGCCCAGGTCTACGTCGACGATCCGACGTTGGTAAAGAGCATCCTCGCCGACGGCTGCGACAAGGCGCGCAAGCTTGCCGTGGAGACGATGCGCGACGTGCGCGAATCGATGGGCCTGACCTACACATGATCGAGCCCGCGCCGCTGGCGCTCGCTACCCCCGTCGCCCGCCTCTACGGCGAGCCGCTGATCGAGATTCCGCAGGACCTGTACATCCCGCCCGATGCGCTGGAGGTGATCCTCGAGGCGTTCGAGGGACCGCTCGATCTTCTGCTGTACCTGATCCGCAAGGAAAATCTCGACATCCTCGACATCCCGATGGCGCCGCTGACGCGCCAGTACCTCGAGTACGTGGAAGCGATGCGCGCCACCAACCTCGAGCTCGCGGCCGAGTACCTGGTGATGGCTGCGACGCTCATGGCGATCAAGTCGCGGCTGCTGCTGCCGCGGCCCGCTGCCGCCGAGCCGGAGGAGGAAGACCCGCGCGCCGAGCTGGTGCGGCGGCTTCTCGAGTACGAGCGCATCAAGAAAGCCGCTCAGGCGCTCGACGAGCTGCCGCAGGTCGGGCGCGACGTGCTCGCGGTCTCGGTGTGGGTGGAGCGCACGGTGGCCGAGCGTCTGCCGGAGGTGAATCCGCAGGACCTTGCCGAGGCGTGGCGCGCGCTGCTGCACAGGGCGCGCCTGTCGGCGCACCATCACGTGTCGCGCGAGGAGCTCTCGGTGCGCGAGCACATGAGCGGCATTCTGCGGCGCCTGCGGGAGCGGCGCGTGCTGGAGTTCGGCGAGCTGTTCGACCCGGCTCGGGGTGTCGCGGTGCTCGTGGTGACGCTGCTCGCGGTGCTGGAGCTGGCGCGCGAGATGCTGCTCGAGCTTACGCAATCCGAGAGCTTTGCGCCGATCTACGTAAAATTGGCCCATGCAGAACCCCTCTGACGCCAAGCGGATCCTGGAGGCGGCGCTGCTCGCTTCGCAGGAGCCCCTGTCGATCGCCGAGCTGCGCCGGCTGTTCGACGATCAGCTCGCCGCCGACACCCTGAAGAACCTGCTCGCCGAGCTGCGCGAAGACTGGAGCGGGCGCGCGGTGGAGCTCGCAAGCCTCGCCAGCGGCTGGCGCTTCCAGACGCGGCCCGAGTTCCGTCCGTTCGCGGAGAAGCTGCAGCCCGAGAAGCCGCCGCGCTACTCGCGCGCGGTGATGGAGACGCTCGCTATCATCGCCTACCGCCAGCCGGTGACGCGCGGCGACATCGAGGACATCCGTGGCGTGACCGTGTCGACGCAGATCATCCAGACGCTGGAGAGCCGCAGCTGGATCGATACGGTCGGTCACCGCGAGACGCCCGGACGGCCGGCACTCTACGCCACCACGAAAACCTTCCTCGACGACCTCGGGCTGCGCTCGCTGCAGGAGCTGCCGCCGCTCGAGGAAATCGCCAAGACGCTGCAGCTTGAACCCGCGCCGGCGCCCGCCGTCCCCGAAGCCGCCAACGAACCCGCCGCAGGCTGAGCGCCTGCAGAAGCTGCTGGCGGCGGCCGGCCTCGGCTCGCGCCGGCAGGTCGAGGCCTGGATCGAGGCCGGACGGCTGAGCGTCAACGGCCGCACCGCCCGGCTCGGAGAGCGCGCGCTCGCCTCGGACCGCATTGAGCTGGACGGCAAGGCTTTGACCCTGAAAGCTTCCGGGGCGCGACCGCGGGTGCTGCTCTATCACAAGCCCGATGGCGAGATGGTGACGCGCGCGGATCCCGAGGGCCGGCCCACCGTGTTCCAGCGCTTGCCGCCGATCGAGGGCGGGAAATGGGTCGCGGTAGGCCGGCTGGACATCAATACCGCGGGCTTGCTGCTGCTGACCGACTCCGGCGAGCTTGCCAACCGGCTCATGCACCCGCGCTACGAAGTGGAGCGCGAGTACGCGGTGCGCGTGCTGGGGGCGCTGAGCGAGGAGAATCGGACCCGACTGACGCGGGGCGTGCAGTTGGCAGACGGTACCGGACGGTTCGACAGCCTCGCGCCCTCGGGCGGGGCCGAAGGCGCCAACCGCTGGTACCGGGTCGTCCTGCGCGAGGGCCGTAACCGGGAGGTACGGCGGCTGTTCGAGGCGGTGGGCAGCAAGGTGAGCCGCCTGCTGCGCGTGCGCTACGGGCCCGTGGCCCTGCCGCGGGACCTGCGCCCGGGGCGCTGGATCGAGTTGGACGAAAAAAGCGTCGCGGAGATTGTGAAGGCGGCGAAAAGCGGTTAAACTTCAAGCCGTTTCAGGTAGATGGGCTTCGGCCCATTTTTTGTTTGTGGCCGCATCCGTGCCGAACTCGCTCGAAGGCCTCTTGGAGCCAACCCTGGCGGGTCTGGGCTTCGAATTGGTGGACGCGCAGGTGTCCAACCGGGGGCGTTTCGTGCGCATTTTCATGGACAAGCCCGGCGGCATCACGGTGGACGATTGCGCGGCGGTCAGCCGTCACTTGTCCCACCTGCTCGAGGTCGAAGGCATCGACTACGACCGGCTCGAGGTGTCGTCGCCCGGCATGGACCGGCCGCTGCGACGGCCCGCGGATTTCGCGCGCTTCCTCGGCCACCGGGTGGACGTGAGGATGCGGCTGGCGGACGCGACAGGCCGACGGCGCTATGTGGGCGTGCTGCGCGGCATCGACGGGGCCACGGCGACGGTGGAAGTGGACGGCGCGCCGGTGGCCCTGCAACTGGAAGGCATGGATCGGGCGCGACTCGTTCCGGAACTGTGAGCATGGAGCAAAGATGAGCCGGGAAATTCTGCTGCTGGTGGACGCGCTGGCGCGCGAGAAGAACGTCAACCGCGACGTCGTGTTCGGCGCGCTGGAAATGGCGCTCGCCTCGGCCACTAAGAAGCGCTTCTCCGAGGACATCGACGTGCGCGTCGCGATCGACCGCAATACCGGCGACTACGAGGCTTTCCGCCGCTGGCACGTGGTCCCGGACGACACGCCCGAGTGGAACACGGCGCAGATGCTGTCGCTCGAGGAAGCGCAGGACCGCAAGGCCGACGCGCAGATGGACGAGTACCTCGAGCAGCCGATAGAGAAGATCCCGTTCGGCCGCATCGGCGCACAGACCGCGAAGCAGGTCATCCTGCAGCGCATCCGCGATGCCGAGCGCGAGCAGATCCTGAACGACTTTCTCGGCCGCGGCGACGAGCTGGTCACCGGATCGGTGAAGCGCATGGAGCGGGGCAACGCCATCGTCGAGTCCGGCCGCCTGGAAGCGCTGCTGCCCCGCGAGCACATGATCCCCAAGGAGAACCTGCGCGTGGGCGACCGGGTGCGTGCCTGGGTGATGAAGATCGACCGCGGCGCGCGCGGCCCACAACTGGTGCTGTCGCGCACTGCGCCGCAGTTCATCATGAAGCTGTTCGAGCTCGAGGTGCCGGAGATCGAAGAAGGGCTGCTGGCGATCAAGTCGGCGGCGCGCGACCCGGGCGTGCGCGCCAAGATCGCGGTGCACACCAATGACCGCAGGATCGACCCCATCGGCACCTGCGTGGGCATGCGCGGCTCGCGCGTGCAGGCGGTAACACAGGAGCTCGCCGGCGAGCGCGTCGACATCGTGCTCTGGTCCGCCGACCCGGCGCAATTCGTGATCGGGGCGCTGGCGCCCGCGGAAGTGAGCTCGATCCTGGTGGACGAGGAAAAGCACGCCATGGACGTGGTGGTCGACGAGGAGAACCTGGCGATCGCCATCGGCAGGAGCGGCCAGAACGTGCGCCTTGCCTCCGAGCTCACGGGCTGGACCATCAACCTGATGACCGAGGAAGAATCGACCAAGAAGCAGGCCGAGGAGTCCACGCGCGTGCGCGAGCTGTTCATGCAGCGCCTCGACGTCGACGAGGAGGTCGCCGACATCCTGATCCAGGAGGGCTTCTCGACGCTCGAGGAAGTGGCCTACGTGCCGATCAATGAGATGATGGAAATCGAGTCCTTCGACGAGAATACGGTGAACGAGCTGCGCAGCCGCGCGCGCAATGCGCTGCTGGTGCAGGCCATCGCCAGCGAGGAGAAGGTGGAAGGCGTGGACCAGAACCTGCTGCAGCTCGAAGGCATGGACACGCAGCTTGCCGCCAAGCTCGCCGAGGGCGGCGTGAAGACGCGCGACGACCTCGCCGACCTGGCCGTGGACGAGCTCTCGGAGATGACCGGCATCGAGGAAGAGCGCGCCAAGGGCTTGATCATGGCGGCGCGCGCGCACTGGTTCGAGCAGGACGGCGCCGCGCAACTCAAGGAGGCGCAGTAACGTGGCCATGAGCAGCGTCGCGCAATTCGCCAGTGAACTGAAGATGCCGCCCGCCGTGCTGCTGGAGCAGCTGCGCGCGGCCGGCGTGGAGAAGCGCGCGCCCGACGATTCGCTCACCGAGAGCGACAAGGCACGGCTGCTGGAGTACCTGCGCAAGTCGCACGGCTCGGTCGAGCCCAAGAACAAGATCACGCTGACCCGCAAGCAGACCAGCGAGATCATCAAGAAGTCGGACACCTCGGGGCGCGCGCGCACCATCCAGGTGGAGGTGCGCAAGAAGCGCGTGTTCGTGAAGCGCGATCCCGCCGAGCTGGCGGCACAGGAGGGCGCCGCGGAGGCGCCGGCCCCCGCACCGGCCGCGCCGGCCCCGGCGCCGGCCCCGGCCCCGATCCCGGCGGCGACGCCGGCGATCGATGAACGCGAGCGCCAGGCGCGCGAAGACGAAGCGCGGCGCCACGAGCAGCTCTCGGCACTGCAGGCGGCGGAGCTCAAGGAAAAGCAGGAGCGCGAGCGGCGCGAGGCCGAGCAGCGCGCCGCCGAACGCGAGGCGCAGGTGGCGATCGAGCGCGCGCAGGCGCAGCCGGGCGCGGCGCCGCCCGTCGAGGGCACGCTGCACGCGCCGAAGACCGATGCCAAGCCCGACAAGAAGCCGAAGAAGGCGAAGCCCACGACCACCATGCGGGACGATTCGGTGCGCCGGCGCACCATCAAGACGCGCGGCGACATGGGTGGCGGCGTCGCGGGCTGGCACGCCCGGGGCGGCGCACGGCACCGCGGCGCTGCGGGCGCCGAGCAGCAGACGTTCAGCCAGCCCGCCGAGCCGGTCACGCGCGAGATCGCGGTGCCGGAGACCATTGCCGTGGGCGAGCTGGCGCACCGCATGTCGGTGAAGGCCGCTGAGGTGATCAAGGTGCTGATGAAGCTCGGCACCATGGCCACTATCAATCAGGCGCTGGACCAGGAAACGGCGATGATCGTGGTCGAGGAAATGGGCCACAAGGCGAAGGCGGCGAAGCTGGATGATCCCGAGGCCTACCTGGCCGAGTCCGCGCAGGACGCGGCGCAGGAGGGTGTCGCAGGCGAGCCGCGGCCGCCGGTAGTCACGGTGATGGGCCACGTCGACCATGGCAAGACGTCGCTCCTCGATTACATCCGCCGCACCAAGGTGGCCGCGGGCGAGGCGGGCGGCATCACGCAGCATATCGGCGCCTACCACGTCGAAACGCCCCGCGGCGTCATCACGTTCCTCGATACGCCCGGCCATGAGGCGTTCACCGCGATGCGCGCCCGTGGCGCGATGGTCACCGACCTGGTGATCCTGGTGGTGGCCGCGGACGATGGCGTCATGCCCCAGACTGTCGAGGCGATCAACCATGCGAAGGCGGCAGAAGTGCCGCTGGTGGTGGCGATCAACAAGATCGACAAGGGCGAAGCCAACCCGGAGAAGGTGAAGCAGGAACTGCTGCAACACGGCGTGGTGCCGGAGGAGTTTGGCGGCGAGGTGGCATTTGTCCCCGTGTCGGCGAAGACCGGCAAAGGCGTGGACGATTTGCTCGAGCGCGTGTTGCTGCAGGCCGAGGTCCTCGAGCTGAAGGCGCCCGCGCAGACGCCCGCGCGCGGCGTGGTGATCGAGGCACGGCTGGACAAGGGCCGCGGCCCGGTGGCCACCGTGCTGGTGCGCTCGGGCACGCTGCACCGCGGCGACGTGGTGCTGACGGGCGCCGTCTACGGGCGGGTGCGGGCCATGCTCGACGAAAACGGCAAGCCGATCGAGTCGGCGGGCCCGTCGATCCCGGTGGAAATCCAGGGCCTGTCGGAGGTGCCGACGGCGGGTGAAGACATGGCCACGCTCGCCGACGAGCGCAAGGCGCGCGAGATTGCGCTGTTCCGCCAGGGCAAGTTCCGGGACGTCAAGCTCGCAAAGCAGCAGGCTGCCAAGCTTGAGAACCTGTTCCAGCAGATGGGCGAGGGCGACAAGAAGGTCCTGTCGCTGGTGATCAAGGCCGACGTGCAGGGCTCCCAAGAGGCCCTGGTGCACGCGCTGACACGGCTGTCGAGCGAGGAGGTGAAGGTCGGGGTGGTGCACGCGGGCGTCGGGGGCATCACCGAGTCGGACGTGAACCTGGCGCTCGCCGCGAAGGCCGTGATCATCGGCTTCAATACGCGCGCGGATGCGACTGCGCGCAAGCTGATCGAAAGCTCCGGCATCGAGGTGCGCTACTACAACATCATTTACGAGGCGGTGGACGAGATCAAGGCGGCGCTCTCCGGCATGCTGGCGCCGGAGCGCAAGGAGCAGGTGCTCGGCCTGGTCGAGGTGCGTCAGGTGTTCCGCATCTCCAAGGTCGGCGCGGTCGCCGGCTGTTACGTCGTCGATGGTCTGGTGCGCCGCAATGCGCAGGTGCGCGTGCTGCGCGACAACGTCGTCATCCATACCGGTGAGATCGACTCGCTGAAGCGCTTCAAGGACGACACGCGCGAGGTGAAGGCCGGCTTCGAATGCGGCATGTCGCTGAAGAATTTCTCGGACATCAAGGAAGGCGACCAGTTCGAGGTGTTCGAAGTCCTCGAGGTCGCGCGCACGCTGTGACCCGCGCGAGGGTCGCGGTGTGACCCGCGGCCGGCCGCAGAAGGTTGCCGACCAGATCCAGCGCGAGCTGTCCCTCCTCCTGAGCCGGGAGCTGCGCGACCCGCGCCTCGGCCTGGTGACCCTGACCGCGGTGGACGTGGCGCCGGACCTGTCGCACGCGGTGGTGTATTTCACCTGCCTCGACGCAGCGCAGGTCGAGCCCGCGACGACCGCGTTGCAGCACGCCGCCGGCTACCTGCGCACGCACCTCGCGAAGCGAATCAAGCTGTACACCACGCCCGAGTTGCGGTTTCGCCACGACGAGTCCGTGGCGCGCGGCGCGTATTTGTCGCAGCTCATCGACAGCGTCCGGCCAAAGCGCTGATGCGCCGCCGGCTCGACGGCGTGCTGTTGCTCGACAAGCCCCCCGGCGTCGGCTCGAACGCCGTGCTGCAGACGGTGAAGCGCCTCTACGGCGCCGAGAAGGCGGGCCACGCCGGCACCCTCGATCCGCTCGCTTCGGGCCTGCTGCCGGTGCTCTTCGGGGAAGCGACAAAGTTTTCGCAGCTCGCGCTGGATGCCGACAAGGCTTACATCGCGACCGCGCGCCTAGGCATTACCACGACGACCGGGGACGCCGAGGGCGAGGTCCTCGAGCGCAAGCCCTGCAACGTACGCGCGGAGGACGTGGAGCGCGCGCTGGCCGCGTTCCGCGGCGAGCTCGAGCAGGTGCCGCCCATGTACTCGGCGCTCAAGCACGGCGGGCAACCGCTTTACGCGCTGGCGCGTGCCGGGCGCGAAGTGCCGCGCGCGGCGCGCCGGATCCGCGTGCACGCGCTGGAACTGCTGCGCTTCGGCGGCGACAGCCTGGAGCTGCGCGTGCGTTGCTCGAAGGGCACCTATGTCCGCACGCTGGTGGAAGACATCGGCCGCGCGCTCGGCTGCGGCGCGCATGTGAGCGCGCTGCGACGCACCGCATCGGGAATGTTTCGCATCGAGGACGCAGTCACGCTCGAGCAGCTGCAGGCCGAGATTCCCGGCGCGCGCGACGCGAGGCTGCTTCCGCTCGAGCGGCTTCTCGGCGGGCTGCCGCGGGTGGACCTGCCCGCGGCGCTCGCCGAGCGCTTCCTGCGTGGGCAGGCACTGCAGGTCGAGCATGCGCCATCGGGACCCTGCGGCGTCTACGGCCAGCAGGGCCGGCTGCTCGGCCTGGGCGAGGGCCGGGCACAGGGGGAGCTGCGCCCGCGCCGGCTCCTGAGCTACGCAAGCGGCTGAAAAACATCGAAAAAAACTTGAAGAACCGGGCCGGGCTCGCTAGAATGCGCGGCTTAAACTAGGAGACGAAGAGTATGGCTTTGCAGGTTGCGCAGAAAGCGCAGGTCGTTCAGCAATACCAGCGATCCAATAAGGATACCGGGTCGCCCGAGGTACAGGTCGCGCTGCTCACGGAGCGCATCAACAGCCTGGCCGAGCATTTCAAGACCAATGTGAAGGATTTCCATTCCCGCCGCGGGCTTCTCAAGCTCGTGTCGCAGCGCCGCAAGCTGCTCGATTACCTGCGGCGCACGGATGCCGACAAGTACCGCTCGCTCATCGAGCGGCTCAGTCTGCGCAAGTAGCACGCATGCCGCCAGCAGCGACGCTCATCCCGCGATGAGCGTTTTTGCTTTTGGCCACCACACGAGGTAACCCATTGAATCCCACCAAGAAGACATTCACGCTGGGTGACCAGCAAGTAACGTTCGAAACCGGCGAGATCGCGCGCCAGGCGCACGGCGCCGTCCTTTGCACCATCGATGACACCGTGGTGCTCGCCACCGTGGTCGGCGCGAAGGAACCGAAGGCGGGCCAGGACTGGTTTCCGCTCACCGTCGACTACGCCGAGCGTACCTACGCCGCCGGCAAGATCCCGGGCGGCTTCTTCAAGCGCGAAGGCCGACCCTCCGAGAAGGAAACCCTGACCTCGCGCCTGATCGACCGGCCGATCCGGCCGCTGTTCCCGGACGGCTTCTTCAACGAGGTGCAGGTGGTGGCGCAGGTGCTGTCGCTGAATCCGGAAGTCGATTCCGACATTCCGGCGATGCTGGCGGTATCGGCCGCGCTGACGCTGTCGGGCATCCCCTGGAACGGCCCGATCGGCGCGTGCCGCGTTGGCTACGTGAACGGCCAGTACGTGCTCAATCCGTCGGCCACGCAGCTGAAGGAATCCAAGCTCAACCTCGTGGTGGCCGGCACCGAGCAAGGGGTGCTGATGGTCGAGTCCGAGGCGCACGAGCTGGCCGAGGACGTGATGCTGGGCGCCGTGGAGTTCGGCCACGCGAAGATGCAGGCCGCGATCCAGGCAATCGACGAGCTGGCCGAAGTCGCCGCCAAGCCCGCCTGGGACTGGCAGCCGCCGGCGAAGAACGAGGCGCTCATCCAGCGCATCGCGGAGCTGGCCGAAGCCGACCTGCGCGCCGCGTTCGAGATGCGGCAGAAGCAGGCGCGCAACACGCGCCTGAACGAGATCCGCAAGGCGACCCTGGCCAAGGTGGACGAGGAGGCCAAGGCGGCGGGTACCGAGCTCGCGCCGAATGTGGCGAAAGACGTGTTCTTCAACCTCGAGTCGAAGATCGTGCGCAACCAGATCCTCGATGGCGAGCCGCGCATCGACGGGCGCGACACGCGCACCGTGCGCCCGATCAATGTGCGCGTCGGCGTGCTGCCGCGCACGCACGGCTCGGCGCTGTTCACGCGCGGCGAGACCCAGGCGCTGGTCAGCGTCACGCTCGGCACCGGGCGTGACGAGCAGATCATCGATGCGCTGGCCGGGGAGTACCGCGAGCGCTTCATGTTCCACTACAACATGCCGCCGTATGCGACGGGCGAGACCGGGCGCTTCGGCTTCACCAAGCGCCGCGAGATCGGCCATGGGCGGCTCGCCAAGCGCGCGCTGGTGGCGATGCTGCCGGGCGCCGAGGACTTCGGCTACTCGCTGCGCGTGGTTTCCGAGATTACCGAGTCGAACGGCTCCTCGTCGATGGCCTCGGTGTGTGGCGGCAGCCTGGCGCTGATGGACGCCGGCGTACCGATCACGGCGCACGTGGCAGGCATCGCCATGGGCCTGATCAAAGAGGGCAACCGCTTCGCGGTGCTCTCGGACATCCTCGGCGACGAGGATCACCTTGGCGACATGGACTTCAAGGTCGCGGGCACCGAGACCGGCGTGACCGCCCTGCAGATGGACCTCAAGATCGAGTCGATCAACAAGAGCATCATGAAGATCGCCCTCGACCAGGCGCGCGAAGCACGCCTGCAGATCCTGACCATCATGAAGCAGGCGATCGAGGGCTCGCGCACCGAGCTGTCGAGCTTTGCGCCACGCATCATCAAGATCAAGATCAATCCGGACAAGATTCGCGACGTCATCGGCAAGGGTGGTGTGGTCATCCGCGGGCTGCAGGAAGAGACCGGCACCACCATCGAGATCGAGGACGACGGCACCATCTCGATCGCCTGCGTCTCCGCCGAAGGCGGCGAAGCGGCGAAGAAGCGCATCCTGGACATCACTGCGGACGTCGAAGTCGGCAAGATCTACGAAGGTCCGGTGCTGCGCCTGCTGGATTTCGGCGCCATCGTGCAGTTGTTGCCGGGACGCGATGGCCTGCTGCACATCTCGCAGATCAGCCACGAGCGCGTGAACGCCGTCTCCGATCACCTGAAGGAAGGGCAGATCGTCAAGGTGAAAGTGCTCGAGGCCGACGACAAGGGACGCGTACGCCTGTCGATGAAGGCGATCGGCGCGCCGGAGGCGGCAAAGCAGGCGTAAAAAAGGGGCGCCGCGGCGCCCCTCGTCTTGCGTTGCCCGACGGGGTGGCTACTTGGCCACCTGTTTCTCGCGCAGCTCGTCCAGCGTCTTGCAGTCGATGCACAGCGTGGCGGTGGGACGCGCCTCGAGCCGCTTCAAGCCGATCTCCACGCCGCAGCTCTCGCAGTAGCCATACTCGTTGGCGTCGATGCGGCCGATGGTCTCGTCGATCTTCTTGATGAGCTTGCGCTCGCGGTCGCGGTTGCGCAGCTCGAGCGCCATGTCCGATTCCTGGCTGGCGCGGTCGTTCGGGTCGGCGAACACCGTCGCTTCGTCCTGCATGGTGTGCACCGTGCGGTCGATCTCCTCGGACAGCTCGGCTTTCAGCTGCTCGAGCATCTTGCGAAAATGCGTGCGCATTCTCGCGTTCATGTAGTCCTCGCCCTTTTTCGGCGCGTAGGGCGTGAAGCTCTTGCGGGTCAGTTCAACAGCCATTTCGTGGTTCGGCCCGAAAAACAAAGGCGCCTTTGTAGCAGAAAAGCCCCCCAGCGGCAAGCCGAAAAAAGAGTATCATGAGCGCCCTTTGCGGGGTGTGGCGCAGCCTGGTAGCGCGCTTGCTTTGGGAGCAAGATGTCGGGAGTTCGAATCTCTCCACCCCGACCAGTTTTGCCCGGCGGCTGCCCGTAGCTCAACCGGATAGAGCACCAGCCTTCTAAGCTGGGGGTTGTGGGTTCGACTCCCGCCGGGCAGGCCAGAACTGCAGCGACGACGGTGACCGTAGCTCAAAGGTAGAGTCCTGGATTGTGATTCCAGTTGTTGTGGGTTCGAGTCCCATCGGTCACCCCACTTTCTCAGGCTGGCAAGTCTTCGCGCGACAGAACGAACACCTGCGCCGCGGGCCAGGCGAACGGCGTGCGCGGGCAGGCGCGCTCGAGCAACCTGCGGCCCCGACCGACCTCGCACACGAGGATTCCTCGCGGGGCCAGGTGCGCGCCCGCTTGCCCCAAGATTCGGCGCACCAGCGCCAGGCCGTCGGCGCCTCCGGCGAGCGCCAGGCGCGGCTCGTGGAGGTACTCGCGCGGCAACGCCCGCATCGCCCGCGCATCGACATACGGCGGATTGGCGACGATCAGGTCGTAGCGCCGCTGCCCCAGTCCCGCGAACAGGTCTGAGCGCACGAGCCGCACGCGGCGGCGCAGCCGGTGCAGGGTGAGGTTCCGGCCGGCGACGGCGAGCGCGGCGCGGGACAAGTCCGCGGCGTCCACGCGTGCCCGCGGAAACGCTTTTGCCGCGAGCACCGCAAGGCAACCCGTTCCGGTACACAAGTCCAGCACGCGCCTCGCGGGCCGGCGCAGCCACGGACGCAGCCGCTGCTGCAGCATCGCCGCAATATGCGAGCGTGGAACGATGGCGCGCCGGTCGACGTAGAACGGCTCGTCTGCAAGCCACGCCTCCTGCAGGAGATAGGGCACCGGAATGCGCTCGACGATGCGGCGCATGAGCAGGCGCTCGACGCGTTTGCGCTCCCTCGACGTGACGGGACGATCGGCGGGCGCTTCGAAGGGCAGGCCCAAGCCGCGCAGGACCAGAAATGCCGCCTCGTCGCGGGCGTTCGTCGTCCCGTGTCCGTAATGCAGCGGCGCCCGGCGCAGCCGCCGGGCGGCATCCCGCACCAGCTCGCCGAGCGTCAAGGCAGCAGCGCGCGCAGCGTGTCGAGATAGATGCGCGGCAACCGTTCCAGGGCGTCGAGCTCGACGTGCTCGTTCAGCTTGTGGATGGTGGCGTTGACGGGGCCGAGCTCGATGACCTCGGGGCAGATGTCGATGATGAAGCGCCCGTCCGAGGTGCCGCCGCCGGTGGACAGCTGCGGCGCGCGGCCGGTATGCGCCTGCACGGCGCCTCGCACGGCCTCGATCAGGCGGCCGCGGCTGCTGAGAAAGGGCTTGCCGCCGAGCGTCCAGCTGATGCTGTAGTCGAGCTTGTGCTTGCGCAGCACGTCCTCGAGGCGCGCGCGCAACGAAGCGTCGCTGCTCGCAGTGGAGAAGCGGAAGTTGCAGATCAGCTGCGCGGCGCCCGGCACGACGTTCTCCACGCCTGTGCCGGCGGTGAGGTTCGAGACCTGGAAGCTGGTCGGCGGGAACGACTCGTTGCCGCGGTCCCACTCGCTGGCCGCGAGCTCGGCGAGGGCGGGGGCGAGGAGGTGGATCGGGTTCTTCACCTGCTCCGGGTAGGCGACATGACCCTCGACGCCGCGCACCGTGATGCGCGCCGTGAGCGAGCCGCGCCGCCCGACGCGCACCGTGTCGCCGAGATCGGCAGATGAGGAAGGCTCGCCGACGATGCAGTAGTCGATGGTCTCGCCGCGCGCCTTGAGCCGCTCGACCACGCGCGCGGTACCGTCCACCGAGGGGCCTTCCTCGTCCGAGGTGAGCAGGAGGGCGATAGAGCCGGCGTGCGCTGGCCGCTCCGCGACAAACTGCTCTATGGCGACCACGATGCTGGCCAGGGAGGACTTCATGTCCGCGGCACCGCGTCCATAGAGCTTGCCGTCACGTTCGGTCGGTGCGAAAGGATCGGTAAGCCACTTGTCGAGCGGGCCCGGCGGAACGACGTCGGTGTGCCCGGCGAAGCACACCAGGGGCCGCGCCTCCCCGCGCCGCGCCCACAGGTTGGTGACGCCGTTGACGCTTGCGTCCTCGATGCGAAACCCCACCTCGGCGAGGCGCCGTGCGATGAGTGCCTGGCAGCCGCCGTCCGCGGGCGTGACCGACCTGCAAGCAATCAGCTCGCGGGCAAGCTCGAGAGCGGGCTTCACTTCAGGTCGTCGTATCGATCTTGATGCCGTCGAACGACGCGCCGTTGCCGGAGAGCAGGCCCTCCTGCTTGTCGTCGTCCTTCTGCACGGTCAGGGGCTTCACCGGCACGGACATCTGGCCCGACGTGATCTGGCCGGCGGTGGCCTGATTGATCAGCCACAGCATGTTGGTGGCCGAGTCCGCGTTCAGCATCGCCTCGTCCTGGGTGATGAGGCCGTCGACGAACAGCTTGAACAGCGACTGCTCGAACGTCTGCGAGCCGGGCGCCATGCTCTTTTCCATCGCTTCCCTCATCTCGTTGATCTCGCCTTTCTCGATCAGCTCGGAGATGTGGCGCGTGTTGAGCAGCACCTCGCAGGCGGGCCTGCGCTGCCCCGCCTTGGTGCGCACCAGGCGCTGCGAGATCACCGCCTGCAGCGAGGCCGAAAGGTCGAGCAGCAGCGTAGGGCGGTTCTCCAGCGGGTAGAAGCTGATGATCCGGTTCATGGCGTGGTAGCTGTTGTTCGCGTGCAGCGTCGCCATGCACAGGTGGCCGGACTGCGCGTACTGCAGCGCCATCGACATCGTGTCGCGGTCGCGGATCTCGCCGATCAGGATGACGTCCGGCGCCTGGCGCAGGGCGTTCTTGAGGGCGATCGGAAACGCCTTGGTATCGGTGCCGACTTCACGCTGGTTGACGATCGACTTGCGGTTTTTGAAGATGAACTCGACCGGGTCCTCGAGCGTCAGGATGTGGCCCGAGCGCTCGGCGTTGCGGTGGTCGATCATCGCCGCGAGCGAGGTCGACTTGCCGGAGCCCGTGGCACCCACCATCAGGATCAGGCCGCGCTTCTGCATCACCACGTCCTTGACCACCGGCGGCAGACCGAGGGTGTCAAGCGGCGGCACGTTGCCGGGGATGTAGCGCACCACCACCGCGGGCGTGCCCTTCTGGCGAAAAGCGCTGATACGGAAGGTGCCCACCCCTTCCATGGTATAGGCGGTGTTGAGCTCCAGTTCCTCCTCGAACTCGCGCACCTGGTGCTCGTTCAGCACCTCATAGAGCAGCGTCTGCACGGCGCTGGGCGTGAGGATGGTCTGGTTCACGGGCATCGCCACGCCGTTGATCTTGATGGTGATCGGCGCACCGATGGACAGAAAGATATCCGAGGCCTTCTTGTCGGACATCAACTGGAACAGGCGTTTCATCGCCGACATCGCACACCTCCGGGGCAGTGCTACCCCGCTAGTTTAATCCCCTCGCAGCAAATCGTTCAGGCTCGTCTTGGCCCGTGTTTTCGCGTCGACCCGCTTGACGATCACCGCGCAGTACAGCGCGCAGCGGCCGTCGCCCGAGGGCAGGGTGCCGGCGACCACCACCGAGCCGGCCGGCACGCGCCCGTAGCTCACTTCCCCGGTCTCGCGGTTGAGGATCTTGGTGCTCTGGCCGAGGAACACGCCCATCGACAGCACGCTGTTCTCCTCGACGATCACCCCCTCCACGACTTCCGAGCGCGCGCCGATGAAGCAGTTGTCCTCGATGATCACCGGGTTGGCCTGCACCGGCTCGAGCACACCGCCGATGCCGACGCCACCCGAGAGGTGCACGTTCTTGCCGATCTGCGCGCAGGAGCCGACGGTGGCCCAGGTGTCCACCATCGTGCCCTCGTCGACGTAGGCGCCAATATTCACGTACGAGGGCATGAGCACCACGTTCCTGGCGATGAAGCAGCCGCGGCGCGCCATCGCCGGCGGCACCACGCGGAAGCCGCCGCGGCCGAAGGCCGCCGCGTCGTAGGCCGAGAACTTCGCCCCTACCTTGTCGTAGTAGTTCGTGAACCCGCCCGCGATTACCCGGTTGTCCTCGAGGCGGAACGAGAGCAGCACCGCCTTCTTGAGCCATTGATGCGTCACCCAGGCGCCGGCGCGCTTTTCCGCGACGCGCAGCGATCCGGCGTCGAGCCCGGCGAGCGCGAACTCGATCGCCTCGCGCAGCGGCTTGGGCGCCTTGGCGGGCGAGAGGCCGGCACGCTCTTCCCAGGCCTGGTCGATGATGCGCTGCGCTTGTTCCATAGCTCCTCGTCAGAGTGCGCGGGCAAACTGCCCGATTCTTTGCATCGCCTCGACGCATGCGTCGAGCGGGGCGACGAGGGCGATGCGCACGTGGTTGCGGCCGGGATTCGCGCCGTGCGCGTCGCGCGCAAGATAGCTCCCCGGAAGCACCAGCACATTATATTGACGCTGCAGCTCGCGCGCGAAGGCCGCGTCGTCCATGGGCGTGCGCACCCAGAGGTAGAAGCCGCCCTGGGGCATCTCGGTGGCGAGCGGCGCGGCCACCAGCGGCAGCACCGCACGGTACTTTTCCGCGTACAGGCGCCGGTTGGCGCGCACGTGCTCCTCGTCGCGCCAGGCGGCGATCGAGGCCTGCTGCACCGGTAGGCTCATGGCGGAGCCGTGGTAGGTGCGATAGAGCAGAAAGCGCTTGAGGATCGTTGCGTCGCCCGCGACGAAGCCCGAGCGCATTCCGGGCGCGTTGGAGCGCTTGGACAGGCTGGAAAAGGCCACCACGCGCTCGAACCCGGCACGCCCGAGCTGCTGTGCCGCCTGCAGCGCGCCAAGGGGCGGGTTCAGCTCGTCGTAATAGAGCTCCGAGTAGCACTCGTCGGAAGCGATGACGAAGCCGTGCCGGTCGGCGAGCTCGAACAGAAGCTTCCAGTCCTCCGGAGCCAGCACGCGCCCCGTGGGGTTGCCCGGCGAGCACACATAGGCGAGCTGCACGCCGCGCCAGTCGATCTGGTCGAACGCCATGCCGTCGTTCAGGTAGACCGGCGCGGCGCCGGCGAGCAGCGCGGCGCCTTCGTAGATCTGGTAGAACGGATTGGGGCATACGACCCGGGCCGTGCCGCCTGCCGGATCGACGACGGTCTGCGCAAAGGCAAACAACGCCTCGCGCGAACCGTTCACCGGCAAAACCTGCGTCGCGGCATCGATCGCCTTCAGCGCATAGCGCCGCGTGAGCCATGCCGCGATCGCTTCGCGCAGCGCTGGCGTGCCCGCGGTCGCGGGATAAGCAGCCAGGCCGTCGAGCGATGCCGCGAGCGCTGCCTTCACCAGCTCGGGCGTGGCATGCTTGGGTTCGCCGATCTGCAGGCTGATCGGCCGCAGCGCCGGGTTGGGCGTGACGCCCTCGAGGAGCGCGCGCAGTTTCTCAAACGGGTAGGGCTGCAGGCGCCCGAGCAGCGGATTCAAGCGGCGGGCTTCCAGCCGCGCTTGCGGTGCTCGGCGACCACGCTGGTAGCGATTCCGCCGCGCACGTTGAAGCGCGCGGTGAGGCGCAGGTAGCGCGGTCGCAGCGCGCGCACCAGGTCGTCCGCGATACGATTGGTGACGGCTTCGTGAAACGCGCCCTCGTCGCGGAACGACCAGGCATAGAGCTTGAGCGACTTCAGCTCGACGCACAGCCGGTCCGGCACGTATTCCAGCTCCAGCACGGCGAAGTCCGGCTGGCCGGTGAGCGGGCACAGGCAGGTGAACTCGGGCAGCTGCATGTGGATGCGATAGTCGCGCCGCGGCGACGGATTGCGGAACGTCTGCAGGCGCTTGCTGGGACGCGAGGGCATCGGAAAATTACGGCGTGGCGCGGCGAATTGCGAGCGCGCAGATGGTATCATTTTCGAAACGAGAACACGCTCCGTGCGACTCCACCAGATCCGTCTCTCAGGCTTCAAGTCCTTCGTCGATCCCACCTCGATCCACTTCCCGGGTCAGCTCGTCGGCATCGTTGGTCCGAACGGCTGCGGCAAGTCGAACGTGATCGATGCGGTGCGCTGGGTGCTGGGCGAGACGCGCGCCTCGGCGCTGCGCGGCGACTCGATGCAGGACGTGATCTTCAACGGCTCGGGCAATCGCAAGCCGCTCGCGCGGGCCAGCGTGGAGCTCATGTTCGACAACTCCCTGGGGCGCGCCGGCGGCCAGTGGAGCCAGTACGCCGAGCTCTCGGTGAAGCGGGTGCTGCAGCGCGATGGCGAGTCGTCTTACTACATCAATAACCAGCACGTGCGCCGGCGCGACGTCACCGACATGTTCCTCGGCACCGGCCTGGGCCCGCGCGCGTACGCCATCATCGAGCAGGGCATGATCTCGCGCGTGATCGAGGCCAAGCCCGACGAGCTGCGCGTGTTCCTCGAGGAGGCGGCGGGCGTCTCGCGCTACAAGGAGCGGCGCAAGGAGACCGAGCACCGGCTGGAGGACACGCGCGCCAACCTGTCGCGCGTCACCGACATCCGGCTCGAGCTCGGGGCGCAGATCGAGAAGCTCGACGCGCAGGCAAAGGTCGCCACGCGCTACCAGGAGATCCAGGCCGAGCTGCAGCTCAAGCAGCAGCTGCTGTGGTTCCTGCGGCGGCGCGACGCCGCCGCCGAGCGCGCGCGCCATGCGCAGGAAATCGCCAGCCAGGCGAACGCGCTGGAGGCGGGCACCGCCACGTTGCGCGAGATCGAAAGCCGCCTGGAGACGTCACGCGCGGCGCACTACGCTGCAGGCGACGGCATGAACGCGGCGCAAGCGGCGCTCTACGCCGCCAACGCCGAGGTGGCGCGCCTCGAATCCGAGCTGCGCCACGTCGAGGAAACGCGCCAGCGGCTCGAGTTCCAGCACGCCGAGCGGCGCACGCAGCTCGGCGCCTGGCGCGAGCAGCGCTCGCAGCTGACGCAGGCGCTGCACCTGTGGGCCGGGCGCGCGGGTGGCGCGCGGCAGCGGGTGGCGGACGCGCAGACGCGCGCGGCGCAGGAAGCGGGGCGGCTGCCGCAGGCCGAGCAGGCGTTCCGACAGGCGCAGGAGCAGCAGAGCGAGTGCCGCAGCCAGCTGCTGCGCGCCGAAAGCCGCGCCCAGCTGGAACAGTCGAACCTCGAGCACCTCGAGCGCGCGCTGGAAGCGCTAGGGCAGCGGCGCGAACGCCTGCTGGCCGAGCGCCGGGCGCTGCAGCAGCCGGACGCTGCGGCCCTCGCGGCGCAGGAAGCGCGCCGCGGCGCGGGCGACACGGCCATCGCCCAAGCCGAGGACACGCTGAACGCCCTGCAGGAAGAGTGCGACGCGCTCGAGGCCGAGCGCGCCGCGGCGGCCGAGCGGCTCTCGGCGGCGTCGCACGAGCGCGCGAGCGCCGCGGCGCAGCTCGCGACCCTGGAGCAGATCCAGGCGGCGGCGGAGGACAACGCGCCGCTGCGCGACTGGCTCGAACGCAACGCCCTGCAGGCGCTTCCGCGCCTCTGGCAGCAGGTGCGCATCGAGCCGGGCTGGGAAGTGGCGGTGGAATCGGTGCTGCGCGAGCGCCTGCATGCGCTTGACGTCGGCGACCCCGCGCGCCTCGATGCGGTGGCGGCAGACGTGCCGCCGGTCAAGGCCGGAGTGCTCAGCCACGGCGCCGGGCACATCGCCCAGCCGCTCGCCGGTTACGAGGCGCTTGCCGCCAAGGTGCACGCGGCCACGCCTGAGCTCGACGGCGCGCTTTCCGACTGGCTGGCGCAAGCGTACGTCTGCGAAGGGGCACCGGCTGCGGCCGAGCGCGCGCGTTTGCCCGCGGGCGCGCTGCTCGTGAACCGCGAGGGCCACCAGTTCACCCGCCACACGGTGGCGTTCCATGCGCCGGACCCGGCCGACGCCGGGCTGCTCGCGCGCCAAGCGGAGATCGAGGCGCTGCAGGGCAGGGTCGCCGATCTGGCGCGGCGGCGCACGGAGGCGGACGCGCGCAGCGAGGCGGCGGCGGCGGCCCTCACGGCGCGGCAGGCGGCGCTCGAGGCCGCTCGCGACGCGCTGGGCGAGCGCCAGCAGGCGCGCCACGAGCTGCAGATCGAGCTGCTCAAGCTGCAGCAGGCCGAGGAGCGCTTTCGCGAGCGCAGCGGCCAGATCGATCGCGAGCTGGCGGAGATCGCCGGCGAAGTCGACCAGGAGGTGGCGCGCCGCGCCCAATGCCGGGCCGCGACGCAGGAGATCGACGAGCAGATCGCGGCGGCGCGCGCCCAGCTTGAGGTCGTGCGTACGACCTACATGGCCGCGGAATCGGCATTGGTGGCGCAGCGCCAGGCCGTGCAGCAGACCGAGCGCGAGGCGCAGGACGCGGTGTTCGGCGAGCGCGAGTGCAGCGCCAAGATCGCCGAGATCGACGGCTCGGTGCGGCTCATCGACCAGCAGATCGAGCGCGCCGACGCGGAGCTGGGGAAGCTCACCGAGGAGCTATCGGTCGATCCTGTGCCCGCTGTGCGCAGCGCGCTCGAACAAGCGGTCGAGGTGCGCATCGAGCGCGAGAAGGCACTGGCGCAGGCGCGTAACGCAGTGGAGGCGGCCGCCGCGGCGCTGCGCGCCCTGGAAGAGGAGCGTCTCCAGGCCGAGGCGCAGCTTGCGCCGCTGCGCGAGCGCATCGGTGAGCTGCGGCTGAAGGAGCAGGCGGCGCAAATCAACCACGACCAGTTCGACGGCCAGTTGCGCGAGGGCAGCGCCGACGAGACGCGGCTGGCGGCCGAGGCCGAGGGCGCCCCACGGCCCTCGAGCTTGCAGGGCGAGATCACCCGGCTGACGCAGGCGCTCGGCGAGCTCGGCGCCGTGAACCTCGCCGCGCTGGAGGAGCTGAAGACCAGCGCGGAGCGCAAGAGCTTTCTCGACGCGCAGGCCGTCGACCTCGAGGAGGCGGTACGTACCCTCGAAGACGCGATCCGGCGCATCGACCGCGAGACGCGCGAGTTGCTGCGCGAAACCTTTGACAGCGTGAACCGCCACTTCGGCACGCTGTTCCCGGTGCTCTTTGGCGGCGGCGAGGCGCGGCTCATCATGACCGGCGAAGAGATCCTCGACGCGGGCGTACAGGTGATGGCGCACCCACCGGGCAAGCGCAACACCAGCATCCACCTGCTGTCGGGGGGCGAGAAGGCGCTGACCGCGATCGCGCTGGTGTTCTCCATGTTCCAGCTCAACCCTGCGCCGTTCTGCCTGCTCGACGAGGTCGACGCGCCGCTCGACGACAGCAACACCGAGCGATTCTGCAACCTGGTGCGCAAGATGTCGGCGCAGACGCAGTTCCTGTTCATCAGCCACAACAAGATCACCATGGAGATGGCGGCGCAGCTGATCGGCGTCACCATGCCCGAGTCGGGCGTGTCGCGCGTGGTCGCCGTGGACATCGACGAGGCGCTGCGCATCCGGGAGGAGCTCGCCGCCTGATCGCGGCGGGCGGACCTGCGCCCCGGCGATGAGCGACCTGCAGATCGGGCTGGTGGCGGTGGGCGTGCTGGTGGTCGCGGGCATCTTCGCCTACAACGCGCTCCAGGAACGACGCGCGCGGCGCGCTGCGGAACGAGCTTTCCGTTCCGGGCATGCCGACGTGCTGATGGACGGTGGGGGACAGCGCGTCGAGCCCCGTTTCGATGGGCCTTCGCGCCGGGCGCCGCCCTCGGAGACGGCGGCCCTGCCCGATCGGCGCCTGGATTACATCGTCGAGCTGGAGCTGCGCCAGGCCGCATCGGCCGCCGAGGTCGCCGCGCACTGGGCGCCCTTCGAGCACCGCTTTGCGGGCCGAGCGCTCCTCGCCGCCAGCCCTGATCGCGCTGCCTGGCGGCCGCTGACCGCGGCGGGCAGCTGCGTCGCGGTGCTCGCGGCGCTGCAGCTGGCGAGCCGCTCCGGGCCGGTCAGCGAAGCGCAGCTCATCGAGTTTCGAGGTGCCGTGGATACGCTCGCCGCGCAGATCGGGGCGGGCGTATCGGCCCCGGAGATCAAGCAGGCCGTCGACGCGGCGCGCGAGCTCGACGCGCTGTGCGCGGATGCCGACATCCAGGTAGTGCTGCACGTCGTGCCCCAGCCCGGCGGCGAATTTGCAGGCGCGGCGGCGCCGCAGGCGCCGGGCACCTTCGGCGTGGCGCGGCGCGACGACGGCGGCTACGTACTGTCGATCGACGTGCCGCGCAGCTCCGAGGTGCGCCGAACCTATGACGCGATGGTGGTCTACGCGCGCGACCTGTGCGCGACCCTGGGCGGCATGATCGTCGACGACAATGCGCGGGTCCTGGACGAGCACGCGCTCGCCGCCATCGGCGCGCAGCTCGAGACCGTACGCGCCACGCTCGAGGCGCGCGGCATCGAGCCTGGCAGCCCCGCGGCGCTGCGACTGTTCTCCTAAAGGCATGGCGGGCACGGCCTCCGCGCATCATCGGGCCGCCGCACTGCGCCGGGAGCTCGAGCGCCACAATCGCCTGTATTACGTGGAGGACGCGCCCGAGATCTCGGACGCCGCCTACGACAAGCTGTTCGCCGAGTTGCAGCAGCTGGAAGCCGAGCATCCGGAGCTCGCTTCGACCGACTCCCCAACCCAGCGCGTCGGTGCGCCGCCCCTCGCTGCATTCGCCGAGGTGCAGCATCGCACGCCGATGCTGTCTCTGGCGAACGCGTTCTCCGAGGACGAGGTGCGCGCGTTCGACCGCCGGCTGCGCGAGGCACTGCGGGCGGACGAGCTCGAGTACACCGCCGAGCCCAAGTTCGACGGTCTGGCGGTAAACCTCGCCTACCGCGACGGCGTATTCCTGCAGGGCGCGACGCGCGGCGACGGCGCCACCGGCGAGGACGTGACGCCGAACCTGCGCACGGTGGGCGCGATTCCGTTGCGATTGACCGACGGCGTGACGCTCGAGGTGCGCGGCGAGGTGCTCATGTTCCGGCGCGACTTCGCGGCGCTCAATGAGCGCCAGCGTGCCGCCGGCCACAAGGAATTCGTCAACCCGCGCAACGCCGCCGCCGGCAGCCTGCGCCAGCTGGATTCCCGCGTTACGGCACAGCGCACGCTGCGCTTCTTTGCCTACGGCGTGGGACAGGCGCCTGGCGCGCGCTGGCGCACCCAGGCCGAGATCCTCGAGCGGCTCGCCGCACTCGGCTTTCCCGTGGTCCGCGATCGCGCGGTGGTGCGCGGCGTCGACGGCATGCTGAGGTACTACGCGAAGCTGGGCGAGATGCGCTCGCAGCTGCCCTACGCGATCGACGGCGTGGTCTACAAGGTGAATCGCCTCGATTGGCAGGAGCGCCTCGGCTACGTCGCGCGCGCGCCGCGCTTCGCCCTGGCCCACAAGTACGCCGCCGAGGAGCAGGAGACTGAAGTGCTCGGCATCGACGTGCAGGTCGGGCGCACCGGCGTGCTCACGCCGGTGGCGCGCCTGCAGCCGGTGTTCGTCGGCGGCGTTACCGTGACCAACGCCACCCTTCACAACGAGGACGAGCTGCGGCGCAAGGACGTGCGAGTCGGCGACACGGTGATCGTGCGCCGCGCCGGCGACGTGATTCCCGAGGTGGTCGCGGTGCGGCCCGACAAGCGCCCTGCGCGCACGCCCGAGTTCCGCATGCCGGAACAATGCCCGGTGTGCGGCTCGGCGGTCGCGCGGCTGCCCGGCGAGGCGGCCACGCGGTGCACCGGCGGTCTGTACTGCCGGGCGCAGCGGGTGCAGGCGCTGCTGCATTTCAAGGCGCGCCGCGCCATGGACATCGAGGGCTTGGGCGACAAGCTCGCCGAGCAGCTGGTCGAGCTGGAAATGGTGGCGAGCCCGGCCGACCTGTATACGCTGGATGCCGACGCGCTGGCGGGGCTCGAGCGCATGGGCGAGAAGTCGGCGCGCAACGTGCTCGAGAGCATCGAGCGCTCGCGCGACGCGACGCTCGGGCGCTTCGTGTTCGCCCTCGGCATTCCCGGGGTCGGGGAGGAAGTGGCGAAGATCCTGGCACGCCACTTCGGCTCGCTCGAGCGGCTGCTCGAAGCGGACTGGGAGCGGCTCGCCGACGACAAGGAGGGGGTGCGCAAGGACAACGCCAAGCGCAAGCGCCGGGGCGAGCCCCCGGCGCCGGTGCCGCTCGAGGGCATCGGCCCGGAGATCATGGAAAGCGTGCGGCGCTTCGTGCAGGAGGCACACAATCGCGATGTGATCCGCCGGCTCACCGATCGCCGCACGGGCGTGCGCCTGCAGGACGAGCCCGGCGTGACGCCGGCGCGCGCGGCGAAGACCTTCGTGCTCACCGGCGCGCTGCCCGGCATGACGCGCGACGAGGCAAAATCGCTGATAGAGTCCAAGGGGCACAAGGTCGCGAGCGCCGTGTCGCGAAACACCGATTACGTGGTCGCCGGCAGCGACGCCGGCAGCAAGCTGGAGCGGGCGCGAGAGCTCGGCGTCGCGGTGTTGGATGAACAAGGACTGAAGGACACCCTGGAGAAGCTCTGACACGCATGCCGCCCCCTTTGCGCAAGGCCGTGTTCCCCGTCGCCGGCTTCGGCAGCCGGTTCCTTCCCGCCACCAAGGCGAGCCCGAAGGAGATGCTGCCGATCGTCGACAAGCCGCTCATCCAGTACGCGGTCGAAGAAGCCGCGGCCGCCGGGATCACCGACATGATCTTCATCACCGGCCGCCACAAGCGCGCCATCGAGGATCATTTCGACAAGGCCACCGAGATCGAGTCGGATCTGGAGGCGAAGGGCAAGCGCGCGCTGCTCGAGGTGGTGCAGGGCGTGCTGCCGCCCGGCTGCCGCTGCATCTACACGCGCCAGCCCGAGCCGCTCGGCCTGGGACACGCGGTGCTCTGCGCGCAGCCGGTGGTCGGCAATGAGCCGTTCGCCGTGCTGCTCGCCGACGACCTGATCGACGCGCAGCCGAGCGTGACCGCGCAGATGGCGCAGCACTTCAGCGTGCAAGGCTGCTCGATCCTGGGCGTGATGGAGGTGGCGCGCGAGCGGACGGCGAGCTACGGCATCGTCAGCACCGAGCAGGCCGGCGCCGCGCTGAGCGCGATCCGGAGCATGGTGGAGAAGCCCAAGCCCGCCGAGGCGCCTTCGACGCTGGCGGTCGTCGGGCGTTATGTCCTCACGCCGCGCATTTTCGACATGCTCGCCGCGGTGCAGCCCGGCAGCGGCGGTGAGATCCAGCTCACCGACGGCATCGCGGCGCTCCTGCATGAAGAGCGCGTCATGGCCTACCGCTTCGCCGGCCGGCGCTTCGATTGCGGCTCGAAGCTCGGGTACCTGCAGGCCACGGTGGAGCTGGGCCTCAAGCACGGCGAAGTCGGGGCCGGGTTCGCGCGCTATCTGGCGGAGCGCGCCCGTGCCTGATCTGCGCAACGCGTGGCAGTTCCTCGAGGAATCGGACCTCGTGTGCAGCGAGCAGGAGATCCAGGCGGCGCTCGCGCGGCTCGCCGCGCAGATCGATGCCCGCCTGCGTGACGCGTACCCCGTCGTGCTGGTGGTGATGGGCGGCGCGGTGGTGTTTGCCGGGCAGCTGCTGCCGCGCCTGCGGTTTCCGCTCGACCTTGATTACGTCCATGCGACGCGCTATGGCGCCGCGACGAGCGGCGGCGGCATTGCCTGGCGCGTCAGCCCGCCGGAGGACGTGCGCGGCCGCACCGTGCTGCTGCTCGACGACATCCTCGACCACGGCAAGACGCTCGGCGCGATCCGTGATCAACTGCTGGCGCAGGGCGCAGCCGAGGTGCTGAGCGCCGTGCTCGTGGAAAAGGAGCTCACCGTGCCCAAGCCGATCCGCGCCGACTTCGTCGGCGTGCGCATTCCCGACCGCTTCGTCTTCGGCTGCGGCATGGACGCCAAGGGGTTCTGGCGCAACCTGCCCGAGATCCGCGCCATGAGGGCGCCGTGACCCTCGCGGTCATCGGCGGCAGCGGCCTGTCGCAGCTCGCGAGCCTGGAGGTGACGCGGCGCAAGATGGTGCGCACGCCCTACGGCGAGCCCTCGGGCGCACTGACCTTCGGCGCGATTCGCGGCCACGGCATGGTGTTCCTTGCGCGGCACGGCTACGGCCACACCATCGCGCCGCACGAGGTGAACTACCGCGCCAACCTGTGGGCGCTGAAGGAGGAAAGCGTCTCCGGCGTCGTCTCCGTCGCCTCGGTGGGCGCCATCCGGCGCGACGTGGCGCCGGGCGCGCTGCTGGTCCCCGACCAGATCATCGACTACACCTGGGGCCGCCGCGCCACCTTCTTTGAAGGCGCGGGCGCGCCGGTCACGCACATCGATTTCACCGAGCCGTATACGCCTTCGCTGCGCAAGCGCATCCTCGAGGCGGCGCGCGCCTGCGGCGAGCGCGTGCTCGACGGTGGCACCTACGCGGCGACGCAGGGGCCGCGGCTGGAAAGCGCGGCCGAGATCAACCGGCTCGAGCGCGACGGCGCGGACGTGGTCGGCATGACCGGCATGCCGGAAGCAGCTCTCGCGCGCGAGCTGGGACTGGAGTACGCGGCGATCGCGGTCAGCGCGAATTACGCCGCCGGCCGCGGCGAGAGCGCGCACGCCATTCCGATGGAGCGCATCGAGGCGGTGCTGGCGGAGGCCATGGGTCGGGTGCGCCGCATCATCGAGCGGCTGGTGGGCGGATGATCCGCGAGGTTCTGCGCATGGGCGACGCGCGCCTGCTGCAAAAGGCGCAGCCGGTGGGGCAGTTCGGCACGCCCGAGCTCGACGCTTTGCTTACCGACATGCGCGATACGATGGCGCACTACAGCGGCGCGGGGCTGGCGGCACCGCAAATCGGGGTGGGTTTGCGCGTGGTGATCTTCGGCGTGCACGCGAATCCGCGCTATCCCCACGTGGAGGAAGTGCCCGACACCGTGCTCATCAACCCGGTGCTCGAGCCGCTGGCCGCCGACAAGGAGGAGGACTGGGAAGGCTGCCTCTCGGTGCCGGGCATGCGGGGCGTGGTGCCGCGCTTTCGCCACCTGCGCTATGCGGGCTTCGACGAGCGGGGGCGGCGTTTCGAGCGGGTGGTGGAGGGGTTTCACGCACGGGTGGTGCAGCACGAGTGCGACCACCTCGACGGCGTGCTCTACCCGATGCGCATCCGGGACTTCCGTAAGTTCGGCTTCAACGAGGCCTTGTTCCCGGGCGAGGCGCTGCCGCTGGAGGAGTGAGGCTACTTGATCTGCAGCTCGCGCAGCAGCTGCTGCTCGAGCTGCAACGCCTGCCGCGGCTGCTGCAGGGCTTCGCCGGATACCAGGAACACGTCCTCGGCGCGGTCGCCGAGCGTATTGATCTTGGCCGAATGCACGCTCACGCCGTGCTGCGCCAGCGTTCTCGCCACCGCGTACAGCAGGCCCGGGCGGTCGCTGGCGACGATCGACAGGACCTGATAGGCGCCGCGCTCGTCGGGGCGCAGGTCCACCGCCGGGGACACCGGGAAGTGCCGGGCGCGCCGTGACAGCCGGCCGCCACGGGGCGGCGGCAGCGCCTCGTGCGAATCGACCTCTTGCGCCAGCTCCTTCTCGATCTGCAGCAGCATGTCGCGGTAATGCGCGGCGAGGCCCTGGCCCATGACCAGGAACGTGTCCAGCGCGTAGCCGTGGCGCGTGGTGTGCACCTTGGCCTCGGCGATGTTGAAGCCGCTGCGGTCGAAATAGCCGCAGATGCGGGCGAACAGCCCTTCCCGGTCGGGAACATAGATCATGACCTGCACGCCCTCGCCGATCGGTGCCAGCCGCGCCTTCACCACCGGCGTCGTGGCGTCTACCCGGTAGTGCAGATTGCGTGTCTGCCAGGCGATCTCCTGCGCGTCGTGGCGCAGGAAGTAGGGCGTATCGAGTTGCGCCCAGAAGCGCTCCTTGACCTCGTCCGAGAGCGCGTACAGGCGCAGCAGTCGTGCCGCCTCTTCCTGCTTTTCCGCCAGCGCCGCGTCGAGCGCCGGCGCATCGCCGGACAGCACGCGGCGCGTGGCGCGGAACAGATCCTCGAGCAGCTTCGCCTTCCAGGCGTTCCACACCTTCGGGCTGGTGCCGCGGATGTCGGCGACGGTAAGCAGGTACAGCGCCACCAGCCGCCGCTCGCTGCCCACCAGCGCGGCAAACGCGCGCACCACCTCCGGATCGTGTACGTCCTGTTTTTGCGCGGTACCCGACAGGCTCAGGTGGTGCTCGACGAGAAAGGCGACGAGCTCGCCATCCTCCCGTGACAGTCCGTGGCGCCGGCAGAACGCCCGCACGTCGCGCATGCCCAGCTCGGAGTGGTCGCCGCCGCGGCCCTTGGCGATGTCGTGGTAGAGCGCCGCCACGTACAGCAGCCAGCGCCGCTCGAAGCCGTTCATCAGCTGGCTGCACAGCGGAAACTCGTGCGCGAACTCGGGCATGGTGAAACGACGCAGGTTGCGCACCACCATCAGGATGTGCTGGTCTACGGTGTAAACGTGGAACAGGTCGTGCTGCATCTGGCCGACAATGCGGCCGAACTCGGGCAGGTAACGCCCGAGGATGCCGTACTGGTTCATGCGCCGGAATTCGTGCACGATGCCCCGCGGCTGCTGCAGGAAATGCAGGAACAACAGCCGTGCCACCGGATCGCGTCGCAGCCGGGCGTTGACACGCGGCCGCGCGCGCCACAGCGCGCGCAGCGTGGCCGCGGTCATGCCGCGCAGCTCCTGGTGCTGCTGCAGCAGCACGAAACTCTCGAGAATCGCGCGCGGCTCGCGCTCGAACAGATCCTCGGCGCAGGCCTCGAGCCGCTCGCCGCGCACCCGGAAGCGCTCGTTGAGGGCGAGGGGCGTGGCGTCGGACTCACCGATCAGGCGCGCCTCCAGGTTTTGCAGCAGGATGGTGTTCAACTGCGTCACCGCCTTGGCAGTGGTGTAGTAGCGCTGCATGAGCTGCTCGCTCGCGCGGCGGGTCGGCGAGCCGCGGTAGCCGCATTGCTCGGCGAGCGGCGTCTGGTAGTCGAAGACGATGCGGTCCTCGCGCCGCCCCGCCAGATAGTGCAGGCGAATGCGCAAGTCGTGCAGCAGCTTCTCGTGCCGCGCCAGTTGCACCGCCTCGGCGGGCAGCAGCAGGCCGTGCCGGTGCAGATCGCGCCAATGCCGACCGAGGCCGCAGGCACGAGCGATCCACTGGATGGTCTGCAGGTCGCGCAGGCCGCCGGGCGCCTCCTTCAGATTCGGCTCCAGCGCGTAGGCGGTGTCCTGGTGCTTGGCGTGCCGCTGCTCCTGCTCGAGCGTCTTGTCCTTGAAGAAAGCCTGCGTATCCAACGCGGCCGCCACAGCAGCGGTTAGCTCGCGGTACAGGCCGCGGCTGCCGGCGAGAAAGCGCGCTTCGAGCAGAGTAGTCTGCACCGTGATATCCGCGGCGGCGACCTCGACGCACTCCTGCACGGTGCGCACGCTATGCGCGACTTCCAGGCCGACGTCCCAGAACATGCCGACCAGGCGCTCTAGGCTGCTGCGCTCCTCGGGCCCGGGCTGCGCGCCCAGCAGGATCAGGACGTCGATGTCCGAGTGCGGAAAGAGCTCACCGCGGCCGTAGCCGCCGGTCGCCACCAGAGCGGCGGGCGACGCCGGACGCAGCTCGCGCCACAGGCCGCGCAGCGTGCGGTCGATCAGCCGGCTCTGGGCGCGCAGCTGGCGCTGCGGAGCGGCTGCGCGCAGGTAGGACTCGCGCAGCGCGGTGCGGCCCGCCACCAGCCCTGCGCGCCACTGTTCCGCCGGCGCAGGCACCGCGCTCACGTCAAGCGGGGGCAGGCGGCGTGCCGGCGGAAGTCGTCAGCACCTCGTGGCCGTCCTGCGTGACGAGGACCGTGTGCTCCCACTGTGCCGAGAGGCTATGGTCCTTGGTCACGATGGTCCAGCCATCGGCCAGCTCACGGATCCCGGCCTTCCCGGCGTTGATCATCGGCTCGACGGTGAACGTCATGCCCGCTTCCAGCCGCAAACCGGTGCCCGGCTTTCCGTAGTGCAGGACCTGCGGCTCCTCGTGAAAGCGCCGGCCTATGCCGTGGCCGCAGAACTCCCGCACCACCGAATAGCCGTGTTTCTCGGCGTGCGCCTGGATCGCCGCGCCGATGTCGCCGAGATGAGAGCCGGCGCGTACCTGGCGGATGCCCGCCCACATGCACTCGTAGGTCACCTCCACCAGCCGGCGCGCCTGGATGCTCGGTTCGCCGACGTAGAACATGCGGCTCGAATCGCCGTGAAAGCCATCCTTGATCACCGTGATATCGATGTTGAGGATGTCGCCGGGCTTGAGCACGCGCTCGCCAGGGACGCCATGGCACACCTGGTGGTTGACCGACGTGCAGATCGACTTGGGGAACGGCTTGTACCCGGGGGGCGCGTAGTTCAGCGGCGCCGGCGTCGTGCCCTGTACTTCGACCATGTAGGCGTGGCACAGGTCGTTCAGGGCGCTGGTCGACACGCCCGGCCTGACGTGGGGGGTGATGTAGTCGAGGACCTCGGCCGCGAGCCGGCCAGCGACGCGCATCTTCGCAGCTTCCTCGGGAGTCTTCAGAACGGCCGCCATGGAATGAGAAAAAGGCTGATTATGCTAGAATTTTAGGCTGGCTCGCGGCTTGCCGCGGGCCAAATTTCCCGTCCCGGCCGGTTAGGGTGCCCGCAAGGGTTTTCGGTTGACCGGGGCGGCAGACCATAACCCTAAGGAGCGCGCAGTGTCTGCAACCATGCGTCAAATGCTGGAGGCCGGGGTGCATTTTGGGCACCAGACCCGGTACTGGAATCCGAAGATGGCGCCGTACATCTTCGGCCACCGCAACAAGATCCACATCATAAACCTGGAAAAGACCCTGGTCCTGTACCAGGAGGCGCTGAAGTACGTGCGCCAGCTCGCCGCCAACCGCGGCTCGATCCTGATGGTCGGCACAAAGCGCCAGGCGCGCGAGATCGTGCGCGAGGAAGCGCAACGCTGCGGCATGCCGTTCGTCGACCACCGCTGGCTCGGCGGCATGCTGACCAATTTCAAGACCGTCAAGCAGTCCATCAAGCGCCTGAAGGAAATGGAGCAGATGGCCGAGGACGGGACCTTCGACGGCATGGCGAAGAAGGAAGCGCTCGGACTGCAGCGCGAGCTGGCCAAGCTGCAGCGATCCCTCGGCGGCATCAAGGACCTCAACAGCCTGCCCGATGCGCTTTTCGTGATCGACGTCGGCTACCAGAAGGGCGCCATTGCCGAGGCCGTAAAGCTGGGCATTCCCGTGGTGGGCGTCGTGGACACCAATCATTCGCCGGAGGGCATCAGCTACGTGATCCCCGGCAACGACGATTCGAGCCGCGCCATTCGCCTCTACGCGCGCGGCATCGCCGATGCGGTCCTCGACGGCCGCTCGAACGCTGTCGAGGAAGTCGCCGCGGCCTCGCGCGACGAGTTCGTCGAGGTCGACGATGAGGGGGGCGCCTGAGGCCGGACCGACAAGCGGGACCCGGGGGCCTTCGGCCCCTTTTTTTGACTTCTGGAGCATGACGCAATGGCGGAAATCAGTGCAAGCCTGGTGAAGGAGCTGCGCGAGCTGACTGGGCTCGGGATGATGGAATGCAAGAAAGCGCTTGCCGAGGCGGGCGGCGACTTGAAGAAGGCCGAGGAGTTGCTGCGCATCAAGAGCGGGGCCAAGGCAAGCAAGGCCGCGGGGCGGGTGGCGGCCGAGGGCGTGGTAGGCGCGTGGCTTGCCCCGGACGCGAAGCTCGGTGCGCTGGTGGAGCTGAACTGCGAGACCGATTTCGTGGCCAAGAACGAGGACTTCCTCGCCTTCGCGCGGGAAGTCGCCGAGGCCATCGCGCGGGACAACCCGGCGGATGTGCAGGGGCTGGCCAAGTTCGAATCGCGCCGCCAGGCTTTGGTGCAGAAGATCGGCGAGAACATCTCCATCCGGCGCTTCGCGCGGCTGCAGGCGCAGGGAAGGCTCGCCCTGTACGTGCATGGCGCGAAGATCGGGGTGCTGGTCGACGCCGAGGGGCCCGAGGACCTCGGCAAGGATCTCGCCATGCACGTCGCGGCTTTCAAGCCGCAGTACCTGTCCAAGGCCGAGGTGCCCGCCGACATCGTGGCGCGCGAGCGGGACATCGCCACGGAGCGGGCGAAGGAGACGGGCAAGGGCAAGCCGCCCGAGATCGTCGCCAAGATGGTCGAGGGTGCGGTGACGAAGTTTCTCAACGAAAACACGCTCCTCGGGCAGCCGTTCGTCAAAGACGACAAGCTGACAGTGGAAAGGGTGCTTGCCGCGAAGAAGGCGAAGCTCCACGGCTATCGCGTGCTGGTGGTGGGCGAAGGGATCGAAAGGAAGAGCAGCGATTTCGCCGCGGAAGTGATGGCCACGGCAGGCGCGGGACGCTAGATCGTCAAGGCCATGAAGCCGCGCGAAGCCGCAATCGACGCCAAGTACACCGCGAAGTACAAGCGCATCCTGCTGAAGCTCTCGGGCGAGGCGCTGATGGGCGACGGTCAGTACGGCATCAACCGGCAGACCATCGAGGCCATCGTGCAGGAAATCGCCGCGGTGGCGCGCCTGGGCGTCGAGCTCGGCGTGGTGATCGGCGGCGGCAACATCTTCCGCGGCGTTGCGCCGGGCGCGGCGGGTATGGACCGCGCCACCGCCGACTACATGGGCATGCTGGCGACCGTAATGAACGCGCTCGCACTGCAGGACGCGATGCGCCGCGCCGGCCTCGACTGCCGCGTGCAGTCGGCGCTCAACATCGAGCAGGTGGTGGAACCGTATATCCGCGGCAAGGCGATCCGCTACCTCGAAGAGGGCAGGATCGTCGTGTTCGCGGCGGGCACCGGCAATCCGTTTTTCACCACCGACACGGCCGCCGCGCTGCGCGCGAGCGAAGTCGGTGCCGAGATCGTGCTCAAGGCGACCAAGGTGGACGGCGTCTATACGGCCGACCCGAAGATAGACCGTGCGGCGACGCGCTACGCGCGCCTGAGCTTTGACGAGGCCATCCAGCGGAACCTGAGAGTGATGGACGCGACCGCGCTCGCGCTGTGCCGCGACCAGAAGCTGCCGGTCAACGTGTTCAGCATCTTCAAGAAGGATGCGCTGTTACGCGTGGTCGCCGGCGAGGACGAAGGCACGCTGGTGCACGTCTGAAGGAGGATTTCATGCTGGCCGAACTCAAGAAGACTACCGAGCAGAAGATGCACAAGAGCGTCGAGGCGTTCAAGTCCGACCTGTCCAAGGTGCGCACCGGCCGCGCCCACACCGGGCTGCTCGACCACATCACGGTGGACTATTACGGCACGCCGACACCACTGAACCAGGTCGCCAAGGTGACGCTGCTCGACGCGCGCACCATCGGGGTGGCGCCCTTCGAGAAGAAGATGCTGCAGCCGGTGGAGAAGGCGATCCGCGACTCCGACCTCGGACTGAATCCCGCCAGCATGGGTGAAACCGTGCGCGTGCCGATGCCGGCGCTGACCGAGGAGCGGCGCAAGGAGCTGATCAAGGTGGTGCGCCACGAAGCCGAGAACGCGCGCGTTGCGGTGCGTAACCTGCGCCGTGACGCCAACCACCACCTCAAGGAGGCGCTGAAGAAAAAGGAGGTCTCGGAGAACGACGAGCGGCGCGCGCAGGACGACGTGCAGAAGCTCACGGATCGCGCCATCGCCGAGATCGACAAGATGCTGCAGCAGAAGGAAGCGGAACTCCTGGCGGTCTGAGACAACATGGGCTCCGACAGTTCCACGCAGGCAGTTCCCGCGCACGGCGCCGTGCCGCGGCACGTGGCCGTGATCATGGACGGCAACGGCCGCTGGGCCCGGCAGAGGCACCTGCCGCGAATCGCCGGCCACAAGCGCGGCGTGGAGGCGGTGCGTGGCACCGTGCAAGCCTGCGCCTCGCGCGGGGTGCAGTACCTTACGCTGTTCGCGTTCAGCTCGGAGAACTGGCGGCGGCCGGCTGAAGAGGTGGCGCTGTTGATGCAGCTTTTCCAGGTCGCCCTGACCAGCGAAGTGGAGAAGCTGCACCGCAACGGCATCCGCCTGCGCGTGGTCGGTGACCTGTCGCGCTTCGACGGCCGCATGCGCGCGCTGATCGAGCGGGCCGAGCACCTGACCGCCGCCAACAACCGCCTGACCCTGACCGTGGCGGCCAACTACGGCGGCCGCTGGGACATTCTCCAGGCGCTCGGCCGATTGCTGCGGGAGCGCCCGGACCTTGCACCGGGGCCGATCGAGGAAGGGCACATCGCGCCGTATCTTGCGATGAGCTACGCGCCGGAACCGGACCTGTTCATTCGAACCGGCGGCGAGCAGCGCGTGAGCAACTTCCTGCTCTGGCAGCTCGCCTACACCGAACTGTATTTCACGGACACGCTGTGGCCCGATTTCGACGCCTCTGCGCTGGATGTGGCGATCGCCTCCTACGCGCAGCGCGAGCGCCGCTTCGGCCGCACCAGCGAGCAGCTCGAGGACGCTAAGCGCGCCCAGTCCCCGGCGACCGGTGCGCTCGCCTGAAGGACTGCTGCGGCGCATCCTGACGGCGGCAGTCCTGCTGGCAGCCTTCCTCGCCGCACTGCTGCTGCTCGAGCGGAGGCTGTTCGCGCTCCTCGTCGCGCTGGTGCTGGTGCTCGCCGGCGTGGAGTGGGGTCGTCTCGCGGGCCTCGGCTCCCGTGCCGCACTCGCCTACGGCATCGCCATCGGAGTGCTGGGCGGCGCGGTGGCGTGGCTCCCTGGCACAGGCGACGCGTGGCGCGACACCCTGCTTGCTGCCGGGACCGCATTCTGGCTGATGCTGGTCCCGGCGTGGCTGTACCGCGGTCTCGCACGCTCGAGCCGCACCGCGCTCGCGCTCGCTGGCTTCCTGGCGCTGGCTTTGGCGGGCTTCGCGGCGCTATCGCTGCCGCCGAGCTATCTGCTGCTCGTTCTGGGGCTGGCCTGGATCGCCGATACCGCAGCTTACTTTGCGGGCAACGCCTTCGGGCGACGGCGCCTCGCGCCGTCGATCAGCCCCGGCAAGACCTGGGAAGGGGTGGCGGGGGCGGTCGTCGCCTGCCTCATCTACGCTATCATTTGCGCGCTGCCGGGCGCGCCATTCGGTCCCTTTGTACAGGGGGCGACTTGGATACCCTATCTGGCCGGTGCCGCCCTACTGTGCGGCGTGAGTATCGTGGGCGACTTGTTCGAGTCCGGGCTGAAGCGGCGTGCCGGGGCCAAGGACAGCGGCGGCTTGCTTCCTGGGCACGGTGGCGTGCTCGACCGCATCGATAGCATCATGCCTACCCTGCCGATTGCCGCCATGCTTATTGACCTCATGACCCGGACATGACGCCGGAACACGGCAGAGCGGACGCGCAGCGGCCGGGGAGCCTGGTGATCCTGGGCGCCACCGGCTCGATCGGCTCGAGCACGCTGGACGTGGTCGCGCGCCACCCACGGCGCTATCGCGTGCACGCGCTGACCGCGCACGCCTCCGCACAGGGACTCCTTGCGCTGTGCCAGCGCCACCGGCCGCGCTACGCCGTGCTTTCGGGCTGCGCGGAAGACGCCGCACTGCGCCGGAGCTTTGCCGACGTCGGCTGCGAGCTGCGGTTCGGCCCGGCGGCCCTGGCCGATCTCGCTGCCGCACCCGAGGGCGACACGGTCATGGCGGCGATTGTCGGTGCCGCCGGCTTGCCCGCGACGCTGGCGGCAGCACGTGCCGGCAAACGCGTGCTCCT
>DATHYT010000024.1:0-4901 GCA_035459025.1 Burkholderiales bacterium | reverse complement strand
ATCGATAGCTCGAAGTCGCCCCAGGAGTCCTGGCCCCAGGCATAGTTCTGGTTCAGGCCGGCGATGGTGCTGATCTTGCCCTTCTTCAGGTCACGCACGTAGAGCGCCGCGCCGACGCTGTCCATGGTCGCGGTGGAAGCCGTGCGAAACACGTACTTGTAGCTCTTCTCTTCGAAGATGCGCGGCGTGCCGCAGTCGAAGAACACGGTGAGCTTCTTCAGCTCTTCGGCCACCGGCGCGATGCCGAGGCAGCTGCCGCTCGAGATGTAGCCGATGACGAGGTCCACGTTGTCCCGCTGCACCATGTTGCGGAACTCGGTCACCTGAGTGGTGGTGCCGCCCGACTCGTCGACCAGGTTCATTTGCAGCGGCGCGCCACCGAAGCCCTTGGTGGCGTAGGGCGCCGGCACCTTGCCGGCGTTCAGCATCTCGAACATGATCTCCGCGCCATTGCGCGCCGGGACGCCGAACGGCCCTGCGGCCGCGCCGGACAGGAACGAGACGACGCCGATCTTGATCGGCGCTTCCTGGGCGGCGGCAAACGCCGGCACCAGCGCGGCGGCCGCGGCCGCGGCAATAGCCCTCTTCATGACGTGCATGGATTCCTCCTCCTTGATGGCCGGAAGATGGTGCAGCAAAACGGCACCGACGGTCAAGCAAGCGCGGCGATCGTCTCGCGGCTCGAACTGCAGGCGTGCGTGCGCGCGCGGCGGCGGCGGCCATTCAAATTCGCGTGCCGAACGACTATCATCGCCTGGCGCAATCCGCAGAGGAAACTCCCGTGGGTCATGAAACCATTCTCTACCAAGAGGACGGGCCGATCGGCTGGCTCACCCTCAACCGTCCCGACGACGGCAACATGTTCACGCCGCAGATGTGCCATGAGGTGCGCGACTGCATCAACGCGGTGCGGCGCGAGACGCGCACCCGCGTGCTCGTCATCACCGGCGCGGGCGACAAGTTCTTCTGCATCGGCGGCAGGAAGGAGGGCATGGAGGACACGCTGCTCTATGCCGGGGTGCTCCCCACGCTCGAGATGTACGAGGCGATCGACCGGCTGCAAAAGCCCGTCATCGCCTCGGTGAACGGCTTTGCGGTGGGCGGTGGCAACGTGCTGCAGGTGATGTGCGACCTGACGATCGCCAAGGAAAGCGCGGTGTTCCGCCAGGTCGGGCCGATGATGGGCAGCTTCGACGCCGGCTACGGCACCTGGTACCTCGAGGATCTCGTCGGCAAGAAAAAGGCCAAGGAGATGTGGATGCTGAACCCGAAATTGAGCGCGCGCGAGGCGCTCGCCATCGGGCTCATCAACCGCGTGGTGCCCGACGACCAGCTGCGCGACGAGACGAAGAAGATGGCGCTGGAGCTCGCCGAGCGCGGCGCGTTCGCCCTCGCCTCGATCAAGGGCGCCTTCAACGCCCGCCACGGCGGGGTCTCGGGCCTCGCGCGCGTGGCGCATGACCTCTTGCTGCGCGAGTACCTCGAGACCGAGGAGTCGCACGAGCTCTCGGAGGCCTTCCGCGCCAGGCGCAAGCCCGACCCGGGCAAGTTCGGCCGCTAGGGCATGAACACGGTCCTGACGCGCCTCAACCCGCAGGAGGCGGCGCGCCATTACGCCTCGGGGGCGTGGCGCAAGGACACGTTCTATTCGCTGTTGCAGCAGCACGCCGCCGCGCGCCCGGGGGCTTACGCGCTGCGCGACGCGCGCGTGCGATTGACATGGAAGGAACTCCTCGCCTGGGTCGACGCGACGGCGCAGGCGCTGCACCTTGCCGGCGTGCGCCGCGGCCAGCGCGTCGCCGTCTGGCTGCCCTCGCGCGCCGAGAGCGTGGTGACGCTGCTGGCCTGCGCCAGGAACGGATACCTCTGCGTCCCCTCGCTGCACCAGAACTACACCGGCGCCGAGATCGTGCAACTCCTCGAGCGCACGCGCGCCGCGGCGCTGGTGATGCAGGCGGGCTATGGCGCCGGCGGCGCGGCGGCACTGCCCGCGATGAAAGTGGTATTCGACGTCGACGGCGCGTCGTTCCCGGCGCCGGGCGCGGCCTGCGAGGTGGCGGCCGTCGCCGATCCCGACAAGATCATCTACATGGCCTTCACCTCGGGCACCACCGGCGTGCCCAAAGGCGTGATGCACTCCGACAATACGCTGCTCGCCAACGGCCGCGCCATGGTCGCCGACTGGAAGCACGATCATTCGACGGTGCTGCTCAGCCTGTCGCCGACGAGCCACCACATCGGCGCCGTCGCGATCGAGCAGATGATGGCCGCGGGCTTCGAGCTCGTGCTGAAGGACCCGCCCGCGGGCATGACGCCGCTCGACTGGGCGCTTGCCTGCCGCGCCACCTACGTGATGGGCGTGCCGACGCACGCCATCGACATCCTCGCCGAGGCCAAGCGCCGCGGCTTGAAGGCGCTCGGCGCGGTGCGCCTGTTCTACATGGCGGGCTCGCCGATCCCGCGCGAGGTGGCGCAGACCTTCCTCGGCATGGGCATCACGCCGCAGAACATCTACGGCATGACCGAGAACGGCTCGCACCAGTACACCCTGCCCACGGACGACGCGCAGACCATCGTCGAGACCTGCGGGCGCGCCTGCCACGGCTATGAGACGCGCATCTTCAGCCAGGAAAATCCCGACCTGGAGGTGCCGGCGGGCACGGTCGGCGAGATCGGCACGCGCGGCGCGCTCCTTATGCTCGGCTATTTCGACAACCAGGCGACCACCGAGGATTCGTTCAACAAGGACGGCTGGTTCATGTCCGGGGACCTCGGCACGCTCGACGCGCGCGGCTGCCTGAGGATCGTCGGCCGAAAGAAAGACCTCATCATCCGCGGCGGGCACAACATCCACCCGGCGAAGATCGAGGACCTGGCGCACCAGCATGCGGCGGTGCAGAAGGCGGCGGCGTTCGGCATCGCCGACGATCGCCTCGGCGAGAAGGTCTGCCTTGCGGTAATCTGCCGCGAGGGCGAGCGCGTGACCGGGGAAGCCTTGCTGGATCACCTGCACGCGGTCGGCCTTTCCAAGTACGACATGCCCGAATACTTCCTCGCCCTGGACGCCTTCCCGCTCACCGCGAGCGGCAAGATCCTGAAGCGCGAGCTGCAGGAATGGGCGAAGAGCGGCCGCATCGCGCCGCAAGCCGTGCGCTGGCGCGAGCCCGCAAAGGAGAAATGAGGTGTCCGCGCCAAGCCGTGTCATCGCGGTCACCGGCGCGAGCCGCGGCATCGGCGCGGCGATCGCCGCGGAGCTGCTGCGCCGGGGATTCACGGTGGGCGCGCTGACCCGGAAGGCCGTCGGCGGCGACGGCACGCTGGCCGTGGCCTGCGACGTCAACGACGAAGCATCCGTCAGGACGGCGTTCAAGACGCTCGCGCAGAAGGCCGGGCGCATCGATGGGCTGGTGAACAACGCCGGCGTGCACCTCTACGGCCGCTCGGCGGAGCTGCCGACCGCAAGATACGAAGAGGTGATGAACACCAACGCACGCTCGGTGTTCCTGTGCTGCCGCGAGGCCTATCCGTACCTGGCGCGCGCGGGCGGCACCATCGTCAACATCGGCTCGTTCTTCGACAAGCTCGGCGTGAAGCAGAACCTCGCCTATTGCGCCTCCAAGGCCGCGGTCGGCGCCATCACGCGCTGCCTCGCGGTCGAATGGGCGCCGAAGGGAATTCGCGTGCTCGACGTTGCCCCCGGCTACATCGAGACCGAGCTCAACGCCGAGGCGATGCAGAAGGGCGCGCTGCGCGACTTCCTCGCGGCGCGTGTGCCGACCGGCGGACCGGGGAGCGTGCAGGACGTCGCGCGCCTGGTGGCGGCGCTCTTCGCCGAGGACATTCCGTACCTCACCGGCGAGACCCTCTACCTCGACGGCGGCCAGGGGATGGCCCATTGATGAAGGTGTTTGAGCGCCTCGATGGCACGCTCGCGCTCGAGGACGAGGAGCGCATGCTGGTGGAGAGCGTGCGCACGCTCGCGCGCGACGTCCTCGCGCCGCGCGCCGAGCACTACGACCGCACGGCCGAGTTCCCGGCAGACAACATCAAGGCGATCAACGGCCTCGGCCTGAACGCGATGTTCATCCCCGAGGCCTATGGCGGGCACCCGGTGTCCTACGCGGCGTATCTCGCCTGCGTGCGCGAGATCAGCAAGGCCTGCGCAGCCACCGGCATCATCTGGGCGACCAACTTCCACGGCATCAAGCCGCTGGTCGACTTCGGCGCCGAGGCGCAGAAGACGCGACTGCTGCCGAGGATCGCGCAGGGCGGGCTCGTGGCGCTCGCCATCACCGAGCCAAGCGCCGGATCCGACGCCACCGGCATGAAGACGCGCTTCCGGCCCGAGGGCGACGACATCGTCATCGACGGCGGCAAGACCTTCATCACCAATGGCGATGTCGCCGACCTGATCCTGCTGTTCGGCAAGTGGAGCGAGATCGACGACGACCGGAAATCGATCTCGGCGCTGATTCTGGAAAAGGGCGTGCCGGGCCTGTCGGTCGTGCGCACCGAGGACAAGATGGGGATCCGCGCCTCGGGCACCGCGACGCTCGCCTTCGACGGCTGCCGCGTGCCGCGTGCGAACCTGCTCGGCGCGCCGGGCGACGGCCTCAAGCTGCTGCTCGCCTCGCTCAACAAGTCGCGCCCGAGCGTCGCCGCGCACGCGCTCGGCATCGCGCGCGCGGCGTTCGAGGACGCGCTCGCCTACATCAACGAGCGGCGCCAGTCGGGCCGGCGCATCGTCGAGTTCCAGGGCGTGCAGTTCCTGATCGCGGACCTCGCCGCCGAGCTCGCGCAGTGCGAGGCCTGGCTGTGGCACGTCGCGCGCCTGGTGGACGCCGGCGCGCAGGACATCGGCATCGAGGCCTCGATGCTCAAGCTCCGTGCCTCCGACCTCG
>DATHYT010000023.1:0-19915 GCA_035459025.1 Burkholderiales bacterium | reverse complement strand
CACGCTGACGACGGCCGACGGCAGCATGAGCGGGACGTCGAACGGGCGCTTCTATGGTCCGGCTGCGGAAGAGGCGGGCGGCGCTTTCCTGGTGCAATCGCCGACTGGTGCCGCGTTTACGGGCGCCTACGGCGCCAAGCGTTGAAGCCGACACGCGAAAGCGAGGAACAATCATGAAAACACTTCGTTTGATGGTGCTGGTCACCGCCGCGCCCATGATCATGAGCGGGTGCGCCAGCGGTGGAGGTGGCGACGAGGCGTCGCAGGACGGCTGGGGTGCCAGTGGTGCGGAATTCGCCCAAGGGCTGAAAGGCTTCTTATCCGGGCTCGCAGGGGCAGCGACCGGACAATGCCCGACCTGCGGATCGGGATCTCAAGCAAGCGCGTCCACTCAACCGCAAAGCACGGCGTCGAGCGCCCCCGTGTTTGCCGACGGCGTGGACGTAAGCGTTCGGGTATCCAAGCAAATGGGCGTAGCGCAGGACGTCGGACAGCCGTCGGCCATTGGGCTGCAAGCGGAATCGACCTACTCGGAGACCCGAAGCATCCGCGTGTTCACGGCAACTGTCTGGCCGTCCGCTTCCGGCATAGGGTATTTCGTGCCCAATGGCGGCACCGGATTTGCGGCGGGCCGTGGCATCGAGACGCTCTGGCGAACGACGACCGGGTGGAACGAAAGCCCGTCCAGCACCATGTTCACGAGCACGCCCGGGACGGTCGCGCTCGTCGCCAATCCGTACGCATCTGGCTGGAACTACCAGTCCTTCGGGGTCTGGGCGTCGCGGCAGGACGACGGCACAGACCGTGCCAATGGCATGTCGTTCGGCAGCGCAACCACCGCGACTCCGGGCGGCGCCGTCCCGAACGCGGGCTCCGCAACTTTCTACGGAAAGCTCGCGGGGCTCTATGTGAGCAGAGGCGGCGTCGGGTCGGTGGCTGCGGCGGATATTCGCGTCCAGGCCAACTTCAGCCAGCGCAGCCTCGGCTTCTCATCGAGCAGCACCGTCACGACCCGTACTCCTTCAACCACCGCCCAGGTGACGACGGCGCCTCATCTGAATCTGAGCGGAACTCTGAGTTATGCCCCGGGGTCTGGCGCCTTCTCCGGAGCAGTAGCGACTGCCGACGGTGCGATGACCGGCACGTCGAACGGGCAGTTCTACGGCCCGGCCGCGCAGGAGCTCGGCGGCGTCTTCGCGCTCAAGTCCGCGACGACGGTCGAAACGTTCGTCGGCGCCTACGGCGCCAAGCGCTGACGCCGCCATGCGCCGCTTCGCGCTCGCCCTGTGGTTTGTCCTGGCGCTTGCCTCGCTCCCTGTGGGCGCAGAGCAACCGGACGTCCTGCAGCGCCTGTTCGCCGAAGGCATGCAGCACCTGCAGTCGGGCGAGGCCGCGCAGGCCGAGCGCGTCTTCCGGCAGATGCTCGAGCACACCGACAGCCCGCGCGTGAAGCTCGAGCTCGCGCGCGCGCTCTACGCCCAGGGCAAGTTCAAGGAAGCGAAGGCCCTGTTCCGGGAAGTCTCGCGGCAGTCCGACACCCCCTGGCGCGTGCGCGACAACATCGCGCGCTTCGTCGGCGACATCGAGGAGCGCACCGGCTACCTGAAGTTCGGCGTCACGCTGATCTCGGACACCAACCCGCGCAACCTCGCGCCGCAGGAGGAGTTCTCGATCGGCAATCTGCGCGTCACGCCGACCGAGGCGCCGGAGGAGGAATACGGGCTGCGCTATCTGGTGCGCGGCTGGCGCCCGTTCTCGGCCTCGGGTCGCACCGCCGGGTACTTCTCCGCGGCCTACAGCGACTTCGCCGGGCACGAGATCGACCGGCTCACGCTCGACCTGGGCGGGGTGCAGGCGCTCAGCGAATCCGGGCGCCTGCGCGGCAAGGCCGGCGTGGAGATCGGCACCTTCGGCGGCCACGGGCTCTACGATTTTCCCTATCTCGGCCTCGACGCGGTCCTGCTGGAGAGGCCCGAGTGGCGCCTGACCGGCGAGACCAAGATCGGCAAGGTGCGCTTCGCCGACTTCAAGTACCTGGACGCCGACTTCGCGAGCGGCGCGCTCGCCGTGCGGCGCGCACTCACGCCCTCGGTCGTCGGGTCACTCCGCGTCGGCGTAGAACGCTCGCACGCAGCGGAGGAACCTTACTCCTACAAAGGCTGGGACCTCAGCCCGGGGATCAGCGTGCTCTGGGCGAAGACGGCCTACACCCTCGGCGCGAACGCACTGTACGGCGAGCGCACCTATGGCGCCGCGGATCCGCTCTTCGGTGTGGTGCGCAAGGACGCGCGCGCCCGGCTCGAGCTCACGCTCGGCAACAAGAACTGGCGCCGGCGCGACTGGCAGTTCGCGCTCGTCGGCGCGCTGGAGGAAAACCGCTCGAGCATCGAGTTCTTCAGCTATCGCAAGGCGAACCTCTCGGTGGTCGTCGATTAGGAGGCTTTGATGAATATTGATGCTGGGGGAACGAGCGTGGCCCAGAGGCTGAAGATCGCGGTACCCGTCGCCCTCGCCGCGCTCGCCGCGGCCTGGGGAGTGCTGTCCGCGCCGCTGCTGCAATCGCAGGCGTACCACCTCTTCGCCGACACGCGTGCGCTGCTCGAAGTGCAGAACGCCGCGGACACGCTTTCGAACCTCGCTTTCCTGGTCGTCGGCACGCTCGGCCTCGCCTTCCTGTGGCGCGAGCGCGCCGCCGAGGGCTCGGGCCGCTTCCGCTCGCCGCTGGAGCGGCGCCCCTGGTGGGTGTTCTTCGCCGGCGTGGCGCTCACCAGCGCCGGCTCGGCCTGGTATCACCTCGCGCCCGACGACGCGCGGCTGGTCTGGGACCGCCTGCCGATGACGATCGCCTTCATGTCGCTCGTCGCCGCCGTCGTGGCGGAGCGCATCAGCGTGCGCGCCGGCAATCTGCTGCTCGCGCCGCTGGTCCTGCTCGGTCTGGCGAGCGTCGTCTACTGGCGCTGGAGCGCCCTCGCCGGGTTCGAGAACCTGCGCCCGTACCTCGCGGTGCAGTTCGGCTCGATCGCGGTGATCCTGTCCATCGCGGTGCTCTACCGCTCGCGCTATACGCACGGCGGCGTGATCTTCGCGCTCGCCGCCGCCTACGGCCTCGCCAAGGCGTTCGAGGTGTACGACCGCGAGATCTTCGGCTTCGGCGCTTGGCTAAGCGGCCACACGCTGAAGCACCTCGCGGCGGCCGCCGGCCTCTGGCTCCTGCTGCGCGCCCTCGAGCGGCGCACGCGCCGCTAGGCGCCGCCGAGCGCCTCCAGGTACATCTCCCGGTCGATGTTCCCGCCCGAGAGGATTACCGCGAAGCGCGAGCCCTTTCGCGCGCCGTCCTTCATGAGCGCGGCGAGCGGCGCCGCGCCGGCGCCCTCGGCGAGGTTGTGCGTGCAGCGGTAGAAGTCGCGCATCGCCGCCTTCACTTCGTCGTCGCTCACCTGCACGATGCGATCGGCGCCGGCGAGAATCGCCTCGAGCGCCTCAGCCACCGGCACGCGCACAGCAACGCCGTCGGCGAACGTGTTCGCGGTCTTCGTTTCCACCGGCCGGCCGGACTCGAATGAGTGTGCGTAGCAAGCTGCGTTCTCCGACACCACGCCCACCACGCGCGTCTTCAGGCCGAGCGCGTCGCGCCAGGCGATGACGCCGCAGATGCCCGAGCCGCAGCCGATCGGCACGTAGACTTCATCGAGCTGCGGCGCGCCGAGAAAGAGCTCCATGGCGTAGCTGCCGACGCCGACGACGAGCTCGCGGTGGAACGGCCCGATGTAGAACAGCCCTTCGGCCTTGGCGAGCTTCGCCGCGTGCTCGCGCGCCTCGTCGTAGTCGCGCCCGTGCTCGATCAGCTCGGCACCCCAGGCGCGCATGGCGGCGTTCTTTTCCCGGCTGTTGCCGTGCGGCACCACGATCACCGAGCGCATGCCGTGGCGCCGCCCGGCAAAGGCCACCGACTGGCCGTGGTTGCCGCGCGTCGCGCTGATCACGCCTGCCACTTTCGGATCCCGGCGCTTGATCTCCTGCGCCAGCACCAGCCCGCCGCGCACCTTGAAGGCGCCGGTCGCGGTGTGGTTCTCGTGCTTCACCCACACTTCGGTGCCCGCGCGCTCATTGAGCAGCGGCCAGCTGTACTGCGGCGTGGGCGGCACGGCCTCGTGCACGAGCCGCGCGCCGTCTTCGAGCTCCTTCCGGGTGAGGCCGAGGATCACTTCGCCCGCTTGTCCACCACGCGCTTGGCCTTGCCGATCGAGCGCTCGATGGTGGAGATCGGCACGATCTTCACGTCGGCCGTCACGCCGATGTAGGACTTGACGTGGTGCTTGAGCTTCGCCGCCGAGTCGGCGTCCGCGGCGCCCGGCGCGAGCTCGACCAGCACGGTGAGATGGTCCATCGGCCCGTCCTTCGAGAGCTCGAGCACATAGTGCGGCGCAAGCTCGGGCTGCTTGAGGATCAGCTCCTCGATCTGCGTCGGGAACACGTTCACGCCGCGGATGATCAGCATGTCGTCCGAGCGCCCGGTGATCTTTTCCATCCGGCGCATGCTGCGCGCCGTGGGGGGGAGCAGCCGCGTCAGGTCGCGCGTGCGGTAGCGGATCACCGGCATCGCTTCCTTGGTCAGCGAGGTAAACACCAGCTCGCCCTGCTCGCCCTCGGGCAGCACCGCGCCCGATTGCGGGTCGACGATCTCGGGATAGAAGTGGTCCTCCCAGATGGTGAGCCCGTCCTTGGTCTCGATGCACTCCTGCGCCACGCCCGGCCCGATCACTTCCGACAGCCCGTAGATGTCGATCGCGTCGAGCGAGGTGCGCGCCTCGATCTGCTTGCGCATCTCGTGGGTCCAGGGCTCGGCGCCGAACATGCCGATGCGCAGCGACACCTTCTTCGGGTCGATGCCCTGCTTTTCCATCTCGTCGGCGATCGCCAGCATGTACGAAGGCGTCACCGTGATGATGTCGGGCTTGAAGTCCTGGATCAGCTGGACCTGCCGCTCGGTCATGCCGCCCGAGAGCGGGATCACCGCGAGGCCGAGCTTTTCCGCGCCGTAGTGCGCGCCGAGGCCCCCGGTGAAGAGCCCGTAGCCGTAGGCGTTGTGCACCTTGTCGCCGGGCCGCGCGCCCGCGGCGCGGAACGAGCGCGCCATCACGTGCGACCAGGTATCGATGTCCTTTTGCGTGTAGCCCACGACCGTGGGCTTGCCGGTGGTGCCGGAAGAGGCATGGATGCGCACGATCCGGTCCATCGGCACGGCGAACATGCCGAAGGGGTAGTTCTCGCGCAGGTCGGCCTTCGCCGTGAAGGGGAACTTCGAGAGATCCGCGAGCGACTTCAGGTCCTTGGGCTTCACGCCCGCGGCGTCGAACTTCCTGCGATACGCCGGGACGTTGTCGTAGGCGTGCTTGAGCGACCACTTCAGGCGCCGCAGCTGCAGCTCGCGCAGGCTCTTGCGCGATCCCTTCTCGATCGGTTCGAGCGGAAACTTCTTCGCCTTGGCCATCAGCGCCCCGTGAACCTGGCCTGGCGCTTCTCGAGGAAGGCGGCGACGCCTTCGCGGTAGTCGCCGTGGCGGCCCACCTCGCGCTGGAAGTCGCGCTCGAGGTCGAGCTGCTGATCGAGCGAGTTGCCGCTCGAAGCGTAGAGCGCCTTCTTGATCATGCCGTAGGTGTGCGTCGGGCCGGCGGCGAGCGTGCGCGCGAGCGAGGTCGCCTCGTCCATGAGCTTGGCGTCGTCCACGCACTTCCAGACGAGGCCCCAGCGCTCGGCGTCTTCGGCCGACACGCGCTCGGCAAGGAGCGCCATGCCCATCGCGCGCTGCAGCCCGACCAGGCGCGGCAGCCAGTAGCTGCCGCCGCAGTCGGGCACCAGCGCGATCTTCGAGAAAGCCTGGATGAAGGCGGCCGAGCGCGCGGCGAGGACCAGATCGCACGCGAGCGCGATGTTGGCGCCCGCGCCGGCGGCGATGCCGTTGACGGCGCACACCACGGGCTTGGGCAGCGCGCGCAGGCGCCGGATGAACGGGTTGTAGCTCGCCTCGAGCCCGCCGCCGAGGTCGAGGTTCGGGTCTTTCATGTCGCGCTCGGCGAGGTCCTGCCCGGCGCAAAAGCCGCGGCCCGCGCCGGTGAGAAGGAGCGCGCGGATCGCAGCGTCGCCCTCGGCCTGCGCCATCGCCTCGCGCAACAGCCCGTGCATGTCGCGCACGAAGGCGTTGAGCTTCTCGGGGCGGTTCAGCGTGATGGTCATCACGCCGTCGGCCGTCGAAACGAGGACCGGAGGCATGGCGAAAGCTTACACCAGCGGCGCTAGAATCCGGGGCATGCCCCAGGTGTACTCCATCGACGGACTCGTGCCGGTGGTCGACCCGTCCGCGTTCGTGCACGAGAGCGCGGTGCTGGTGGGCGACGTGATCGTCGGTGCGCGCGCCTACGTCGGCCCGGGCGCCTGCCTGCGCGGCGACTTCGGCCGCATCGTGGTGGAAGAAGGCGCGAACATCCAGGACACCTGCATGCTGCACGGCTTTCCGGGCAAGGACACCGTGGTCGGGCGCGAGGCCACCATCGGCCACGGCGCGGTGCTGCACGGCTGCGTCATCCGGCGCGGTGCGCTCGTCGGCATGAACGCGGTGGTGAACGACAACGCCGAGGTGGGCGAGGAGGCGATGGTGGCGGCGCTGGCGTTCGTCAAGGCCGAGGCGAAGATTCCCGCGCGCGGGCTCGCCGCGGGCATCCCGGCGCGCGTGCTGCGCGAGCTGACGGCAGAGGAGCTCGCGTGGAAGACGGACAACATGCACCTGTACCAGAAGCTCACCGAGCGCAGTGCGAAGACCATGCGGCGGGTCGAAGCGCTCACCGCCGTGGAGCCGGGCCGCAAGCGCATCGACATCCCGGGCGCAATTCCCCTTTCCGAAATGAAGGCGCGATCCAAATGAGCACTGAATTCATCGTCGTGGAAACCCGGGGCCGCGTGGGCGTGGTGACGCTCAACCGGCCAAAGCAGATGAACGCGCTGAACGCGCAGCTGATGCAGGAGCTCGCCCAGGCGCTGTATGCCTTCGACGCCGACGACGGCGTCGGCTGCATCGTCATCACGGGGAACGATAAGGCCTTCGCCGCCGGCGCCGACATCGCGGCGATGAAGGACTTCGGCTACATGGATGCCTTCAGGTCGAACTACATCACGCGCGACTGGGAGCACATCAGGAACATCAGGAAGCCCGTGCTCGCCGCGGTGGCCGGGTTCGCGCTCGGCGGCGGCTGCGAGCTCGCCATGATGTGCGACCTGGCGATCGCCGCCGATACGGCGAAGTTCGGCCAGCCCGAGATCAACCTCGGCGTGATGCCCGGCTCGGGCGGCACGCAGCGCCTGCCGCGCTTCACGTCGAAGGCGCTCGCCATGGACATGATCCTTACCGCGCGCATGATCGGCGCGGACGAGGCGCTGCGCGCGGGGCTGGTGTCGCGCGTCGTGCCGGCGGCGAAGCTCATGGAAGAGGCGATGGCGATGGCGGAGAAAATCGCCGGCTCCTCGCTGCCCGCGGTGATGATGGCGAAGGAATCGGTCAACCGAGCCTACGAGGGCGGCCTTGCCGAGGGCGTGCTCTTCGAGCGGCGCCTGTTCCATTCGATGTTCGCGCTCGAAGACCAGAAGGAAGGCATGGCCGCCTTCGTGGAAAAGAGAAAGCCGTCCTTCAAGAACAAATAGCGTTAAATGGGGACAGACCTCATTTTTCCCATTTGCACCTGATTCGCAGATGGGAAAAATGAGGTCTGTCCCCATTATTCTCATCGCCGCCCACATCTTTTCGATGCTGGGCTTTTCGACGTATCCGGCGCTGTTGCCCGGACTGCAGGGCGAGTGGCAGATCTCGAACTCCGAAGCCGGGATCATCGCCAGCCTGTTCTTTGCCGGCTACATCGCCACGGTGTCCGCCTGGACGGCGCTCACCGACCGCGTGGACGGGCGCTACGTTTACGCGGCCGGCAGCGCGCTCGCGTTCGCGGGCTGCGCCGGTTTCGGTCTGCTTGCGCAGGGCTTCCTGAGCGCCTGCGCGTTCCAGGCGCTCCTTGGCGCCGGCATCGCCGGCACCTACATGCCGGGCCTGCGGCTGCTGTCGGACGTCGTGCACGGCCCGGCGCAAAGCCGCTACATCGCCTTCTATACGTCCTTCTTCGGCATTGGCGCGGCGATCTCCTTTGCGCTGGCGGGCTTCATCGCGCCGCTGTGGGGCTGGCGCGCGGCGTTCGTGCTGTGCGCCGCGGGCTCCGTCGTTTCCGGCGTCATGTTGTTCGCGAGCCTGCCGGCGAAAGAGCCCGCCGGCAGCACGCATTCGATCCTGTTTCCGCTCGCGGCCTGGCGCAAGGTGCTCGCCAACCGCGCCGCAGCCGGCTACATGATCGGCTACGGCGTGCACTGCCTGGAGCTCTTCGGCTCGCGCGGCTGGATGGTGGCGTTTCTCTCGTTTGCCGCGGGACTCGGGGTCGCGGGCGGCGCGCCCTGGGGGCCGGCCGCGATCGCCGCAGTCGCGAACGCGGCCGCCGTGCCGGCGTCGATCCTCGGCAACGAAATGGCGCTCCGCATCGGCCGGCGGCGCTGGATCCTCATCGTCATGACCGCATCGTCGCTCACGGGGATCGGGCTCGCGTTCTCGGCGCCGCTGCACTGGGCGTTCGTGGTGGCGCTGCTGATGGTCTATTCCATGCTCATCATGGCCGAGTCGGCCACGCTCACGGCGGGGTACGTGGCGGCCGCTCCGCCCGAGCTGCGCGGGGCGGCCATGGGCCTTTACTCGCTCGTCGGCTTCGGCGGCGGCATGCTCGGGCCGGCGGTGTTCGGCGCGGCGCTCGACATTGCCGGCGGGCAGGCGAGCCTCCTCGCCTGGGCCTGCGGGTACGCGGCCATCGGCGCCGGCTGCCTCGCCGCGCCGCTCGTGGTGCGGGTATTGCGGGCCGCACGCTAGTATCATCTGCCTCGAGGAGGATGACCCCATGGAACGCATCTGGCTGAAGAGCTATCCCCCCGGCATGCCCGCCGACGTGACCTGGAACGAGTTCAAGTCGGTGGGCGAGCTGTTCGAGACGAGCTGCAGGAAGTTCGCCGACCAGCCCGCGTTCCACTGCATGGGCAAGACGCTCAGCTTCGGCGAGATCGACAAGCTGAGCCGCGACTTCGCCGCCTGGCTGCAGTCCAAAGGGCTGGCGAAGGGCGCGCGCGTCGCCATCATGATGCCCAATTGCCTGCAGTATCCGATCGTGCTCTTTGGCACGCTGCGCGCCGGCTACACCGTGGTCAACGTCAACCCGCTGTACACGGCGCGCGAGCTCGAGCACCAGTTGAAGGACTCCGGCGCCGAGGCCATCGTCATCCTCGAGAACTTCGCCCACACGCTGGAGGAGGTGCTGCCGCGCTCGCCCGTGAAGCACATCGCGGTGGCGGCGCTCGGCGACCTGCTCGGCGTGAAAGGCCACATCGTCAATTTCGTGGTGCGCAACGTGAAGAAGATGGTGCCCGCGTTCGAGCTGCCGGGCGCCGAGCGCTTCAATGCGGTGCTGAAGCAGGGCGCCGGCCTCGCGATGAAGCCCTTCGTGGTCGGGCAGGGCGACCTCGCCTTCCTGCAGTACACCGGCGGCACCACGGGCGTGTCCAAGGGCGCGATGCTCACGCACGAGAACATCCTCGCCAACATCGAGCAGTCCTCGTGGAACCTGACCGCGGCGCTGGGCGGCGCGACGCCGGTGATCATCACCGCGCTGCCGCTCTACCATATCTACTCGCTCACGGTGAACTGCCTGCTGATGGCGAAGATGGGCGGCTTCAACATCCTCATCACCAACCCGCGCGACATTCCCGCGTTCGTGAAGGAGCTCGGCAAGCACCGCTACAACATGATCACCGGCGTGAACACGCTGTTCAACGCGTTCCTCAACAACCCCGAGTTCCACAAGCTCGATTTCTCGCACGTGAAAGTGTGCGGCGCCGGCGGCATGGCGCTGCAGAAGGCGGTGGCCGAGCGCTGGAAGCAGGTGACCGGCAAGGTGATCCTCGAGGGCTACGGCCTCACCGAAACCAGCCCGGTGGCCGCGATGAACCCGCCCAACCTCACGCAGTTCAACGGCTCGATCGGCCTGCCGGTGCCTTCGACCGATTTCGAGATCCGCGACGACGACAACAAGCCGGTGCCGCTCGGCCAGCCAGGCGAGATCTGCATCAAGGGCCCGCAGGTGATGAAGGGCTACTGGCAGCGCCCCGACGAGACCGCGAAGGTGCTCGACAAGGACGGGTGGCTGCACACGGGCGACGTCGGCGTGATGGACCCGCAGGGGTTCGTGCGCATCGTCGACCGCAAGAAGGACATGATCCTGGTCTCGGGCTTCAACGTGTACCCGAACGAGATCGAGCAGGTGGTGGCGATGCACCCGGGCGTGCTCGAGGTGGCTGCGATCGGCGTGCCCGACGAGCATTCGGGCGAGGTGCCCAAGCTCTTCATCGTGAAGAAGGACCCGGCGCTGACCGAGCAGCAGGTCCTCGAGTTCTGCAAGGACAAGCTCACCGGCTACAAGCGGCCCAAGCACGTGGAGTTCCGCACCGAGCTGCCGAAGACCAACGTCGGCAAGATCCTGCGCCGCGCGCTCAGGGACGAAAAGAAGGCCGCGTAACAACTAAATGGGGACAGACCTCATTTATCTCATCTGTCGCCGCAGATGAGATAAATGAGGTCTGTCCCCTTTTTTCTTGTGGGTTCCGACTTCGCCAAGGGCCTCGTCTGGCTCGCCATTGCCATCGGCTCCTGGGGCGCGCTCTTCTCTGTGGCGAAGCGGACGCTGCCGGTGCTGGATGCGTTCTTCCTCGGCTCGTTTCGCTACGCCTTCGGCGTCCTGCTCTTCGTCGCGATCCTCTGGGCGGTGGAGGGGCGCCAGGCGCTGCGCTATGGCGGGCGCGGCGTGCCGGCAGCGCTCTTCGGCCTGATCGGTTTTTGCGGCTTCAACCTGCTCGTCTGGTGGGGGCTCGTCCACACGCGCCCCGAGCACGCCGCGATCATCATGGCGCTGCAGTCGCCGATGACGGCGATCGCCGTGTGGCTCACGCAGGGCCGGCGGCCGCACCCATTCACCATCGGCTGCGTGGCCGCGGCGATCGCGGGCGTGGTGCTGGTGGTGACCAAGGGCAGCCTCGAGGATGTCTTCGCGGGCGGCTCGCTGCTTGGCGACCTGCTCGTCTTTCTCGGCGCGCTGAGCTGGGTGGTCTACACGATGGCGGGCTGGCACTTCTCGGGTTGGTCGCCGCTCAGGATGACGGTACTGACGGCGATCCCGGGCGCGATCGGCCTCGTTGCGATCAACGCCGCGGCGATCGGGCTCGGCTACGTCGAGCTGCCCACGTTCGAAGCCGTGTGGTCGGTGAAGTGGCAGCTCGCTTACTTCGTCGTCTTCACCGTGGTGCTCGGCGTGCTCGGGTTCAATAACGGCGTGAAGTACCTCGGCGCGCTGAACACCATGCTGATGCTGAACCTCATCCCGGTGATCGTGTTCGCGATCGAGGCGTGGCTGGGGCGGAGCTACGCGGCGATCGAGCTGGCGGGGGCGGCGGTGGTGATCGGGGCGCTGGTGGCGAATAACCTGTACTTGCGCCAGCAGAGGGCAAGGTAGGGCGGCTGGACACAGCGTTAAACATCGTTTAACATCGCCCGATGCTGAAGACGATCACCAAGATCGGGAACTCCCAGGGGCTGATCTTCGATGCCGCGCTGCGCGAACTGAGCGGCCTGCAGCCCGGCGACCAGGTCAACGTGACGGTGCACGAGGGCGGGGCGATCGTCATTACCCCGCTGCGCGCGGCGGTTCCGGCGCAAGAGGCCCGCAAGTCGGCGCGGGCGCTCATTCGCCGCAACAGCCGCCTGTTCAAGCGCCTTGCCTGAGCGCGCGCTGCGGCACCTTGACGTGGAGGCGGTCCTCGCCATCCACGAGGAGGTGCTGGCGGCGCACGGCGGGCTGGGCGGGCTGCGGGATCGCGCACTGCTGGAATCCGCGGTCGCGGCTCCGCAGGCGTCATTCGGCGGCAAGCCGCTGATCCGGGACCCGATCGAGGTGGCGGCGGCCTATCTCTTCTACCTTTGCCGCAACCATCCTTTCGTTGACGGGAACAAGCGTACCGCCTTGGCTGCGGCGCTGGTGTTTCTGGACGCCAACGGCCTGCTGCCTGATCCTGGCGCGCCTGCAAGGAAGGTAGATGACTGGGAGTCCTTGGTGCTCGACGTGGCGAGCGCCAAGCTCGGCCGCGACCAGGCGTCACGAAAGCTCCAGGCATTGCTGAAGCGATAGCGGACGCGCGGGACATCGCCTAGTCGATGTAGCCCGCTTCCCGCTGATGCCTGACCCGGAGGATCCGCGTCACGTCTGGCCTGGCGTCGTGCCGGTACAGGGCAAGGTAGCCTGACGCGCCATAGGTAATCACGAGCTCGCGTCGAACCCTGTCCACGCGTCGGCCTATATGGGGGTGCGAGGCGAGGATCGTGATTGCGCTGCGGATCTGGGCAAGCGCTTTCTCCGCCGTTTCAGGCGACGTCTCCAGAAGAAAATCGATGATGCGCTCGAGATCGGCGAGGGCCTCGGCCGAGTAGATTACTTCTGCCATCGAACCGGCTTCGGCCGGCGTGTAGCGCGGTCCTGGATCCTGGCCTGAAGATACTCGTGCACCTCGCTCGCGGCATAGCCTAGCCCGCTGCGAAGCATCGCTTCATCGGCGCGAATCCCGTCGTCGAGGAATTCCTGGTAGCGCTCCAGGGCTTCGACCCGGCCTTCGAGCGCGCGCAGCATGAAGGCGTGCGCGGATTCGCCCGTGCGCTTGGAGAGTTTCTCAATCCGAGCCTTCAGAGCAGGCGGGACTTTCAGGCTCGTGGCGGTGACTGGCATGGTAGTCACATAGTACTACCTGACTCTCGACCCGGCAACGCACGGCACCGAAACCGCGTCCCAAACAATCTTTTTCTGAGATGTCTGAGGGCGCCTCGCTTGCAAATCAGGCGCTTGCCGTCCTCCACGAATGTTCTGTCCACCGCCTGCCCTTGTCGTGCGTTACCCGGTATCGAACAATTCGAACTCGATACCGTCCAGGCCACCATGAACGTCCTCATCGTCGATGACCACCCGATGGTCGCGGAGTACCTGCGCGGCGCGGCCGGCCGGGCGATTCCGGACGCGGTGGTGCGCATCGCGGGCGATCTCGAGGCGGCGCTCGAATCGATGCGCGATGCCCCGGCCGACATGGTGATGCTCGACCTGGGGCTTCCGGGATGCGGCGGCATCGAGTCGCTCCTGCGCTTTCGCAAGTCCTTTCCCGACGTGCGCGTGGTGGTGATCTCCAGCGAGGATGGGGCCGCCGCGATTCGCGGCGCGCTGGCCGCGGGCGCGGCGGGCTTCATCCCCAAGACCGCGGGCCCGAATGTCATGGTGAACGCGCTGCGGCTCGTTGCCGAAGGCGGGCGCTACATTCCGCCGGAAGCACTGGGCGAGCTGTTCGCCGACCTGACCGGCGCCTCGGCCGGCGCGCGCGAGCGCTCGCCAAGCGGCCGGCTCACTGAGCGCCAGCGCGAGGTGCTGAAGCGCCTGCTCGCCGGGAGGACGGTCACCCAGATCGCGGAAGACCTGGGCATCGCCGAATCCACGGCCAAGCACCATACGCTCGCGGTCTATGCGGCGTTCCGCGTGTCGTCGCGGGCGGACCTGATATTGGCCGCGGCAAGGAGGGGGCAGGCGACGGGGTGAGCAGTCTCTTCTCGCCCTTGCGGCGAACGATCGGTTCTCGCGAACTCAGGCCGCACGCCAGCGACTTTTCGCGCCATAACGTGACAGAAGCCACACCCGCTCGCCTGCCGCACTTGTGAGGTGCCGGCCCAAGGCGAACAATCTTCGTCCCTCCCTCAGGCAAGGCCCGCCATGAACCTCCTCATCGTCGACGACCATCCGGTGGTGGCGGAGTACCTGCGTAACGCCGCCGGGCGCGCGGTGCCGGATGCAGTCATCCGTATCGCGGGCGACCTCGAGACGGCCTTCGAATCGTTGCAGGAGAATCCCGCGGAGCTGGTGCTGCTCGACCTCGGACTGCCGGGCTGCGGCGGCGTCGAGGCGGTGCTGCGCTTTCGCCAGGCGTTTCCGGACACGCGGGTGGTGGTGATCTCCAGCGAAGACGAGCGCAACGCGATCCGCGGCTGCATCGCGCTCGGGGCGGCGGGCTTCATTCCCAAGACCGCCGGGCCGCGGGAGATGGTGAAAGCGCTGCGCGCTGTCGCCGAAGGCGGGCGCTACATCCCGGCGCCCGAGCGTGGGCCCGAGGCGTCCGTGCGTCTGGAGGGCAGACGGGGGACCGGGACGGCCGGATACTGATAAAGTCCGCGCCATGCTGAGCGCGGCCGAGCAGGTCCCCGGAATCGTCATCTCATCCGAAGTCATCCTGGCGCGCGCCGGCTGGAGCCGCGAGCTCTCGCGCGGCCAGGTGCTGCGCATCATCGATCTCGAAGGCCGCCAGGCAGTGGATTTCCTGTGCTACAACGCGCGCGACTACGAGGACCGCTACGCCGCCGCCGACACGATGAAGATCAACGGCAGCATCTTCGTGCGCAAGGGCACGGTGATCTACTCGGTGAACTGCAATCCGCTGTTGACCGTGACCGAGGACACCTGCGGCTTCCACGACACGATCGGCGGCTGCTGCTCGTCGGCGCTCAACCGCCGGCGCTACGGCAAGCCGGACGATCCCAACTGCCGGCAGAACTTCCTCGACCAGCTCGGCCGCTACGGCATGGGGCCGCGCGACATGGTCGCGAACCTCAACTTCTTCATGTATGTGCCGGTCGCTGCCGACGGCTCGATGGACATGGGGCCGAGCATCTCGAAGCCCGGCGACTATGTCGACCTGCGCGCGGAGATGGACGTGCTTGCCGTCATCTCCAACTGCCCGCAGATGAACAACCCGGTGAACGACTACAACCCGACACCGGTGCGGGCGATCATCTATCAGCCGTAAATGGGGTCTGACCCCATTTATCCGTGCTTGCGGATGAATTCCCTCACGCGCGGGTAGATCATCTCGCGCCAGCGCCGCCCGCTGAAGATGCCGTAGTGCCCCACGCGCGGCGCGAGGTAGTGCTCGCGGCGGTCCTTGTCGATGTTGAGGCACAGCAGGTGCGCGGCCTCGGTCTGGCCGTTGCCCGAGATGTCGTCGAGCTCGCCCTCGATGGTGAGGAGCGCGGTGTCGCGGATGGTCTGCGGCCGCACCAGGCGATCGCGCACGACCATGCGGCCCTTGGGCAGCGCGAAGTCCTGGAACACCGCCTTCACGGTGTCGAGGTAGTACTCGGCGGGGAGGTCGATCACCGCGTTGTACTCGTCGTAGAACTCGCGGTGGCGCTCGGCCGATTCGTCGTCGCCTTCCAGCAGATGGTTGAAGTAGTCGGTATGCGCGTTCAGGTGCCGGTCCGGGTTCATGGCGACGAAGCCCAGGTGCTGCAGGAAGCCCGGATACACGCGCCGGTGGTAGCCCGGGTACTTCGCCGGCACGCGGTGGATGACGTGGCGCTCGAACCAGGAGAGCGGCCGCGTCAGGGCGAGGTTGTTGACCGCCGTGGGGCTCTTGCGCGCGTCGATCGGCCCGCCCATCATCGTCATGGTCTTCGGCGCGTGCGGCTCGCGCGCTTCGGCCATCAGCGCGATGGCGCACAGCACCGGCACCGTGGGCTGGCACACCGAGATGACGTGCGCGTCGGGCGACAGCAGGCGGATGAATTCCTGCACGTACTCGACATAGTCGGCGAGGTGGAACGGCCCCGCGGCGAGCGGCACGAGGCGCGCGTCGACCCAGTCGGTGACCCACACGTCGTGCTCTGCCAGGAGCGTGCGCACGGTGTCGCGCAGCAGCGTCGCGTGGTGCCCGGAGAGCGGCGCGACGACGAGGACCTTGGGCGCGGCGCGCGTGCGCGGCGTGGTCGGCGTGAAGCGCAGCAGCTTGCAGAAGGGCTTGTCCAGCGCGAGCTCGATGTCGGCGCCGGCGATGCGCCACTCGGGCTTCTCATAGCGCTGCGTGACGCGCAGGAACAGGTCGTTCGAGGCGGCGATCTGCTTCGCGAGCGGCTGGTCCGCCCAGGGCATGAACGGATGGGCGAACCATCCCCGCTGCGCTTCCGCGATCAGACGGAAAGGCGTGAGCCAGGCATGCTGCGCTTCGTACAGGCTGTAGAGCATCTACGAGCTCCCAATGCCATGGTGACGGCACGTTTATAGCAGATTTGCGGCGCTGCCGCATTGGTCGAATTCACCGAGAAATCGTATGCTTAGACGATGAAAGTCCTGGTCCGGGTCGCCTTTGCGGCACTAGTTCTCATCGTTGTCGCGGCGGCTGGCGGCTACTTCCACCTGCGCCAGTCCCTGCCCCAGGAAGAAGGCGAGGTGCGCCTCGCGGGCCTCGCCAAGCCGGTCGAAGTGCTGCGCGACAGCTACGGCGTGCCGCACATCAGCGCGCAGAGCCTTGCCGATGCGATTCATGCGCTCGGCTACGTGCATGCGCAGGACCGGCTCTGGCAGATGGAGGTCAACCGGCGCACGGCCGCGGGCCGGCTCGCCGAAGCCTTCGGCGAGGGCGCGCTCGAGACCGACCGGTTCCTGCGCACGCTCGGCATCCGGCGCGCGGCCGAAGCCAACTTGAAGCACCTCGACGCCGAAACGCAAAGCCTGCTCGAGGCCTACGCCGCCGGCGTGAACGCGTTTCTCGCGTCGAAGCCGGTTCTGCCGCTGGAATTCTGGATGACCGGCGTCAACCCCGAGCCGTGGACGCCGGCCGATTCGCTCGGCTGGGTGAAGATGATGGCCTGGGACCTGGGCGGCAACTGGCGAAACGAGCTGCTGCGCCTGCGGCTTTCGAAGACGCTCTCCAACGATCGCCTGCACGAGCTGCTGCCGCCGTATCCCGGCGAGACCTACCCCGCGCTCCCGGACCTGCGCCAGCTCTACGGCGGCCTGGAACGCGACAGCGTGCGGCTGGCAAACGTAAATGGGGACAGACCTCATTTTCCCCAACGTCCTATAGCGAAAATGAGGTCTGTCCCCATTTATGAAGCCCTCGAGGGGCTGGGCTCGAACAACTGGGTGGTGTCGGGCGCGAAGAGCGCCACGGGCAAGCCGCTCCTCGCCAACGATCCGCACCTCGGGCTCACCGCACCCACGGTGTGGTACTTCGCGCACCTTACGGCGCCGGGCATCGACGTGATCGGCGCCACGCTGCCGGGCGTGCCCGCGGTCGTGCTCGGGCACAACACGCACTTCGCGTGGGGCGCGACGAACACCGGGCCCGACGTGCAGGACCTCTATCTCGAGCGCCTCGACGGCGCGGGCAACTACCTCACGCCAGAGGGCCCGCGCGCCTTCACGTTGATCGACGAGGTGATCAAGGTGAAGGGCGCGGCCGACGTGCGCCTGCAGGTGCGCGTCACGCGCCACGGCCCGGTGATCTCGGACGTGTCGCGCGCCGCGCTCGCGGCGGTGCCGCGCGGGCACGTAATTGCGTTCCAGTGGACGGCGCTGCGCGACGACGACCTCACCGTGCAGTCGGCGCTGAAGCTGGTGCGCGCGCGCGACTGGCCGAGCTTTCTCGCCGCGATGCGCGACTACCACTCGCCGCAGCAGAACTACGTCTACGCCGACACCGCCGGCAACATCGGCTTCATCGCCGCCGGGCGCGTGCCGGTGCGAAAGCCCGCCAACGACCTGCACGGCATGGCGCCGGCGCCGGGCTGGCAGGCGAAATACGACTGGGCGGGCTTCATACCCTTCGCCGAGCTGCCGCACGCCTACAACCCGCCGAGCGGGCAGGTGGTGACCGCCAACCATCGCATCACGCCGCCGGGCTACGCGCACTTCATCTCCAGCGACTGGCAGTCGCCCTACCGCGCGCAGCGCATCGCCGAGCTGCTGCGCGCGCTTCCCACGCACTCCCTCGGCAGCTTCGCGCGCATCCAGGGCGATGTGGTGTCGCTGCCGGCGCGCGAGCTCCTGCCGCGCCTGCTCGAAGTGAAGCCGGCAAGCGAAGAGGGCCGGCGCGCGCTGCAGCTTATTTCCGGATGGGATGCGTCGATGAGCGCCGAGCGCGCCGAGCCGCTCATCCTGTGGGCGTGGTGGCGCGAGTTCTCGCGCGCGATCTACGGCGACGAGCTCGGCGAGGCGCTGCGCGGCAACTGGCTCGCGCGCGCCCAGTTCCTCACCGCCGTGCTCACCGACCGCGACGGCCAGGGGCGCTGGTGCGACGACGTGCGCACGCGCTCCCTGGAGAGTTGCGACTCGGTGCTCGCGGCATCGCTCGATACGGCGCTCGCCGATCTGCGCCAGCGCTACGGCGGCGACATGACGGAGTGGCGCTGGGGCGCGGCGCACGAGGCGCGCCACGAGCACCGGCCGTTCGGGCGCGTGCCGTGGCTTGCGCGCTGGTTCGACATCGTCGTGCCTTCGCCCGGCGACGCGTACACGGTGAACGTGGGGCGCAACCGCATGGAGAACGAGGCGCACCCGTTCGCCAACTCGCACGCGGCGAGCATGCGCGCGATCTACGACCTTTCCGACCTCGACAACTCGCTCTACATCCACTCCGGCGGGCAGTCGGGCAACATCCTCTCGGCGCACTACAGGTCGTTCAGCGAAGCCTGGTCGCGCGTCGAGTACATCCCGATGATCGCCGACCGCAAGAAGATCGAGGCCGTGGGCGCAAAACGCCTGCGCCTCGCGCCCGGTAAATAGGGACAGACCTCATTTATCTTGTCCGCTACGCGGCGAAAAGATAAATGAGGTCTGTCCCTATTTATTGCTTGCGCAGCGCGAGGGTGAGGGCGAGGGCGGCGAGGGCGAGGAACCAGAGGAGCGACCACTCGGCGATCGACAGGCCAAGAAAGCGCCAGTGCACTTCGGCGCACTGGCCCGAGCCGCGCAGCAGCAGCTGCAGCGTGCGCCCGAGCGGGAAGTTCTCCATCATGTAGAACAGGTCCGGGCCGCAAGCCGGCACCTTGTCGGGCGGCAGATGCTGCAGCCACACGTGGCGCACCGCCGTGGCGATGCCGCCCGCCGCGAAGAGGAGCGCGCCGATCGAATACGCGATCCTCCCCCTGCGCCCGGGCCCGTGCAGCGCGCCAACCGCCAGCACGACGAGGATCCCGTAATAGAAGCCGCGCTGCAGGAGGCACAGCGGACAGGGATCCTGGCCCTGGAAGTACTGCAGGTAATACCCGGTGCCGAGCAGGCCCGCGCAGGTCAGCGCGCCTGCAGCTGCTATCTGACGAAAAGATAGCTTGGCCAGCGATAGATTCGCAATCCCCATATGTCATAGCAAGTTACCATGGAAATGCGCAGTACTTTGTGAAGCTTTTCGGAAAAGCGCGGCGGGGCGGACGCGCGTGACCCGTTTCCCTCCCACGTTCGGAGCATTGCGCCGACGGGCTGCATGGGCATAAGGTGTGACAAATTGCCTGTTTGCCCATGCAGGCAGCACAAGTTCTGAAAAGGGCGGCGTGCGACTAGGCAGTTAATTGGCGTAGGGGGTTGCACATGATCCGCATGACGAAGATCTGTATTGCAATCGCGTGTGCATTCGGCGTGGGCGCGGCGCTGGCGCAGTCGGTGCTGCGTGGCGACGTGAAGGCGGGTAACGCGGGCGACGCGACGCAGATACTGGCACAGGCGTCCACGGCGGCGCCGACCCAGACCGCGCCGGCCGGCACGGCGGGCGGCACGTCCACGGGCGGCATGCTCGCGGGCGTCGGTACGGCGAACAAGGTCGGCAGCACGATCGTGTTGGTGGGCGCGGCGGTGGCGCGCACCTCGGCTGCGAGCGACGGCAGCGATACGCCTCCCTCGCGCTGAGCGCAGCACCGCAAGGCAAGTGCGAAGGCCCCGCAAGG